>DHDW01000036.1:7871-20661 GCA_002399565.1 Bacteroidales bacterium UBA4866 | reverse complement strand
TTTAGAGCTAATCTAAGAGGTGTAACTGATACTCAATTTTTCCTTTTCAGACTTTATAAGCTTTTCGCTTAGTCCCCAAAAAATTAATGTGAGCCGATATTTATATGCTTATGCTGATTTCCTGAAACGAAGTTTTATTTGACTGAAACGAAGTTTTATTTTTTTCTTTCTTCGTTTTATTATACTGAAATAAGGTTTGAATTATTTCTTGTTTGATTTAGCAGTTTTATATTTAAGAATAATCTTTATTCTGTGGAACTAAATTCTAATATAGTAAATAACAAAAAAGACGTTGCTCAACTATTTTGAACAACGTCTTTATCAATATATACTTAAAAAGTAATTATTATTCTGCTTTTTCTTCAGAAGCTGGTGTTTCTTCAACCTTTACTTCTTCTTCAACTTGTGCTATTGCAGGTTCTTCAACTTTTGCTTGTTTATTTGCAGTTTCAACAGTTTCAGACTTTTTAGCTCTACCTCTACGAGTTGTTTTTGCTTTTTCTGTTTTTGCTTCTTTTAATAGATTTTCATTATAGTCTACTAATTCCATCATAACCATTTCAGCTCCATCTCCTAATCGGCGTCCAACTTTAAGTATTCTTGTATATCCTCCATTTCTTGTTGCAACTTTCCCAGATACTTCTCTGAAAAGTTCAGTTACAGCTTCTTTGTTTTGTAGATAACTAAATACTATACGTCTTTGGTGAGTTGAGTCTGTTTTAGATTTTGTGATTAGAGGCTCAACATATCCTCTTAAAGCTCTTGCTTTAGCTAATGTGGTTTCAATTCTTTTATGTAAAATTAATGATGAAGCCATATTTGATAGCATAGCAACTCTGTGTGCATGCGTTCTTGATAATTTATTTACTTTGCAACCGTGTCTCATTTCTCTTATTCTTTTTCTAATTTATATTTCGCAATATTCATTCCAAATTCAAGTCCTTTGGATTTTACAAGGTTTTCTAATTCTGTAAGTGATTTCCTTCCAAAATTACGGAATTTTAATAAATCTGCTTTATTGAATGATACTAAATCTCCTAAAGATTCTACTTCTGCAGATTTTAAACAATTTAGAGCTCTAACTGATAAATCTAGATCTGTTAATTTTGATTTTAACACTTGACGTACGTGAAGTGTTGTTTCATCAAATTCTTCTGTTAGTGGTTTAGCTTCAGCTTGAAGTGATATTTTTTCATCAGAGAATAGCATAAAGTGTTGAATCAATATAGACGCTGCTTCAGTAAGTGCATCCTTTGGAGTTATTGAACCATCTGTTGTTATTTCCAAAACTAATTTTTCATAGTCTGTTTTTTGTTCAACACGAAAGTTCTCAACTTCATACTTTACATTCTTTATTGGAGTGTGAATTGAATCTATTGCTATTGTATTTATTATATCATTAGGATTGATATTTTCCTCAGAAGGAATATAACCTCTTCCTTTTTCAATTTTTAAAGTAATGTTTAAAACAACATTTGGTTCCATTTGACAAATTTCAATATCAGTGTTGATTACTTGAAAATTATTCAAATGTTTATTAATATCACCTGCCTTAAACACATTCTTGCCTGTGATAGTAAAATTAATTACTTCACTTTCTTCTTCTTCAATTTGACGTTTGAAGCGAAGTTGTTTAAGGTTTAGGATAATCTCTGTCATATCTTCAATTACTCCTGGAATTGTTGCAAATTCATGCTCAACCCCTTCTATACGAATGGTAGTAATTGCAAAACCTTCTAAGGAGGATAACAAAATTCTTCTCAAAGAGTTTCCAATTGTCATTCCATAGCCTGGTTCAAGTGGACGAAATTCAAATTTTCCGTGAAAATCATCTGACTCTAACATTATAACCTTGTCAGGTTGCTGAAAAGCTAATATTGCCATTTCTATAATATTTAATGATCTATTACTTAGAGTATAATTCAACAATTAATTGTTCATTGATATTTTCAGGAATATCAGAACGTTCCGGATAATTCATAAATTTTCCACTCATTTGAGAACGATCAAAGTCTAACCATGAATAACGATTAACTGTTCCTTCTAATGAATCTGTAACTATTTGAAGTGATTTTGAACGTTCACGAACACTAACAACATCACCTGGTTTTAGCATATATGAAGGAATATTAACTAATTCTCCATTAACTAAAATATGACGATGTGAAACTAATTGACGTGCTTGATCTCTAGTTTTAGCAATTCCAAAACGATAAACAACATTGTCTAAACGAGATTCTATTAATTGTAATAATACAACCCCTGTAATTCCTCCCTTACGAGATGCTTTATCGAAAATATTACGGAATTGTCTTTCTAAGATACCATAAGTATATTTAGCTTTTTGTTTTTCATTTAACTGTATTCCGTATTCTGATTGTTTTGCTCTACGTTTGCTTTGTCCATGTTGTCCTGGACGATAATTCTTTTTATCAAGGGTTTTATCAAAACCAAAAATTGGTTCTCTAAATTTTCTTGCTATCTTTGTTTTTGGACCTATATATCTTGCCATATCTATTTCTTCTTTAAATCAAATAAAAATTATTATACACGTCTTCTTTTAGGAGGACGACATCCATTGTGAGGAACAGGAGTTACATCAGTAATTTCCAAAACTTCAATTCCACATGTGTTAATAGCTCTAATAGCAGATTCACGTCCTGCACCAGGTCCTTTAACAAACACTTTTACCTTTCTTAAACCATAATCAAATGCTGCTTTTGCACAATCTTCAGCTGCCATTTGTGATGCATATGGAGTGTTTTTCTTTGATCCTCTAAAACCCATTTTACCTGCAGAGGACCATGAAATAACTTGCCCTGCATTATTTGTTAGAGAAACTATACAATTATTAAACGATGCAAAAATGAACGCTTTTCCTTGTGGCTCAACTTTTACTACTCTTTTTTTTGTTGGTTTAGAACTTTTTGCCATAATGTTCTTTTTATTTCCTTTTTTATTATTTTATAAATACAGATGCTCCAAAATTTTATTAAAGATAATCCACATCTGTTGAGTAATTAATTCTTATTTAGTTGCTTTCTTTTTGTTTGCAACAGTTTTCTTTCTTCCTTTACGAGTACGAGCATTATTTTTTGTACTCTGTCCACGAAGAGGTAAACCAATACGATGACGAATACCACGATAGCATCCAATATCCATCAAACGTTTAATGTTCATTTGAACTTCCGAACGCAATGCTCCTTCTACTTTAATCTCATCATTAATGATATTACGAATAGCGTTCTGTTCATCATCGGTCCATTCACTTACCTTTTTGTCTTCACTAATTCCAGCTTTTGATAAAATTTGAGAAGAAGTACTTCTGCCTATTCCATAAATATATGTTAAGCCTATAACTCCTCTTTTATTTTTTGGTAAGTCGATACCTGCAATTCTTGCCATAAATTTATATATTGTTAAATTATTAATTATCCTTGTCTTTGTTTATACTTAGGATTCTTTTTGTTAATAACATAAACCACTCCCTTTCTGCGTACAATAATACACTCCGGTGATCTTTTCTTTACTGATGTTCTGACTTTCATGGTCGGTAAAATGTTTATTTGTATTTTAATATTTATTATTTATGTCTATATGATATTCTTCCTTTTGTTAAATCATAAGGAGACATTTCAACTTGTACTTTATCACCTGGTAAAATTTTAATATAGTGCATTCTCATCTTACCAGAAATATGAGCAATGATAACGTGTCCATTTTCCAGCTCTACCTTAAACATTGCATTTCCAAGAGATTCTATTACAATACCATCTAATTGTATTGATGCTTGCTTTGCCATATTAAATTAATACTAAGTTATTATTTTGTTTTATTGTATTCTCAATTTCTTCGAAACTAGATAAAATTTGTGGACCTTCTTTAGTAATTGCAACATCATGTTCATAATGTGCAGCACAAGAAAAATCTTTTGTTCTACATGTCCATCCATCTCTTTCAAAAACAACTGCTCTATCTCCCATCGTAATCATTGGCTCAATTGCAATAATCATACCTTCTTTAAACTTTATTCCACTTCCGGCTTTACCATAATTAGGAACTTCAGGTTTTTCATGCATTTTTCTTCCAACTCCATGTCCACATAATTCTCTTACTACTCCATATCCATGTTTTTCACAATAAGATTGAATTGCAAAACTTAAATCTCCAATTCTATTACCTAAAACACATTGTTCAATTCCTATTAATAATGATTCTTTAGTAACTTTCATGAGTTTTTTTGCTTCTTCACTAACTCCATTGAGAGCAAATGTATAGGCAGAATCACCAACCCAACCATTTAATTCTGTTCCACAATCAATAGATATAATATCTCCTTCCTTTATTTCTCTATTCCCTGGTATTCCATGTACTACAACTTCATTGATTGATATACATAAAGATGCTGGATATCCATAATAACCTTTGAAAACTGGAATTGCATTATTATCTCTAATAAATTCTTCCGCAATTTTGTCAAGATGAGCTGTTGTTGCTCCAGGTTTTATGTTTTTAGCAACTTCAGCTAAAGTACTTCCAACCAATAGAGCGCTCCTTCTTAAACATTCAATCTCACTTTGTGTTCTTAAATTTATCATTATATACTTTCAAAGAACAATGAACTACATTTGAGATCTACCTTTTATTCTTCCTGATTTTGTTAAACCATCATAATGCCTCATCAATAAATGACTTTCTATTTGTTGTAGAGTATCTAAAACAACTCCAACTAAAATCAATAAAGATGTTCCTCCATAAAAATGAGAGAACTGAGAATTTACTCCAAATAAACTTACAAATGCTGGTAATATAGCAACTATTGCAAGGAAAATTGAGCCTGGTAAAGTTATTTTAGATAAAACATTATCAAAAAATTCTTCTGTTCTTCTTCCTGGTTTTACTCCTGGTATGAATCCTCCATTCTTCTTCATATCATCTGACATTTGCTTAGGATTAATAGCAATTGCAGTATAGAAATAGGTAAAAGCAATTATAATGATAGCAAATATCAAATTATACCAAAAACCATTAAAGTCAGAAAGTGCAGCTTTAATGCCTTGCATACTTTCTGAATCTGAAAATCCAAATAAAGTTACTGGAATAAACATTATTGCTTGAGCAAAAATTATTGGCATTACACCCGCAGCATTTACCTTGATAGGAATGTATTGTCTAGCTCCACCATATTGTTTATTTCCAACAATTCGTTTTGCATATTGAACAGGTACTCTTCTTGTTCCTTGAACCAAAAGAATACATAACATAATTACTATCAAAAGAACAACTAACTCAACAAAGAATATTACTAATCCGCCTCCTTGTTCTTCCATTCTTGAAGCAAATTCAGCAAACAATGCAAAAGGTAATCTCGCAACAATACCTACCATAATTAATAATGATATACCATTACCAATTCCTTTATCGGTAATTTTTTCACCAAGCCACATTACAAATAATGTACCACAAGTTAGCATTACTGCAATTGGTAAAGTCCAATTTACAAAATTTAAACTATCACTGCCTGTAATACTATATATAGTTGCACCTTGTAGTTGGTATCTTAAGTTTGCAAGATATGCAAACGCTTGGAAAAGAGTCACTATTACTGTTAACCACCTTGTTATTTGATTTATCTTATTTCTTCCACTTTCTCCCTCTTTTTGCATTTTAGAAAAATAAGGAACAACCATAGTCAACAATTGTACCACAATTGATGCAGTAATGTATGGCATGATTCCTAAAGCAAAAATTGAAGCATTAGAAAACGCACCTCCAGAGAACATATTTAATAGTCCTAAAACTCCATCTCTTGTTTGAGCTTGTAAGTTAGATAAATCAGCTGGGTTGATACCTGGCAATACAACAAAAGATCCAATTCTATAAATTAGCACTAAACCTAAAGTATACAAAATTCTTGTTCTAAGATCTTTTATATTCCAGATATTTTTTAAAGTATTGATAAATCTTTTCATTATTATTTATTAGATTATTGTTACAATGCCTCCTTTTTCTTCAATAGCTTTTTTAGCAGACATTGAGAATGCATTAGCTGAAACATTTACTTTAATGCTTAATTCTCCTCTACCTAAAACTTTCACTTTATCTTTTAAAGTAGCAAGTCCATTGTTTATTAAGGTATCAATAGTAATTTCAGATAATTGTTTTTCTTCAGCTAAAGTATTTAATGTATCTAAATTTATAGCTAAGAATTCAATTCTGTTTATATTTTTAAAGCCAAATTTTGGTAAACGTCTGTATAATGGCATCTGTCCTCCCTCAAAACCAATTTTACGAGAGTAGCCAGATCTTGATTTTGCTCCTTTATGTCCACGAGTTGATGTACCGCCTCTACCTGAGCCTTGACCTCTACCTATTCTTTTACGGGTTTTTACAGAACCTTGTGCAGGTTTAAGATTACTTAAATCCATGATTTTATTCGTTTTTAAAGAATTGTTATATATTAAATTTCTTCTACTTTAATTAAATGATTAACCTTATCAATCATTCCTTGTATTTGAGGAGTTAATTCATGTTCTTTAGCTTGATTAATTTTTTTCAAACCTAAAGAAGCTAATGTTTGTTTTTGACGAAGTGTTCTTCCTATTCCACTTTTAATTTGAGTAACTCTTACTTTCATTTTATTTCAACTTTTTTAACCGTTAAAAACTCTATCCATCTCAATTCCTCTCAATTTCGCAATTGTATAAGGATCTTTTAATTGGATTAATGCATTTATCGTTGCTTTTACAACACTATGTGGATTTGAAGAACCTTTAGATTTTGCCAACACGTCTTTAACTCCAACACTTTCTAAAACTGCACGCATTGCTCCTCCAGCAATTACTCCAGTTCCAGGTGCAGCAGGTTTAATAAATACACGTGCTCCACTGTATTTTCCAGTTTGTTCGTGAGGAAGAGTTCCTTTTAATACAGGTACTTTTATTAGGTTTTTCTTAGCATCATCAACTCCTTTTGCAATAGCAGCAGTAACTTCTTTTGCTTTACCTAATCCATACCCAACAACACCATTTTCATTTCCAACAACTACAATTGCAGAAAAACTAAATGTTCTACCTCCTTTGGTTACTTTTGTAACTCTATTAATACTTACAAGACGATCTTTAAATTCAATTTCGCTTGATTTTACTCTTTTTATATTTAAATCTGCCATACTATATTAGAATTTTAAGCCGTTTTGGCGAGCTGAGTCAGCTAGTGATTTTATTCTTCCATGGTATAAATAACCATTCCTATCAAATACTACAGAATCAATACCCACAGATATAGCTCTTTCAGCAATTAATTTACCTACAGATTTTGCAATATCAATCTTAGTTCCTTCTTTTGCAAAAGTTTTTTCAATTGATGAAGCAGAAGCTAAAGTTTTACCATTAATATCATCTATTAATTGAGCATAAATTTCTTTATTGCTTCTAAAAACTGTTAAACGAGGTCTTGTTGGTGTTCCGCTAATTTTTTTACGGATCCCCATTTTCAATTTGATTCTTCTTATTTCTTTATTATTTGCCATCCCTATTTTCGGATTTTATTATTTATGAAATTACTTAGCAGCCGCCTTACCAGCTTTTCTACGAACAACTTCACCTTGAAAGCGAATTCCTTTTCCTTTGTATGGTTCAGGTTTACGCAATGAACGAATCTTTGCAGCAACTTGACCTAAAAGTTGTTTATCATAACTGGTCATTATAATTAACGGATTTTTTCCCTTTTCGGTTACTGTTTCCACTTTTATTTCCTTAGGTAATTCGAAAAATATATTATGCGAATAACCTAAAGCTAACTCTAAAACTTGACCATTAGCTTGTGCTTTATATCCAACACCTATAACTTCTTGTACGACTTTAAATCCTTCAGAAACTCCTTTAACCATATTGAATATTAGAGATCTGTAAAGACCATGCATTGCTTTATGTCTTTTTTGATCTGATTCTCTTTCTAAAATTAAAGTATTATCTTCAATATTAAATTTGATACAAGGATCTACATTTTGAGTTAATGTCCCAAGGGATCCTTTTACGGTAATAATATTATTATCATTAACTGTTATTTCAACTCCCTTTGGAAGGCTTATCGGTAATTTACCTATTCTTGACATTTATATCTCTCCTTTAAATTTTTAATTAGCTAATATAACAGATTACTTCACCACCAATATTTAAAGCTCGAGCTTCTTTATCTGTCATTAAACCCTTAGAAGTTGAAATAATTGCAATCCCTAAACCATTTAAAACACGTGGAAGTTCTGTTGCACCAACATATTTTCTTAAACCTGGACTACTAACTCTCTTTAGTTTAGACATTGCTGATTCCTTTGTAGTAGGATGATATTTCAACGCTATTTTAATTTGTTTTGGAAATATATCGTCTTCAAATTTATAGTTTAATATATAACCTTTATCAAAAAGGATTTTAGTAATCTCTTTTTTCATCTTAGAAGCAGGAATTTCAACAACTTTGTGCTTTGCTAAGGCTGCATTTCTTATGCGAGTCAAATAATCTGCAATTGGATCTGTTAACATCTCTATAATTATTATTTATATTATACTTTGATTTATTTATTACCAACTTGCTTTCTTTACTCCAGGAATTAAACCTGCTAAAGCCATTTCTCTAAAATTTATGCGAGAAATTCCAAATTGTCTCATATATCCTTTTGGTCGTCCAGTTAATTTACATCTATTATGAAGTCTTACTGGAGAAGCATTCTTTGGTAATTTTTGCAGTCCTTCATAATCTCCGGCTTCTAATAATGCTGCTCTTTTAGCAGCATATTTAGCAACCATCTTTTCTCTTTTACGCTCTCTTGCTTTGATTGATTCTTTTGCCATCTTTCTTAATTAACTGTTTTGGTTTTTAAATGGGAAGCCAAAAGCTTTTAATAAAGATAAGGCTTCTTTGTCGGTTTTTGCTGAAGTTACAAATGTAATATCCATTCCCTGAATATGATTAATCTTATCTATATCAATCTCTGGGAAAATAATTTGTTCTGTAATACCAAATGTGTAGTTACCTCTTCCGTCAAATCCTTTATCACTGATACCTCTAAAATCTCTAATACGTGGAATTGATGATGAAATTAATCTATCTAAAAATTCGTACATCTTATCACCTCTTAGAGTAACTCTTACTCCAATTGGCATTCCCTTTCTTAATTTAAAATTAGAAATATCTTTTTTGGATTTAGTAGAGACAGCTTTTTGACCTGCTATTTTAGTCATCTCTTCAATTCCTTGATCAATAACTTTTTTATCTGTTATTGCAGTTTTTCCTAGTCCCTGATTTAATGAAATTTTCATTAATTTCGGAACTTGCATAACAGTTTTGTAATCAAACTCTTTAGTAAGTGCAGAAACTACTTCATCTGTGTATTTCTGCTTTAATCTTGGTGTATATGACATATTATTTTATCACCTCCCCTGATTTTTTTGAATAACGAACTAATTTATTAGCTTTTTCATCCATTTTTCTCCCAATTCTTGTTGCATTTCCCTTAGAATCAACAACAGCTAAATTAGAAATGTGGATTGATGCCTCTTTTTCAATAATTCCTCCTTGAGTATTTTTTGAACTTGGTTTAGAATGTTTCTTAACCTTGTTTACTCCTTCAACTATTGCTCGGCATTTTTCAGGATATACTACAAGAACTCTTCCTGTACTACCTTTAGAGTCTCCTGCAATTACCTTTACATTATCACCTTTTTTAATATGCAATTTCATATCTATAAATATTTTGCTTTTATAACACTTCAGGAGCTAATGAAACGATTTTCATAAATTGTTTCTCACGTAATTCTCTTGCAACTGGTCCAAAAATACGTGTTCCTCTTAATTCATCATTTGCAGTTAACAGGACACATGCATTGTCATCAAAACGAATATAAGAACCATCTTGACGTCTTACCTCTTTTTTTGTTCTAACTACAACAGCTTTAGAAACTATACCTTTCTTTACATTACCAGAAGGAATAGCATCCTTAACAGCAACAACTATTTTATCTCCAATAGAAGCATATCTTCTTTTTGTTCCGCCAAGCACTCTAATGCATAATACACTTTTTGCTCCACTGTTATCAGCAACAATTAATCTTGATTCTTGTTGTATCATTTTATTTAGCTCTTTCTATAATTTCAACTAATCTCCAACATTTATTTTTACTTAATGGTCTTGTTTCCATTATTCTTACAACATCTCCTATGTTGCACTCATTTTTCTCGTCATGAGCCATAAACTTGGAACTTTTCTTTACGAATTTTTCGTATTTAGGATGCTTCACTTTACGTTCAACGAACACACGAATAGTTTTATCCATTTTATTACTGATAACAAGACCTACTCTTTCTTTTCTTAAATTTCTTTCCATTTTGAATTGAATTTAGGTATTATTTATTATCAACAGATTTAGAATCTAATTCTCTTTTTCTTAACTCTGTCTTTATTCGTGCTACATCCCTTCTTGCTTCTTTAATTTTATTTGGATTCTCCAAAGGAGTGACAGCATGATTAATTTTCATTTTGTTTAACTGTATCTTATCAACAGCTAATCTCTCTTGTAACTCTGAAGTAGAGAGTTCTTTTATTACATTGTTTTTCATCTTCGTCCTATTTATATTTCTTCAACGTAATCTCTTCTAACTACGAATTTAGTAGAAACTGGCAATTTTTGAGCAGCTAAACGCATAGCTTCCTTAGCTATTTCAATTGGAACACCTTCAGCTTCAAACAGCATTGTCCCTGGCATAATTCTAGCAACAAAATATTCTGGTGCTCCTTTACCTTTACCCATACGAACTTCATTAGGTTTCTTAGTAATTGGTTTATCAGGGAAGATGCGAATCCATATTTGTCCTTCACGTTTCATATAACGAGTTACAGCTTGACGAGCTGCTTCAATTTGTCTGCCGGTAATAAAAGCTGTTTCTAAAGATTTTATACCAAAACTTCCAAAAGCCAATTCGTGACCACGAAAAGCAATACCCTTAATTCTCCCTTTTTGTTGTTTTCTAAACTTTGTCTTTTTAGGTTGTAACATTATCGTACAATATTTGACTTATTAAATAATCTATTATTTCTTTCTGTGTGGGCGTTGATTTGGATGAGAAGATCTTTGAGAACTTGGACGTCCCCCTTCCTTAACATTTCCTCCAACAGTTGATGGAACCAACTCGCGTTTTCCATAAACTAGACCTTTACAAATCCATACTTTAACACCTATGCGACCATAAGTTGTGTGAGCTTCAGCTTGAGCATAGTCAATATCAGCTCTTAAAGTATGCAATGGTGTTCTTCCTTCTTTATAATGCTCTCTTCTTGCCATTTCTGCTCCACCAATACGTCCAGATACAGAAACCTTAATCCCATCTGCACCAACTCTCATAGTGGAAGTAATTGCAGTTTTAATAGCTTTACGATAAGAAATACGTCCTTCAATTTGTCGAGCAACAGTTGCAGCAACTAAAACAGCATCTAACTCAGGACGTTTTACTTCAGAAATATTAATTTGAATATCTTTATTAGTAAGTTTTTTTAACTCTTCTTTTAACTTATCAACCTCTTGACCTGCTTTACCTATGATTAATCCTGGTCTTGCAGTGTTAATAGTAACTGTAACAAGTTTTAAAGTTCTTTCAATATAGATTTTAGAAATTCCTGCTTTAGCAAGACGAGCATTAAGATATTTTCTTATTTTATCATCTTCAACCAATTTTTCTTCGAATCTCTTTCCTCCATACCAGTTAGAATCCCATCCTCTGATGATTCCTAATCTATTACCTATTGGATTTGCTTTTTGTCCCATCCTAATATATCATTTACTATTATTCAAATTATTAATTTTCAGCTTTAGCTATTTTAGCATTTTTTTCATCAACCTTACTACCTAAAATAAGAGTTACATGATTTGAACGCTTTTTAATTCTATAACCCAAACCACGAGGAGCTGTACGAAGACGTTTTAATTGTCTTCCTCCATCAACGTTAATTTGTTTTACATATAAGTTGCTTTCCTCTATTCTTTTTCCTTCATTTTTCTGTTGCCAATTTGCAATTGCTGAAAGTAATAATTTACGCAATTTTGGTGCAGATTCTCTTTGACTATATTGTAAAATACCTAATGCCTTATCAACTTCCATCCCTCTAATAGCATCTGCCATTAATCTGGTTTTTCTTGGAGAAGTAGGATTATTATTTAACTTTGCAACACAAAGAGTTTTCTTCATTTCCTTACGTGCCTCAGCACTATTATGTTTTCTCGATCCCATTTTACTGCAACTTTTTATTATTTTTTACCTTTATCTTTCTGTCCAGCATGTCCACGGAAAATTCTTGTTGGAGCAAACTCACCTAGTTTATGTCCTACCATATTTTCAGTAACATATACAGGAATAAATTTATTTCCATTATGAACAGCAATTGTTTGACCAACAAAATCTGGTGAAATCATAGATGCTCTTGACCAAGTTTTGATTGTTGTCTTTTTATTTTGCTCTTGTGCAGCTAAAACTTTTTTTTCTAACTTATAATGAATATAAGGTCCTTTTTTTAACGAACGACTCATTTCTATCTATGATTTAATTATTTCTTACGTCTTTCAATTATATACTTACTTGAATGTTTCTTAGGCGTTCTAGTCTTGTATCCTCTAGAAGGAATGCCTTTTCTAGAACGAGGTTGTCCCCCAGTTGCACGACCTTCTCCCCCTCCCATTGGGTGATCTACAGGATTCATAACTACACCTCTTGTTCTAGGTCTTCTTCCTAACCAACGAGATCT
>DHDW01000036.1:0-7676 GCA_002399565.1 Bacteroidales bacterium UBA4866 | reverse complement strand
CATGCTTGAAGAATCATTCTTGTTTCTCCTGAAGGCATTTTAACAATTGCATATTTTCCGTCTCTTGACATTAATTGCGCATAAGAACCTGCACTACGAGCCATTTTAGCTCCTTGTCCTGGACACAATTCAATATTATGAATAATTGTCCCGAAAGGAATTTCACTTAAAAACAGTGTGTTACCAATTTCTGGGGCAACTCCAATACCTGACATAATTGTCTGACCAACTTTTAATCCATGTGGACTAACAATGTAACGTTTTTCTCCATCAGCATAAGATACTAATGCAATTCGAGCAGTTCTATTTGGATCATATTCTATTGTTTTAACAACAGCTGGAATATTATCTTTTTCTCTGCGAAAATCGATTAAACGGTAAAGTTTCTTGTGACCACCACCAATATAACGCATGGTCATTTTACCTTGATTGTTTCTTCCTCCACTCTTTTTTCCACCAAAAACTAAACTTTTTTCAGGTTCAGATGCAGTAATTTCTTCAAAAGTACTTGCAACTTTAAAACGTTGTCCTGGTGTTGTTGGTTTTAATTTTTTTAAAGCCATTTATTTCTCTTCTTAAATATTGCTGTAAAAATCTATTGTTTCACCTGCAGCTAACATAACTATTGCTTTTTTGAATGCAGATGTTTTTCCTTGAATAAATCCAGCTTTTGTGTAACGTGATTTATTTTTCCCTTTATAATTAATAGTATTAACTCTATCAACTTTGACATTATATAAAGTCTCTATCGCCTTTTTAATTTCAATTTTATTTGCTTTATTATTTACAATGAAACCAAAACGATTTGTAAAACGCTCAGTCGTTTTAGTCATTTTTTCTGTAATAATAGGCTTTACTATGATTTCCATTATCTTTTAATGTTAATTAGTCTTATTTTAAGAATTAATTACTAAATTTTCTAACTCTTTTATTGCTGTTTCAGAAAAAATCACATTTTTTGCACGCAGCAATTCGTATGTATTTACTGATTTTGCGTCAGTTACGCTCACAGTATTAATATTACGAGCCGACAAAATTACAAAATTATCTTGATTATTCAATACAAAGAGTGATTTTTTTTCTCCTAAGTTTAAAGCACTCATTAGCTTTATCATATTCTTTGTCTTAGGAGCCTCAAAGCTAAAATCTTCAACTACAATCAATTTATCTTCTTTTGCTTTGTATGTTAGAGCTGAAATACGAGCTAATCTTTTTACTTTTTTATTTAATTTAAAAGAGTAATCTCTTGGTCTTGGCCCAAAAGCTCTACCTCCTCCAACGATTGTAGGACTATTAGTATCACCAGCTCTTGCCCCCCCTGTTCCCTTTTGACGTTTTAGCTTTTTGGTTGAACCAGAAACTTCTGAACGTTCTTTTGATTTGTGAGTACCTTGGCGTTGATTAGCTAAGTATTGTTTAACGTCTAACCAAATTGCATGATCATTTGGCTCAACTCCTAACAATGAATCACTAACAGAAATTGTTCTGCCTGTGTCATTTCCATTAATATTATAAACTTTTAACTCCATCTCTCAAGTTTTAAAATTGTACCCTTTGGACCTGGAACAGATCCTTTAACTAATACTAAATTCTTTTCTTCAATAATTTTAAGGATTTCTAGGTTTTGAACCTTTACTTTTTTCCCGCCTGTTCTTCCCGCCATTCTTAGACCTTTAAATACTCTTGAAGGATAAGAAGATGCTCCTACAGAACCTGGAGCACGTAATCTGTCGTGCTGACCGTGAGTCTTGTCTCCAACACCAGCAAATCCATGACGTTTAACAACACCTTGGAAACCTTTACCTTTAGATGTACCTACTACGTCAACATATTCACCTTCGGTAAATACAGTACAATTAACAATTTCCCCAAAAGTTTTTCTATGTCCTTCTTCAAAACGAGTGAATTCAAAAACATATCTCTTTGGAGTAGTACTTGATTTAGCGAAATGACCTTTCATAGGTTTTGTACAACTTTTTTCTTTCATTTCTTCAAATGACAACTGAATGGCACTATATCCATCTCTTTCAGGAGTCAAAACTTGTGTTACCACACAAGGACCAGCTTCTATAACTGTGCACGGTTGTTGTTTACCGGAGGCATCAAAAATACTGGTCATTCCAATTTTTTTACCAATTAAACCTGACATTTTCTTTCTTTTTACTTTTACTTAATAATCAGCATGCACTTTGCATAGGCTGATGTTTAACTTTTTATTATCTGAATTAAGACAACTCTGTTAAACCTTTATCTCTACTTCAACACCACTTGGAAGTTCCAATTTCATTAGTGCATCGATAGTTTTAGCTGATGTGCTATAAATATCTAACAATCTTTTGTAAGAACTCAATTCAAATTGCTCCCTTGCTTTCTTGTTAACAAAAGTTGCACGATTAACTGTAAAAATTTTCTTGTTAGTTGGAAGTGGAATTGGTCCATTAACAACTGCACCAGTTAATTTTACAGTTTTTACGATTTTCTCTGCAGATTTATCTACTAAGTTATGATCGTATGATTTTAATTTAATTCTAATTCTTTGACTCACGTTATTTTGTCTCTTTATATTAGTTAATTTTCAATCTTAATTATTTCTTCAACACAGATTCTACAACATCTTTTGGAGCTTCAGCATAGTGAGAAAATTCCATTGTTGAATTTGCACGACCAGAAGTAATTGTTCTAAGTGAGGTTACATATCCAAACATTTGAGAAAGTGGAACCTTTGCTTTAACTGCCTGAATTCCAATCTTTGCATTTATACTTTCAAGTATTGCTCTTCTTCTATTCAAATCCCCAGTTACAGTACCTAAATAAGCATCTGGAGTTGTAACTTCTAATGACATTATAGGTTCTAAAAGTATTGGTCTTGCTTTTCTTGCAGCTTCCTTAAATGCAATTTTTGCACAAAGTTCAAATGATAAAGCATCAGAGTCTACAGCATGATAGGAACCATCAATTAAAGTAACTTTCATACTTTCAACAGGAAAACCTCCTAAAACTCCATTTATCATTGCTTGTTTAAATCCTTTTTCTATTGAAGGAATATATTCTTTTGGAATATTNNGTTGAACTGTAAATATCAATCAGACGCTTAAAAGAAGCCAACTCAAATTGTTCACGAGATTTCTTATTCACAAAAGTGGAACGGTTCACAGTAAAAATACGCTTATGAGTGGGTAATGGAATTGGACCACTAACAACTGCACCTGTCGCTTTTACAGTTTTTACGATCTTTTCGGCTGATTTGTCAACCAAGCTGTAATCGTAAGATTTCAGTTTAATTCTGATTTTTTGGCTCATATATTTATATATTATTTAATCAATTCTACACGTCCACCAACCTCTGTAAGAACTTGCTTGGCTATCGAAGGAGATACTTCAGTAAAGTGAGAGAAAGTCATTGTAGATGTTGCTCTACCTGAGGTGATTGTACGTAACGAGGTTACATAACCAAACATCTCGGCAAGTGGAGCTTTAGCTTTTACAACACGAGCACCTGAACGGTTAGACTCCATCCCTTCAACCTGACCACGACGTTTATTCAAATCAGAAATAACATCACCCATACTTTCTTCTGGTGTTACAACTTCAACTTTCATGATTGGCTCCATTAAAACAGCACCAGCCTTCTCAGAAGCATGCTTGAAAGCTTGAACAGCGCAGATCTCAAATGATAACTGGTCAGAATCCACAGGATGGTATGAACCATCAAGAAGTGTAACTTTCAGTTTATCCAATGCATAACCGGCTAGAACACCATTTTGCATCGCACGTTGAAAACCTTTCTGTACAGCTGGAATATATTCTTTTGGAATATTACCTCCTTTAACTTCATTGATAAATTGAAGACCTTTAAACCCTTCGTCAGCAGGTCCAATACGGAATTGAATATCTGCAAACTTACCTCTACCTCCAGTTTGTTTCTTATAAACTTCCTTATGTTCAGCTGGAGAAGTAAGAGCTTCTTTATATGCAACTTGCGGAGCTCCTTGATTAACTTCAACATTAAATTCACGACGCATACGGTCTATAATAATGTCTAAATGTAATTCTCCCATTCCTCTCATTATTGTTTGTCCAGATGCTTCATCTGTATTAATTTTAAGAGTTGGGTCTTCTTCAGTAAGCTTAGTTAAAGCATTATTGAATTTATCAACATCTGCTTGTTGTTTTGGTTCAATAGCAATATTGATAACTGGTTCAGGGAAAGTCATAGATTCCAAAATAATTGGATGATTTTCATCACATAGAGTGTTCCCAGTTTTTATATCCTTAAATCCAACAGCAGCTCCAATATCTCCTGCTTCAATTCTATCTAATGGATTTTGCTTATTTGCATGCATTTGCATGATTCTAGATATACGTTCTTTCTTATCGGTTGAAGCGTTATATACATAAGAACCTGCATCTAATGAACCAGAATAAACACGGAAGAAACAAATTCTTCCTACATAAGGATCAGTTGCAATTTTAAATGCTAAAGCCGAAAATGGAGCTTTAGGATCAACCTTTCTTATTTCTTCATTATCATTTTTTGGATTAATTCCAATAACTTCTGGAACATCAACTGGACTTGGTAAAAATTCAGCAACTGCATCAATTAAGTTTTGAATTCCTTTATTTTTGAAAGATGCTCCACAAAGAACAGGTGTGATTTTCATTGAGCAAGTAGCCTTGCGAATATGATAAATCATTTCTTCTGGAGTAATTGAATTTTCATCTTCCATATACTTCATTAAAAGAGTTTCATCTTCTTCAGCAACTCCTTCAATAAGTGATTTTCTGTATTTAGCAGCAATTTCCTTTAAATCTTCAGGCATTGGAATCTCATTTAACTTTGTTCCATTTGAAGATTCATCATACATTAATGCTTTGTTTGATATTAAATCAATAACTCCCTTAAACAAATCTTCTTGTCCAATTGGAATTTGTAAAGGAACAGGTGTTGCCCCTAAGCGTTCTTTAATTTGATTAACTACATTAAAAAAATCAGCTCCTGCACGGTCCATCTTATTAATAAACGCAATACGAGGAACTCCATATTTATCAGCTTGACGCCAAACGGTTTCGCTTTGTGGCTCAACTCCACCAACGGCACAGAAAAGAGCTACAGCACCATCCAACACACGTAATGAACGCTCAACCTCTACAGTAAAGTCAACGTGTCCTGGAGTGTCAATAATATTTATCTTATACTGATTATTATTGTAATTCCAGAAAACTGTTGTTGCTGCTGAAGTGATCGTTATTCCTCTCTCTTGCTCTTGAGCCATCCAGTCCATAGTAGCAGATCCCTCATGTGTCTCCCCTATCTTATGGTTCTTTCCTGTAAAATACAAGATACGCTCAGTAGTTGTAGTCTTACCGGCGTCAATATGAGCCATAATACCAATATTCCTTGTAAATTTTAAGTCTGCCATCTAATTTTTTCTTTCTTCTTTTTTTTGTTAGAATCTAAAATGAGAGAACGCTTTATTAGCTTCTGCCATTCTGTGAATATCTTCTTTTCTTTTGAATGCTGCACCTTCTTCTTTTGAAGCAGCAACTATTTCACTTGCCAAACAAAGAGCCATTGATTTTTCATTTCTCTTTCTTGCGTATCCAATCAAACTCTTCATTCCCATTGATTGTTTCCTATCTGGACGAATTTCTGAAGGGATTTGGAATGTTGCACCTCCAATTCTGCGAGAACGAACCTCTACATTCGGAGTAACATTAGCTAATGCCTTTTTCCAAATTTCCAAGCCATCTTCTTTTGTACGCTCACTAACTATATCTATAGCATTATAGAAAATGTTATAAGCAGTTGTTTTCTTTCCTTTCAGCATTATGTTATTTACGAATTTTGTCACCAAAACTTCATTAAACTTTGGATCTGGAAGGATAATTCTTTTTCTTGGTTTTGCTTTTCTCATAGTATGGTAAAGCTATATTATTATATGTATTATTAACTATTTTATTTTGCCGCTTTAGGACGTTTGGTTCCATACTTGGAACGTCTTTGTTTTCTTCCATCAACACCAGCAGTATCCAATGCTCCACGTATAATGTGGTAACGAACACCTGGAAGATCTTTTACTCTTCCTCCTCTAATCATTACAATAGAGTGCTCTTGAAGATTGTGGCCTTCTCCTGGTATGTAAGCATTAACTTCTTTTTGGTTTGTCAAACGAACCCTAGCAACTTTTCTCATTGCTGAATTAGGTTTCTTTGGAGTTGTTGTGTAAACTCTTGTACATACTCCTCTACGTTGAGGAGAAGAATCTAATGCAGGAGACTTACTCTTGTATTCTAAATTTTGACGTCCTTTACGAACTAATTGTTGAATTGTTGGCATATCTTAATTTCCAAATTTTTTTATGTTCCTTGCTAAAATTGGGTTGCAAAGGTATTACTATTATTTTAATTACACAAAATCTATTAGAAAAATATTAATTTTTCTTATTAATTTTGTAATCAAATTTTCCAAAACCAACGTTCAAAAACAACCATAGCCACTTGGTTTAATCTGATTTTCACTCTCTTAATGTCCAACCCACATACTCTATGAAGAACCAAGAGTAAATTAACATTTTTAAGAGACGTTATCTTATTTTGGGAGTGCAAAAATACAAAAAAAAATTGCACTACCAAATATTTCAAAAAAAAATTGCACAAAATCTCTTTTTTTTATTTTTTATTTGCAATATACGAGAAAAGTTTGTTTCTTTGCCAAACAAAATAAATTTAAAATACTATGGACAACAGAAAATTTGAATGCCAACCATGCGGATATATTTATGATCCAGCTGTAGGCGATCCAGACAGTGGAATTAAACCAGGCACTCCTTTTAGCGAGCTTCCTGATGATTGGGTATGCCCTTTATGTGGAGCTTATAAAGAAGACTTTGAATTAGTTGACTAAGAAATTATTCCACTAAAGTAAAATTTTAAAAAGGCTGACTAAGAAATTGGTTCAGCCTTTTTCTTTGGATAAGCAAAAAACTCAATCCAAATGAACCAAATAAAAAATATTACTAAATAATAAAAAGGCCTTCCTACCCAATCGTGAATAGACGTAAAGCTGTTAGGATAGTAAAGAAGAACAGCAGTTAAACCGAAAATTCTTACAATATTTGAGATAATCACAACCACACTTGAAAAAAGAAAATAAATCATCCTTATCCATAATTTGTTAGGAAGAATCAAAATAATCATAAGTAATTGAAATATTTGCTTAATCCCAGAGCAACTATTCACAACCATCATTGTACAAATTGTAGAATTATCACTATCATTATAAAATCTCAAACTTGATTGCACAGCTTCAAAATCTGTATCCAAAAATATTCTTGAAAGAAAAACAACCCCATTAAATGCAATTTTGGTAAAGAAATCATAAACTTCTTGTGTAAAAGCACCAAATATCCAAGTATTCATATTGGTTCTCCAATATAGAAAATGAAAAAGAACTGTAACAAGTGCAAAAAGCAGAAAATCCTTTATAGCACGATTTTTCTTAAAGTAATTCTTAATTTCTATCCCTTTTTCGACAATAGTTTCTTTCATAACCAAGCTCTCATAAAATTATATTTTCTTACTTCTTCTATAGTACTGAAAATAATTAATTTGACATAATAATATAATAGCATCTATACAATATTACATATGCTGATATAGTAAAATGCAAATATACA
>DHDW01000035.1:7249-7430 GCA_002399565.1 Bacteroidales bacterium UBA4866 | reverse complement strand
AAAAATTTATAATAAGGTTTTGTAAAAATATCTCCTTGATTTGTAAAAATATCTCCTTGTTTTATTTTGCTGAAACGCTGTTTTAATTTACAGAAACAAGACTTGTTTTGTTATTTCTGATAAATTATTCCATTTTTTTTTTGTATAACATTGATATTCAATAAATATTCCAATATTCCAC
>DHDW01000035.1:6731-6902 GCA_002399565.1 Bacteroidales bacterium UBA4866 | reverse complement strand
TAATCCTTATTGTGAATTGCTTTAAGTTTGTTCGGCAAAGATAGATAAAAAAACTATACTTGCAAATTATTTTGAAAAAATTTGAAGATATAAAAATATATTTATACCTTTGAACATTGAAATAACTAACGAATAATTACATAATTATTATGAAAAAGATATTAGGATTAG
>DHDW01000035.1:6162-6633 GCA_002399565.1 Bacteroidales bacterium UBA4866 | reverse complement strand
ATGAAAAAGATATTAGGATTAGACTTAGGAACTAACAGTATAGGTTGGGCTTTAGTTAAGGAAGCTGAAAATAGAAATGAAACATCATCTATTATTAAGCTTGGTGTAAGGGTTAGTCCTTTAACGGTGGATGAACAAAATAATTTTCAACAAGGTAAGAGCATTACTACTAATGCAGATAGAACATCTAAGCGTTCAGCAAGAAGAAACCTACAAAGATATAAGCTTAGGAGAGAAAACCTAATAGAGATACTTAAAGATAATAATATAATTAACGATAATACTATACTTGCAGAAACAAGTAATTTCTCTACTTTTGAAACATATAAACTTAGAGCTAAGGCAGCTAATGATAAGATTAGCTTAGAGGAGTTGGCTAGAGTGTTGTTAATGATTAATAAGAAGAGAGGCTATAAGAGTTCAAGAAAACTTAAAGGTCAAGATGAGGGAGAGTTGGTAGATGGGATGGAT
>DHDW01000035.1:5697-6061 GCA_002399565.1 Bacteroidales bacterium UBA4866 | reverse complement strand
GAGAGTTGGTAGATGGGATGGATATTGCAAAGGAATTATATAATAATGATATGACACCAGGTGAGTATATGCTTGGCGTATTGAGTAGAGGAAAGAAAAGCAAACCTGAGTTTTATACATCTGACCTTAAACAAGAGTTGCAAAGGATATGGGAAACACAAAAACAATACTATCCTGAGATACTAACCGATGAATTCAAAAATCAAATTATAGGCAAGAGTAAAACCAACACATCAAAGATATTTTTAGCTAAATATGGAATCTATACAGCCGAAAATAAAGGAAAGGATAAAAAGGTAGAAGCTTATCAATGGAGGGTTGAAGCATTAAGCAAAAAAGTTGAAAAGGATGTTTTGGCTTTTGT
>DHDW01000035.1:4211-5581 GCA_002399565.1 Bacteroidales bacterium UBA4866 | reverse complement strand
GAAAAGGATGTTTTGGCTTTTGTTATTAGTGATTTAAATGGAATAATTAATAATACAAGTGGTTATCTTGGTGCAATTAGTGATAGAAGCAAGGAACTATATTTTAATAAGCTTACAATAGGACAATACTTAATGAATGGATTCAATGATAATCCTCATTTTAGTGTAAAGAATAAGGTATTTTATAGACAAGACTATTTAGATGAATTTGAAAAGATATGGGAAACACAAAAGACATATCATAAAGAATTGACAAATGAGCTTAAGAAAGAGATAAGAGATATAATAATATTCTATCAAAGAAGATTAAAGAGTCAGAAAGGATTAATCAACTATTGCGAATTTGAAAATGAAAAGATTGAAATAGAAGTTGAGGGCAAAAAAAAGAATATCACAATTGGCTCTAAGGTGTGTCCTAAATCATCACCTTTATTTCAAGAATTTAAGATATGGCAGATACTTAATAATCTTATAGTAAAAGATGATAAAAAAAATGGAAGAGGATTAGAGCAAGAAGAAAAAGAGATATTATTTAAGGAGTTAAACCTTAAAAATAAACTTTCAAAATCTGAAGTCCTTAAGCTATTATTTGAGAATCATAATAAGTTAGATTTAAACTATAAGGAAATTGAAGGCAATAGAACTTTCAATGGCCTATTTAATGCTTTTGCTCAAATTGTTGAAATGAGTGGTCATGGTGAGTATGATTTTAAAAAGATGAATACTGACCAAATATTAGATATTGTAAAAACTGTATTCACATCTTTAAGCATAAGGGTAGATATTCTTAATTTTAATACAGATTTAGAAGGAGATGAGTTTGAAAAACAATCTATAATGAAGTTATGGCATTTGCTTTATTCTTTTGAGGGAGATAATTCAAAGACAGGTATAGATAAACTATTAAATATTCTTTACAAAGAATATGGTTTTGAAAAGGATTATGGTAAAGTTATTGCTAATATTAGTTTTCAAGATGATTATGGTAGTTTAAGTTCAAAAGCAATTAAGAAAATCTTACCTCATTTAAAAGAAGGTAATGGTTTCGATGTTGCTTGCTTATTGGCAGGATATAGGCATTCAAAAAGCTCTTTGACTAAGGAAGATTTAGAGAATAAAGAATTAAAAGATAAGCTTGAGTTATTGCCTAAGAACAGTTTGCGTAACCCAGTAGTTGAAAAGATACTAAACCAAATGATAAATGTGGTTAATCAAGTAATAGATACTTATGGTAAACCAACAGAAATAAGAATTGAGTTAGCAAGGGATTTGAAAAACAATGCTGAGGAAAGAAAAAATATGACCGAAGCAATAAGTAGAAGTACTAAAGAACATGAGGAATATAGAGATATAATTAAAAAAGAATTTGG
>DHDW01000035.1:3407-4102 GCA_002399565.1 Bacteroidales bacterium UBA4866 | reverse complement strand
GATATAATTAAAAAAGAATTTGGTTTTTTAAGTGTTAGCAAGAATGATTTAATTAGGTATAAACTATATTTAGAGTTAAAAGAAAATGGTTTTAAGACTCTATATTCTAATACTTATATCCCTCGAGAAAAAATATTCGATAAGAATTTTGACATAGAACATATTATTCCTAAAGCTAAGCTATTTGATGATTCTTTTTCTAATAAAACATTAGAGCTTAGAACTGCAAACATAGAAAAAAGCGAAATGACAGCTTATGACTACGTTAAGAATAAATATTCAGAAGAAGGACTAAAAGATTACTTAAATAGAATAGATTTACTTTATAAATCAAAGGCTATTTCAGGAACAAAGTATAAAAAGTTGAAGATGCAAGCTTCTGAAATACCTTCTGACTTTATTGATAGAGACCTTAGAGATTCACAATATATTGCTAAAAAAGCTCGCCAAATTCTTCTTGAAATATCTAAAGAAGTTGTTTCTACCTCAGGACAAATTACTGATAGATTAAGAAAGGATTGGCAATTGGTAGATATTATGAAGGAATTAAATTGGGATAAGTACGATAAGTTGGGAATGACAGAGATAGTTGAAAATAAAGATTCAGAGAGAATATATAGGATAAAGGATTGGACTAAGAGAAATGACCATCGCCACCATGCTATGGATGCCCTAACAATAGCCTTTACAAAACA
>DHDW01000035.1:2298-3326 GCA_002399565.1 Bacteroidales bacterium UBA4866 | reverse complement strand
CTAACAATAGCCTTTACAAAACATAACTATATCAATTATCTTAATAATCTAAATGCAAGAGCTGATAAATCAAGTAATGCTTATGCAATAGAGCAAAAAGAATTATATAGAGATTCTCATGGTAATTTAAAATTCATTCCTCCGATGCCTTTAAACGATTTTAGGGTGCAGGCTAAACAACAACTTGAGGATATTTTAGTATCAATTAAGGCTAAGAACAAAGTTGTTACAAGGAATATTAATACAACTAAGCAAAAGGGAGGAACAAATAAAAAGATTCAACTTACACCAAGAGGACAATTGCACCTTGAAACAATTTATGGAGAATTAAAACAATATGTAACTAAGGAAGAAAAGATAGGCTCAAGTTTTAATGAAGAAAAAATAAATATGGTTGCCAAAAAATCATATAGAGAAGCTTTATTAAGGCGATTAAGAGAAAATGACAAAGATGCTAAGAAAGCCTTTACAGGGAAGAATTCATTAGATAAGAATCCTTTGTTTATTGATGCTTTACAAACCTTCAAAGTGCCTGAAAAAGTTAAGTTAGTTGAATTTGAAACAGGATATACAATTCGTAAGGAAATATCACCTGACTTAAAGATAGATAAGGTTATTGATGTAGGGATAAGAAGAAAGCTTGAAGAAAGATTAAAGCAATATGATAATAACCCTAAGAAAGCATTTTCAAATTTAGAGGAAGACCCAATTTGGCTTAATGAAGAAAAAGGTATTAAGATTAAAAGTGTAAAGATTAGGGAGCTAATAAATCCGATACCACTTAGAAGTAAGAAAGATAATAAGGGTGAATTAATCATAGATAAAGACAGAAATACTCAAAAAGTAGATTTTGTTAATACAGGTAATAACCACCATGTTGCTATTTATAAAGATGAAAAAGGCAATTTACGAGAAAATGTAATCTCTTTCTTTGAAGCAACTGCAAGAGCAAACGCTGGTATTCCAATTATTGATAAATCTTATAATCATGATAAAGGATGGCAGTTCCTATTTACAATGAAACAAAA
>DHDW01000035.1:2061-2213 GCA_002399565.1 Bacteroidales bacterium UBA4866 | reverse complement strand
TTCCTATTTACAATGAAACAAAATGAATACTTTGTATTTCCAAATGAAGAAACAGGCTTTAATCCAAAAGAAATAGACCTACTAAACCCAATCAATTACTCATTGATTAGTCCTAATTTGTTTAGGGTGCAAAAGATGTCAAGTAAGAATTA
>DHDW01000035.1:1498-1982 GCA_002399565.1 Bacteroidales bacterium UBA4866 | reverse complement strand
TATATGTTTAGACATCATTTAGAGACTCAATTAGTAGATTCTAAAGAGTTAAAGAATGTAACATATAAGAATATTAGGAGTCTTCCAATATTTGAGCATGTTGTTAAAGTAAGAGTTAATCATATAGGACAAATTGTTGGTGTAGGAGAGTATTAATTTAGCTTATGATTAAACGCACGCTATACTTTGGTTCTGGGGCTTATCTTAGTGTTAAAGATAGTCAGTTGGTTGTGCAATTAGCAGAAGATACGACCAATACTAAGAAAACAATGCCTATTGAAGATATTGGTGTAGTTATATTGGATAATCCTCAAATTACTATTACTCAAAGGGTGTTAGTTCAATTACTTGAAAATAATGTTGCAATTATAACATGCAATCAATTTCATCATCCAATAGGACTTCAATTATGCTTGGATAGTAATACTTTGCAGAGTGAAAGATTTCAAACTCAAATTAATGCTTCTGAGAGTTTAAGAAAGAA
>DHDW01000035.1:1032-1262 GCA_002399565.1 Bacteroidales bacterium UBA4866 | reverse complement strand
AGTAAGAATCATGAAGCAAGAGCAGCAGCTTATTATTGGAAAAACTTATTAGAAAGTCATGATAATTTTAAAAGAGAACGTTTTGGTGAATATCCAAATAATTTCTTCAACTATGCTTATGCAATACTTAGAGCCATAACTGCTCGTTCTTTGGTTGCATCTGGTCTTTTGCCAACTCTTGGAATTCATCATAAAAATAGATATAATTCCTATTGTTTGGCAGATGATAT
>DHDW01000035.1:482-853 GCA_002399565.1 Bacteroidales bacterium UBA4866 | reverse complement strand
GAAAATATCCACAAGAAGAAACTTTAACAACTCAAATTAAACAAGAAATTCTAAAACTACCTATTATTGACGTTGAGATAAATAAAAAAACAAGCCCATTGCAAATTGCTATGCAAGAAACAACTTCATCGCTTGCTCAATGTTATAATTCGACAAGAAGAAAAATTAAATATCCAATTTTTGGAACAAAGATTTAATGCTTATAAAATAATGTGGGTTTTAGTACTATTTGATTTGCCGACTGAAACAAAAGCAGATAGGAAGAATTATGCAAATTTTAGAAAAGAATTATTAAAAGATGGCTTTACTATGTTCCAGTTTTCAATCTATTTGCGTCATTGCCCATCCAAAGAAAATGCAGATGTTCATAT
>DHDW01000035.1:0-402 GCA_002399565.1 Bacteroidales bacterium UBA4866 | reverse complement strand
AAAGAAAATGCAGATGTTCATATAGCAAGAGTTAAAAGGCTATTGCCTCATTATGGCAGTGTAGGAATTCTTTGTATAACCGATAAGCAATTTGGCAATATGGAAATCTTTTTTGGAAAACAACCCAAAGAGAACCTTAATGTTGTTCAACAATTGGAAATGTTTTAAGAATAATTAACTGTAAATTAATGTAAATTAACTATTGGAAATTCCCCAAAAACTACATGAAAATTAATTTTTCTTCTACAAAGAGAGCAAAAAATAAAAGTTTAGGAATTATAAAACCCTAAACTTTTATCCTTTAATTGAGTTTGAATGATGATTTAATAAATCCTAAACTCTTTTCTAATTGTCTAAAATACATTTGCTTAAAGCACCCTCTGTTGTTGCTGTAAAGCAAAG
>DHDW01000030.1:55356-56688 GCA_002399565.1 Bacteroidales bacterium UBA4866 | reverse complement strand
AGGCAACCCATCAGAGGAGGCAAAAATATGCCCTTTTATTGTTACATTTTGAGGAAACAATAAGTAACAACAAAATAAAGAAACCAAAAGAACAATAAACCTTTTCATAATCTTAGTTTTGAGTTAAATCATCATTAATCTTTTGTTTATACAACTGCGTTTCCAAAGTATATTCTCCCTCCACAGGAACAGTATAATATAAGTAATTACCAACCATTCTAATTTTTTCAACATTTGAAAAACCTAAGTTTATTGTATTAATATATTTACCAGTATTTAAGTCCAGCTCTTTTAATTCAAGAGAAGCAAACTTCTTTAAAACAATAAAACATCTATTCGACTCTCTGTTAAATAATATATCATCAATAAATTTATAATCGCTTAAAAATTCACTATCCATTGGGAGTGATTTTACAAGTATATTATCCTGATTAATAATATGGATAAATTCTTTTTCATAGTTGAAGATATACAGGTAGTTTTTATTTGCGACAAAGTTTACCTGAACAGTTCCTCGAGTTAGCTTATAATAAACTAAAATATTATCTAAATTTGGAGTAGGGTCTATCCATTTTTTCTCTTTCCCGTAATATAATTCACCTAAGGTCGTAGGTAAGTTTGCTTTAAAAATGAATATACTGCTAATTCCTTTTAATGTTTTTAATTGTTCAATTTGTGAACTAATACTATTATCAATGGTTGTATTTCCAAACTTTTTATATATATAAGTAGGTACATTAAAGTTTATGTATTCTCCAATATCCATAAGAGCAAAATAAACCATCTTATATTTAATCATTCCTTTGCTTTCATATAATCTGTATAAGTAAACTGCTTTTTGAAATAAATCTTTATCAAAACAATAAACATATATTCCTTTATCAAAAGTTGTAATATAGCTTACGTCCATTCCTGCTAAAGAATTAACTACCAAATTGCCTTCCTTCACAAACCTATTTCTTTGAACATAATTCTTTGGGTTAGCAATAACATAGCCAATACCATTTAGAACAGAATCATAAGGAGTATATTTTAAAGAAGTATCTGAACTTGTAATTCTCCAATAATCTTCTCTACCTTCTTTCTTTACTCTTAATTTATTATGACAATCAAAACTCACCTCATTACATTCCTTTGGGATTTCTTGTGTTCTTTTTCTGTAGTCTTCAAAGGTGAAAACAGAAAGATGCTTTTTATTGTTTTTGTTGGTAATGGTATATACGTAATTATCATCAATTTCAAAATCATAAACCAATCTTTCTAACCTGTAATAAGGTTTATCTCTAATTATAATTTCTGAAAGAGGAAAGGTCTTGTCAGCAAGAGAAATAT
>DHDW01000030.1:54767-55300 GCA_002399565.1 Bacteroidales bacterium UBA4866 | reverse complement strand
ATGATTTCAGAAATAGGGGTGGTCTTGTCAGCAAGAGAAATATTTAAATTAATAGTATTACTTTTAGAAATATCTTTCTTGTTTAACGAAACTTCTTTAGGAAGAAAAGTAATATGAGAGATTTTTAAATCACAAGGTAAAGATACATTCTTAAGAATAAAGTTTCCCTTCACATCAGAAGAAGTACCAATAGTTTTACCCTTAACAGTTATATTAACATCCTTAACAGGCAAGCCATCGGAAGAAGCAATAATATTCCCTTTTATTGTTACATTTTGCGATAAAGCAATAAGACAATAATAGAATAAAAAGACAAAAAGAGTAATAACCTTTTTCATAATTAGGTTTTAAAATTATACCTATCTACTCTTTTTAAAGAACTTATAAGGCTCTTTGAATGGTGTCAGCAAAGGTAAATATAATTTATTAATTTCTTATCTTTTTTGGAAAATAATTTTTAATTGTTTCTTGAATTAATTGTTTAATGAGTAAATATAAGTAAAGGATTAAGTAATAATCTACAGAAAAACAAG
>DHDW01000030.1:38697-54578 GCA_002399565.1 Bacteroidales bacterium UBA4866 | reverse complement strand
TTAAATCAAGAAAAAACTTATTTAAATCAAGTAAAAATTTTGCAAGGTGGCAGGTTACATAGTGCAAGGTGGCAGGATACACTATGTAAGGTGGCAGGTTACATAGTGTAAGGTGGCAGGATGCAAAACTATCATAAGGGTTTGATACATTTATATCAAATAAAAATAAATTTAGATTTGAATTTACTTTGAAAAGTAAAGAGAATAATCCCTTATTTAAAAGAAATTTTACAGAAAGATATGATTAAAAAGAATTAAAAACCAGCTATTAGTCCTCCACAAGAGTCCTTTTTTGCTCCAGTTACTGATGAAAGAGTGTTTATTTCTTCTCTAACTCTCAATACTCCCAAGAATGCAAAAATTAAGGCTTCTTTATAATTGATTATTATTGGCTCTGGGATATGTATTCTGAAATTTTTGTTGAGTTTTTCCCTCAATCGCTCAATTAAATACTTGTTAAAAGCTCCTCCTCCAGTAATTAAAACATCTCCATTAATATTTAATGCCAATTGCTCTGCTGTATGTTCAACAAAAGTAGCCATCAAGTCGGCGTTTGAAAGATTAGAATTGTTTAACAAAGGAAAAATCTTTTCCACAACCCATTCCTTGCCTAAGGATTTTTGTTTTTTAGTTTTGTAGAACTCCAAATTATTTAACTCATTAAGAAGAGAATTATCAATCATACCACTTTTTGCAATTTCTCCATCCTTATCATAAGCTAAACCTTCTTTTTGAGCAAGATGATTAAGAACAATATTTACTGGACAAATATCATAAGCAATCCTGTTTCCATTTTCTTCAAAAGAGATATTGGAAAAGCCACCAAGATTTAAGCAAAAAGAATATTCACTGAACAAATGTCTATCTCCAATAGGAACAAGTGGTGCTCCCTGACCTCCAAGAGCCAAGTCCAAACGTCTAAAATCACCAATGGTTTTTATATTTGTGTGAGAATAAATTGCGTTAATATCTCCAATTTGAGTTGTTAGATTTATATGAGGTTGGTGGAATATTGTTTGACCATGAGAGGATATAAAATCAACTTCTAAATTGTGTTTATCAATAAATCCCTTTGTTTCCTTCCCTAAGAAATGTCCAAATTCTTTATCAATCTTTGCAAATTCTTCAGATGAGGTATTTTCTGCCTGAAGAAGCATATCCTTAATTTGAGAAGAGTATTCAATAGTTGTTGCTTTCTCAATGGAATATTCCCATTTATTGTTTTCAAAGGAAAAAAGACAATAAGCAATATCAAGCCCATCCAATGAAGTTCCTGACATTAGCCCAATAACCTTATAAAGCATCAGAAAGTACATCCATTTTGGTAGAATGTGAACCTTTAATTAGAATTGTTCCTCCTTTAATTTTATTATCTAAAAGGTAATCTTTAGCCAAGGATGAGGTTTTGAAATATATTTCATTATCTTTCTTGTCCTTTTCAAACTCTTCAAACTCTTCTCCAATTAAAATTACACCTTTAAGATTTATGCTTCTAAGAATATCAACAATGTTTTTATGTTCTTTTGTTGATTCTTCTCCAAGTTCTTTCATTGCCCCAATAAAAGCGTATTTATTATCGGCTTTAAGGTTTTCAAAATCTTGCAAGGCTACCATAAGGCTTGAAGGATTGGCATTATAGCAATCCAAAATTAGGGTATTGTCTTTGGTTTTTTGAATTTGAGAGCGATGATTGGTAGGAGTGTATTCCTCAATTGCTCTTATGGAAAGGTTTAAATCAACTTCAAAAATCTTCCCAATGGTCATTGCTGCCAAAATATTATGTGAATTATAGGAGCCAATTAGTTTTGAATTGATTATATGTCCTTCAAAATCCAATTTTGCATTCTCGGAGATGATTTTATCGGATATAGAATATTTAAAAGTCTTATGATTGTGTTCTTTTGCGTAATTTGAAAGAGAAGCATCATCCATATTGATAATTGCAAAATGGTTTTTCCTGTCAAGATAGCGAAAAAGTTCAGTTTTTGTTTTAATAACTCCTTCAAAACCTCCAAATCCTTCAAGGTGAGCTTTGCCAATATTGGTTATTAATCCATATTTTGGTTCGGCAATCTTACAAAGAAAATCAATTTCTCCCTGATGATTAGCTCCCATTTCAATTATTGCAAATTCTGTTTGAGGAGTTATTCTTAAAAGAGTTAAGGGAACACCAATATGATTGTTGAAATTGCCTTGAGTTGCTATTGTATTATATTTTTGAGAAATAACTGCGTGAGTTAGTTCCTTTGTGGTAGTTTTACCATTTGTTCCTGTTATGGCAAGAAGTTTTAAGTCAGGGAACTGTCTTCTATGATGATTTGAAAGAAGTTGAAGAGTGTAAAGTACATCTTCAACTAAGAAATACTTATCGTTAATGGCATATTCTTTTTCATCAACAACTGCCAAAGAAGCCCCCATTTCAAGAGCTGATGGTGCATATTTATTTCCATTAAAGCTTTCTCCCTTAAGAGCAAAGAATATATCGCCTTTTTTAATGTTTCTTGAGTCAGTTGTAATGCTTGGGTTAAGAAGAAAATGTTTGTAAAGTTCTTCTATCCTCTGTTTATTGTCTTCTCTATTGAATTCCATAGCTTTTCTGCTGATTTTTCCCAGCTAAATTTCTTGTTTTGTTCAAATCCCTTTTCAATCAATTCTTCTCTTAAATCAGGAGAAAGCCAAATCTTTTCCATTGCATCGGCAATGCTTTGAGGAAGATAAGGATCACAATACAAAGCAGCATCTCCACCAACCTCAGGCATAGAAGTTGTGTTAGATGTTATAACAGGACAGCCAGCAGCAAAGGCTTCAACAATAGGTATTCCAAAACCTTCAAACTGCGAAACAAAGGTTAGGGCTAAAGCACTATTGGCAATTAGATTAATTTCTGAAGCTTCCAAACGACCTGTAAAGATTACATATTTTCTGAAAATCATTTGATTGAAAGCATCTTCAATTTCACCTTTCCAACTTCTTCTTGAGCCAATAATAACTAATTTTGTTTCACTTCCAGTTTTAAGCTTAAACAAATCAAAAGCCTTAAACAGATTAATTAAGTTCTTCCTTTTGTGTATTGCTCCAACAAAATAGAAGAAGTCTTTACCATTAGTTAGTCTTTGTTTGGTTATCTCTCTTTCTTCTTCTGAAACAACATAGTATAATTCATTTGCAGCATTATAAACCACATCAATCTTATTTTCTGTCACATCATAAAACTCCATAAGGTCTCTTTTGGAGTAGTTGGATACAGTAATTAAGTGTGTTGAATTCTTTGCAAAATTAGGAAAGAAATTCAAATAGTAATGTCGGTGAAAGAAATTACTTATATACTGAGGATTGTATTCGTAATTTATATCATGGAAAGTGTTTAAAGTTGGCACTTTTGGTTTTCTTGGCATATACCCATCTGGAGAGAAAAGCATATCCACTTTATCTCTTTTCATATAATAAGGTAAAAGCCATTCAAAGTAAACGTACCAAAGAATTGGATGGCGTGTTGGACATGGAATAACTACAGGAGTAACGTTTTCTGCAAAAACAAAACTCTTGTCATATTTTCTATCAAAATAGAAAACAAATTCAACCTCAGGATGGTTCTTTACAACTTTCTCTAATATTTTAAGTGTAAAATAACCAATACCTTCAAGCTTATTATGTAATAATAATCTTGTATTAACTGCTATTTTCAATACTAAAAAACTTTTTTGTGAGTTATTAAAATATTCAAAGCAAAAGTACAAATAAAAAGTGAGAAAAAGATTTGTAACAAATTTATTTTTTCTTTTAGCCCTAAATATCCTTATAAAATCCTTTTGGATACTTGGAGTTGATAGAGGTGTTCAAAATGCTGTGTCTGCTCAAGACTACGGGCTATACTTTGCACTTTTAAACTTCACTTTTATATTCAATATTATTTTAGATTTTGGATTAACCAACTACAATAATCGACTTATTGCACAACATCCTCAATTGCTTACAAAATATATTTCTCAGCTTGTTCCAATTAAGTTTGCAATGGCACTTGTTTTTACAATTGTTGTCTTTTTAGTTGCAATACTTTTGGGCTATGATGCTTATGCTTTAAAACTACTTGGAATTCTTTGTGTATCACAATTTCTTGCATCTCTCTTAACTTATCTTCGTTCCAATATATCGGGGCTTCAGCTTTTTAAGACTGATAGTGTTCTTTCGGTTATGGATAAGTTTATTGTAATTGTATTTTGTTCCATTTTGCTTTGGGGAGGTGTGTTGAAATCAAACTTTAAGATAGAATATTTTATTTTTATTCAACTCTTTGCTTATCTAATAACTGTTTTAGTGGCTCTTGCAATTTGCTTAAGGAAGGCTAAATTTGTTCACCTTCAATGGAATCGTCCTTTTATTATGAAAATAATTAAGGACTCTTATCCCTTTGCCATACTTACATTGCTAATGGCTTTCTACTATAGAGCCGATAGTGTTATGATTGAAAGGATTTTGGATAATGGTGCTGACCAAGCAGGAATTTATGCCTCTGCATATCGTTTGGTTGATGCTGCAAATATGATTGCTTACTTGTTTTCTATAATCCTACTTCCTCTTTTTTCCAATCTTATTAAAGAAAAGCAAGATGTTCAACCAATAATTAAGATTTCATTCCATCTTCTTCTTATGCTTACAGTCTGTTTTGTTGTTTTAAGTCAATTCTATGGCTATAATCTAATGGATTTAATGTATAACAAACATATTGGAGAGAGCTGGCAAGTCTTTAGAATACTTAGCTTTTGTTTTATTCCAATTGCAATGAATTATATTTTTGGAACTCTTCTAACTTCCAATGGCTCTTTGAAATACTTAAATATTGTTGCAGCCATAGGAATGGTATTGAATATAGGCGTTAACTTAATCTTAATCCCTAAGTTTTTTGCAGTAGGAGCAGCTTACTCTTCTTTAATTGCACAAACTGCAATAGCTCTATTTCAAGCCTTTATTGCAATAAAGATTTTTGAAATAAAATTTGATGGAATATATGTATTGAGAATAATTCTCTTTGTCCTTTCAATAATACTTTCTACTTACTTGCTTAAAGAAATAACAACATCATGGGTTTATAATATATTCATTACTTCAATTGTAATGGTTGTTTTAAGCTTTGTATTTAAAATCTTTAGAATAAAAGACGTAACTTCATTACTTAAAGCCTCAAAAGAATAGTAATTAAGGGGAAATTATTCAAATCATATAATCAACTTTATCAAGAAAAGTTTTGTACTTTTGTATCTATAAATAAATACTCTTAATGAATACAGATAGATTTTTTGAACTTTTTTTTAAGGAACTTGAAGATAACAAAAACCTATATCCATACTATAAGCTAACAGAAGGCAATCTTAAACATCAAGCTTTTCGTAAGGCATACTTTCAGCAAAGACTTCGTTTTATTGATGAGAATATAGATAAGACTAAAGATAATAAGATATTTGACTGCGGTTGTGGTTATGGAACAACAGCAATATTTTTAGCAATGCAAGGGGTTTCAACCTATGGAGTTACCTTAGAGTTTTACTATAAAGAATTAGAAAATAGGAGAAAGTATTGGAAAGAGTATGGAGATACCTCACTATTTGAATGTAAATATGATGATTTGTTCGATTTACAGCTTTTGGATAATTCATTTGATTATATAATTCTCCAAGATACATTGCACCATTTGGAGCCGCTTAAGAATAGTCTGGAGCTTTTCTATAGGATATTAAAACCTAAAGGTAAGATTATATTAGTGGAAGAAAATGGAAATTGCCTACCACAAGTCTTTAAGTTATATCTTCAAAGAGGGAATAAAAGAGTTATAGATTATTATGATGAGGTTTTAGGTAAGAGCTTGCAGATGGGAAATGAAAATATACGTTCACAAAAGGCTTGGAAAAAACTTTTTGAAGCATCAGGCTTTAGTGCCAAGGATGATAAGACAGAATATATAAGACTATTCCCTCCGTTTCTTTACAACTCTTCAAACTCTTCCAACCTTATTCAAAGAGAATCCAGAATTGCCAAAAGCTACCCAATCATAAAAGAATATGTCTTTTTCGGCTTAAATATGATATTTGAGAAAAATTAAATTCCCAATTCTCTAATAAATAATAAATATAGTTCAGCAACTACTACTATTTGCTTGAATTGAACTTAATTATTTTCTTGTATATACTAAGAATTGAAATTCTAAGCCACTTGGTTCATCTTTTTGCATCTCACTTTCAGATTCTAAAGCCCACTTATCTTCTTCAATTTCGGGGAAAAAAGTATCGGCTTCAAAATCTTTATAAACCTTTGTTATATATAATTTATCGCAAAATGGCATTAAAGCCTTATAGATTGTTTCTCCACCAATAATAAAGCATTTCTCAAGTTTATTGCAATATTCTACAGCTTCTTCAGTGGAATGAACAAGAGTTGCTCCCTCAGGTTTATAGTCTTTGTTTGTAGAAATAACAATATTTTCTCTTTTAGGAAGTGGCTTGAAAGGAAGACTTTCCCATGTTTTTCTTCCCATTATGATAGGTGAGCCAAGAGTAGTTTTCTTAAAGTACTTTAAATCCTCACTCAAATGCCAAAGTAGTTTATTATCCTTACCTATTGCATTGTTCGCTGCTATTGCAACAATAATATTTAGCATAATTTTTTCTATTAATGTATTTATATCGCTATAGGAGCTTTAATTGTTGGATGTGATTGGTAGTTTATTATTTCAATATCTTCAAATCGGAAATCAAATATATTCTTTATTTCCTTATTTAGTTTTAATTCAGGGAGGGGATAAGGAGAGCGAGAAAGTTGTAAACGAGCTTGGTCAAAATGATTAGTATAAAGATGAGCATCTCCAAAAGTATGAACAAAATCTCCAACTTCAAGATTGCATACTTGAGCAATCATATGAGTTAATATTGCATAAGAAGCAATATTGAAAGGAACTCCTAAAAAAATATCTGCACTTCTTTGATATAGTTGACAAGAAAGCTTTCCATTAGCAACATAGAATTGAAACAAGATATGACAAGGAGGCAAAGCCATATTATTTATTTCTCCAACATTCCAAGCATTTACTAAAAGTCTTCTTGAGTTAGGATTTGTTTTAATTTGTTCAATTAATTCACTTATCTGGTCAACAACCTTTCCTTCTTTAGTTTCCCAAGCACGCCATTGTTTTCCATAAACAGGACCTAAATCACCATTCTCATTTGCCCATTCATCCCAAATAGTAACTTTGTTTTGATGAAGATAATCTATATTTGTGTTCCCTTGCAAAAACCATAGCAATTCATGTATAATGGAACGAAGATGTAGCTTTTTTGTAGTAACCAAAGGAAATCCTTCTTGAAGATTAAACCTCATTTGATAACCAAAAATACTCTTTGTGCCTGTACCTGTTCTGTCTCCCTTTAAATTCCCACTCTCAAGGACATTATTTAATAAGTCTAAATATTGTTTCATCTCTAATTAATAATCTATTTCCTTTTGCTTTTTACCTATAATAAATCTTTCCCTATATCTCTTCTAAAATACTTTCCTTCCCAACTAATCTTATCTACGTTTTTATAGCATTTTTCTAAGGCTTCTTGCATTGTTTCTCCATAACATGTTACTGCAATAACTCTTCCTCCATTTGTTAGGATTTTTTCTCCTTCTTGTTTCGTTCCTGCATGAAATACTATGCAATCTTGGGTTTCATTTATTCCTTTAATTTCTTTGCCTTTTTCATAGCTTTCAGGATAACCTTTTGCAACCATCATAACAGTTGTTGCATAGCGAGAATCAATTTCAAAGTTTATCTTATCAAGTGATTTTGTTTTAAAGCTATTAAATGCTTCAACTATATCTGATTTTATTCTTGGGAATACACTTTCTGTTTCAGGGTCACCCATTCTTACGTTGTATTCAATAACGTATGGGTTGCCTTCAACATTCATTAAACCAATAAAAATAAAACCTTGATATTCTATATTGTCTTTCTTTAAGCCTTTAATTGTTGGGATAACTATTCTTTGTTCAACCTTTTGCATAAAATCATTGTCAGCAAAAGGAACAGGACTAATAGAGCCCATTCCACCAGTGTTTAAACCAGTGTCGCCTTCTCCAATTCTTTTATAGTCTTTTGCAACAGGAAGTATTTTATAGTTTTCTCCATCACTTAAAACAAATACACTGCATTCAATCCCTTTTAAAAACTCTTCAATAACAACCTTTGCTGAAGCTTCTCCAAACTTAGCTTCTTCAAGCATTTGAGTTAATTCCTTTTCTGCCTCTTCAATTGTTTCAGGAATAACAACTCCTTTACCAGCTGCTAAGCCATCTGCTTTTAAAACATAGGGAGGGTTTAATGTTTTTAAGAAGTCTTTTCCTTCTTGAAGAGTGTCTTTATAGAATGTTTTATATCTTGCAGTTGGGATATTATTTTTTTGCATAAAAGCCTTAGCAAAATCCTTACTTCCTTCAAGAGTAGCACCTTCTTTGCTTGGTCCAACAACTAAAATATCTTTTAATTCAGAGTTATTATGAAAATAATCCCATATCCCATCAACTAATGGTTGCTCAGGTCCTACAACAACTATCTCAACGTTGTTTTTAATAACAAACTCGCCAATTGTTTTGAAGTCGGAACCTATATTAATATTTTCTCCACAAAGAGAAGTGCCAGGATTACCTGGAGAAATAAAAAGATTTGTTAATAGTGGGCTTTCTTTAATTTTAAGAGCAATTGCATTTTCTCTTCCTCCTGAACCTAAAAGTAGTATGTTCATATTTTAATTAGTTTTTTTTCTTCCTTTACGATTTTGCTTATGACTATTTGCTTTAGTGTTTTTTACCCTTGTTTTTGAGCTTGTCTTTAGACTTGATTTTTGTTGTCTTGTAGGTTTTTCATCTATTTTCTCTGGAGAGAAATCTCTCATCTCTGCTGGAAACTCTCCATCGTCAACCAAAGAAAAGTCCATTTGCTTTTTAAACAAATCAACACTTTCAACCTTAATCTTTATTGGGTCTCCCAAACGATAGGTTTTATTGAGTTTTCTTCCCACAACTTGATAGTTTTCTTCATCAATATAGTAGAAATCATCTGTAAGAGTACGGATAGGGATTAATCCTTCACATTTATTTTCATCAATCAAAACATAAATTCCCCATTTGCTAATACCTGATATTGCTCCTTTAAACACCTCTCCAATTTTATCAGAAAGAAATTCTGCTTGTTTATATTTTACTGATGTTCTTTCAGCTTCTGCAGCTTTCTTTTCCATTAAAGAGCAATGTTCACATCTTTCTTCAAAAGCTTCTTTGCTTGCTGATGTTCCTCCTTCAAGATAGCGTTCCAAAAGACGATGTAACATTAGGTCGGGATAACGTCTAATTGGGGAAGTGAAATGAGAATAATATGGGAATGAAAGTCCATAGTGCCCTATGTTGGTAGTTGAATAATATGCTTTAGACATTGTTCTGATTGCAATGTTAGAAATCATGGTTTCTTCTCCCTTGCCAGCAATATCTCTAAACAAATCGTTAAAACTCTTAACTAATGAACTTCTACTATCGGTGTTTATAACATATCCCAACTTACCCACAAACTCTGAAAATGTAGAAAGTTTATCAGGATTAGGTTCGTCGTGAACTCTATAAATAAATGTTTTAGCTTCTTTCTTATTGCCTTTGTCCTTGCCTATCTTTTCAGCAACTCTTTTATTGGCAAGCAACATAAATTCTTCAATTAACCAGTTTGCTTCCTTACTTTCTTTAATATAAACTCCAATTGGCTTTGAGTTTTCATCCAAACGAAACTTCACTTCTTGTGATTCAAAGTTAATCGCTCCTGTTTTAAATCTTCTTTTTCTAAGTAAGTGTGCAATATTATGAACTGGTAAAATGAATTCTTCCATTTCTCCCTTTCCTTCTTCAATAATGGTTTGAACTTCCTCATAGGTAAATCTTCTGCAAGAGTTAATTACTCCTTTCCCAAACCATTCGCTAATTATCTCTGCTTCATGGCTCATTTCAAATACTGCAGAAAAAGTTAAGCTGTCTTCATTTGGTCGCAATGAACAAAGATTATTACTTAGCTTTTCAGGTAACATTGGAATTGTCCTATCCACCAAATATACCGATGTAGCACGAATATATGCTTCTTGATCAATGGCTGAATTGGGTCTAACATAGTGAGAAACGTCAGCAATATGTACTCCTATTTCATAGTTGCCATTTGGCAAGACTCTAAATGAAATTGCATCATCAAAGTCTTTAGCATCGTAAGGATCAATGGTTATTGTTGGTATTTTTCGGAAATCTTTTCTGCGTTTTATTTCTTCTTGAGGTATTGTTTCTGGTATTTCTTCTGCTTCTTTTTCAACTGCTTCAGGGAAAACTAAAGGAAATCCAAATTGAGCTAAGATAGAAAGCATCTCTGTATTGTTTTCTCCTTTCTCACCCAAAATCTTTATAACCTTCCCAAATGGATTGTTTGCCCTTTGAGGCCATTCTGTCATTTGAACCAAAACCTTTTCATTCTCATTTGCACCATTAATATCCTCCAATGGGATGAATATATCAACAGGCATTGATTGACTGTCTGGAATAAAGAAAGCAAATTTAGGATGCTTTTGAATAGAGCCTACAAAAGTAGTTTGGTTTCTTTCAATAATTTCAGTAATCTGTCCTTCGGGCTTTCTTCCTTTACGACGAGGGAAAAGATATACTTTAACCTTGTCATTGTTAAGTGCATGATTAGTATTATTGGGAGCAATGAAAATATCTTCCGAGCCATTTTCCAAGATAACATAGGCCTTTGAAGTTTGCTTCATATCAACCGTTCCAACCACATAGTTAGAAGGTAGTATATCATCACTTATATATCTTGCGTCTAATTTATACTTTCCTTTGCTTACCTCAATCAAAACTCCTTCTTCAGCCAAAAGCAAAATCTTATTCATAATCATTTGCATTGACGCCCTATCATTATTGCCCAATCGAGAAGCAACTTGCTTGTAATTTAAAGATTCAAAGGGATTTCTTGCGAAAACTTTGAGTATGGATTTATTAATTACTGATTCTTGTTTATTGTTGTTTTCCATAATAAGTTTAGTTTTTAAGCTACAAAGATAACCATAATAATAGAAAATGAAGATATTTTGATATTAATTTATTATTAACTCAAAAACTATGCTATAATGTATTATTATATTGATTTTATTTCGTATATTTGCAAAAGATAAACTGTCCGCAACATATTTTTATTAGTAAGACATCAAAACTTCTTACCTCAAAAGGAAAAATCCCTTAATTATATTAAAATATTTGTGGTATATACCCAAGCACTCCTACGGTATATACCTTAAGTACCCTATGGTATATACCGTAATAGTGCTATAATGTGCACCATAACCACATTGAATCTTCGTTTTAGTAGAAGGAAATAAGGTTTTGAGAGAACAACTCTTTGTTTTATCTGTTTTAAACAAGGTTTTTTGTAGTGTATTTGCTAACATCCCCAAATAGAATAATAATTAAGCTAATGAAAAAGATTAATTCGTAATTTATTTGTATTTTTGTTTCTCAATTAAAGCAAAACATCATGACTCCAAAAGAGAATAATCAAGATAAATTTAATAAACTGAGAGAAGAATACCCTATTTTCTATTTTTCAAACTATATGTGTGAATATAATGAAGAGGCTAAGGGTTATGTGCTTGGGTTTGAATTTAAATGTGGGGAACATGTTTTTTATCCCACCTATGTTTTCTATTTATCTAAGATGGATTTAGGAAGAACTATAGATACAAAAACTTTCACAAATCTGATTATTCATATTGGAATGGTTGAACTAATAAGTTATTGGAAAGCCTTTGCCTCTCCAGTAGTTATTATTGATGTAGCCTATTTCTCAGAAAAGCAAATTGAATTTTGGAAGAAACTTTATTTTAATGGACTTGGGGAGTATTTTTACTTAAATTCAATTGAAACCAACATTGATGAGTTTATGACAATTGTTGTTGGGGAAGATAAATATAAGAGAGGAGTTTATGCTCCTAATATTAATGAGAAAAGAGTAATAGTGCCAGTTGGAGGAGGTAAGGACTCTGTTGTGAGCTTGGAGCTTTTGAAAAGAAATGGCTTTGATGTTATGCCAATAGTCATTAATCCAACAAAGGCTCAAAATCATACAGTGTCACGTTCTCAATTAACTGATAATTATATATATGTTCAAAGGAATTTAGACAAACGCCTAATTAAACTTAATAAAGAAGGATTTCTTAATGGTCATACTCCATTCTCAGCACTTTTGGCCTTTGTTACTTTATTGGATTCTTATCTCTTTAATATCCCTCATATAGCACTTAGCAACGAAAACTCTGCCAATGAATCAACAGTAATTGGACAAGAAATAAATCATCAATATTCCAAGAGCATTGAATTTGAAAGAGATTTCAGAGAATATGTTGAAGAGTTTGTTTTGAAGGATAGTAATTATTTTTCATTTCTTCGCCCATTGAGTGAGTTGCAAATTGCTCAATTGTTCTCAATCTTTTCCGCTCATCATTCAGTATTTCGTTCTTGCAATGCTGGAAGTAAAAAAGATATATGGTGTTGCAATTGTCCAAAATGTTTATTTGCCTACATCATACTTTCACCATTTATTGTTCAAGAGAGATTGGCAACTCATATTGGAGAAAACCTTCTTGATAAATCTTCACTTAAGAAATATTTTAATGAACTAACAGGTATTGCAGAAGTAAAGCCTTTTGAATGTGTGGGAACAATTGAAGAAGTTAATTTAGCTTTAGCTCTTTTAGTAGAGCGTTACCCTGAAAGTAAGGAACTAAGCCTTGTAAAATATTGGTTAAGCTTGCCAATGGCTCAAACCTACTTGAATATGAATAAGGAGAAATTCCTTTATGAAATTTCAAATGAACATTTCCTTGAAGAAAGATTTTCTAATATTTTTTCCAATCCTTACGCCATGTATAAGAAAGCTGAAATGGTTAGAATGCTAACCGTTAGAAAGCTAATTATCTTTGGAATGGGAAGAGAAGGAATGTCAACACATAACCTTTTAAGGAGTATATTCCCAAATAAGAAGTTTGCAATTCAAGACTCCAACACAAAATTAATAGAAAATGAGTATTTGAAAGAGCAGCAAGAAAAAGGATATATTGAAATGCACTTGGGAGAAGAGGCTAAAGAAGAACTAACAACAAAAACCGTTTATGATTTGGTTATTAAGTCCCCTGGTGTTGCTATTCACACAATGACAAATCCTTATAAAGACTCTGAAATAACCTCTCAAACCAATATATTCCTTTCACTCTACGCTAATCAATGCGTTGGGATAACAGGAACAAAAGGGAAGAGTACCACTTCAACCCTAATCTACAATATGATTAAAGCCAATCATAAGGATACTTTATTCGCTGGGAATATAGGAAAACCTATGTTTGATTTGATAGATAAGATAACACCCAACACAATAATAGTATTGGAACTTTCTGCTCATCAACTTCAATATATTAATCAATCTCCAAAGGTTTCTGTTCTTTTGAACCTTTACGAAGAACATCTTGACCATTTCCTAACTTATGAAGAATACCAAAAGGCTAAACTAAATATCCTTAAATACCAAAACTCAAAAGATAGTGCTTTTATCTATAATGAGGACAGTAAGTTAATCTCTTCTTGGATAAAAAAAATAAAACCCAAATCAACCCTTTTGCCAATAAATGCAAAGAATTATTCTTTTGAAGAACCAAAGTATTTGAAGGGAGAGCATAATAAGTTTAATATTATGGTTGCTTATGAGGTTGCAAAGTTTTTGGGAGTGGAGAGTGAAGAAGGATTAAAAGAAGTTTTGGAGTTTAAAGGATTGGAACATAGGTTGGAGTTTGTTTGTTTGAAAGATGGAGTCGAATATTATAACGATTCAATTTCAACAATTGCCCAAACAACAATTGCAGCCCTAAATTCATTGGAAGGAGTTCAAACACTAATTCTTGGAGGAAAGGACAGGGGAGTTGATTATAGCGAACTTGCAAATATTCTTATTGATTATAAAGACTTAAAGAATATTGCCTTTGTGGGAGTGGCAGGAAGAAGAATAAAAGACTTAATTAACGAAAACCCTAAAAAGAAATCTCAATTCCTTGTTTCCGATAACTACAAAGAAATAGTTAACTGGTGCAAAAAGAATACTAAAAAAGGGAAGAAAGTACTTTTAAGTCCAGCTGCTTCAAGCTACGATATGTTTACCAACTTTGAAGAAAGAGGTAGAGTGTTTAAGGAATTGGTTAATGAAGGCTAAATATTGATTTATGATTAAAATAAGAATGCTTAATTTTAAATTCAAATCCTTGATTACATAACAATTATTAAAGCAAGATTTATATTATCTCACGTTCCTTTTTTAGTTTATTTGAAGACCAAAATGATTTACCATCAAATAATATGACATCATCTATGTGTTGTGCAGGGTAAGTGATTTTTTTAAAAAATAATCCTTTTTTATTTTTCCATCGATTAATTATTGAAATAGGTTCACTTGGAGGTGTATGTTTTTTTTTATTATTTAATATAGGTTGCCAATAATAAATAATTAAGTGTTCAACAAGCTCTATGTTTTTTTTTGTATTTAATCTTTTATTAGATAAACCACCTATCCAAATTTGTTTTTCCCATTTTATATCGTTTTGTTTATGTCCTCTATCCAATAATCTCTGATAGATACTTCTACTAAATGAAATTCCACAATATTGTATTTCAGGTAAACCTCTATCGTATTTTTTTAATCCAGTAAGTAAATAGAAACAATTTTGAAATTCTTCATTTTTTATTTCTTGAATATCATAATATGGACCTTTCCATTCAATTACAAAGTTCTTTTTAATACTTTCCATAACATATTCAAATATAATAATAACTACTTTAATAATTAATATGATATCATTGAAGACACGGATTTTTATTACATATTAATGCTATATTGTAGGAATAAAATTTTTTATAAAAGAAACCAACTTTTTTTACATATCTTGACGGATAATTTCTGTAATATCTTCTATTATTACCTTTGCCAAATGGTCAGCTTTGGTAATATTATCGCTTTCTGAATAAATTCTAATGATTGGTTCGGTGTTGCTTTTGCGTAAATGAACCCATTCTTTGTCAAAATTAATCTTAACCCCATCAATAGTTATTACATCATAGGAAGAATATTTCTCTGCAATCTTTTCTAAAATCTTATCAACATTAATATTCTCTGTTAATTCCATTTTGTTTTTAGAAATAGAATAATCAGGATAAGTATCTCTAAGAGCTGAGGTTTTAATATTCTTTTTAGCCAAAAGAGTTAAGAAAAGAGCAATGCCAACCAAAGCATCTCTACCATAATGAATCTCTGGATATATAATACCTCCATTACCTTCTCCACCAATAATAGCATTCTTTTGCTTCATCATCTCAACAACATTAACCTCTCCAACAGCAGAAGCAAAATATTGTTGATTATATTTTTCAGTAATATCTCTTAATGCTCTTGTGGAAGAAAGGTTTGAAACAGTGTTTCCAGGAGTTTGAGAAAGAACATAATCGGAAATAGCAACCAAAGAATATTCCTCGCCAAAAGGTCTTCCATTTTCACAGACAATAGCCAAACGGTCAACATCAGGGTCAACAATAAAACCAACATCACATTTGCTTTCAACAACCCTATCGCATATTTCAGTAATGTTTTCAGGAAGTGGTTCTGGATTATGAGCAAAATTTCCTGTAGGCTCTTCATTCAAAGCAACAATATCTTTAACTCCAAGAGCTTTTAAAAGCTTAGGTAAAACAATGCCACCAGTTGAATTAACCGAATCGAAACAAACTCTGAAATT
>DHDW01000030.1:36848-38569 GCA_002399565.1 Bacteroidales bacterium UBA4866 | reverse complement strand
AAAGGAAGATTAATTACCTTTTCAATATGCATATCAATAGTTGTGTCGTCTTTTAAGCAAGAACCTAATTGCATAACTTCTGCAAAATTAAAATCAGGATTATCTGCCAAAAACAAAACTCTTTCTCCTTCCTTAGCATTAATAAACTCTCCCTTACCATTCAAAAGTTTTAACGCATTCCAATGAGTAGGGTTATGGCTTGCAGTAAGAATAATTCCTCCGTCAGCCTTTTGGTCAACAACAGCCATTTCAACAGTTGGAGTAGTTGAAAGACCTGTATCCACAACATCAACTCCCATTCCCATTAAAGTACCAACAACCAAATTGGAAACCATTTCTCCTGAGATTCTTGCATCACGACCAATAACAATTTTCAATTTGTCTTTATTGGCGCTCTCTTTAATAAACTGAGCAAAAGCAGAAGTAAATTTAACAACATCAATAGGAGTTAGAGCAGTACCTTCCTTTCCTCCAATTGTTCCTCTAAAGCCTGAAATAGATTTAATTAATGACATACAATCTTATATTTAATTTCAATAATAAGAAAGCAAAGATACAAACATTTAAAAGATTTATTCATATCCGGATAAAAAATCTAAAAAACTTATAGAATCTATTTTCTAATAAGTGTTTTATATTGATATTGTCTGGACTGTGATTTTTGTCTGAACCTTGATTCGTATGATTAAATGATTCTCTTGATGTAATTGTCAAGCGTCATTTCGAGGGCGAAGCACGAAGCAATCCAGAATTTGTGATGATTATTTTTCCTAGATTGCTTCACTTTCAGCTCGCAATGACGCAAAACCAACAAACAACTCAACAACTCAACACCTAAACGACTCAACAATTAACCATTAATCTACATTTGTTGGTCTATGGTAAAGAGGGTTTTTGTTTTAAAATCCATTACAAATAATTGAACATAGTCATCATCTTCCTCATCAAAAACTAATGAATAATAGGTATTAGGCATTTGAATTAATGCTTTAATTTGTTCTATTTTTATGTATAGTTCTGAATCTGTTGCTTTATAATCTATAATTCTTGAAAGAGCTGTTTGGTAATTTGTTACTATTGGAACTTGCTGCCATTTTATTTCTTTGTCTTTATATTTGAATTCTTTTTGAGAAGCAATATTGTTTGTGAATTCAGAAATAGTTTTATCTGATAATTTATATTCTTCTAACACAATCTTTTCTCCATGCAATCCTCCAAACTCATCATAAATTGTCTTACTTTCAATTTCAACATTCTCTACTCCAAGAATGGAATTCAAATCATCCTTAAAATAATATGTTGTGCAACCAATAAAGGCAATTGATATAAAGGATAGCAATAACCATTTTAATCTAATTTGTTTCATAATACTAATGTTTTTAATTGTTTTCAATGTCCAAAGATAGTAAAATATTTTATTCAACAATAATTCTATATCAATAGAAAAAATAAAGTGAGAAAAATAAAACCTTGTTTTAGTATATTAAAACGAAGAAAGAAAAAATTATTACTTGACTTTAATAAATTATTACTTGATTTCAGTAAAGTGAAATAAGAACATTAAAGACCTTAAGGGCATTAAAGTCTTTAACCTCCTTAAATAACTAAACACCTAAACGAATAAACACCTAAACTCTCAAAAAAACTCAATGATAATCAAAAATAAGTCCCTTATAAATAAAAATATAAAGGACATATTTCAAAATATAAGGGACATATTT
>DHDW01000030.1:27397-36737 GCA_002399565.1 Bacteroidales bacterium UBA4866 | reverse complement strand
GGACATATTTTTAACTATGATTGATGTTTTTCATTAAGGTCTTTAGAGTCCTTAAAGTCCTTATTTTTTACCTGATTATTCCTCTTCTTCAATGCTCCGAATTGTTTCTTCTATTTGGTTATAGAGCGGAGTGTGGTTGATTATTTTTTTGTCCTTGTCTAATAAATAGAGATCTGGTGTCATTTCAATATCTAAATTGTACTTTTCTTTCAATATGGTTGAGTTGCTTTTTAGTACAATCCAGTCAAATGGGTGTTTTTGTTGAAATGCTATGCTTTCTTCCATATTGTTGTCAAGGTCTATGCTGAATATTTCAACATCATAGACTTTTTTATATTTTTTATAGAAGGTTTCTAATTGGTCAAGGTTGATTTTGCATGACTCACAGCCTGCACTCCAAAAGTAAACTACGGTATATTTTGTTTTAATATCGTATAGGTTATAAGTCTTATCGTTTAAAGTTTTCTCCGAAATATTAATAAATTGTTTTTCTGGAAGTAGTGGTCTTATTTTATCGGCTTCTGCTTTCATTGTCTCTATTTCTGAAGGTGAAATCCAAGGTGTTCTTTCTCCAGAAACAACTCTATCAACAATCTCCACAAATCTTTCTTCATTGTAAGCAAAAGGAAGTTTCCTGTTCATTAAAATATAGTAGTCAAGAATATATTTTGAATATTCCATTCCATTCTTCTGGTTTGCTTTTTCAATAAAGTCTTTAATGGCTACAGCAATGGAGTCAGAAGTTTGCATTGTTAGTTCATTCATATAGGTTTTTTGTTTGGTGAAGAAATAGGGAGTTGCAATTAGTCTGTTGTCTGAAAAATCGAAATTATCCCAGTAATGAGTTCTGAAATAATTTATAAACTCTAATTTCTTAGTGGTGTCAATTTGGTTGCCATTCAAATATTCCTTTGGAATTTGTGGGTCTTCTAAAGCTTTAACCATTTTTGTCATTATATGGTTTGGATAGCTTTTGTAGAATTCTTTTTGAAAGCTCATAAACTTATTAACCTCTGTGTTGTAGATATTATTTAAGCTATCCTTATTGGCATTGGGGTTTTGTTTTATCTCTCTCTTTGTTTTGCTTTCCAAAAACCTTATTTGCTTATTTGCTTTCTGAAATTCAAAATAAAGATCATTCTCTTGACAGCCCTTAATCAAATAGTTCCAGTTGTCATCCAAATTTATTTCAAACTTGCTTGACTTGTCAAAAACAAAGGAGAATATCTCCATCTTTCCAACATAAAACATCCCAATTCCTTCATGTATATTATCTTTTTGAAGGCGGAATGAACCGTCTTTTTCTCGTTTAAGGGAGTCAATAACTATGGTTTTGTTACCATAATAGGACTTAATTACAATAGTATCAGTGTAAATTTCTGCTATCTTAAAAGTTATATCGTAGCTTCTTTGAGAAAACAGAAAAGAAGGAAGGGCTACTAAAAAGAATAGGGCAATAAATGGTTTAGAGTTTAATTTTACCTTCATCATATAGCTTTATGTAGTTTTCAATATTGCTTGCAGGAACTTTCTTCCCAATTATCCTATTGTCTTTATCCAAAATTAGAATTAAAGGAGTTGATTCCACATCAAAATAATCGTGCCAGTCGTAATTTGCAACCAATCCATTAACGTTTAACCACTGAAGATTAAGAGATTTTACTTTGTTTTTCCATTGTTGAATGTCTGTTCCTGAGTTAACAGCCATAACTTCGAGGTTATAAATGTCTTTAAAGTTCTTGTAGAAAGTGAATACCTTAGGAATTTCTGTTTGACAATGTCCACAATCGTAAGACCAGAAGATTAGTATTTTGTATTTTGCTTTAAGTTCGTAAAGACTATGCACAATGCCATTTGTATCGGGACAAGCCAAATCGGGAACTGTCTTCAAAAGCATTGAGTTCTCCCATTTTCTTGCACGAGCAACTTCTTTATCTATTGCAGAAGGTGGCATCCATGTTGCATCTCCAGAGGCATAGTAGCGATTAATCATATTAATATATATTTCATCGTGTCCCATATAAGGGCTTTTCAAATATCTTTCAGTTATGTCGTGAACCATATATTTAAACATCAACTTACTTCCTCTTGCTTTTTCAATCCAATAAACAGCCAAATTAAAAATACTGTCCTTTGTTTGATATTTCATTAGTTCATTCCAATAGTAATTATAGGTTTGATGAAAAACAGCCTTAGGAGTTCTTAATAGTCCATCGCATTGAAAATCGATATTATCAAAATAATGATGAATATAATAATAGTATTTCTGGTTTTGCATTGCAGAAGAATCTACAGAGCCATCTTTCTTATATACATTATCAAATTTAGGAATTTCAACATATTGAGTTGCTTTCAGAACTTTTGAAAGAAGGTGATTAGGATATGTTTTCATAAAAACACTCTTAATAGAATCGTTCTTTTCATTAATTTGAGCAATTTGTATATTGAAATTCTCTTCTCCCAATTCTTTTTTCTTCTTGCCCAACTCATTAGCCTCAACACTCAATTTGGTTGTTGAGCGAATATAATCGTAGTAAATTTCATTATCCTTCGATTTGCTAACCTTCATATTCTTCATCCAATCTTCTTCGATGGTGAATAATGAAAATTTCTGTTCTTTGTCAATAATAAACTCAATATACTTTCCATTGGTATTGGAGAAAAAGTAAATGCCTGGGTCAAGAGTTTTGTCTTTCTTTTCAAAACTGAACTTTCCTTTTTTGTTTATTGCCGTATCAATAGCATAAGTGTTATCCAAATAGTAATGCCCCATAATCAAAATGGAGTCATTATTCCCTTTAATATCAATATTAATTGAATATTGAGCCTTTAGTGAAGAGCTAAAGAAAAGGCATCCAAAAATAAATAGACTAAAAATAAGTTTTTTCATATACAAAAAATATCCATTATTAAATTGAGCAGCAAAAATACAAATCTTATAACAATTAAAAAGTGAAAAAAGTAAACATTAAGTAAAGAATAACTAATTTTGCACCAATAATATTTTATCAATATGAAAACTTCTTTAAATGAATTTCGCCAATATGTGGCTCAAGTTGGAGAGATTGACCCTATAATGATTGATGTGGAAAAAGCAGAAGGCATTTGGGTTTGGGATACAAGTGGAAAGAAATATATGGATATGCTTTCAGGCATTTGTGTTGGCAATATTGGACACAGAAACAAAAGAGTTGTGGAAAAGGTTAAAGAACAACTGGATAAATATATGCATATAATGGTTTATGGAGAGTTTGTCCAATGTCCACAACTCGAATATGCAAAGCGATTGATGAGTGTTTTGCCTTCAAACTTTAACCAGATATTTTATGTAAACTCAGGCTCTGAAGCAATTGAAGGAGCAATAAAAACAGCCAGACTTTATAATCAAAGAGCAGAAATAATATCTTTCAAAGACTCCTATCATGGCTCAACAATTGGAGCAGTAAGCCTTTTGAGCGATGAAAGATATACCCTAAAGTTTCGTCCACTACTTCCTGATTGCAGACAGATAGAATTTAACAATGAAGAAGATCTTCAAAAGATAACAGATAAAACTTGTTGTGTTGTTGCTGAAACCATTCAAGCAGGAGCAGGAGTAATACTTCCAAAGAATAACTTCCTCAAAAAACTTAAAGCAAGATGTCAGCAGGTGGGAGCATTATTGATTATGGATGAAATACAAACAGGATTTGGACGTACTGGAAAGCTATTTGGTTTTATGAACTATGACTTTGTTCCCGATATACTTTGTATTGCAAAAGGAATGGGAGGAGGAATGCCAATTGGAGCCTTTGTGTCATCAGATGAAATAATGAATAAGCTAAATAATCATCATCCACTAATTGGACATGCAACAACCTTTGGTGGACATCCAATAAGTTGTGTTGCAGCCCTTGAAACCCTAAATACAATTATTGAAGAAAACCTGATGGATGAGGCAGATGCAAAAGGAGAGATATATCGCACAAAGTTAATTCACCCACAAATTAAAGAGGTTAGGGGGATAGGACTTTTCAACTGTATAGAATTAAAAAATAAAGAAAACTGGCAAAAAGCCTTGGTAAGTTGTTTTGAAGAAGGAATAATAACAGGAACACATCTTTTCAATGAAGGATGCCTAAGCATAAAACCCCCTTTAACAATAACCTATGAAGAAATAAACCTTTCAATAGAGAAAATCCTCAAAGCATTAGATACTTTAAATTAACTTTATTTTCCTCAATACTTATATCAAGGCATTAAAAAGACGCTGTTATTTGCTCAAAAGTTCTTATTATTTGACAAAATAACAGCGTCTTTAACTATCAAAGTTCTTGTTATTTCATCAAAAGATGTTATTATTTGCACAAAAGATGCCATCTTTTCATATCAATAATCAGAATATTTAAACAAAAAATAAAAAAAGAGAGACCATTTTAATTATAGTCTCTCATATTTTTTATCCAAATCCAGTGGGATTTGCTTATGCTTTATAGCATTTTCATTTAAAAGGAACTCCTTTTGTCTTCATTTAACTAATGGGAATAACCTTACGGCTCTTCCACAACAGAGTCTTTATATTGAACACCCTTAATGTTTGTATCGATATACTTAACACCAGCTTTACTCAAAGTATCTCTTAGGTCTAATGTTGGATAAAAACGCATTCCAATCTTTTCAATAATCTCAGAAGTTGCTTCTTCCTTAGTGTTAACTGCCTTAGACTTAATTGTTGGATAAAACGTACCAAGCAAATCAAGCTTAATAGGCTTGCCCTCACTTAGAGATTCAGCAATCACTTCTTGAAGAGTTTGCAATACATTCAAAACATCTCCAACGCTCATAGAAGAACGAGCAGCAATGTCTCTTGCCACCTTTTTTTGTGAAGAAGCTTTTTCTCTAAATATACGAGCAATGAATTTCATGCCCGGGAAAGCACCTACAACTATTTTTTTAAGTTGAATAACATAACCTATTGCCATTTTTTATTCCTCCTTTCGGCTTTTAAAATATTAATAAAATTTGTTTTTAGGATAATTCTTTTGTAAAAGATAATTTTTTATTTTCCTAATACACTAATAAGAACAACAAGAAATTTAAAAAAGTAAACAATTTATTTTGGATTTAACATTTATTATGAATTTATTTTTGTTATAAATGAATAAGTTTGTATATTTGCACTTTATTAAAACATTAATTTATGAATAAAACATTTAATTTATCAGTATTTATATTGATTATATTCTTTGTATTTGTATCATGTAAAGATGATGACAATAATAATATGACAGTACCATCAAAGCAAGATATAGTATATGAAGTTAAGTCTTATGTAGGACAAAATATCAATATAGTAATTCCTAAAATAAAGGCAAAAGGATATACTTATTTTTTTTATCCTGCAGGAGAACTTAATATTGATGATACTTATGATTTTGCTAATGCTTTAGATACAAGAGGATATATGTTTTTGGTGAAAGACAGTATAATCTTTGATGCATCGTTTAGTTACAAAGATATTGATAATATTGATTCTGCAATGATTTATTTTGAAATATGGGAAAAGAGATTGCAAGACTTTTCTCTTAATAATGGGTTTTATGCCTCTATAAAAACTCATGACTTATCAATAAACCAAAGTTATAGCACAAGAGAAGATTTTCTTTTTGATATTAATCAATACAAAGATAATATTTTTGAGTTATTTGAATCTAAAAATAATGGTCAGATAGAAGGTTATGTAGATTACATGTATTTTACCTATGGATCCATTAGAGCAGGAATAAATTTCTCCTCGAAGATAGGAGATTATAATAATAAAAAAATAAAATTATATGAAAAAAATTAATCAACTTTGCTTATTAGCAATTACAATTATGAGTATATTTATTTACTCATGTTCAGAAGAAAGTGGCATTATAGATAATGCAAAAACTACAAAAATGTATGGAATATCTAATGTAGACACTTATTCATACATTAATGATAAAGGAGAAAATATTACTATGCTTAAATTTGAGAATAGTAATGAATTTGTAACTACAATGGAGTTGTTGAGCCAAAATAATGATGCTCACAATGCAGAATTCTACTCTCGATTTGAAGAAGATTTTAAAAACGATACCTTTTATGTAATTGAAGAGGATTATGGTTTTAATAATCAGGAGATCTATGAAAGATTTGAAAATAATTTTTCAGGATTCACTTCTTTAAGAAGAGTCTATGTTCAACTAGAAAATATTTATCTTGCAGACAAGGAATTAAAAGAAGAAAAGGATCCTTTTAATAAGTACCCTTTTACAAGGGAAGAGCTTACATTGTTAAATAAATATGGAGAAGTTAAATTTGGAGATACAATTGTTGTAATAACAAAAGATGGATATATTGCTATTACAGATGGAGATGTTGTGACATTAAATAAATTTCATAATGGAGAAAGAGGAATTCTTGATCAACAAAATGTTATGACAAATTTAAAAATTGAAGGAGGAGGAGAGTGTTTATCTACATTATCTGGTATGGATATATGCATTCCAAAATTATTTTTAAATAATGGACAAGTGATTAATCATCCTTTTATGTGTATTGGTGTATATAAAATGTTTAATGCATATTGGTTTTATGTTCGAGGCAATTCAGAGACAAGAATATATGTAAATACTACGCACGGATGGAAAGCAGCAGGTGCGAAAAGAAGAATGTCGGGATATGTAAATACTTATTCTCCTTTTGATTGTGTTTTTGAGTATCAATTATATGAATCTAAGTTAGGTACAGCTCATTCACTTAAGGTATCTAGTTCTAAATGGTGGGATGGGCATTTGAGAGGGAAACAAGGTCAAACAATACGTCTTGAATTAAGGCCATTTGATTCTTATACTGAAGTTTATACATTGTAAATGTTAGAAAGAAGTTGGTGATTCAATAAAACTAAACAAGGGGCAAATATTAATTTGCCCCTTGTTTTATTTCATATGTATAAGATTAGTTTTTACTTAATTTCAGCTCCGTTTACTACATTTTCTTTTGGGGAAACAAAAACTAATTTTCCGTCTTTGTCTTCTGCCATTAAAATCATTCCTTGTGATTGAATGCCTTTAAGTTCTTTTGGAGCAAGGTTAACCAAAACAGAAACCTGTGTTCCTATAATTTTTTCCGGTTCAAAGTATTCTGCAATTCCACTGACAATTGTTCTCTGGTCAATGCCTGTGTCTATTTTCAGTTTCAAAAGTTTCTTGGTTTTTGGAACTTTCTCTGCTTCAAGAATTGTTCCAGTGCGAATATCCATTTTAGCAAAATCATCAAATTGAATATTCTCTTTTTGCTCACTTGCCTTATAGTTGTTTTCTTTGTTGCTTTCCTTTGTTTGAAGAAGTTTATTTGTCTGTTTTTCTATTTCAGAGTCTTCAATTCTTTCAAACAAAAGTTCTGCTTCTTCAATCTTATGTCCTTCATTAAGCAAATCGCTGTTTCCAACTTCAAACCAGTTCAGTGGATTTAAATTTAACATCTTTTGGAGTTTCTTTGCTGTGAAAGGAAGGAATGGCTCCATTAATACAGCCAGGTTAGCACATATCTGAAGACTGATATTTATTGAGTTTTCAGTTCTTTCAATATCTGTTTTAACTGTCTTCCAAGGTTCGTTTTCAGTTAAATACTTATTTCCCAAACGTGCCAGATTCATCATTTCAAATAATGCTTCACGGAATTTGTATGTCTCCAGTAAAGTACCAATCTTTTGAGGATAGGTTTTAATTTCTTCTATGGTGGCTTTGTCTAATTCGTTAAGAGCATTAAGTTTTGGAACTTTACCTTCAAAATATTTATGAGTAAGTACAATTGTTCTGTTAATGAAGTTACCCAAAATAGCTACAAGTTCACTATTATTACGTGTTTGAAAATCTTTCCATGTAAAGTCATTGTCTTTTGACTCAGGAGCATTTGCACAAAGCACATAACGTAAAACATCTTGTTTGTTAGGGAAGTCAATCAAGTATTCATCTAACCAAACAGCCCAGTTTCTTGAAGTTGATATCTTATCTCCTTCAAGGTTAAGGAATTCATTGGCAGGAACATTTTCAGGCAATATGTAACTTCCTTCAGCTTTTAGCATTGAAGGGAAAACAATGCAGTGGAAAACTATATTATCCTTTCCAATAAAATGTACAAGCTTAGTTTCTTTGTCTTTCCACCATTTTCCCCAATCATTAGGAAGTAGTTCAATGGTGTTTGAAATATATCCTATTGGAGCATCAAACCAAACATATAAAACCTTTCCTTCAGCTCCTTCAATTGGAACTTTTACTCCCCAGTCCAGATCTCTTGTAACGGCTCTTGGTTGAAGTCCTTGTTCTATCCAGCTTTTGCATTGTCCATAAACATTAGGCTTCCATTCTTTGTGGTTTTCCAATATCCATTCTCTAAGGAAAGCTTCATAGTCATTAAGTGGTAAAAACCAATGTTTGGTTTCTTTCAAAACTGGCTTTGCTCCACTTAGGGTTGATTGAGGATTGATTAAATCGGTTGCATTTAAACTTGTTCCGCAGGCTTCACACTGATCGCCATAAGCTTTCTCATTTCTACAATGAGGACAAGTGCCTGTTATGTATCTATCTGCTAAAAAAGCTTTAGCTTCCTCATCATAATATTGTTCTGAAGTCTTTTCAATAAACTTTCCTTCATTGTAAAGTTTATTAAAGAATTCAGATGAGGTTTTGTGATGAGTTTGTGATGAGGTGCGTGAATAGATATCGTAGGTAATTCCAAATTCTTCAAATGATTTCTTAATTATATTATGGTATCTATCAACAATATCTTGAGGCGTAACACCTTCTTTCTTTGCCTTAATTGTAATTGGCACACCATGTTCATCACTTCCTCCAATAAAAATTACATCCTCCTGCATCAAACGAAGATAACGTACATAAATATCTGCAGGAACATAAACTCCAGCCAAATGTCCAATATGAACTCCTCCATTTGCATAAGGAAGAGCAGTTGTTACGTTAAAACGTTTAAATTTCTTTTCTTTATCTGTGTATGTCATAAATTATTTTGTTTTTTCTTCTTATTTATTTCTTCAACAAAAAAGCGAAGGAATGTTTATTTATAAATTATGTTTAAAGGAAAAATCAAGTTGCAAAGGTAGTAAAATAATAGAAATAATTAAAAAATGTCTCAAAATGAGTTGGAATAGACTTATATATCCAAATTTAAAGGAAAAGATATTTGATTGTATAAAGAAAGCCTTAATTAAAACTTGCTAAACTTCTTTTTAATCTAAAGAAACTAAGTTTAGAACTATTTAAACTTGACTTTTATCTCCAATTCATGCCATGATGTTCTCGAATTCATGGCATGA
>DHDW01000030.1:27122-27268 GCA_002399565.1 Bacteroidales bacterium UBA4866 | reverse complement strand
TTGAAATCATGCCATGAATTGCTTGGAATCATGCCATGAAATGGGTCAATTCATGCCATGAATTCAATTAAATCATGCCATGAATCCGAGAATATCATGCCATGATTCTTACATCAATCCTTATTTAATTAGATAAAAGCTTGATT
>DHDW01000030.1:26571-26789 GCA_002399565.1 Bacteroidales bacterium UBA4866 | reverse complement strand
TATTTATCGTCATGTTCTAATGGGAAAGCTGCTTCTTGTCTTGAGTAAGGTCTATCCCAGCTTTCTGCACAAACAACTTGCATTGTGTGAGGAGCATTCTTGATTAAGTTGTTTTCCTTATCTGCTTTTCCATCTTCAATATCCTTAATTTCTTTTCTAATTTGAATTAAAGCATCGCACAAACGGTCAATTTCTGATAAAGGTTCTGACTCAGTTGG
>DHDW01000030.1:23033-26405 GCA_002399565.1 Bacteroidales bacterium UBA4866 | reverse complement strand
CCATAGTCCATTAAACGTTTTGCAATATCTCCACATTGAACACCACTTGTTAAGCTGAAAGGATTGCAATCCATAATCATTTCGTGAGCAACCATTCCATTTTTGCCAGTATAAAGAATCTTGTAATCTGTGCTTAAACGAGCCTTAATGTAATTTGCGTTAAGGATAGCATAACGAGTAGCCTCAGTCAAACCATCTAATCCTAAAAGTTTAAGATATCCATAAGTCATTGTAAGAGCCATTGCAGAACCATAAGGAGCACCAGCAACTTGAGAGCCATGTTTTCCCCCTGTTTCAAAACAAACATGATTAGGAAGATAATCCACAAGCTTTTCGTTAACTCCAATTGGACCAACTCCAGGACCACCACCACCGTGAGGAATAGCAAAAGTCTTATGAAGGTTTAAGTGGCAAACGTCAGCTCCCATAAATCCAGGAGAAGTTAAACCAACTTGAGCATTCATATTAGCTCCGTCCATATAAACCAAACCTCCATTATCGTGAATAATCTTTATGATTTCCAAAATACCTTCTTCAAATACTCCGTGAGTAGAAGGGTAGGTAACCATCAAACAAGAAAGATTTTCTTTGTTGGCAACTGCCTTTTCTCTTAAATCTTCAATGTCAATTTCTCCTTCAGAGGTTGATTTAATAACAATAATATCCAATCCAGCCATAGCTGCAGAAGCAGGATTTGTACCATGAGCAGAAGCAGGGATTAAACAAACCTTACGGTTTTCTTGTCCGTTAGCTTTTTGGTAGTTTCTAATTGTCATTAATCCAGCATACTCACCAGCAGCACCAGAATTTGGTTGAAGACTTACTTTTGCAAAACCAGTAATTTCGGAAAGAATCATATCCATATTATCAATCATCTCCAAATAACCTTGAGTTTGATTTTTAGGAGCAAAAGGATGAATGCTTCCAAACTCTACCCAAGTGAAAGGAATAACTTCGGCAGCAGCATTAAGTTTCATTGTACAACTTCCTAGTGGAATCATTGCTCTGTTTAGAGAAAGGTCTTTAATTTCAAGTTTCTTCAAGTAGCGCATCATATCTGTTTCGCTATGATACTTATTGAAGACTTCTTCTTTTAAGAATTCACTCTTACGCAATAAGCTTTCTGGAATAATTCCTTTTGAGCATTCTCCATTGCAAGAAACATCTTTATGTTCTTTATTAACAGAAGACGCAAAAACTTCAAGAATTGAATTAATATCTTCAATTGATGTTGTTTCATCAATACTTATTGTAAGGTGATTTTCATCAAGTATATTGAAGTTCATTTGTTTTTCAATTGCCTTTTTGCAAACAATTTCAGAAGAAACTGGAGTTTCGAAATGTAAAGTATCGAAGAATACCTTATTTAATTGTTTGAAACCATAAGCAGAAGCTTCCTTAGAAAGAAGACCTGCAAGACAATGAATATCTTTAGCAATTTCTTTAATTCCTTCTTGTCCGTGATAGGCTGCATATTGTGCTGCAACAATTGCAACAAGAGCAGATGCAGTACAGATGTTAGATGTTGCTTTTTCTCTCTTTATGTGTTGTTCTCTTGTTTGAAGAGCCAAACGGAATGCTTTGTTTCCTTGAGCATCAACAGTTAATCCAACAATTCTTCCTGGCATATTTCTCTTGAAAGTATCTGTACAAGCAAAATAACCAGCATGAGGTCCACCATATCCCATTGGAACTCCAAATCGTTGAGTGTTTCCGCAAACAACATCAGCTCCCAATTCTCCTGGAGGAGTTAATAATGCCAAAGAAAGAATATCAGCAACAAAAGCAACAAAAATATTCTTTTCTTTTGCTTTAGCAGTAAAAGTTGAATAATCGTTTACTTCTCCAAAAAGATTTGGATATTGAAGTATTGCTCCAAAGAAAGTATTATCTAATTCTATTTCCTTTGGGTTGCCAACAACAAGTTCAATTCCCTTAGGAAGAGCTCTTGTTTTGATAACTTCTAAGTTTTGAGGGAAAAGAGATGAATCAACGAAGAATTTAATAACATTATTTTTTTGTTGTTCTCTTGAACGAGAACCATAGAACATTAGCATTGCTTCAGCTGCAGCTGTTGCCTCATCAAGCATTGAAGCATTTGCAATTGGCATAGCTGTTAGAGAACAAATTGTTGTTTGGAAAGTGAATAAAACTTCAAGTCTTCCTTGAGAAATTTCTGCCTGATAAGGAGTGTAAGCTGTATACCAACCTGGGTTTTCCAAAATGTTTCTTTGTAATACTCCTGGAGTAATTGTATTGTAATAGCCCATTCCAATATAGGACTTAAAGATTTTATTCTTTGACGCTAATTCTTTCATATGAGTTATGTACTCATACTCATTCATTCCTTGAGGAAGGTTTAGAGGTTGTTTTAATCGAATTGCAGATGGAATTGTTTTGTCAATTAGTTCATCAATAGAGCTAACCCCAATAACGTTAAGCATCTTTTGAATATCGTGAGCTTGAGGTCCATTATGCCTTTTTGCGAAATTGTTTGTTATCATTTTTATATTAATATTTATTTTGTTTATACATTTTATCTATGGGCTTTCTTATCTTTTCCCGTTGTTTTGAAAGAGAATATCCAAGAGTAATTAGAAGAGGAATTCTTTTTGAGCGAGGAACATTAAGCAAATCTTTTACCTTCTTTTCATCAAACCATCCAATCATACATGTTCCCAAGCCCAAAACGGATGCTTGAAGACAAAACTGATTGGCAGCAATTCCAATATCAATTAAAGGATATTCTTTATCTTTAACAACAGAACCAATCTTTGAAGTAAGATTAGGTTTTTCCAAAACAATGGCAATAATAACTGGTGCTTGAACTGCAAAATTATTCATTCCAAGTTCCGAAGCAGCATTTTCAACTTTTAGTCTTAGCTCATCATCTTCCACAACAATGAATGTCCATGGTTGACTATTGCATGCAGAGGGAGAAAGTCTTGCCGCTTCAATGCATTGCATAATTTTCTCCTTTTCAACAGGAGTTGAACTGTATTTCCTATCGCTTTGGCGTTGAAGAATAAGAGATTGAAAATCCATGTTTATTCTTAATTAAATTGAAGCAGAAATAAATTCTCCGTCAGCTTTTACTTTCTTTATCAATCCTTGAAGAACTGTTCCAGGGCCAACTTCAATAAATGTTGTAGCTCCGTCTTCAACCATTGCTAAAGAGATTTGAGTCCAACGAACAGGAGCAGTTAATTGTTTAATTAAGTTTTCTTTAATTTCTTTTGCCTCAGTCATTGACTTTGCGTTTACATTTTGGTAAACAGGACAAATAGGAGTATTGAAATTAGTATTTTCAATAGCCTTAGCCAATTCTTCTTGAGCAGGCAACATTAAAGGAGAGTGGAAAGCACCACCAAC
>DHDW01000030.1:22711-22948 GCA_002399565.1 Bacteroidales bacterium UBA4866 | reverse complement strand
GGAGAGTGGAAAGCACCACCAACAGTTAATGGTAAGGCACGTTTAGCTCCAGCTTCCTTCATTAAAACACAAGCTTTTTCAATTCCTGCAACAGAACCAGAAATAACTAATTGTCCAGGACAATTGTAATTTGCTGCAACAACAACTTCATCTTCTATTGAGGCACATATATCTTCAACAACCTTATCATCCAAGCCTAAAACAGCAGCCATAGTTGAAGGAACGGCTTTGCCAACT
>DHDW01000030.1:12524-22518 GCA_002399565.1 Bacteroidales bacterium UBA4866 | reverse complement strand
ATGTCCAGCAACCATATCTGGTTTAAAATCATTTCCCAAAGCATGAGCAAGAATAACAGAATGCAGAAATATAGCTGGTTGAGTAACTTTTGTTTGCTTTAAATCTTCAACTGTTCCTGAAAACATAAGATCGGTAATGCGGAAGCCTAATATTTCATTAGCCTTTTCAAACATTTCTTTTGCCAAAGGCAGATTATCATAAAGATCTTTTCCCATGCCAACGAACTGAGCACCTTGACCAGGGAATACATACGCTTTTTTCATATATCAAATTAATTTTAATATTAAATAGGTTGCAAATTTAAGATAATTTTTTAGATTTAATACAGAATAAATCCTAAATCAAAGATAATGAATTATAAACAAGAGATAAATAATTGTGTAAATGAATTCTTTTTCTGTTATTCCTTCTTATTTATTTAAAGAAAATCCATAGCTAAAACCACATTAAAATGCTCTTGCTAATTTCTAAATTAGAAGAATTAATGTATTTTTGCAATTCGTTTTGAAATAAATAACTAAATATATTTGGAAAATGAGAAAAACAATTTTATTTACATTGATTATGACTATTACTTCAACAGTGTTAGTATCTCAACAAAAACCTAAGGCAGAAGCTCAGACAATTGAGAAAAATCCTTTGGTTATGGAGTGGAACACTCCTTATCAAACTCCTCCTTTCGAAAAAATTAAAACTGAGCATTACAAGCCAGCAATTGAATATGCTTTGGATATTGCAAAGAAAGAGGTTGATGCAATTATTAAAAACAAAGAAAAACCAAGTTTCGAAAATACTGTTATTGCGTTGGAACATGCAGGAAGTTTACTTAACAGAACTTTGGGAGTTTTCTTTAATATCAATGAAGCAAATACAAGCTCAGAGTTACAAAAGATAGCAGAGGATATTTCTCCAATGCTGACTCGTTATAGCAATGATATTAATATGAACCCAGAACTATTTGCAAGAGTAAAAGCTGTTTATGACCAAAGGGATGATATTCCTTTAACATTGGAACAAAGAATGCTTCTTGACAAATCATACAGAGGTTTTATCAAGAATGGTGCTTTATTAAAAGGTAAAGATAAAGAAGAGTTTCGTAAGATTTCTGAAGAACTTTCCCTAACAAGTTTGAAATATCAAAGAAATAATCTTGCTGACCAAAACGCTTATTCTTTAGTAATTAAAAATAAGAAAGACCTTACTGGATTGCCTCAATATGCTATTGATGCAGCAAAAGAAACAGCAAAGGAAAGAAAAGTTAAAGGATGGGTATTTACATTAGACTACCCAAGCTATATTCCTTTTATTACCTATGCAGACAATAGAGAATTGAGAAAAGAAATTTGGACTGCTTCAAATCGTGTTGCTAATAATGGGAATGAAAATGACAATAAGGAAAATGTTTTAAAGATTGCTAACTTACGTTTGCGTATGGCTCAAATCTTAGGCTTTTCTTCTTATGCGGAATATGCTCTTACTGATAGAATGGCAGAAAAACCAGCAAAGGTAATGTCTTTTATTGACAACTTATTAGAAGAATCAATGCCTTATGCTCAAAAAGATCTTAAAATGGTTACTGATTATGCTCAATCAAAAGGTTTTCAAGGAGAATTGCAACGTTGGGATTGGTCATACTGGCAAGAAAAACTTAAGAATGAAAAATATTCTATTAATCCTGAAATGACTAAACCTTATTTCCAATTAGAAAAGGTTAGAGATGGAATCTTTATGTTGGCAGATAAGCTTTATGGATTAGAGTTTAAAGAAAACAAAGAAATTGCAAAATATCATCCTGATGTTGTAACTTATGAGGTTTGGGATAAGGAGAGAAATAAATTTATGGCATTAATTTATATGGACTTCTTCCCAAGAGAATCAAAACGTTCAGGAGCATGGATGACTTCATTTAGAGAACAAAAAGTTATTGATGGAAATGATGTTCGTCCTCTAATTCAAATGGTATGTAATTTTACAAAACCAACTGCAAAAACACCATCTCTTCTAACTTTTGATGAATATTCAACATTCTTACATGAATTTGGACATTGTCTTCATGGAGTATTATCAGAATGTAATTATGAAAGCATTTCTGGAACATCAGTATATAGAGATTTTGTTGAACTTCCATCTCAAATTATGGAAAATTGGGCAACAGAAAAAGAATTCTTAGATTTGTTTGCTTCACACTACCAAACAGGAGAGAAAATTCCTCAAGAGCTTATTAACAAGATTAAAGCAAGTGAGCAATTCCTTGCAGGATATGTGAGCGTTAGACAACTTTTCTTAGGATTGGTAGATATGGGATGGAATAATATCTCTGCTCCAATTAGTGGAGATGTTGAAGCAATTGAAAGAAAAAGTTCACAAAAAGCAGAACTATTACCAATTGTTCCAGGTTCAATTATGAGTACTCAATTTGGACATATATTTTCTGGTGGTTATGCAGCAGGATATTATAGCTACAAATGGGCTGAAGTTTTAGATGCTGATGCTTATTCAGTATTTAAAGAAAAAGGAATCTTTAATAAAGAAGTATCAAACTCTTTCCGTAAAAACATTCTTTCACAAGGAGGAAAGAAACACCCTATGGAACTTTATAAAGCTTTCCGTGGACACGAACCTTCAAATGAAGCTTTACTTAGAAGAAGTGGATTTATAAAATAATACCTTCAAAAAGTAAAATATAGAAAAGCACTTATAGAAATGTAAGTGCTTTTTTTATTTTAGCTGATATAATTCCTATATCTTTGCAAAATAAAGATTAGAAAAATTAATGCGATATTTTATTCATTTATCATATAATGGGACAAACTTTTGTGGTTGGCAGATTCAACCCAATGAGCCTTCTGTTCAAGAAACTATTGAAAAGGCATTGTTCTATATCTTAAAAGAAAAAATAAATATTACAGGTTGTGGAAGAACTGACACTGGAGTTCATGCCTTGAGTTATTATGCTCATTTTGACTTTAAGGAAATGACAAATGAAGAATTGGAAAAGCTAACATATAGATTGAATGCTTTCTTTTCTTATGACATAAGGATAATTTCAATAAAGAAAGTCAAAGATGACGCTCATGCACGATTTGATGCAATAAGTAGAACTTACAAATATTATATTGCAACCCAAAAACAACCTTTTAATAATGATTTTACCTACTATCTTCCACGTCCTTTAAATATTGAGAAAATGAATTTGGCTTGTAAGAAACTTCTTGCTTATAACGATTTTACAAGCTTTTCAAAACTACATACACAAGTAAATAATAATAATTGTACTATTAATTTTGCTTCTTGGGAAAAAGAGGACGATTTATTGGTCTTTACAATTAATGCCAATAGATTTTTAAGAAATATGGTAAGGTCAATTGTTGGTACAATGATAGAGGTTGGGTTGGAAAAGATAAATGTTGAAGAGTTTTGCAAAATCATTGAAGAAAAAGATAGAGCTTCGGCAGGAGTTTCTGTTGCAGCTAAAGCTCTTTTTCTTAATGAAATAGAGTATCCAAAAGAAGTTTATAATTATTAAAAAATCTTAATACCCACTAATTTTTAAATAACTTTCAATATAGAATCGTTTTCATACTATAAATAAATTTAAAAATGAAAAACATGAAAACATTGAAAGTATTTTTAGCTCTACTTATTGCTGTTACAATAGTTTCATGCAGTAAAGACAAAGAGGAAGTAAGAGTTAACTTCCTATTAACAGATGCTCCTTCTTATGAAAACTTCCAAGAAGTTAATATTGACCTTAAGGAAGTTCATTATTCTACAAATGAAGGTTGGGCTCAGCTCGCAATTCAACCTGCAATTTATAATCTTTTAGACCTTACAAATGGTTTGGATACTCTTTTAGCACATGTTTATTTGGAAGAAGGAACAAGGATTAATCAAATTCGTTTAGTTCTTGGACAGGATAATTCAATCAAAACAGATGATGGTGTGATTCATCCTTTAGCAACTCCAAGTGCAAATTCTTCTGGATTAAAAGTTAATGTCCATCAAAATGCAAATGTTGATAGTGAATATTCAATCATGATTGATTTTGATGCAAATCGTTCAATTGTAGAACAAGGAAATGGAGATTATTCATTAAAACCAGTAATTAGATCTTATATGGTTCAAAACACATCCTATATTGATGGTAATATTATTCCAAGCGATGTTCCTTTTAAAGTTTTTGTAACTGTGGGAACAGATACAATATCAACTTTATCTGATCCATTAATCAATAACTATTTTAGAATTCATGGATTATTTAGCGGAACCTATACATTGAAAGTACAAGATTTAAATAACGATATGATTATTAAAGATACTACAATCAATGTTGTTGGTGGTAGAAATGTTAATTTAGGCAATTTTTATTTGCCAGTTATTATACCTTTCAAATAACAGTAAAAATTATTATTAAGAAAAATTAGAGCTTCTGATTATAGAGGCTCTTTTTTTTAAACTTATGTAATATAGATGGTTGAATTGATGAAATGGAAAGAACAAGTCGTTTTATTTTAGCAGGTCAATTAAAATATGTAAGTTTGCAACTGAAAACTATTTTTACAATCAAAAATATTTTAAACAATGAATGATATAAATTGGTCAGGCCTACCTTTTGGCTATTACAAAACAGATTGGAATGTACGTTGCTATTACCGTAATGGTAAATGGGGTGAATTAGAATTTACTCAATCAGAAGAAATAACAATGCATATGGCTGCAACTTGTCTTCATTATGGACAAGCTGGTTTTGAAGGAATGAAAGCTTTTAGAGGAGTTGATGGTAAAATCCGTTTATTCCGTCCTTACGAAAATGCTAAGCGTATGTTTCGTACTGCAGAAGGAATTATGATGGCACCAGTTCCAGAAGATTTATTTGTGAAAGCATGTGTTGAAGTTGTTAAAAGAAATGAAAGATTTGTTCCACCAGCAGGTTCAGGAGCATCTTTATACCTTCGTCCATTATTAATTGGAACAGGAGCTGAAGTTGGTGTTAAGCCAGCAGATGAATACTTATTTATGGTATTTGTTGGACCAGTTGGACCTTACTTTAAGGCAGGATTTAAGCCAGTTAAATTCCAAATTGTAGAAGATTTTGATCGTGCAGCTCCACTTGGAACTGGTACATTTAAAGTTGGTGGTAACTATGCTGCTTCTTTAAAATCAGGACAAAGAGCTCATGATGAAGGATTCTCAAATTGTATTTATTTAGACGCAATTCACAAAAAATATATTGATGAAGCAGGAGCTGCAAACTTCTTTGGAATAAAGAATAATACATATTGCACTCCACAATCTTCTTCAATTCTTCCTTCCATTACCAATATGTCTTTACGTCAATTGGCAGAAGATTTGGGAATGAAAGTAGAACAAAGACCTATTGATGTTGAAGAGCTTTCAACATTTGAAGAAGTTGCTGCATGTGGAACAGCTGCAGTTATTTCTCCAATTGGACAAATTGTTGATAGAGGAACTGGAAAAGTTTATGACTATGGTAATGAAGCAGGCCCTGTTTGTACAAAACTATACGAAACTCTAACTGGAATCCAACAAGGAAGTGTAGAAGACAAACATAATTGGAATTTAGTTGTTGAATAATAAATTTAGTCAATAGATTTAACTATATAATTAGATTTTAACCTCTAATATCAAAAGACCAAGAATAATAATCTTGGTCTTTTTTTGTTTTCTTATGTATCTTATTTGAAGTTTTTCCATACCTTTGTGCAATGAAAAAGTTTCTTGTAATTCAAACAGCTTCCATTGGCGATGTAGTCCTTGCAACTTCTTTGTTGGAGGAACTGCACTACAACTATCCTAAAGAAAAAATAGATATACTTGTAAAAAAGGGCAATGAATCTCTTTTTGAACAACATCCTTTTGTTGGAAAGGTTTGGATATGGGATAAAAAAGAGAATAAATATAAAAACCTAATAGAGATAATTAAAGGGATTCGTAAGTCAGACTACGAAATTCTAATAAATATTAATCGTTTCTTCTCCTCAGGACTAATAACTGCTTTGTCTGATGCTCATTTAAAGATTGGATTTAAGAAAAACCCATTGTCTATGTTCTTTGATAGAAAAATAGAACATTTAATAAGCAAACGTAAGCATTTTCATGAAATTGAACGTAACTTTAAACTCATTGCTGAAATTTGTTTGGATGATGAATCGGAAGTATTACCTCCAAGACTATACCCAACACCTCAATCTATTGAAAAAGTAAAACAGTATAAAAACACAACATACTACACCCTTAGCCCTTCTTCTCTTTGGTTTACCAAACAATTTCATACACAAGGATGGATAGACCTTTTAAAACATGTACCTCAAGACTCTGCTATCTATTTGCTTGGTGCAAAGAGTGACATTGAACTTTGCAATGAGATTAAAAAGGCCATAAATCATCCTCTTTGTCATAATTTGGCAGGAAAACTAAATTTTCTTGACTCTGTTTCTCTAATGGATAACGCAAAGATGAATTTCACCAACGATTCAGCTCCTTTACATTTTTGCTCATCGGTCAATGCTCCCACAACATCTGTCTTTTGTTCCACTGTTCCTGCTTTTGGATTTACTCCACTAAGCACTGATTCCAAAATTGTTCAAACAAAAGAACATCTAACTTGTCGTCCATGTGGATTGCATGGACATAAAAAATGCCCAAAAGGACATTTCAAATGCTCAACAACAATTAATATTAAAGAACTAATACATAGATTATGACATTAGATATTATATTCTATGTAATTGGTGCAATTTGTATAATAGTGGGCTTTCTTGGTTGTGTTTTACCAATATTACCTGGCTTGCCTATAAGTTATTTGGGTATACTTCTTTTGCATTTCACTTCAAAGGTTGATTATTCATTAGCTTTTCTAATTGGTTGGGCAATTGTTGTAATTATTGTTCAAATATTAGATTACTTTGTGCCAATTTGGGGGACTAAAAAATTTGGAGGTAGTAAAGCAGGAACATGGGGGAGTGGTATTGGTTTGTTTTTAGGAATGTTTCTTTCACCTTGGGGAGTAATTTTGGGACCATTTGTTGGAGCAGTTATTGGTGAGTTAATCTCTGGAAAGGAATTTTCTCTTGCTCTAAGAGCAGGATTTGGCTCTTTTATCGGTTTTCTTGTTGGAACAATAATGAAACTAATTGTTGCCGTTGTTTTAGGCTTCTTCTTCTTCAAGGAACTATTTATTGCAATATTCTAAACACTTTTTCTTAAACACTTTTTGAATTAATAAGCTTGCAATGGCTTGTTATGTAAATTCTAATCCTGTTAATTTTTACGGAAATAAGATATAAAACTTTTTATATCAAGAAAAAACTTATTTAAATCAAGAATAAATTCAGTAAGGTGGCACCATACTATAAGTAAGGTGGCAGGATACATAGTGTAAGGTGGCAGGATGTAGTGTGCAAGGTGGCAGGATGTAAAATTTAATCCTTACTTTATTCAATTATAATAAGGCTTTGATAAACTTATATCAAGTAAAAAGAAATTTATATCAAATTTTCATTGATAAATAAGCAATAGAATTGATTGTAAAATTAAAAAAACCTTCCATTTTTTTGTAATGGAAGGCTTTTATCTATTAAAAGAACTTGGATAATTCCTAATATTTATGTCCGTCTTCTTGCATTTCTTCTTTTGTTATTGAAACCTTATCCATTTTTCTCCATGCGTAGAAAATGTAAGCCAAAACAAAAGGAATTATTAGTGAAACAATTGACATTGTTTTAAGTGTAAATAGGCTGGAAGAGGAATTGTAAATTGTTAGTGAGGATTGAGGGTTAAATATTGAAGGATAGTAGGCGGTGTTATTGTAACCTGCAATCAAAAATAGGCTAAGCACTGCCATAACTGTTCCAATTCCTGCAAACCAAATTCCTTTTCTGAATATTATTTTTGAAAACATTGTTTTACCTAATCCAAAAAGCACCAATACAACTCCAATTAATAGCATTGCTAATACCACTGGCATTTCAATTAGATTATTAAAGTATTTGTATTTCTCCATTGAAACCAGTCCTGTTTCTTTATCAACTGCAAATCCTTCTGAAAGTAAGGTAATGGTTAAGAATGTTACAAACAAAACAACAAAAACTGTTCCGCAAACCTTAAGAGCTTTCTTTGCTCTTTCTTGAAGTGTTTGGTCGTTGATGTTATTAATAAAATATAATGAGCCTAAGGTGCGAGAAAGAAACAAAACAACCAATCCAAGAAGAAGATTGCGAGGATTTGCAAGTGCTTCTAAGCCGTGAAGAGGGTTAGTCCATTGTGAAATTATTGGCATAATTGGGTTTGCAATGTTTTCTTTGTTTACCACAAATTCACTTCCAGTGAAGAAAGTGCCAACAGCAACTCCCAAAAGGAAGGTGCCACCAAATCCATTTATTAGAAGGAAGGTGTTATAGGTTTTTTCGCCTAAGAAATTATTCTCTTTCTTTCTAAATTCAAAACTTACAGCTTGAATAATAAAACAAAAGAGAATTATCATCCAAACCCAGTAAGCTCCCCCAAAGGAAGTGGAATAGAAAAGAGGGAAGGCTGCAAAGAAAGCACCGCCAAAAGTAACCAAGGTTGTAAATGTAAACTCCCATTTTCTTCCAATGGAATTTACCATCATTGTTTTTTCTATTTCGCTTTTTCCTAATTGAGGAATAAGGGTTTGTCCTCCTTGAACAAATAGAAGAAAAACTAAAATTGCACCCAGAAGAGAAATAACAAACCACCAATACTGTATGAAAAAATTGTAATCCATAATCTTTTAGTATTAAAATCCTTTTTTAATTTGCTTAAACATAATGCTGAGTTCTGCAATGAGAAGAACAGAGAATAAAACACAGAATATAATAAATGTTGTTGCAACAGAGCTTGAGCTTATTGCTGAAATAGCTGCTGATGTTGGCATAAGGTCTTGAATAACCCAAGGTTGACGTCCCATTTCTGCTACAAGCCATCCACTTTGTGATACCATATAGGCAAGAGGAATACATAAAATACATAGCCATAAGAACCAAGTGTAGTTTTCAAAAGGTTTCTTTTTGCCAATGAAATATGTAACTGCAAGAAACATTATGATAAAGAAGGAGCCAAAGATAACCATAAATCTAAATGCATAGAAAGTTATTGCAACATTTGGAATAAGTTCTGATTCATCTTTTATGAATCCATAGCCAAAGTTTGCATAATTAGCATTTAGTATTTCTAATTGTTTTTTACTTTCATAATCATTACCAGCTTTCTTTGCTTTCTTATAATCGGCTAATGCCATAACAGCTTTTTTGCCACTTTCCATTTTTTCTTTTGCAGAAAGTTCTTTAGAGCCATCTTGAGTTGGATATCCTCCATTCAAAAGGTCTGTTATTCCAGGAACGAAGGCATTTGCATCTCTATATGACAAGAAAGAAAGAGCATAAGGAATCCCAATATTAAAATATGAAGGATTTTCAATATCCTGCATAGCTTTTTCATGAGGCTTTAATATTCCAACAGCAACCAAAGGAGCTTGAGTTTGTCCTTTATATAAGCCTTCCATTGCAGCAAGTTTCATTGGTTGTTTTTGTGCAACTTGATATGCAGAACCATCACCAGTATATATTGTTAGTAGAATGCCAACTAATCCAACAATTGCTCCAATTTGAATACTTTTCTTAGCAAAGTCAATATGACGTTTTTTTAATAAGAACCAAGCACTAACTCCAATACAAGCAGCTGAGCCAACTACCCAGCAAGAGGTAACGGTATGGAAAAACTTATTTATTGCAATAGGAGATAGAGCCACTGCCCAGAAATCTGTCATTTCGTTTCTAACAGTATCTGGATTAAAGGTCATTCCCGTAGGAAACTGCATCCAAGCATTTGCAATTAGTATCCAAAGGGCAGAAATTGAAGCTCCAAAAACAGTAAGCCATGTTGAGGCTAAGTGAAATCCTTTGCTAACCTTATTCCATCCAAAAAACATAACAGCAATAAATGTTGCTTCCA
>DHDW01000030.1:11683-12311 GCA_002399565.1 Bacteroidales bacterium UBA4866 | reverse complement strand
GTTGCAACTCCAATTGCAAAGTTAACTCCAAATAGACGCATCCAAAACTTAGTAATGGTTTTCCACTCTTCGTTTTTTGTGCGATAATAGATTGTTTCCATTACTCCAATAATAACTCCCAGACCCAAAGTCAAAGGAACAAAGAGCCAATGATAGATTGCTGTTAGAGCAAATTGAGCTCTCGACCATAGTACTATATCTTCCATAAATTATATTTTTAATTATTAATTGTTCGTTTTTCCATTTCGTTAACAATATATTCCGATTTTTCTTCCTTGCTGTCTCCTTTTGAAGAAAGGAAATTAGGGAAGAAGAAGACTTTCAATATTGCAAACATAATAAATAATTTGATAAGAATTATCATCCAAAGAGTTTTACCCAAGGTCATTGAGCGAAACCCATGGTAGTAAAATAAAAATACTTTCTTAAATACATTCATAATGTTTATCTGATTTGTATTGTTTCTCCCTCCAAAGTTATTTTGAAGATTGAAGAAGCTTGAGAAGATTCTTTTTCCTGTTCAACTTCTGCAATAAAATCAACACCATTTTTTATTTCCATACTTATTTCTTTAAAACTTTTTGGAGAGGGCTCTTTTGAAATATTGGCAGAGGTACTTACTATAGGT
>DHDW01000030.1:4892-11554 GCA_002399565.1 Bacteroidales bacterium UBA4866 | reverse complement strand
GCTATAGGTCTTTTTAGATTTCTTATTAGCTCTTGACAGTATGCGTGTTTGGGAATCCTTATCCCAATACTTTGGTCTTGAGAAAGAATTGAGGGAAGATTTTTTGATTTTGGATAAATGATTGTTAGAGGAGTTTCGTATTGTTTTAATAAGGTTAAGGCTTGAGAGGGAAGAAATTCAATGTAATTTTCTAACATTTCAATATCGCTTACTAAAATAATTAGATTTTTACTTGAATCTCTTCCTTTTAGAGAAATGATTTTCTCAATAGCCTTTATGTTTGTGGCATCACAACCTAAACCCCAAATAGTATCTGTGGGGTAAAGAATTATTCCTCCATTATTTAAAATTTCTATCTCTTTCAATATTCTTGTGTTTTTTGTAACTTAGAATAGATAGGGATGAGTTAATTTATTGCATTAAAAAATTAATATCATCATTTAATGTATACTCTTTAGCTTCTCTATCTCCTTTGAGAACCTTCATCTTGTTGTTTCTTCCAATAAGTTTTAAGTTTCCTTTTTCTAAAGAAAGAGCTGTGGCTTCTCTAATTCCAGCGACCCAAACATTAGGTTCAATTTTTATAAATTCTCCCAATCTATCATCTCTTGTTTCTCCTCCATGTTTTGGATCAAAGAAATCAGTATAGTGAGGATTTATTTGGAATGGAACTAAGTTCATACAGTTAAAGCTTTTTGGCTCAATTATAGGCATGTCGTTGGTTGTCTTTAAGGTAGGACCAGCAATATTACTTCCTGCACTCCATCCCATATAAGGCAGACCTTCTTTTGCTACTGTAGCTATTTCTTCCATTAAATTGTTTCTATGAAGCTCATAAGCTAAATGGAATGTGTTTCCTCCTCCAACGGCAATACATTTTGCATTTTTTACAGCTTCAATAGGATTGTTTTCCTTATGAATACTATAAAGATTTAGGCCTAAGGTGTTAAATACTTTTTGAACTTTTTGTTCATAAACATCGTAGCCCATTGACACTCCTGCGTAAGGAATGAATAATACATCCTTAACATTATGTCTTAAGCAAAAGTCTTTAATCATATCTTGACACCATCCAAGATATGCTTCCCCAGGATTAGTTGAATTACTAATTAATAAAAGGTTTCTTTTCATAAATAAAATAAGTATATTATAGTTTAAAATGTTTGAATTGCAGTATTAACGCCAATAATAACCATTATAATAATAAAAATGATATAAAGACATATTCCAACTATGGTAGCAATTCCCATAAAATTCATTAATGAAGCAAGTTTTTGAGTTCCTTTTTCTACTTTTGTTTGATTATTTTGAATAATTCCAATTTTAGTATAGTTTGAAGATTGAATAATTAATCTTCCTCCAATAAAGTAAAGAATTGAACAAGCAAAGAAAACAATAAAAGAAATAATATTTACATAACTTCCCCATAACATTTCTAAAGCGAATGTAAGCGTATCGATAAATAAGTATATGATAGATAAGATAAACATAAATGCTGCTCCAATATAGGCAAGTATTCCAAAAAACTTACCCCATTTGCAGTAAACCAAAAGATGATTTTTGATTTCTTGATTAATGATTAATTCTTCTTGTTCTTGGCGAACTTCATTTTCAATTGTAATTTCTTCCATTATAATTATATTTTTAAGGTTAATACTTCGCAAAGGTATATAATTTTTTTGTACTTTCGCAAAATTAAATCAACGTTTTTACAATAAATGCACTTTATAAATCCATTTTATCTTTTTGGTCTATTGGCAATAGCAATTCCAATAATTATACATCTTTTTAATTTTAGACGATTTAAGAAGGTTTACTTCACCAATGTTAAGTTTCTAAAGGAAGTTGAGATAAGTACAAAAAAGCAAAATAAGATTAGAAATAGACTTCTTCTTTTTACTCGTATACTTTCTATTATTCTTTTAGTTCTGTTGTTTGCACAACCTTTTTTCCCCAATAAGGAAGAAAAGCTTGTTGAAAAGGGATTAAATGCAGTTGTGGTTTTTGTGGATAATAGTTTTTCTATGCAAAATCAAGGTCGTCAAGGAAGATTATTGGATGAGGCTAAGCAAAATGCAAAGGAGATTACTGAACAATACAATAGTAATGATTTATTTCTATTGTTGACAATGGACTTAGAGGGAAGGCACCAGCAGTTTGTTAATAAGGATAAATTTATTGAACTTTTGAATCAGGTGGAAATTTCCCCTTCTTCAGAGTTTAATTCTAAGTTGATTTCACGTTCTTTCGATTTATTGAATACCAAACATGGCTTTAATAAAAGAATATTTTTTGTTTCTGACTTTCAAGCTTCAAGTTTTGATGTGTCAAATTTTCCTAAGGACAGCTTAATAAGAACTCTTTTGGTTCCTTTAAATGCAAATAATATTGATAATATTTATGTTGATTCCATTTCATTTGTTGATCCAATATTCCAAGTGGGACAAAATATTGCTTTAAATGTTCGTATTGTAAATAAGTCGGAAAAGAAAGCAGAGAAAGTTTCTGTAAAGCTTTTCATAAATAATAAACAGATTTCGGTTTCAAGTGCTGATATAGATAAAAATCAATCTCAAATTGTTAAATTGAACTTTACTCTTAAGAAACACGGCATTCAACATGGGAGAGTTTCAATAATTGATAACCCAATAACTTTTGACGATGATTTCTTCTTTACTCTTCAAACCAGCCCTAAGTTAGAAATTCTTTCAATTAATTCAAATAATCCAAATCCATATTTATCTCGTTTGTTTTCCAATAATAATGAAATTGAAATTAAGAATATGAGCGAGAAAACAATCGACTTCAATGATTTTGACAATTATTCATTTATTATTTTGAATGAACTAAGCGAATTCTCATCAGGTTTGGTTTCTGAAATAAAGCGTTTTAGGGAACAGGGAGGAGATATTCTTATTGTTCCTTCAGAAAAAATGAATTTGCAATCTTTTCAAAATGCAATGCAATCTCTTCAAATTCCGTATTTTTCTGAACTCATAAAAAAACAAAATAAGGTCTCAATAATCAATCAAAACAACAAGCTTTACAAAGGAGTATTTAGTCAGGATGTAGAAAATATTGAAATGCCAACTGCCAAACAATATTATAAATTATCTTCCTCTTCTCAAACTGCAAGAGAATCAATAATGAAGTTTCAGAGCCAGGATGATTTCTTATTGGTTAGTCAGGAAAATAATAGCAAGGCTTATGTTTTTTCAACCAATTTAACTGAAGATTTTACCGATTTTGTTAAGCAATCACTCTTTGTTCCAACAATTTGGAATATGGCTCTTTTTAGCCAAGTTATCCCTTTGCCTTATTATTTCTTTGAAGATGATATTCAAATTGATATATCCAAACTCAAAGACGGCAAAAAGATTAATGTAGCTGAAATAGTATCAACCGATAAGAAAGTTTCTTTTATTCCAGAGTTAAGAAAGAATAATAGAATGAGGTCTTTGGTAATGCACAATCAAACCAATAAAGCAGGCAATTATAATATTGAACAGGAAAAAGAAGTCTTTGGGGGATTATCTATCAACTATAATAGGGTGGAATCAAATTTAAGTTTCATGGATGCAAATAATATAAATTCTGAACTTAAAAAATACTCTCTGGGATATTATAATATCTTAGACACAAAAAAACAAGTGATTAGTTCTTATTTCACAAAAACTAAGAATGGTAATTATATGTCAATTATTTTACTAATTTTGCTTTTGTTAAGTGTTGGTATGGAAACATATTTATTATTTAAAAAGACTAAATGATTAGAAATGAAAACAGGTTTTAGTAAGGATTTTTTTGAACTCTTAAGGGATATTCGTTTGAATAATAATAGAGATTGGTATTTGCTCAATAAACAAAGAGTTAATGAAGCAAGAAAGGAAATGGAGGATTTTGCCAATTTATTAATCCCTCAGGTTAGAAAGTTTGATAAAAATATTGAAATTATTGATGCAAAGGATACAATGTATAGGCAAAATAGGGATATTCGGTTTTCTCAAGATAAATCGCCCTATAAATCCTATATTTCTTCAGTCTTATTTTATGGGAACAAGCGATTAGGAGGAAATATCCCTTGCTATTATTTGCATTTGGAAGATGGCTCAGGAATGATAGCTGGTGGTATTCATGCTCCAGAGACTACAACATTAAAGAAGATTAGAGAGGAGATATTTTATAATGTTGATGAGTTTAAGTCAATAATTAATAACAAAGAGTTTCTTAAGTATTTTCCGTCCATAAACTCCGAAGAGAGATTGAAAACTGCACCTAAGGGATTCCCGAAAGATTGGAAAGATATTGATTTGTTAAGGAATAAAGAATATTGTCCTGCTTTCTTTTTCTCTGTTGAAAAAGCAATGGAGGAAGGTTTTTTGGATTTTGTATTGGATGCTTACAAGTCAATGAAAGATTTGAATGAGTTTCTTTTTAGAGCTTTAGCTTGATTTTGAATAATAATAAATATTGATATATGAAAAAAATAATTCTATTTTTAGGATTGATATTTTGTTTTTCGATCCTTTCTTACTCACAAGATGATGTTAAGAATAATGCTGTTTCTGCTGCAAATGATGCAGCAACAAAAGCTGCAAAAATAATCAGTGATACCACTGCAAAGCCTAAGGCTTGGATATTGAAAAATAACCTTACTCTCAATGCAGAACAGAATATGTTTGAGAATTGGGAACAAGGAGGAGTTGGAAGTTTGGCTTTTTCGGCTTTTTTCAAAGGTTTCTATAACTACAGAAAGCAAAGTATTAAATGGGATAACTCTGTTGAGCTAAGTTATGGGAAAATGCGTCAAGATAATAATGGCGAAGGGATATTTGATTCAGGAAACAAATTTAGAAAGAATGAAGATAAGATAGAACTTAACTCCATTTTTGGTTACAAAGCTTTTAAATGTTGGAACTATTCTGCACTTGTTAACTTTAAATCGCAGTTTGATGATGGATTTAAGAATGATACTATTCTGGTTTCGTCTTTTCTTTCTCCTGCTTACTTAATTACGTCAATAGGGTTGGAATATAAACCAAGACCTTATCTTTCATTGCTTATTTCACCAATAACAGGAAGAACAACTTTTGTACTTAATGAGGATTTAATTACTGTTGGGAATGCCTTCGGTATAACTCCTGGAGATAATTTCCATTTTGCATTAGGATCTTATATTAAAGTTTTTGTTGAAAAGGAAGTGTTTAAGAATGTTCATGTGCTTTCTAAATTAGAATTCTTTAGTGATTATAAGAAGGAATCTGTTTTTTACAGAAATACAGACATAAACTTTGAAACTTTTGTAACATTGAAGGTAAATAAATATTTGTCAGCCTTCTTTAATTTTCAAATAGTTTATAACAACGATTTTAATTCAAACTTACAGTTTAAGGAAAGATTTGGATTATCTATTCCTTTAAGTTTTTAGTCTATTTGTCGAAAATATTCATTTGAACTGGGTCAAAAAGACCTAATTGATTTTCGGCCTCAGGAGAAATTTCGGGCAAATTTTCTTGCAAATAAGTCCTCAAAATGCGCTTAATTGCAACAGTTTGCCCGATATTGTTTATTGCACAATAGCGAAGCAAAAGCTTTTCATCAGAACTTGAAAGCATTATCTTATGAGGGGAGTGTTTATGTTTTTTATTTTTCATTTCTTGCCATTATGCTTACAAAAGTATTAATTTTGCAAAAGATAGAGAAGTGTTTCGAAAAGATTTATTAACAAATAATAGTTGATATTATGGATTTATACAAAAGACTAACATGCAGTACTGATAATTTTTTCCTAATTGCAGGTCCTTGCGTGATTGAAAACAAGGAAATGCCATTTGAAATTGCAGAAAAACTGATTGAAATTACTAATAAATACAATATTCCATTTGTTTTTAAGGCTTCTTATCGTAAGGCTAATCGTTCAAGTATTGATTCTTTTTCAGGAATTGGTGATATTGAAGGTTTGGAAGTGCTGAAAAAGGTTAAAGAAAAGTATAATATTCCAGTAATAACAGATATTCATTCAAAAGAAGAGGCTATATTGGCAGCTGATTATGTTGATATTTTGCAAATTCCTGCCTTTCTTTGCCGTCAAACAGATATCCTTTTAGCTGCTGCAAGCACAAATAAGATTGTAAATGTTAAAAAAGGACAGTTTCTTTCTGCTGATTCAATGAAATATGTTGTTGAAAAGATTAGAAGAGAAGGAAATAGTCAAATAATGCTTACTGATAGGGGAACAATGTTTGGTTATCAGGATTTAGTGGTTGATTTTCGCTCAATTCCAATAATGCAAGAAAATAAAGTACCTGTTATTATGGATATTACTCACTCTCTTCAGCAACCAAATCAAGCGAGTGGTGTTACAGGAGGGCAACCAAAAATGATTGAAACCATTGCTAAGGCTGCAATTGCTGTTGGAGCAGATGGTCTTTTTATGGAAACACATCCAAATCCTAAAGAGGCTAAGAGTGATGGTGCAAATATGATTTCTTTAAATTTGGTTTCTGATTTAATGGAGAAATTAGTGAAAATCAAAAAAGCAATTATCTAAATTTATTCTCTCAAAATAAAACCTTGTTTCAGCAAATTAAAACGAAGAAAGAATAAATTGAAACGAGGTTTAAGGAAAACATATATACTATATCATTGTTGTCCGGTAAAAA
>DHDW01000030.1:711-4843 GCA_002399565.1 Bacteroidales bacterium UBA4866 | reverse complement strand
AAAACGAAGAAAGAAAAAATTAAAACTTCGTTTCAGTAAATTAAAACTTCGTTTTATTTTCTTCAAATAAGGAGTTAGAAAAATAGAATAAGGATTTAATCTCGCAAAAAAAACATCAATCATATTAAAATATATACGCCGACTTTTTTGAAGAAATCGGCGTATATTTTTGTTTAAGCTTAGTTTTTTTTTATTTATGATGAAGGTTTATAAAAGGTCTATCCTCATTTGCGAGAGATTTGAAATTGATATAAGGAGAAAAACTATAATCCCAATATTCAACAGCAACATGATTAATTGGATATGGAGGAACTGGAAGAAAATAATCTTCATTGAAGTATGATACCTTTGCTTTTCTAATATTATTCTCTTCCCATTTTTCATCACACCAATTCATATCATACTTAACGGAATCAAATACATATATTAAATCTTGATGATTAGAATATGAATCCTCGTCAAGAAAACCAGTATAATTGTATCCAGAAAATAAATTATTAGCTTCATTAGATAAGTTTTTATATTCAGAAAAAACATTATCAACATTAGTATTTATAACATACATATCCCCATAGTGGTATTCGCAGGCAAAAACTATATTGTTGAAAGTTTGAAGTTTGATATATTTTACCGAATCTTTTGATAAATAAACATAATTGTGAATTAAATTATTCTCATAGTTGGTTTCACTATACTCTATTTGCTTATAGCCTTTTATTAATATATATCCATTCACTCTACTGAAAGAGTCCCCAACATAATTTTTTATGTTTTGAAAATTAATGCTTTTACTTACAGGCTTTAAATCAGTATTATCGTCTTCTTCCTTGCAAGAATTGAAAAAGAATATCCCGATAATTGCAGATAAAATTAATAATTGTTTTTTCATATTCTTAATCTGTTTTTTGTTTATGATTTTCTTGTTTAACTAAAAAGGTGTGAAAATTTTCTTGAAAAAAAAGGAGAGATATGTTCTCTCCTTTTTTAGAATATTATTAATCTTCAGTCTTTACCTCATGATTTCAATAGATCCATTAAATTCCACAGTTTTGGTAGGACCTCGTCCAATGAATTTGTAGAAGTATGTTCCTGCTGGAGTGTTTGTTTTGTTTGGATCCCATGCTTCAACCTCAGATCTAATATCTTGAATATAGAATATACGTTTTCCATTTCTATTGTAAATGATTAGTTCATTGTCTGGGAAAGCTTGACCATCAACAAGATTTCTGATAATAAACACATCGTTAATTCCATCTCCATTAGGAGAAATTAAGTTAGGGAACATTAAGCTGTCATTGATTATTGAAATAACTTTAGTTATTGTGTCGTGGCATTCATATAAAATTCCACTTGGTCCGTTGTTTACTGTGTATGCATCAAGAGTAACTTTGTAATCTCCAACAACATTTAATCCAGGATAAGGTCTCCAAGTATAGCTTGGTTCCATTCCAAATATATTTTCTCTTAAATCACTGTTTTTTACAGCTTGAATTTTCCATAAATATTGATTAGTGATATCGTAAGGAGTAGTTTGATTTAGGAAGTTTACAGTAGGAGCAGTTGATGAAGGATTTGTAGGTTGCCATCCAAAATCAGCAGTAGGGGATTTGTAAACATGAACCATTTGAGGTTGGATGATTGAGTCAACACATCCAAATTGCGTTTTTACCTTTAGTTTAACATCATAAGTTCCATAAGGGAATGAGAAAGAAGGGTTAGGTAAACTTGACTTAAGTTGACCAACAGTCCATTCAATAGTATCTGCGTTTGTAGAATTACTGATTAGTTGGAAATTAAATGGTTCGCATCCTTCAAGAATTAGTGGATTGGTATGGAATGCAGCTAATCCTGCCGGCCTAACTTCTATAAATATTGTATCTTGTCCGTAACAACTTATCATTCCATTAGTATTTGTAACTTCGGCAATATAGGTCAGCACATCATTGGCATTAAGAGGAGTAGTTATATTGATTGTTTGAGTTTTCTCTCCAGTTGGTTCCCACAAATATTCTGAAGCTCCAGGGTTTCCTGCATCAAGAACAGTTGTTAGTTGCTCACATATTTGAATATCTTCACCCAAATTAACTTGAGGAGTACATACAACTTCAAGTTTAGTTACAGTATCCCAAACGCATAAGAAGTCATCAACAATATGAACATCATAATTGTATGACCCGCAGCTATCAATAGGAGGAGCAAGAAATAGGGAAGTGTCAGTATTACCAATAATAAATGGACCATCTAACATAACTGTATCAAGAGGAACTTGGTATTCCCAATCAGCCATTGAGCCTTGAGACAAGGACATATCCCACCAGCAAACCCAACCATTGTCAGCCCCCCAATAATCACAAACTCGTAATTTCCATTCTCCATTTAAAGGACAACCGATTAAGTTACTAAATCCATTTGCGTCTGTAACTTCCCATCCAGTAGCAAAACTTGTTGCTGCTTGATTTGGAGTTTGGAAGTATCCAGTAGTGTCAAAAATATGAGTAGAGTCAATAGGAGAACCCATATTACTCCCATTAATAACTCCTCTTTGACCATTTAAATATTGATTTGAAAAACAATATGTCCAGCAAATACCTACAGCATTAGAAGCATTATTTGGATCACAACCACTACTTTGGTCTAAAGCTTGTCCTAAAAAGGCTCCACCTGCATGGGTGAAATGTTTCAAAATAGCATTATTGCCGTTTGGACAAACAACTTCAATACTAAGGTCACCAATAAATGAATGTTCTATGTTTATACAAACGCTTAAAATATCGTCAACGCTATTAATTACTGCTCCAGGTACGAATTCTGTGAATGTTACTGGAGATTCATAACAAGGCTGTGAACAATTAGGCCCATCGGGAATAAATACAGCACTATCAAATCTTTGGGTTGCTCCTCGTTCAAAGAGAATAGAGTCAATCTTAATTGTATTATTTCCTTCGTATCCAACGTTGAAAGCAAACACTTGTCCCGAGCACATGTCTGGAATTGGAGAAACTGTTTTAATTGGATTTTTTGCAATTCTAACTCTTACGTCTATTGGATTTCTGCTTCGACAACCACCATGTAAAGTGTCTAAAACTGTTAATCCTAAATCAAAACCTCTAACGTCATCCCATCTGTGATAAGCATGATTATCAAACATTATTGTATCGTATGTCATATCTCCATAATTCCAGCTGAAAATACAAGTTGAAATATCTTGAGGGTATCCATAGGCACTATCAGGGAACAAAGGTTTTGCTACAAGTTCAATTGAGTCATTCTCACATAAATCAATAGCTTTATAGTGAATTAAATTATAAGTTACACTATCAATCCTTGAAGTGTCTGTAAAACTACGTATTTGAAAAGGAGTTTTTGTGCCATCAGGATTAATTTTATTAAAGAAGGTATCTAATGCAGCAATAGGATATTGACAATACGCAACACACTCAACTAAAGCTTTAAACCCTGATGCAGTGTTGGCTCCATCAGAAATAATATGAACAGTTAAGCATCCACTTGGCTCACTTACGTACGCCATAATGGTTTGTCCGAGTAAATCATTGTTTGTGAAAAATGGAGTATTATCAGCTGTACTATGAATAGGACCATTTAATCCAACTCCAGAAAAGATCTCAATTTTATCGGAAGGATCAATATCAAATTGTTCAAACCTCAGAGAAATTCTTGAGTTTGGAGTACTGGGACAGTATGCTGTCCAATAATTAATACTGGTATCATAATTAGTAAATGACCCACCATCATCTAATAATATTGCTTCACAAGTATTTCTTGTTTGTTCATGATAAGTAGAGTCAAGTTTATAAATTGGTGTCTGAGCATTAGATAGATTTGGTATAAGATACAAACCGACTAATAATAAAATTAAAACTAAATTTTTCATATTGCTACACTATTTTTATTTTACAAATATATAATATTTTTTCCGAATGGAAATAAGTCATGAAAAATTTTGATTCAATTCTTAAAAACCCATTCACCAATATATACAACTAAAATCAAAAAAAAGTAAGTAAAGAAATGTAAAAAAGTTCAAAAAACAATTTAAAACAGAAAAAATACTATCTTTGCAAACTAAACAATATACTTTCAAGAGCTTGATTTTGCTTATGTTTAAAACAAG
>DHDW01000030.1:404-618 GCA_002399565.1 Bacteroidales bacterium UBA4866 | reverse complement strand
CAAGATTTTTTTGAAGTAAAATCTAATTGATAAATAAAAACTTTTCACAGAAAATGAATTATAATGTAGTTAAAGGGACAAGAGATTTTCTTCCTGAGCAAATGAATAAAAGAAATTATATATTCAATACTATAAAGAAAGTATATCAACTACATGGTTTTTCTCAAATTGAAACTCCAGCATTGGAAAATCTTTCAACTCTTATGGGTAAATA
>DHDW01000030.1:0-292 GCA_002399565.1 Bacteroidales bacterium UBA4866 | reverse complement strand
GGTAAATACGGAGAAGAAGGAGATAGATTAATATATAAGGTGCTTAATAGTGGAAACTTTTTAGAAAAAATAGACTTAAATAAAGAATTAGACTACAAAAAACTTACAAATAAAATATCTGAAAAAGGTCTTAGGTATGACTTAACTGTACCTTTTGCTCGTTTTATTGTAAATAATAGAAATAATATAACTTTTCCATTCAAAAGATATCAAATTCAACCAGTTTGGAGAGCAGACCGTCCTCAAAAAGGAAGGTATAGAGAATTTTATCAATGTGATGCAGATGTTGTAG
>DHDW01000032.1:95930-96239 GCA_002399565.1 Bacteroidales bacterium UBA4866 | reverse complement strand
GAAACAGAAATAACACTTAAAGCAGACTTTTGGAATGATGCTAAGGAGGCTGAAAAGTTTCTAAGGAAGATTAATGAAAAGAAAGTTTGGACAAATCTTTTTGATAAGATTATAGAATCCTATGAGGATGTAAAGGTTTGGGAAGAATTCTTTGAAGCAGGAGATTGCACAGAAGAAGAATTNNAATAATCTTGAAAAAATAATAGAAGACCTTGAATTTAAAAATATGCTTCGCAACGAAGAAGACCACCTTAGTGCAATTATAACAATTAATGCAGGAGCAGGAGGAACAGAAAGTTGTGATTGGGC
>DHDW01000032.1:91866-95835 GCA_002399565.1 Bacteroidales bacterium UBA4866 | reverse complement strand
GAACAGAAAGTTGTGATTGGGCAGAAATGCTTATGCGTATGTATTTGCGATATGCAGAAAGAAATAGCTTTAAGGTTCAAGAAGTAGACTATCAAGAAGGAGATGTTGCAGGAATTAAAAGTGTTACATTAGAAATTCAAGGTGAGTTTGCTTATGGTTATCTTAAAGGAGAGAATGGAGTTCATCGTTTAGTTCGTCTTTCTCCTTTCGATTCAGCTAACAAACGCCATACTTCTTTTGCATCTGTTTATGCTTACCCAGTAATTGATGATAATATTGAAATAAATATTAATCCTTCAGATATTGAATGGGACACCTTCCGTTCAGGAGGACCAGGAGGACAGAACGTTAATAAGGTTGAAACAGCTGTTCGTTTACATTATAAACCAGAGAATATTGTAATTGAATGCCAACAAACACGTTCTCAATTGCAAAATAGAGAAAAGGCTTTACAGATGTTAAAGAGTCAACTCTATGAAATGGAGCTAAGGAAGAAGAGGGAAAAGATTGCAGAGATAGAAGGTTCAAAAAAGAAAATAGAATGGGGTTCACAAATACGAAACTATGTTCTTCACCCCTACAAATTAGTTAAAGACTTAAGAACAAATATTGAAACCTCCAACACACAAGCTGTTTTGGATGGAGATTTGGATGAGTTTATTAAAGCTTATTTAATGGAATTTGGAGGATAGAGAAATTCTATATAAAAGCTAAAGCTTCGCCGAATAACTAAGCGAAGCTTTTTTTATATGGTGTTATTATAGTCCAAAAGAAACTCCAACGCTATACGGGTAAAGTTCTATTTCTTTATTGTCTTTAAATAGAGGTATTAGAGAATACTTAGCATAAAAGTTAACGCTATTCCATCCAAATCCTGCTTGAACATCTAATTTTAGTGGTTTGAAATTATCATATTTTGTTCCCCAACGTTCTTCAACTTCTGCATTTGGAATTTCATAATCTCTCTTAAATCCTGTTGATGATGTTCTAAAATTAACTCCTGCAATTGCTCCAACGTGAACATTAAAGCTTTTATAAACCTTAAACTTAACAAATAAAGGCACTGTAACATAACGAGCAACTAATTTGCTTTCTGTTTCTATTGGAGATAGATCAAAATCTATTCTCTTATCTCCATTAATATCAGTAAGCATTACATTATTTTCAAAACGGAATATATTTGATTCATAACCTAATCCAGTTGATATTACCCATCTTTTATTCAATTTATATACATATCTAAATCCTAAAGACCAGCTATCACTATAAGATAAAGTGTATTGTCCTTTTGGAGAAGCAAATAAATTATCAATACTTGAAACTCTATTTGACCAACCTAAAATTCCATATCCAAGTTGAAGACTAAAGTTCAATTTATCTTTATCTTGCTTTTGAGCCTTTATTTTTTCACTTTCAACTTTATCGTTTAATATATTATCTTCTTTGGATTTTGAAGAATTGAAAGGAATTGGCGTAGTAATTGTAAACATTTTTATTTTTCTTTCCTTTATTGAATCTATCTTATAATCTCCTTTTAGATTAATATCATCATACTTATATTTATCCAAGAACTTTATTTCACCATTTAGTTCCAAATCAGATGTTCCATCTCCCTGCAAAAATACTTTATCTGACTTAAGGTCTTTAAAACTTAATTTTGAACGATTTTGCATTTGCAAAGAAAGGTCTTCTATTTTTGTTTCATTATTAAAGTTAAGCTTTGCTCCCTCAAATAAAAAATATGAACGTTGTTTTTCATTTATTTTAGAAAGAACATTCACTTCTGCTCCATTCTTTAAAGTAATATTACCAATATCATTCCTTATTGTTAATTCTAAATCCAAAGGATAATCATCTTGAACAACCAACTGACCATTTTCATAACCTTTTATAGGATAATTAGAAACATAGTCTGTGCCAATTTTGTCCTTATCTACAAAGGTAATATTTACTCTTGCATTTTTCCCAATAATAACATTTTCTTTATGGGAAACTGAATTTGATAATCTATTATATTCTGCTTCTTCTAATGCTTCTGCTTTTGAAATTGTATCTCCTTTAGAATTTATAATATTACCTTCCTTATCTATTTTTAAAGTGTCTCTTTTATGCTTTGGTCTGCTTACAAATTCTTGTGTCTTTAAGTATATTTTATTTCCTTTTGCAAGGATAGTATCATCTTCGTTTAACTCTAATGCTTCATATAAAGAAGAATATGAAAAGGTATCCTTAATAAATTTTGAATCCTCATCTTTATCTAATTTTAAAGTATTAGTCTTGCCATTTAAAATAACCTCAGACCCTTTTTCTGCCTTAACATCTAATTTATCTACATTAATAGAATAAAAACTTATTTTAGAATTATTCCTACTTCTTATCATTAAATCTTTGCCAGTAATTTTACTGTTAATCATTGCTACAGAATTATTCTCAGCTCCAAATATTCCATTACTTTCAACATTTATATCCTTGTTAATACTGACATTTGCATTATTACCGAAATAGAACATATTAACATCATTAGCCAATTCTAAAGTAATTCTTTTACCTTTTTTAGGATTATTAATCTTTAAGATAGCATCTTCAAGTGTGCAAAAACCTGCATAATCTTCAGCTCCATCAAACTCTCCAGTTATGTAAATTGCATTTTCTTTTCCTTTATTAATTGTCACTGGAATAGAAGTATTTACTCTAACATAATTAATCTGATCATTTGCTATCTTTATAGTGCTTTTTGAACTATTTTTAAGCACCTGCTTAATTGTAACTTCCTCTTGAGAGAAAGAATTAAATGATAATCCTAAAATAAGGATTAGAAATAATAAATTCTTGGTTTTCATATTCTTTATTTTTTATTGTTTATACTATTTTTTTGCTAATACTAATTCTAATTGGTTAAACTTAACATTGTCTTGTATATAGATTAAGGCATTATTAAATTCATTTTTTGTTTTTTCTATCTTGTTTTCAAAATTATTCCTTAACTGGTCTACATATTTATTATTAATTAAAGGGTTTAGCAGTGGATTAATTAATAATGGATTAGTAGTTGGACTATCATTATATGCAACTAAATTGTCTACCTCAATAATTCTATTTTCCTTAATCTCTTCCTCTTTAATATAGGCTATTAAGTTATCAACCTCATATACAACCATACTATTTGAAAGCAATATCTTAGGCTCTGGCTTTATTTCCTCTTCTACTTCCTTTTGAATTTCCTTTTCTTGTGGTTTTTCAGCTTTTGCAATGGTCTTTATCTTGTTTGGAGAAGCTTTAGTTTGTGTTTTCCCAATTTCTTCTTTATCATTTTTTACAGAAGTTGAAGGAGAAATGGAAGGAGTGCTATTTGTGTTTTGAACAAGTACTGTATCAAAATTATTATTGGTTGTATTGTCTAATGGTTTAATAAATAACTTAGATACAAATATAAAGAGGATAAAACATGCTGCAACTGCAACAAATGAATACTTGATATAAGGATAGAAAGCCTTTACTTTATTCTTTCTTCTTAGTGATTCTTTGTCCTCAAACTTAATATTCTTATCAACCATAAGGACTAAGGAAGAATCATATCCATCAATCATATCCCTAAATTGAGGATTATCCTTAAGGAAAGCCTCCAACTCCTTAACCTCATCAGGATTTAGATTGCCTTCAATCAGGTCTAATAAATATGCTTCAATGTTTTCTTTTGTTATCATAACTAAATTACATTATCTATTGTAACTATATACTCTTTTAATTTTACTCTTGCTCTAAAAATATTTATTTTCACTTGCTCCTGGCTCAAATTAAGAATATCTCCAATTTCATTATAGGAATATCCTTCGTAATCTCTCAAAAGGATTGATGCCTTTTGTATTTGTGGTAGCTGTTCCAAGGCTTCGTTAAGCACTTCGCTTATGTCGTTATAGGAGTTGGAAGTGATGGTTTGAGTTTGAGGAATATTAAATTTCAAAGAGTTAT
>DHDW01000032.1:91324-91667 GCA_002399565.1 Bacteroidales bacterium UBA4866 | reverse complement strand
GTAAAGGTGTCTTGAAGAATATCCTTTGCAGTATCACTATCCTTAATGTTTTTCACAAGGAAGCGAAACGCAGAATCAGTAAAATTATCAATACAAAGGTTGTACTCTTTCTCAGTCATTAATAGTTTTTTAAAGTAAAGGGAGGCGTATTTCAGCCTCTCAAACAAAAATTAATCTTTACTCTCTTTTTTGTTCTCTATAAATAAGACAAGCGAAGATATAAAAAAGTTACACAATGGATAAAAAAATTGTTTAATTAGAGTGAAATAATCAAGATTTAAAACCCAAAAAACAAAGTTTGGAACTACCAAAACGGAGAGTTGAACTTTTTTTATAGGGAGTT
>DHDW01000032.1:70314-91226 GCA_002399565.1 Bacteroidales bacterium UBA4866 | reverse complement strand
CTTTTTTTATAGGGAGTTGATGTTGGAATCATGGCATGAATTACTCGGAATCATGGCATGATTTCGGTCAATTCATGTCATGATTTCACTGATTTCATGGCATGAATTCGAGTAAATCATGCCATGAATTGGACATTAAAACAAGGAGAAAAAAGTTTGATGTAGTAATAAACTGTTTTTAAACGAAGTATAACGAGGAGAAATTCAAGAAAAAACTTGAAAAAACAGTGAATTTTTACTACAAAAAAAGGGTTATTTTTTAGGGAAAAAAGATATAAAATTATTGGATAAAGAGGCTTGTCATGCTTAGGCTTCCTCCAACCAATTTGTCGTTGAAAAAGCTAATTTTTTCTTCTTTATGCTTTGCTCCCAAAACATAGAGGAGTGGCAAATAGTGATCTGGAGAAGGGATTGCTTTATTGGAATGCTTAATTTCTTCTTTATAGTTTATCAATGGTTGAAAATCGCCCTCCATTAGTTTTGTATTAATATCTTCTCTTATCTCTTTTGCCCAGTCATATCCGTAGTTGTCTTTTTCAAAGTTGTTATAATCAACCATTCTAAGGTTATGGATTATGTTACCACTTCCAATTATCAAAACACCTTTCTCTCTTAATGATTGGAGATTTGTTCCACAAAGAAAATGATAATAAGACTCTTTGGAATAATTAATACTTAGTTGAACAACTGGAATATCTGCTTTTGGGTATAAATGTTTTATAACAGACCAAGCCCCATGGTCTAAGCCCCAATTCAAATCTAATCCTACTTCATTAGGATAAAGGAGTTTTTGAACCTCTTTTGCCAATTCTTTATACCCTTTTGCAGGATACTGCACTTCATAAAGCTCCTGTGGAAAGCCATAAAAGTCGTGAATTGTTTTGGGATTATCCATATAGGTTACCATTGTTTGGTCAATAAACCAATGGGCAGAAATACATAATATGGCTTTAGGGATAGGAATTTGTTTTACAATATTGCGAAATCCTTCAACGAATTGATTTTCCTCAATTGCATTCATTGGACTTCCATGACCAAGAAAAAGCAAAGGCATTCTCTCCATATTAATTGTTTTTATTTCAGGGCAGAACTCATTGTCTGCCCTAATAAATATTAATCTATAATTTCAAATCCAGTGTAAGGGACAAGAGCTTTAGGAATTCTTATTCCTTCTGGAGTTTGGTTATTTTCTAATAAAGAAGCAACTATACGAGGAAGAGCAAGTGCAGAACCATTAAGAGTGTGTGCTAATTGTGTTTTGCCTTCTTGATTTTTGAATCTAAGCTTTAAGCGGTTTGACTGGAAGGTTTCGAAGTTTGAAACAGAACTTACCTCCAACCAACGTTCTTGTGCAGCTGAATAAGTTTCAAAATCAAAGGTAAGAGCTGAAGTAAAACTCATATCTCCTCCACAAAGACGAAGAATTCTGTAAGGAAGTTCTAATTTAGAAAGAATTCCCATAACGTGTTGTTTCATCTTCTCCAATTGCTCGTAGCTCTTGTCTGGATGAGCAATACAAACAATTTCTACCTTATCGAATTGGTGCAATCTATTTAATCCCCTAACATCCTTTCCATAAGAACCAGCCTCACGACGGAAACATTGAGAATAGCCACATTTCATTATTGGGAAATCTTTTTCTTGAAGAATTGTATCACGATAAATATTGGTTAAAGGCACTTCAGCAGTTGGAATCATATAGAAACCATCCAAAGGAATTGCGTACATTTGCCCTTCTTTGTCGGGAAGTTGTCCTGTTGCCATTGCTGAAGCTTCATTTACCATTAGAGGTGGCTGAACTTCATCAAATCCATTCTTTGTTGCTTCATCCAAAAAGAAATTAATTAAGGCTCTTTGCAGTTTTGCTCCTTTTCTTTTATAGACAGGGAAACCAGAACCTGTTATTTTATTTCCTAATTCAAAATCAACAATATCATATTTTGCACATAAGTCCCAATGAGGTGTTGCCCCTTCCCATAGTTTTGGAATTTCTCCTTCAATTAATTCAACAATATTATCTTCAGCTGTTTTTCCCTTTGGAACAGAAGAGTGAGGAAGATTAGGTATTGAAAGAAGCAATTCTTCAATTTCTCTTTCTTTTTCAGAAAGTTCTTTTTCTAAATCTTTTGAATTTTCTTTAAGGGCTGCTACTTCTTCCTTAGTTTTTTCTGCCAAGTCTTTTTCTCCTTGCATCATAAACTTACCTATTTCTTTTGCCTTAACATTTAGGTCAGCCTTAATATCTTCTAATTGTTTTTGAACTTGGCGTTTCTTTTCGTCCAAATCAATTAAAGTATTGATTTTTTGGTCAGCATCTTTAAAATTCTTTACTCCTAAAAGTTCAATTACGTTTTCTTTATTGAGTCTTATCTTATTAATTTCTAACATGAGTATATCTTTTTAATCTTTTATCTCTTAATAATTTTTATAGTGTTGGTCTATCAAAGAAAGGGCTCTTTCCCGAGACAGAAAGAGGGATTGCAAAACCATAAGCAACCTCTTCTCCATAAAGACCTAATTCTTTGGCAGCAATTCCAACAGAATACATAACTCTGGAGTCAATTCTATTGTCTGAAGCTATAGAAACAGCACTTCCAATTGCAATTCCTAAATCATTAGAATTAAACATACATGGAACTTTTTGATTAGATAGTTTTTCTTCACAGGTTGCAAATCCACATAATCCACAGTTTAATCCTAATACTGATTGCTTTGTTCCTATCAATACTATTGCTCCTGCTTTTAAAATATTTTCCGAATCACGAAGAAAGAATTGTTGATTATTCATTTCATACATCTTTTTAGTATGGTCGGAAAGCTTAATTATATCTTCATTAGTTATTGTTGCAATAACCAAGTTGTCAATTCCCCTTGCTTTTGGAGCCGTTCTGGCTGCACACATCATGGCTTTTGCTACTTCCATAATGCGATTATCCCTAATACTTTCTTCAGTGAATATCATTCTTTAATTATTTAAAATATGCTTAACTAATTTATTTACTGCAAGTCCTCTATGGCTAATCTTGTTCTTTTCTTCCAAAGACATTTCTGCAAAACTTTCTCCAAAGCCTTTTGGAATAAAGATTGGGTCATATCCAAATCCTCCTTTACCATAACGTTCTGTTAGTATGGAGCCTTCACACTTTCCTTCAAAATAAAATTCTTTATTGTTTTCAATAAGACATATTACAGTTTTAAAGCATGCTTTCCTATTGGTTTTGCCTTCCATTTCATCAAGAAGCTTATCAATATTATCATCAAAGCTACATCCTTCTCCAGCATAACGAGCTGAATAAACACCAGGACGATTATCTAATGCTTCAACTTCCAAACCTGTATCATCTGCAAAACAGTCTTTTCCAAATTTATTATAAATATATTCTGCTTTTTGTTTTGCATTGCCTTTAAGAGTATCTGCTGTTTCTGGAATTTCTTCCCTGCAACCCAATTCTTTTAAAGTAACTAATTTTACCTTATCGCCTAATGCCTTTTGAATTTCTTCAACCTTATGTTTATTATTGGTTGCTATAATATATTCTTTCATTTAAAAATTAATTTTAAAGAGCAAAATTACTAATAAAACTCCAAAATAATTCTACTTCTTCATTTTATTAAGGATGTCCTTTATTGATATTTATTTTATTTCCATTGATATGAACGATCAGAATATCCTACATTAAACAAATAATATTTATCAGATTGAACAATAGTACTTGTTTCAGTAACATTACTATTTTCCTCATTTCTTTCTATAAAAGATACACTAAATGATATATTTGTTGAATTCCATCCTTCAATGCAATAATCAATAATAGACTTATTTGCATCAAAAACATTTTGAAATTCAGACTGAGAATCATAGGCTTCATAAATATATCCAGTATACTGATAATCAGTATTATTATTTGTTGCTAACATACATTCTCTTTGACAATACTCATAATTACTAATTGAGTTATTCCTTATTATACTTTTCTTAAATACATTTACTTGAAAAATTATATTTGTTTCTAAAGTAAACAATAATTCATACCATACTGTATTGTCAGAATTTATATAAACAACAGAATAATAGGGAGGAGGGTATTTCAGAGCATCAACAAAAAAAGGTTTAAAAAAATAACCTTTTGATTCCAACATATCTTCTACCACATTACGTTCTAATCCAACATACATTTGAGCATCTTTTAATGAAATATTGGTGTATAAAGGTTTGTTTGAAGAAGTATCTTCTTCTGTGCATGAGCTAAAACTAATAATGCTAAAAACAATTACTAATAGGGCAACAATCTTTTTCATATATATTTATATTAATAATTTGTAATTGCAAAGATATTCTTTTTAGTAAGAATAAGTCCAAATTTCTTTTTCTTGACCTAAAGAAGTGAATTTATATTTTGGAGTGAAATGCTCTTTGTTCTTTATTATTGGATTATTTGGAGATATATTATTATTTTTACTCTGAGCAATATTGGCTCTTGATAGAGATTCTTTTCCTCCAAAATAATCGGTGTAAATTGTTTTGTTTTCTTTAACCCAAATATCAAATTGCTCTGGACTTACTTCCGAAATCTTAAAAGTATTTTTTATGTTTTGATTTCTTTGATTGTAAGCAAGAATATTATCCACTGCAACCTTGTCCTTAAGAACAAATACTGCTTCATCTTTTTTAACAAGCTTAGCAATTTCTTCATTACTATTTATGTTTAAAAGTCCAATTGGAGTTAGCGCAAAGAAGAGATTCCAAGCATACATTGCAAACCCAAATCCATATAAAACAGGACGGATGTTATCAAAATAGTAGATTGATAGAATTACTATAATAAATGGTATTATAACCATAAACTCTGCATTTCCATTTGAAAAAACTGCAAACGCAAGGTTATAAATCAAAAGCCACCAAGTAAATCTTAAAAATCTTCTTTCATGAAATAAAGTTAATATATTTCTTTTGATTTTAAATAGTGAAACTATGCCAAGAGTAAAGAAAACTAATGTTACCAATACAATTAAAGTTCCTATTATAGGATGGAGATAAAATAAGCTTACCATATATCCATGAACTTGAAAGAAGGTTCTAACAAAACTTATTGAAGACATAAGAACTACATTCTTAAGAATTGGCATTTCTGCATTTTGGTTTAAATAATCATTAAGGACAAAACTCATTAATGAATTTATTGAGATTGCTTCTTGCTGAAAGTAAACAACAAATGAATAAGCAATTGGGATAATTAAACTTATTAAGCTAAAATATAGGATGTATTTCCAATTTCTATTGAAAATGATAACAACAAAACAACAAAGCCAAGTGAAGATTACTATTTGATGAAACAAACATCCAATTGAACAGAATAAGGCACATAATACTACTTTATAGGTTTTGTTTTTAATAAGAAAGGTTTGGATAAAATTAATTGAGAGCAAAGAAAAGAAAAGTGAGATTATATAACATTCGTTGTCAATTGCAAAACGTTGAAATCCAAAACAAGATCCGAGAAAAAAGATTGAAGCTGCAATAAGTGGCTCTTTTAGATGTAGTCGAAGAAGAATTATTCTTACCACAACAAAACAAGCCATTGCAAAAATTACATTAACTGCTTGAAACAAGCGAATAGGTTCAATGAAAGTTGATTGAAAAGGTAAATAGATTATATACCCTAATGCAGAATAAAGAAGATGATGAGGTCGAAACATCTCTTCTTGAGTTATTGAAGAAAAGGCATTTGAATAAGAATCAGAGGTAGGATTATTAGAAAGAAAAATAAAGTATAATAATCCAAAGAATATAATTATTATCCATGAATAGTTCCTTAATAAATACCTTATCATAATTTTTTCAATGTTTTGAATCAGCAAAGGTAATAAAATAAAATAAAAATGTAATTTTGCAGAGATGATAAAACAAGAAGATATTTCAAAAATACTTGAAGCAACTGAAATTGTTGATGTTATTAATGCTTTTGTTCCGTTAAGGAAACGAGGTGTTAACTATCTTGGTAATTGTCCTTTTCATAATGAAAAAACTCCTTCATTCACTGTTAGTCCTTCTAAAGGAATCTTCAAATGCTTTGGTTGTGGTGAATCGGGGAATGCTGTTAATTTCATTATGAAACATGAACATTATTCCTATCCTGAGGCATTAAAATTTCTTGCAAATAAATATGGAATAGAAATTCAAGAGGATGAATTGACCTCTGAAGAGAAAGCTTCTCAAGATGTTAAGGATGCTTTGTTTCATGTTACTGAATTTGCACAAAAGTATTTTGCAGATATTCTTTTTAATGATGATGAAGGAAAAAAGATTGGGTTAAGCTATTTTATTGAAAGAGACCTAAAGGAAGAAACCATTAAACGTTGGGGACTTGGTTATTGCAAGGATAATTGGTCTGAATTTACTGAATATGCAAAAAAACATGGTTATACTGATGAAGTATTAATTAAGTCAGGCTTAACAATTGCTAAAGAAGAGACACATGTTCAATATGATAGATTTAGAGCAAGGGTAATGTTCCCCATTTATAATATTGGAGGTCGTCCATTAGGCTTTACTGGTCGTGTTCTTAGTTCTGAAAAGACTAAAGCAAAATATGTTAATTCTCCTGAAAGTGATATTTATTCCAAAAGTAAAGTATTGTTTGGACTTCATTTAGCAAAAAATGAAATTGTCAAGCAAGACCTTTGCTATTTGGTGGAGGGGAATATGGATGCAATTATGCTTAGTCAAAATAATGTTGAAAATGTTGTTGCAACCTCTGGAACTGCTCTTACTATTGAACAAATAAGGCTTATTAAACGTTACACTAAGAATGTTACTGTACTCTACGATGGCGATTCTGCTGGGATAAAAGCTGCTTTTAGGGCTATTGATTTATTTGTTGAAAATGGACTTAACGTAAAGATTGTTCTTTTCCCCGATGATGAAGACCCTGATTCTTATTGCAGGAAGCTTCCTCAAGATGATTTTAAAGCATATATAACTGATAAGGCAGAGAATTTTATCTTATTCAAAACTCATCTTTTATTAGAAGATGCTAAAGATGACCCTTTCAAAAGAAGTGCTTTAATTAAGGAGATTATTAATACTATAAGCCTTATTCCTGACAATATTGAGAAAGCTGCATATATTCAACAATGTTCTTCTATTCTTAATATGAAGGAAGAGATTCTAAATAATCATCTAACTAAGCTTTTAAGAGAAAAATACTTTAAGAAAAGTAAAGAGGGAGGTAAGGGAACAAATATCCCAACAAATGACCAAGCTCCTCCTGATGACCTTTTCCTTCCTGATGATGATGGTTCAGGTTACATTAGTAATGAAAAGGCTAAAAAACAAATTATTGAAGAAACTTTCCCTGACGAAGCTCAAGAAAGAAATATAATTTCAATTCTTTTAAACTATGGAGATAAAGAAACTACCCAAACTACTATTGGAGAAAATGGAGAAAAGGAAAATGCTAATTATTTGATTGCAGCCTATTTGGTAGGGGATATTGTTTCTGATAATTTAAGTTTTGACAATAAACTCTATCAAAATATATTTGATATTTACAAGAACTATATTTTTGAACAAGGGAACTTGCCTGAATTAAATGTTTTTACAAATAATCAAGACTCAGAAATTCAAAAACTTGCAACAACTCTTCTTATTAATAATTATTCGGTTAGTGACCTATGGGAAAAGAAATGGAAAATAATTATTCCAAATCCTGAAAGTGAAGAAAAACTCAATCAGAATGTTAAAGAAAGTCTCTTAAGTTTCAAACTTAATAAACTAGAACGAAAAATAATTAGTAATGAAGAGAAATTAAAAGAAGAGGATGATTATGATAATCAACTAATTCTTATGTCTGAACAAAAAATTCTAAAAAAATTAAAACAAATAATCTCTTCTGAACTTAACAGAATAGTTACCAGGTAAAATTAGCTTTAATTTAGTCCCTACTTAATAAAAAAAAGTCAGTGTTTATTTTTACGTAATCACCGACTTTTTTGAAATAAGTCCCGTATATTTTTATTTATCCTTAACTTATTTTTGAGAAAGCTTATTTTGTTATAACAAGTTGTTTTCTTCCAATAATTTTATCGCTATCTTTCAAAATCAAAATATAAGTTCCATTTTCTAAAGTTGAAACATTGATTTGAGTTTGAGAATTTACGTTTTCCTTATTATAAACTGTTTTTCCTAATAGATTAACAATTTGCACATCAACCTTATCTTTATTTGATAAGCTAAGATCTAAAGTAAATTCTCCCTTTGAAGGATTTGGATAGATATTGAATTTTATTGAATTTACATCAACATCCAATAATCCAATCTTAGCGTAAATAGTAACGGGTGAAGTAGTTTTGGAAGGGCATGCACCACTTCTTACTCTTACTCTATATTGGTATTGTCCTTGATCAGTTAATATTTCAGAAATAGTAGTTTGTAGTCCAGAGTTTTCAATTGGAGCCCATTGTTGATTTTCAAATTTTCTTTGCCATACAACAACATCTCCTACTTGACCGCTTAGGGAAATCTGTCCTGTTGTTTCATCAACTGAAATTGTATCAAATTGAATTGAAAGTGTTCCAGCAACAGTCATTGGAACAATTGCAACAAGTTTTGAAACAGAAGTGTCAGCTTTATCTGCAGATAAAACAACTCTTCTAAAATAAGTTGGAACAGTTAGAGTTGAAGGAGTATAGTCTTTCTTTATTCCTGCATTTTGAGTAATTGTCCAATTAATATTGTCTGTACTTTCAAACCAACGATAAGTATATTCTCCACTTCCTCCTTGAGGTTCAGTCCCTAGAATTGTTGGCATTTCTCCTGTTATACATGCAGCAAAATTACTATCAACAATTGAATTATTTGTTATTGGATCTGAAGTTGTAAGGAAAGAGAATTGTTCTCCATAGGCTACTCCATTAGCATTTATTCCATAAGCACGATAGTAGTAGGTTGTTCCTGCATTAAGTCCAGTTAAGGTTGAGTCAAAACTTCCAGCTGTTCCTGATACAATTATTTTATTATTTGACAATATTGGGTAAGGTTCTGTGTTTAGGACAAATCCTCTTTCAACAATTGTTTGGTCTCCTTGTAATGAAGCTTGAGTAGAACCAGAAATTTTAGCAGAAGTATGTGTTATTTGAGTAGGAGCTAAAGTGTGAACTTGAACTCCAAGAGAAGCTCCTCCATTTACTTTGAAAGAGATATTATCACTATTTGAGATTTTAGTTATTTCTGTTAATGAAACATTAGAATTCAAATTATCCCATGATTTCAAATTAGTTGTAGTTTGATCGGTTAAAGATGTTATTGAGTTTTTCCCAGGAAAAACCATATTAGCCATTTCTGAGTAATACCATGAAGTGCCAGATTCTGTACCAATATATTGACCATTTGCTGACATTAATTGTACTGAGTTTCTACTTGAGTAACAATTCAAGCAATTGTTTCCCCATCCAAGACCACTTTCAGACTCATCAACATGAATAGCAATCATAGCACTATTTCCTCCTCCTTGCCAATTTCTATAATTTCTGATAGAATAATGTAAATAATCATTCCATCCTAAAAAACTTAAGTTTTCAAAAAGGAAATACTCTCCCTCTTTTGGAGTATTTATTCTATATACTAACCCAGAATCAGAAGAAGGAACTGAAGTAATATCCATTAGCATTGTTGAATCAATAACAAAAGGAGATGCCCAACCCAAGAACACTTTAGAATAAGCATTATATAATGGAGGAGTTTTCTCGTCATTATTATAAGCTCCTTCGTCCATTACTTCAAATGAAGAAAATGTTTTGGAAATACCATTAACATTATAATCAGTATCATAGTAATCTAATAATCCTAAAACATGACCAAATTCATGAGAATGTACTCCTACTCCAGAAATAGAGTTACTTGAATTTTTTTCAGAAGCACATGAATAATCAATAATTCTTACTCCATCCAATACTAAAGCTGGAATTAATTTTGAACGATGAGCCCAAATTGCATTTGCTCCTCCTCCATTATGCTGTCCTTTTCCAGCATAAACAACATGTATTCCATCAACAATAAGGTTAGCATCGTTATCAAAAACACTAAAATCAATAATAGAATCCGCAGCATAACAACCATCAATAATCATTTGTTTTGCATTAACATCGTTTTGCGTTGAGGTTTCAGCACCATAAAAAGCTCTTGTTTGTGGTAAAGTAAAAGGTCCAACCACTGTACATTGTAAATCTAATTTTCCATAAGAATTTGCAGCAAAATAGTCTCTAACACTTCCTGTGCTTTGATTTGCTGTATATCCAATTTGATTAAACAAATTCTCAAAATCCTGTCTTGAATATGTAAATGAAAAATCAGAATATCCTACCAAAATAACCAATAGCTTCCTAATTCCAACCGTTAAACCTTCTACTCCTTGTGACTTTCTATTATCTAACATCTCTGTCATTTGAAGCATTAAATCTATTTGTGACTGAGAATATCTTAATTTCTTTTGGATAGTTGACAAGAAATTAATATCAGAAATAGAACGCTCATTTTGAGATTTTGCAATAATTCCAGAAGGAATCATATCGCCAACTTGGTCTTTTATTGCATATTCAAGATAGCCTTGTTTATTATACATTAATGTATAATTGTCTTCTGATTCAACCCAACTTATTCTTTCATCTCCAAAAAGATAGGCAGAAACTTCTGTGCCATCAGGTTGAGAAAGCTGAACCAATCCCTTATAGGCTGGAACGGCCATACTAATTTGAGAAATTAGTAAAATTGCTATAAAAAGCAATTGTGTAAACGCTTTTTTCATGTTCTCTTTATTTATTTATTATTAATATTTTTGTAATTACATTGTCCTTATTTTTCAAAACTAAAAGATAAGAACCTATTCCAATTGGATTAAGATTAATTCTATTATCTCCTTTGTTTAGGACTTGGTTTTCTACTGTTTTAATCTCTTTTGAATTAATATCATAAAGAGAAAGTTTTCCAACAAATACTTCATCATTATTATATTTTATATTTATCTCTCCTTGAGAAGGATTTGGGTAAATAATTATACTATTCTCATCTTCAACAATTTCTTCCAATCCAATATCTTTTTTAACATAAGTCCAATCTTCTCCAGAAATTTCTTCTGCACAAACTCCACTTGTTACCCTAACTCTATAGAAGTATTTACCTAATTCTTCTGGAGAGTCTTCTATCCAATTACTATCAGGAGCTAATGGAAGTTCTTCCCAAGAAAAGTTTAATTTCTTTCTTTCCCAAACAAATTTATCTCCAACAAAAGCTCTTAATTCCATTTTCAAAGTGTCGTTTAATGCTATTGTGTCCTGAACTCTAAAAACATTTCCTGCCCTTGTTCGAGGAGAAACTTCAATTAGGACTATATTACTTGTATCTGAAACTAATCTTGAATAAACTATTCTTTTGTAGTAGTGAGTTTGTTCGGCTCTAAAAGACAAATATGATTGTAGAATTCTTAAATCGGGATCTGAAGCTAATTCCCAATTCAAACTATCAGGACTTTGTAACCAAAGATAAGTAAATTGTCCATTGCCTCCTGTTGGTAATGAGCCTTGTAGATTTTGAGTTACTGAGTAATAACAAATATGTTGATTCCCTGTTATTGTATTGTTGAAAATTGGAGTTGGAGGAGTTGTTATTATATAATCTCTACCATAGCTTGTTCCATAACTATTGGTTGCATAAGTTCTGACTCTATAGGTTGTTTCTGGAGAAAGATTAGTTAAGGTTGTTGAAAATTGTCCTATTCCACTCCCTACTTGAAGTTTTAAATCTGACACATCTGGGATAGAACCATCAGTTGTCCAACAAACTCCCCTATCATTAACTGAACTTAATCCCAAATAAACTACCTCGCCTTCAATATGAATACTATTATAGGAAGATAGTGTTGCTGAATTACTTTGCACTATTGGTGTTTGTAAAATAGCATCTATTTCAATATTATCTAAATAAATTGTATTTCCATTTTGCGATACTGCTTCAAATGCTAAATAATAATTATCTGAAGCCAAAGGAAGATCTATTGAGTCTAATGTCCATAAATTTGTTGATGAAGTATATGTTTTAAGACTATTCCAAATGCCATCAATTCCAATTTTATATAAAACTACTAAAGTGTCATTGCCATTTGGTTTTTGATACCAAAATTTCATCTTGGTACTTGTATGATTTTCTAAATTTAGGATTGGAACAATTAGTTTTGATTTAATAGTTTGATTTGAACTATGTTTAAAGAAGTTTGTTCCTTCTTGAGGATTAACTACTCCTTCTTGTAATACTAATTCCCAACCTTCTCCTTTTACAAAACAATTACTATCTGTACTTTCTGTTATAAATTGATATGGGAATGAATTTATTCTTTCACATTTTGTAAAAGATGATAATACTTGCCCATAGGAAATTAGGCCTTGATTGATTGCATAGGCTCTAAAATAATATAGAGTATTTGGATTTAAATTGTTTGCAGTTAGATAATATTGACCTAACGTATTTCCTAAAGAAAGATATGAATCTTCAATTGTTGGATTAGGATTTGTGCCATATGCAATTCCTTTTTCAGATATTGCAGTGTAGCCTTGAGAAATAAGATTGGATGAAACTCTAATTGAAACATCTGTTATATTATCCAAAGCTAATGTTTGAACTGATGGATATGCAGCTAAATTGGCTTCTCCTATCTCAACATTATCCACACAAACTCCATATCCTGCATAAAGTTGTCCTTCAAAAGCAATATAGTAAGTATTTGATTTTTCTGGGAGCATAATTGAATCTTTAGTCCATTGTGGATAGTTAGTAAGGCTATATGTTTTTAATACTTGCCAACTACTTGTTGGAGATGTTTTGTAATAAACCTTGAAAATATCTTGGAAATCGCCTTTAGCCTTTGCTGCAAAATAGAACTTCAAATATGGTTGAGAAAGAACAGATAGGTTCAAAGGAGGTGTTATTAGTTTTCTTGTTTGAGAACTAGCAGATTGAGAATAAATATGTGCAAACTTTAATCCTTCTTGTGCAATTGAAATTCCTCCTGTTTGAGTTGAATCTTTAATTTTCCAAATGTTGGACTGGAATGATTCTCCCTCTTGAGACCAACAATTTAATGAAGATGAGCTTTCAAAACTATTTGTATATGGGAAAATATTTATTGAACTACAAGGGGTTGTTACTTGAATAATTTCTCCATAGAAAAATTGTGAAGAAGAATTTTTGGCATAAGCTCTAACATAGTAGGATGTTGAGGGTTGAAGCCCTGAAATTATGGAAATAAAACTATTTGTGCTTTCTGTACTAACTATTTTTTGGCTATTAGATGTTGGAGTTGGAGAAGTAGAATATAGAACTCCTTTCTCAACAATAGGGTCAGTTGTTTGTGAGATAGTAGAGCTTACAAAAATTGAATCTGATGTAAATTTAATTATTGAATTTGTTGTTGCTTGTGGTGCATCTGCAGGAAGTACTCCAAAATCAAAACTAATATTTTTTGTAGTATTATTTTCTTTTATTCTAAATATTGGTTTGTTAAGTGTTGCATAATTGTTTGATAAACTGCCTGGATTTGTATTATCTGTAAAACTTTGTACATTGCTTGTTCCAGGAAATGTATTGCTTGGACGATTATATTTATTTTGTGGATTGGCTTCTTCTATATCTATTCCTAATAAAGTAGAGTTACAGTTTGCACAATTAAAATTCCAACCAGGTACACTTTTATCAATATGTGTGATTAGCATTCCATGTCCATATAGAAATCTATCCCATCCTTCTTGCTGACGATTTTCTAAAATAAAATACTCAGTTGAGTTATGTGAAATTTTATATGCTGTATTGCTTTGGGTTAAAGGAGGAAGAGTTTTGTTGCCTATTGGTGTAGAAAAATTTAATTCTACTAAATCCAAAAAACCCATTGAGCTACGTTGGAAAGCACTCCACAAACATGGGGTCTTCCCCCCATTATTATAATTTCCACTAGCCATAATATCCCAACCATCGGATGCAAAAGCTTGTCCATTTGATTCATAGTCGGTGTCGTAAACATCGGCTAAACCCAAAACGTGAGAGAACTCATGACAAACTGTTCCAATGACTGGAGGGGTTGCCCCATAAAGAGTTGTTCCTCCTAACTCAGAAGAACATGCATAATCTTGAATATAAACACCATCTTTTTGAACAGATGGATACAAACCACTCCTATGAGGCCAAATTGCATTTGGCTCTCCATTGCTGAAAGAACATCCTGCAAAAATCATATAAACACAATCTACATAATCGCCTCCATAGTTTGCATAATTAGAGTAATTAACATCTTGATCAGCCAAATAAAGCATTTCTGTTAGCAAATTTTTAGCCCCATTCATACCGACAGTTGCGTATCCATAAGCACTTTGTCCAGCACTTGAAGTATAGGGTCCAAAAACATCAGCAATAACTGTTACATGTCCAAATGTTGAAGCTGAAAAATAATCTCTAACACTTCCTTCGTTCCCATTTAGATTATATCCTGCTTGATTAAAAAGGGCATTAAAATATTCAGCATCATATGTAAAAGGAACATCTGAAAAAGCAGCTAAAATTACCAATATCCTTAATTCTCTATTTGTTGATTTAGCATTAAGCAAAGCTTTTTGAAAATTATCTGTTGTCTTAAAGTCCCAAAATTGCTTTAAATATTCTACTTGCTCTCTGGAATAAATTAAATTCTTATCTAATTGCGAAATAAACTCTAACTCCTTTATACTTCTTTCTCCTTCATTATGAGCAATCATTTCAGAAGGCTTAATCCCTCCTTTTGAATCAGAAACAGCATAAACATAATCACCATTTTTGGCAACTAATAAAGTGTAATTATCAAGTGTTTTAGCCCAATTTACTTTTTCATCTCCCTTAAGGAAAAGAGATAACAAGGTATTATCTGACTGCTTAATAGTTATTTGATAAGGATAAGCAGGAACTGCACTTAAATTGGTTGCTTTTACTACAAGCAAAAAAAGGACTAATAATGAGAAGAAAGTTTTTTTCATCTATTTAAATTCAAAGTATCTAACTCGCAAAAGTAGTAATAAAACAATAAAAATCAAAATATTTACTCTTCAATATTCAATTAACTTTGGCTATATTGTCATTGATTATTTTGAGACAAATGATTATCACCCTATTAACTTTTATCCCTACAATGTATTTTGACAACAAAAAATTGAAAACCTTAATATAATAATCTGCTTTTTATCAATTAGAACTAATAACTCTTAAGCAATTTCAAAATTCCCCAATGATAATTAAAAATAAGTCCCTTATATTTTTATTTATCTCCCTTATATTTTTGCATATGTCCCTTATATTTTCATTTATCAGGGACTTATTTTCAATTATGATTGATGTTTTTTGAGTTAATATGTTTTTAGGCCTCTAAGGTCATTAATCTCATTAAATTTAGCCGATATTTCCCAAAATATTCTATATTCTATATTCTAATATTCTTTACTATATATATAGCAAGAATAATATTATGTAATGAATATTACTCCAGCTAAAAAGCTGGAGAATATTACATATTTTCAAGCTTTTAAAGTTTACACATTTTGCTTTTCTGATTCCTTGTTTTAGTTTACTGAAATCAAGTAATAATTTTTTCTTTCTTCGTTTTAATTTACGCAAACAAGGTTTTATTTTTACCTTTCCTTATTTATGGAAATTGGAATTTATTTTGACAAAGAGAATGGGAATAAGAGAATTGAATTTATAATAAGAATTCCTTTACTAACTTATTATATTCAGGAGTTAGATTATTATTTAGGTCTCTTAAAAATATCTCCGTCTCAACTATAGTATTAAAAAGTGGATTTTGAGAATTGTTTTCTTTAGTTTTTAAGTGCAAAACTACTCTTTCGCATTCTTTGCTTGGGGTTGAGAAAATCTTTGCTCTATAAATTGTTTGAAAACCTTCTTGAATTGCAATATTTTCAAATATTATTGATTCCATATATGGAAGGATTAAAGAAAACATCCCATTTGAACAAAGAATACGTTTGGCTGAAAGAATTAAATCTTCATAACTTAAAGAAACATTATGTCTGGCTTTATTTCTTCTTTCTTTTGAACTTTCCAAACTTGAGATAAAAAAAGGAGGATTTGAAACAATTAAGTCATATTTAGATATATTATTTTGAGCAAAATCCTTAATATTTATTTTTTGAGCATTAATCCTTTCCGAAAATTTTGAGTTTTTGAAATTCTCTTTTGCTTCTAATATTGAATTATGATCAATATCTATTGCTAATATTGTGGAATTGGCATATTTCTGAGCCATACAAAGAGCAATTATCCCACACCCTGTTCCAATATCTAATATATTTTTAGGGAAGAATTTTGGAGTCAATGAAGAAAGAAGAATTGCATCTGTTCCAATCTTCATTGAACTTTTGGTGTGATTTAAAGAGAATGTTTTACAATGAAATTCCATATTCTTTAGATTAAGGGAAAAGAAAAACTGCCTAAATTACAATTAAATTAATTTAGGCAGTTAAGTAGAATTTTATATTAATTAGTATGTGTCTTTAGCTCTTCTTGATGCAGCATACATTATTCTTAATGCTCCAACTTGACGTAGTTCTTGTTTGATATCACTAATATCTCCCATTTTTACATCCTTATCACATTTTAAGGTCGTTGTAAGAAAAGGAACATCAACTTCATCTCTTGCAGCTCTTTCAGCTTCAATAAATGCTCTAATATCACTAATTTCTGCAAATTGGTCATTTAGTTGAATTCTTGGAGCAGAACCAAATTTCTTTTCTTCAATTGGAACTCCAACAAAAATATTACTGCTTAATGATTTCTTTTCTAATTTCTGGATTTCAGAACCTTGAGGAACTGTTATTTTAACAAATAATGTGCTTTCTCTCATAGTTGAAATAACCATAAAGAAGAACAAAAACATAAAAATAATGTCCGACATTGAACTCGCATTAAATCCTGGAACAGATTTTTTGTCTTCTGACTTAAATTTTCCCATAATTAATTTCCTCCTACATTTTTAGGTTCAGCTTCAGAAATTGCAGTTGGAATTGCTTTATCTACAGCTTCTCTTTGATCTTCTTTACAATCTTTATATGCACGTCCAAATCTAACTCTTGATAATTCATCTTTCAATTCATTAATAGCTCCTGTCAATTCATTCTGAACTTTAAAATACATATCATAAGATGTTCCTCTATCGTTTTGAAGAGAAATAACTCCTTTTGACACCTCATATTTACCTATTAAAGGTATTTCAGTTGTTGTTTTCTCTGGCAAATTAGGAAGATTCTGAGGATTTGACAAGAACTCTTTAGCTCTTTCTTTTAATCCTGTAATTTCTCCAACTTGTCCATCAAATAAAAGCTGGTCTGCACGATTTACCTTAACAGTAAATGTATTCCTCTTGTGTATTTCAGGTGGCTTAACACTTGGGTCCGATGGTGGCGGCAATCGTCTTTGAATTCCTAAATCCGTATTAATTGATGATGTTAATAGGAAGAAAGTAAGCAAAAGAAACGAAATATCCGCTGATGACGAACTATTCACCTGAGGAACCTCTTTTTTCTTTCTTGCCATATTACTTTAATTTTTTTGCTATTTCTGAATATAATGCAGATAATAATACTCCTATCATTAGAACATATACTGCATATAATGAACCTCCAATTAATTTGGAATTTCCATAGTTTGAACCTGTTTTTTCAAACAATTCAGCTGGTATATCAGTTCCTGATGAAAGCAAATAACTACCAACAAGCAATATTAACATTGCAGCAAATGCAATAATAATTTTCATTTGGTTTTTAGGGTTTTCCATAAAGCCTTTAATAATAAAACCTAATGCAAAACCTAATGCAGAAACAATGCTTATCATTATAAGTATTACAACTGACCAATAGGACAAATTCCAGAATAATTGAGCTAAGCCAGCATTACTTTCAAAAAATACTGCATACAATAAACTACATATAGAAGCTAATGCACCCCATATTATTACAACTGTCCAATATATTTTCTTAAAATCGTTTTTCATTTTTACCTCCTTGGTTTAATTCTTTAGTAAATAAAATAGTTTAATATTTCTTCTTGAAGAAATCTTGCTATTAAATACTATTTTCTGTTTTTAACCAAGATATCCATGAATGTAATTGAAGAATCTTCCATTGTAGTAACAATACCTTCAATCTTTGAAAGTAAATAGTTATAACAAACTTGAAGAATTAGAGCAACAATCAATCCGAAGATTGTTGTAATAAGAGCTACTTTCATACCTCCTGCAACAACTGTTGGAGAAATATCACCTGCTTTTTCAATATCATCAAATGCTTGAACCATCCCAACAACAGTTCCTAAGAACCCTAAAGATGGAGCAATTGTAATAAATAATGAAATCCAGCTCATATTACTTTCTAATCTTGCCATTTGAACTCCACCATAAGATGTAAGTGCTTTTTCCGCATCTTCTAAACCATTTCCAACACGGTCAAGACCTTGGAAGAATATTGAAGCAAGAGGTCCACGAGTATTTCTACAAACTTCTTTAGCTCCTTCATAGTCATTTCCGTCCACTTTTTCTTCTATTTGTTTTAGAAGTTTTTCTGCATTGGTAGTAGCTAAATTAAGATAAAGAATTCTTTCAATAACTAATGCAAGACCTAAAATCATACAAATTAAAATTGGAGTCATCCAAGGCACTCCACCCTCAATGTACTTAGTTTTTAAAACTTGATGGAATGATTGTGTGTCTGCAGGAGCAGCTTCTTCTTGAGCCTGAGCGACAGGTTCTGCAACTGCTGATTCGGTTGCGGTTACTGTTTTAGATGCTTCTTGTGCAAAAACAGTGTTTGATAAACCTAAAGTCAATATAGCGAATATTGACAAATAAGCACATACTTTTTTCATAGCTTTTCTTATTGTGTTATTAATTTTAATTATTAAAACTTTGATTTCAATCGTGCAAAAGTATTAAAGATATTTTATTTGACCAACTTATTATGATTTTTTTTTATTTCATCGCTGCTATTTTGTGTAACAAGGATTTTATCAATTCGAGCTATATCCATATCAACGATTTCAAAGCAAAATAATTCCCAATATATTTTTTCTCCTTCTTTAGGAATTTTTCCAGTTAAGTCCAAAATTAATCCACTTAGTGTATTATAATCTAATTCTTGATATTTATTCTCTATTTCGAAGTAACTTAAGAAATCAAAGAAAGGATATTGTCCATCTACTAACCAAGTGCCGTCTTCTCTTTTTATCATTTGATATTCATCACTAACCCCTATTTCTTCAGCAGAACCAATCAAAGATTCCAATATATCATTCATAGTTACCATTCCAATAATTAATCCAAATTCATCAATTATTAGTGCATAACTTATTTTCTTTTCCTTAAATACTTCTAAGGCATGATAAGCACTTGAACTTTCTGGTAAAAACTGAGGTTCCTTTACAATATTTCTAATTGAACCTTCTCTCATTTTTATCATATCTTTCAAGAAAACAACTCCAATTATATTATCCAAAGATTTATCTGCAACAGGATATATATAATGTATATGATTTTCTAATTTCTTTTTAATCTGCAACTGTCCATCATCAACATCAAACCATTCAAAATCTATTCTGTGAGTCATAAGTGAAGAAACATCTCGATCACCCAAACTAAAAACTCTTTCAACAATATCTTGTTCTACCTCTTGGATTTCTCCATCTTCAGTGCTCTCATTAATTATTTGCTTAATTTCATCTTCAGTAATTATTGAGTCATCATTCTTTTTTATTCTAAAAATCTTAAGTAAAAAAAGAGTGCTTTTTGAAAGAACAACAACAAATGGATATGTTAGTTTTGTAATAAAATTCATTGGAGAGATGATGAATCCTGCTACTTTTTCAGGATTATTTAATCCTATTTTTTTAGGGAGTAATTCTCCTAGAACTAAGGTAAAATATGTTACTAAAATTACTACTAAGATATTAGCAAACCACATTGAAGAAAGACCAAAACCCAAATTTGTTAAGATATTGCTTAAAGGAAGAGATAAACTTTTTCCAGAATACAAACCTGTAACAAGTCCAATTGCAGTTATTGCAATCTGAACGGTTGAAAGAAAATATTCTGGTTTTTCTGCAATTTTTAATATCTTTTTTGCTTTTTGATCTCCCTTCTTTGTTAGGGATTCTAACTTTGATTTACGAGAAGAGACAACAGCAATTTCTGCCATTGAGAAAATTCCATTGACAAAAATTAAAACAAGAATAATTATTATTTCCACTTCAATTAATTAGATAATTGTGATTTTTCTGTATTATTTAAATCTTCTTCATCCAATATTTCTTCCTTAATATCTTCTCCCTTTTGTTTAGGAGAAATAATTAAAGAAATAATCAGGATGAAAACACCTACTGTAATTGAAATATCTGCAACATTAAAAATTGCATTAAAGAAACGAAAAGATCCTCCTCCAACAAAAGGCATCCAATTAGGATAAGTTGTATCTATTATTGGAAGATAAAACATATCAACCACCTTCCCATGAAGAAATGTTCCATATCCACCTTGAAAAATTGTTGCTGTATTGAAAAGAGAACTTTCAGAGAAAATTAATCCATAGAAAAGAGAATCAATAATGTTTCCTACAGCCCCAGCAAAAATTAGAGCCATACTATATATTATCAACTTAGATTCCTTTTTCTCAATTAGTTTTTTAAGATAACCAAAAATAAGAACTGAGGCAATTATTCTAAACAATGTTAGAAGTAATTTACCCCATTGTCCACCGAAACTCATTCCAAATGCCATTCCTTCGTTTTCGATGAAATGGATTCTACTCCAATCTCCTATTAAAGAGATTTCCTCTCCAATGCA
>DHDW01000032.1:54450-70155 GCA_002399565.1 Bacteroidales bacterium UBA4866 | reverse complement strand
AAAGATAAGAATAAGAGGTTTTTTCATTTAGCTTATTTCTTTTTTACTTGTTGATTTTTAGCTTCAACAGTTAAAGTTGCGTGAGGAACTAAACGTAATCGTTCCTTAGGAATCAGCTCTCCTGTAACTCTACACACACCGTAAGTTTTGTTTTCAATTCTAATTAAAGCGGCCTCCAAATCCTTAATGAATTTTTGTTGCCTTGAAGCCATATTGGCATTTTCTTCCTTAGAATAAACACTACTTCCTTCTTCCAAAACCTTAAATGTTGGTGAAGTGTCGCCTAAATCATTAGCATCATTTGAAAAAGCCTCTAATAACATTGCAAGATTTTCCTTAGCTTGAGTTAGTTTCTCTTCAATGATTTCCTTAAATTCGTTCAATTCTTCGTCAGAATACCTTTTTACAATTTTATTATCGTCACTCATAACAAATAATTTTTTTATATTAATGTTGCAAAGATATAAAAGTTTTTGAGAAATGAATTAATAATGCATCTAACAATGTATTTTTATTCATATTTAATTGCATAAGGAAAAGATTTTTTCAATAAATCAAAAAGACCTTATCATACATTAATACTTTCTATTTAATTTATTATTTGTACTTTTGTCAATCAAATTTTCACTTACATTATGTTTATCAAAAAGAATAATAGCAATTGTCACTATTTTAAAACATCTATTTTTACTTGTTTTATGCTCTTTATTTGCTTGTTTTCGAATGCTCAAGACAGAAAAAAATTAGAAGATGAGAAAGCAAAAATTGAAAGAGAAATTAATGCTATTAATGCTATTCTAAAAGAGACAAAAAACACAAAGAGGATGTCTGCCTCAGAACTTTCAATTCTTAAACGAAAAATTGCTTCAAGACAAAAACTTATTGATAATATCTCCAGACAAATGAATATGATCAACGGAGAGATAATAAATACTCAAAAATCAATTGTTGAAATAAATAATGAGATTGAAGTTCTGAAAAAAGATTATGCTAAAATGCTTAAGTATGCTCAAAGAAACAGAACCTCAACCGACAAACTCCTTTTCATTTTCTCATCAAAGAATTATCGTCAAGCCTATCAACGTTATGTTTTCTTTAGACAATATGGAGATATGCAAAAGAATATGATTTTGAATATTAAAACAAAATCTGACGAATTGGAGAAGAAAACCGATGAACTATCATTAAAGAAAAAAAATCAAGAAAGCCTACTTCAACAAGAAGAACAAAACAAAAAGAGTCTAACTAAAGAAGAACAAGATAAAAAGAAAAATATTAATCTTTTGAGCAAGAAAGAAAAACAACTAACTCAACAAATTAAACAAAAACAAACTCAAAGGAAGAAACTCCAAAATCAAATTAATGCCGCCATTTCTGCTGAAGTAAGAAAACAAACTGCAATTGCGGCAAAAAAGAATAAGGAAACAACAAAGAAAGAAAGTAAAGAAGTTGGTAATTCCAAAGAATCAGGAGCTAAATCAACAAAATACGTAATGAGTGCAACTCCTGAAGAAATTAAACTTTCCAATAGTTTTTCTGCCAACAAAGGAAGACTTCCATGGCCTGTTGAACAAGGAGTTGTTACAAGTAGTTTTGGAACACATCCTCATCCTGACATAAAGGGTATAATGATTGAAAATAACGGAATAGATATCCAAACTCCGCGAGGAAGTTCTGTTAGGTCAGTTTTTGACGGAGTAGTTTCTAAAATATTCATTGGACCAACCGGACAGCAAAACATAATTATTCGCCACGGAGAATATCTTACCGTTTACACTAATCTTTCTTCTGTTAGTGTTTCTGTTGGATCAAAAGTTTCAACTAAACAAGCCATAGGGACAGTTTATACAAACAGCGAAAATGTTTCTGAATTCAATTTCCAAGTTTGGAAAGGAAGCTCTAAGCAAAATCCTTCAGCCTGGATAAGATAAAGCAAAGATAAATAACAAATAAAATATGAAACAATTAAAATTTACACTTACACTTGTTGCAATAATGCTTTTTGCAAGCAGTGTTTTTTCCCAGGCTAAATGGGATTTCAAGACAAAAAAGATTAATGACTCCATTTCCGAATTACAACTTAAAGTTAAATTAGGGGATGGCTGGCATATTTATTCTCAATACACTAAAGGAACAGAACTTCCAATTGTGTTTGAATTTGAGAAAAGTAATGACTACCAAAGAATAGGTAAAGTTATAGAGCCAAAAGCAATTGCTGAATATGACAAGTATGCTAAGGACACTACGAAACATTTTGGAGGAACAGTGCTATTTCGTCAAAAGATTAAAGTTAGAAGCGAAAAAGACTTTAAGGTAAAAGGGAATGTTAATTTCCAGCTTTGTGAAAAAGGAAGCTGTATTCCACCTGAAGATGTTGCGTTTAGTTTTGATGTAAAGGGTAACCCTAAAGCTTCTCAAATGACAGAAGTTATTTCTGAAACCGAAACACAAACTTCAACACAAACTCAAGCTGATGTTCAAACCCAAACCTCAACAACAATTCAAGCTCAAGAGACTAAAAAGGAAGATAATTCAATGCTAATGGTATTTCTTATTTCTCTTGGAGCTGGACTTTTAACTCTTGTAACTCCTTGCGTTTTCCCAATGGTTCCTATGACCATAAGTTTCTTTATGAAAGGAAAGAAAAGTAAGAAACAAGGACTTAAAGAGGCGTTCTTTTTTGGAGGATCAATAATATTTATGTTTGCAGTTATTGGATTAGTACTAACTTTACTTTTGGGCAAAGATGCAATGTATTTAATCTCTACGCATTGGGTTCCAAATATGCTTTTCTTCATTATTTTTATGCTTTTTGCTTTCTCATTCTTTGGAATGTTCGAAATAACTCTTCCTTCTTCTTGGATAAATAAATCAGATAAAAACGCTGACAAAGGAGGATATCTTGGAGCTTTCTTTATTGCTCTAACAACTGTTTTAGTTTCTTTCTCATGCACAGGACCAATTCTGGGAGCAGCTCTAATGGGTGTTGCCTCAAGCTCAACAAATAGTTTGGTATTCTTAATTTCCATGATAGGATTCTCTATTGGTTTTGCTCTCCCATTTACTCTTTTGGCTATGTTCCCTCAAATGCTTTCAAAAATGAAATCAGGTTCTTGGCTAAATACAACAAAGATAGTGTTTGGATTTTTAGAAATCGCTCTTGGTCTTAAATTCCTTTCTATGGCTGACCTTAGTGCCAACTGGGGACTTTTAGATAGAGAAACATACCTTGTTCTTTGGATAATTATATTTACTCTTTTGGGATTCTACCTTCTTGGCAAACTCAAATTTAAGGGAGATAACGACTTAGAACAAATTGGAGTTGGGAGATTATTCCTTTCCATAATTACTTTCTCTTTTGCTCTTTATATGATTCCAGGACTTTGGGGAGCACCTCTTAAAGCCATTTCAGGATATGTTCCTCCAATGACAACACAAGACTTTAATATTGAACGCTCAATCATTGAAAATGCAGGCACAACCTCATCAGTTGAAGCCAGTGCAAATTCTCTTCCTGCAAATAGAAAATATACCGACCAATTACATTTCCCTACTGGATTTGAAGGTTTCTTTGACCTTGAAGAAGCAAAAGCTTATGCAAAGCAAGTTGGAAAGCCTATATTTATTGACTTCACTGGAAAGACATGTGCAAACTGCCGTGAGATGGAATACTATGTTTGGGAAGACAAACAAGTGAAAAAAATACTAACTCAAGACTATGTTATGGTTGCTCTTTATGCTGATGCTAACTTTATAAAACTTCCAGAAAATGAGTGGGTAACCCTTAAAGACGGAACAGTGGCTAAAACTCTTGGCAAGAAGAATCACAACTATCAGATGGAACATTTCAACGCTAATGCTCAACCTTTATATGTTTTGATGAGTGCTGAAGGAAAAGTTCTCAATACTCCAAAGGGATATGATAGAAATGTAGAAAATTTCATTAAATTCTTGGAGGAAGGAAAGGCTAACTTCAAAAAATAAAATATAGGTCAATACCTTATTATTAATAATATAGGCGAGTAGATTACTAATTAACTACTCGCCTATTTCTTTTTATTAAGTCAATATTTATTATTAATCCATTTTAATCAACAGATATTTATCTTAGATAAATCAATAAGAGAATCAGATAATTTAAACAGCATTTATATTTGCATTAGCTATAATTTAAAAGACTTAGATGTAAATTTTATCTCCAATATTTTTTAGCTAAACAAGGAAAAAATCTATTTAAATCAAGGAAAAACTTTTTTAAACAAGGAAAAAATCTTGCAAGGTGGCAGGATGTTGTATGCAAGGTGGCAGGATGTAGGTTACATGGTGGCAGGATGTAGTGTGCAAGGTGGCAGGATGTAAAATTTAATCCTCATCTTATTAAATTTTAATAAGGTTTTGATAGACTTATTTCAGATAAAGAGAAATTTATAGAGCGAAAAACAAGGATAAAATCTCAAAAAATTGATTTTACCACTATAAATTTTGAGGTTATAATTAAATTTATTTCATTTAAAAGGGAAGAAAGTAGTATTATAATTTGTAAATTTGCACCACAAAAAAATAAAAACCTTTTATAAATATAATCTATGCTTGATTTTGTTGCCATTGATTTTGAGACAGCTGACCCCACTCACCCATGTTCTTTAGGAATTGCAGTAGTAAGAGATTCTCAAATTGCTTTGGTAAAACAATGGCTAATTAAACCTGCTTGTTATCCTTATTTTCACTTCTATGCACAAAAAATTCATGGAATAAAGAAAGAAGATGTAAAGTTTGAACCTGAATTTGATGAACTTTGGATTGAGATAAAGCCTTTTATTGAAAATCAAACTTTAGTTGCTCATAATGCAAATTTTGATATTGGAATTTTACGTAAAACTTTAGAACATTATAAGATAGATGTTCCTAAATTTAATTATTTCTGCACCTATCAAATTGCTCGTTTAACATGGAAAGACTCCAAAAAATATTCATTAGACTTTCTTTGCGAACAAGAAAAGATTGAATTTTCACATCATAATGCTGATTCTGACGCCTATGCTTGTGCAAGGTTATTGTTAAGAGAAATGGAAATATTAGGTATTGAGGACTTTAAGTTACTTAAGAAAATAACCAATAAAGCAACAAAAGACGAAAAAATTGCAAAGCAAGAAAGAGATATTTTAAAGCAACTAAGAAAGCAGGAGAAGCTGAATACTAAATAATTAATCCGCTTCCCAAACAAAGCTTTGCTTCATTATCATATATTACTCCAAATTGTCCTGAGGCTATTCCTTGAATTTTATCCTTAGATTCAATCCTATATATATCGTTTATTTTCTTTAATTTGCCTTGAGTAAAGTCGGGTGTGTGGCGAATTTTAAATAATATATCTTTTTCATCGGAAAAATCTCCCCAAACATCTTCAGTAATAAACTCAAAACCGCTTAAATTTACAACTTTCCCATATTGAGTTTCAGGGTCGTAGCCTTGTGAAGCATAAAGAATGTTATTCTCAATATCTTTCTTTACTACAAACCAAGGACCTCCACTCAGGCCTAAACCTTTTCTTTGTCCAATGGTGTGAAACCAATATCCATTATGAGAACCTATCTTTCTGCCTGTTTCAAGTTCTATAATATCACCTTTTTTCTCACCCAAATATCTACGGATAAAATCATTATAATTTATTTTCCCTAAAAAGCAAATGCCTTGACTATCTTTCCTGAAAGCACTTGGCAAATGATTCTCCTTAGCAATTTCTCTAACTTCAGATTTTAGGAGATTACCTATTGGAAACATAAGTCTTGAAACCTGCATATAGTTAATCTGACCTAAAAAATAGGTTTGGTCTTTATGTTTGTCTTTTGCAGTAGAAAGAAATATCTTATCATTAATTTGAGTTGTAGTGCAGTAGTGTCCTGTTGCAATCTTATCAAATTCTTTTCCCCATTTGCGTTCAAATGCACCAAACTTAATTAACTTATTGCACATCATATCTGGATTGGGAGTTAAACCCCTTCTTACAGCTTCAATAGTGTAGGATACAACTTCTTGCCAATAATCCTCCTGAAGAGATACTATTTCAAATTTACACCCATATTTTTTTGCAATATAAGACGTTATCTCAATATCTTCTTCCGAAGGGCAATCAATATAGCCATCCTTGTCTTCCATACCTATTTTAATGTAGAATATTGTAGGGTCGTAGCCCATCTCCTTTAGCTGATGAACCACAACCGAACTATCTACTCCTCCCGAAACCAATGCTGCAATTTTCATGCTGCAAAGTTACAATTTTATTGCAAAACTACTATTAGCCTATCTCTTAATTAATAATGTTTTTACAGAATTAAATACTACAGATTGAATTAATCAATACCTATATAGATGAATTTTATTTTCAATTTCCCTTCAATTTAGAGGGGAAGTTATTTATCTTTGCAAGATATTCAATTGATAAAAATACTTTTTAGTTTATGGCAAAGTTTACTCATCTTCACGTTCACTCTCAATACTCTATTTTAGATGGAGCTGCTAGCATTTCTGGATTAATCAATAAGGCAAAAGAGTTTTCAATGGAGGCATTGGCACTCACAGACCATGGTAATTTGTATGGAGTATTAGATTTTCATAACAAAGCTACAAAAGAAGGAATTAAGCCATTAATTGGAAGTGAGGTATATGTTGCAAGAGATAGTCGTTTTAAGAAAGATGGTAAGAATTTTAGTGGAGATCACTTAATCTTAATTGCCAAAAATGCAAAAGGTTATCAAAATCTTATAAAATTAAGTTCCCTTTCTTTTGAACCCGATTCATTTTATCGTACTTCAAGAATAGATAAAGAACTCCTTTTTAAATATAGTGAAGGATTAATTTGCAGTTCAGCTTGTTTAGGAGGTATTGTCCCTCAATACATTCTTTCAAACAATATTCAAGATGCAGAAAAAACTGTTCAAGAATATAAGAGTGTTTTTGGTGATGATTATTATTTGGAAATTCAAAACCATGGTATAGAAGAGCAAGCAATGGTTAAGCCAATAATAATTGAAATTGCTAAGAAATATGGGGTGAAAGTTATTGCCACAAATGATGTTCATTATGTTAATGCCAATGATTTTGATGCACACAAGATATTGATTTGTTTAAATACTGGTCAAAAACTTAGCGAATACTCTAAGATGCACTATACAGGATTAGAGTATTTTAAAAGTCAGCAAGAAATGCTTGAGCTGTTTAATGATTGCCCTGAAGCCATTACAAATACTCAAGAGATTGTTGATAAGGTTGAAGTTTATGATCTTAATCGCGATCCAATACTGCCAATTTTTGAAATTCCTAAGAGTTTTGGTAGGATTGAAGAATTCTTTGAGAAATATCCAAAAGAAAAAATAGAGCAGGAATTATCAGAAGAAGAAATTATCAAGAAAGGTGGTTACGAAAAAATTGTAAGAACTAAGTTTGAATATGAGTATTTAAAACACTTAACTTCTATCGGGGCAAAGAAGTGTTATGGAGAAGAAATCTCAAAAGAATTGCAAGAAAGAATTGATTTTGAGCTTTCAACTATAGATAATATGGGTTTTCCAGGCTATTTCCTCATTGTACAAGATTTTATCAATTACTCTCAAGAACATTTGGATGTTATTGTTGGACCAGGTAGAGGCTCAGCTGCAGGAAGTGTTGTTGCTTATTGCTTGGGAATTACAGCAATTGACCCAATTAAATATGGACTTCTATTTGAAAGATTCTTAAATCCAGATAGAATTTCATTACCTGATATTGATGTTGATTTTGATGACGAAGGAAGAGCAAGAGTTTTGGAATATGTTCAAGAAAAATATGGTTCTTCACATGTTGCACAAATCATAACTTTTGGAGCTATGGCTGCTAAAAGTGCCATAAGAGATGTTGCAAGAGTTTTGGAGCTTCCTTTGTCAGAATCAGATAGATTGGCTAAACTTGTTCCCGACAAACCAGGAACAACTCTTGAGCAAGCCTATAAAGAAGTCCCTGAACTTAATGATGCTCTTGAAAATGGCTCAGACTTAGTAAAAAAGACTTTGAAATTTGCAAAAGAACTTGAAGGCTCAATTAGAAATATTGGTACTCACGCTTGTGGAGTTATTATTGGACCAGATGAGCTTTCAAAATATATTCCTTTAGCTTCTGCAACTGCTAAAGATGGACAAACTATTATTACTCAATTTGAAGGAAAGTTTGTTGAAGATGTTGGAATGATTAAGATGGACTTTTTGGGATTAAAAACCCTTTCTATAATAAAGGATACATGTTTTAATATTCAAAAATCTCACCAAATACATATTAATCCAAGAGAAATTCCATTAGATGATAAACTTACATACGAACTATTCCAAAGAGGAGATTCAATTGGTACATTCCAATTTGAAAGTGATGGAATGCGTCAACATATGCAAAACCTAAAACCAGATAGATTTGAGGATTTAATTGCAATGAATGCACTCTATCGTCCAGGTCCAATGCAGTATATACCAAACTATATTGCAAGAAAGCATAAGACAGAAAAGATAGACTATGAGTTTCCTGAAATAATGGAGAAATATTTAGGAGAAACTTATGGAATTACGGTTTATCAGGAACAGGTTATGCAGCTTTCACAAGCAATTGCTGGTTTTACAAAAGGAGAAGCAGACAAACTCCGTAAAGCTATGGGAAAGAAGCAAAAATCTGTTATGAGTGAGCTTAAGGAGAAATTCTTGAAAGGGAGTAAAGAAAAAGGGCTTGATGTTGATCTGGTTGATAAAATATGGCACGATTGGGAAAAGTTTGCAGAATATGCCTTCAATAAATCACATTCTACTTGTTATGCTTATATTGCCTACCAAACTGCATGGTTAAAAGCTCATTATCCTGCAGATTTTATGTCTTCTGTTCTAACTCACAATCTTAGTGATATTAAAAAAATCACTTATTATATTGAAGAGGCTCAAAAACAGAAAATTTCTGTTCTTGGTCCAGATATTAATGAATCTGAAATAAACTTTGCTGTAAACAAAAAAGGCGAAATTCGTTTTGGTTTAGCAGCAATTAAAAGCGTGGGTGTTAATGCTGCTCAAGAAATAATAAAAGAAAGAGAAGAAAACGGACCTTATTTAACCCCATTTGACTTTATTAAAAGGGCTAACGTTAACAAAAGGTGTATAGAGGCATTAATTAGTGCAGGAGCGTTTGACTGCTTTACAGATTACCACAGAGCTCAATACTTTCAATTAGTAAAAACTAATAATAATGCAGATGAGAGCATAATTGAAAGACTAATTAGATATGGCAATAAGATAAAAAATAATGAAAATTCTTCCCAAGTATCTTTATTTGGAGATAGCTCAGAAGATAATTATGCGGAACCTGAAATTCCTAAATGCGAAGAATGGACAAAAAACCAAATATTAAAACAAGAGAAAGAATCAATTGGATTTTATATCTCAGGGCATCCATTAGATAAATTTTCTTTAGAGAAAAAGCTTTTTGAAAACACAAAACTATATGAGCTTTCTGAAAGTCTTACTCCTTTTGAAAATAAGATATTATACTTTGTAGGGATGATAACAAACAGCCAGGAAAAATTGACAAAAACTGGCAAAAATTATGGTAGCTTTGTTTTTGAAGACGAAACTTCAAGTAGAGAGATTACTCTTTTTAGTAAGGATTTCATCAACTTCCATAAATATTTGATTGATGGGTTATTCGTCTTACTTAAAGCTACAGTTAAGAAAAAAGGATGGGGAGATGAAAATAGTAAGGATGCTTTAGAATTTAAGATTTTACAAATTGAAGAATTAGATGAGGTGTTGGTTAAGTATGCAAAAGGTATTAAATTAGTTATGCCTATTGAAAATGTAAATAATGAATTTGTTGAAAAGGTTTTGAAAGCAGCTAAAAAATCAAAAGGAAATTCTTTAGTCTCTTTCTTTGTTATTGATTCAGAAGCAGATGTTGAAGTTACTCTAAAAGCAAGAAAACACATGGTTTCAATCCCTAAGTTTTTGGAAGAGATAAAAGAATATATTGAAAACAGAACTATTTATTCATATGATGTTGATGTTAGCACAATGTAATTGATGGAAAATTATATTGCATTTGATACAATTAAATCATTAGCATTAAAAGCTGGATTTCAAGACTGTGGAGCAATTGAGATAAAGAAATTTGATATCTCTTTCTTAAAAAATTGGATAGACAGAGGATATAATGCTGATATGCAATACTTAGAAAGATACATTGATATTAGAGAAAACCCTTCTCTCCTACTTGAAAATTCAAAATCTTTAATTAGTTTTATTGTCTCTTACAACATTGAATTACCTGATAACAAAGATGATAATATGCTTAAATTTGCTTCTTACAGCCTCTTTAATGACTATCATAAAGCAATTAAACAAGCATTATATGAATTAATTCATTGCATTCAAGATATTTATCCTAATTTTAAAGCTGTTGCATTTGTTGATTCTGCTCCAATTTTAGAAAAAGTTATTACAAAAGAAGCAGGCTTAGGATGGATTGGCAAAAACTCTTTATTGATTAATAAAACCTTTGGGAGTAAGATATTAATAGGAGAAATAATTACTAATTTCTCAACAGATTATAGCAATGAATTAGAAAAAGACTTATGCGAAGACTGCAATAATTGTATAAATTCTTGTCCAAATAAATCAATACAAAAAGATTGTACAATTAATTCTAACCTTTGCAACTCCTATCAAACTATTGAAAACAAGAATAATATTCCAGAAAATATAAATCTTAAGAACTATATATTTGGTTGTGATATTTGTATAAACTCTTGCCCTTGGAACTCTAAGACTAAGATTAAAGAATCTAAAATCTTATCATTAAACTCCAAAACAATAGAGCTATTAGAAAGAATTAATGATAATCAAATTGAAAAATCATTATTCAATCAAGCTAAAAAGAATTCTCCATTAGAAAGAATAAAGTTTGATAAACTGCTCTCTAATATTGAAAAAGCAAAGACAAATACCGCAAACTCTAATTTATAATTATAGTTTATTATTCTATTTATTATTTTAGAAACTAATCAAATAAGGTATTCTTGCTTGTACACCTTTCATATCAGAAATACTTTTAAGTTCTAAGAAGAATGAATATGGTTTTCCTAATTCTTTAGTAAACATTTTTAACTCTACTTCTTGTCCCATTGCACTGAAGATTTGCTCAGCAATATCCTTAGTTTTAGGTAATGCAATAACTCCATAATCTTTAATCTTAGCTTCTTTTGCAGCTATCTCAATAGATTTATATAAGCCTCCAAATTCATCTATTAGACCAATTTCTTTTGCATCTTTACCAACCCAAACTCTACCTTTAGCAATACTATCAATATATTGGAAAGATTTATTTCTTCCTGTTGCAACTCTATTAACAAAGTTTTTATAGAATACATCAATGCTTTTTTGCATCATTATTCTTGTATCTGTTGACATTGGAGTTACACCAGAAAGGAAAACTGAGTTTTTATGCGTTTGAATTGTATCAAAGCCAATTCCTAAATTCTTTTTTAAAGCTCTTCCAAAATTAGGAACAACTCCAAAAACTCCAATAGAGCCTGTTATTGTTACTGGATTAGCAACAATTTTAGAGGCACCACAACCCATTTCATAACCAGCAGAAGCAGCAACATCTCCCATTGAAACAATTACTGGCTTAACTTTATTAGCTTTTATTACTTCATTGGTCATTTGTTCTGAAGCAATAGCATCGCCTCCGCCAGAATTTATTCTAAGAACAATAGCTTTAACTCTACTATTTTCAACTGCTCTTCTTATTTCTTTAACTATTGTTTCGCTTCCAATTGACAAATCACCTCCTTTGCCTTGTGCAACATCACCAAAAGCATAAATAACTGCTATTTGATCTTTACCCTTTGGCATTATGTCAACTATTGAATTCCTATACTTTTTATACTGTACCCAATTAACCTTTTTTAGATTCAAATCTTTCTTTATCTTTTCTTGGATATCGGTTCTAAAGCTTAAATTATCAACATATTTATTTTTTAAAGCATCCTCAGCCATAAAAGTTTCCAAGTTGGATACATTATTATTAAGTGTTGTAATATCAATTTTCCTTGATTGAGACATATTATTTGCAATATAATCCCAAATTGAAGAGACATAAGCTTTAATTTGTTTTTTATTAGCTTCGCTCATTTTGCTATTTACAAACATTTCTCCAGCACTTTTATAGTCATTATTTGCTGGACGAAGAAGTTCTACATCAATATCAAACTTATTCAAAAGATCCTTCACAAACATTACCTCTCCTCCAAGACCAGTTAGCTGTAAATGCCCAACAGGATTAAGAGAAATTTCATCTGCTACCGTTGCAAGATAATATGCATTTTGAGTGTAAGTATCACTGAAAGCATATATTTTTTTCTTTGATTCTTTAAATGAAACTAAGGCATCTCTCATTTCTTGAACAGTTGCCCACCCATTAGCTTGAATAATTGATAGATCTAACATAATAGCCTTTATCTTTGGATCAGATTTTGCTTTATTAATTACTGCAATAAACTCTGTCAATCCAATTGAAGAACTTACATCAATATCTTCTTTACCTGACATAAATAAATTTGAAAAATCTGACACTTCTCTATCGTAAATAGGCTTATCTAATTTTATAACCAAAACTGAATTCTCTTCAATATTAGGAACGCTTTTTGTTGAAGAGGATATAATTGATGTTACTATTATGAAGAAAGTAACAAACAATATGATTGTTGATAAGAGCACTCCTAAACAAGAAGCGAACATGAATTTAAAAAACTGTTTCATAATGATATTAATTTTAATTGTTTTTGTATTCTAATATATTCCTATTCTACTAATTCAAAATTTGATTCATCTATAGTAATTGTTAGGTCAATTCCCAATGATGATATTCTTACAGCAAAATTATTCTTTTCTTTTTTATGCAAGAAAACTCCTACTAAACCAGTAAAGTCTCCCTCAATAATTCTTACTAAATCTCCACTTGATGGATTAATTGATGTTTGTTCTATTTCAACCTTCTTTTCTAATAACAATTTGATAGAATCAATTTGATTGTCTGGAATAGGACAAGCTTTTCCATTAAACCAAATAAATTTTACACAACCATTAATCCTAACAATATTCCACATCTCCCTTTCCTCAATATTCATAAAAATATATGAAGGAATCAATGGCACTTCAATTATTTTCTTCCTGTCTTTCCACTGCCTCAATACTTGCTTTATTGGCAAATAAACCTCGTATCCTCTTTTCAATAATTCTTGCTCTACAACTTTTTCTTTTCTTGGTTGAACATATAGAGCAAACCACCTTTTCATCTCCACATTATTTTTAAAATAATCTGTCGTTTCACATGAAACGACAGATGTAAACCTCTATCCTTAAATAGTATTATTAGAAAATACTATCTATTAAATTCTCATCAGTAATATTTGGTATTGTTACTTTTAATCTTGGTTCTGTTTCCATAGCTCTCTTTATTGCAAAGATTGCTCCTTCGTTTCTTGCCCAACTTCTTCTTGAGATTCCATTATTAACATCCCAGAATAACATATTCCTTAATCTTCTTTCTGCATCATCAGAACCATCAATAACCATTCCAAAGCCTCCATTAATAACTTCTCCCCAACCTACTCCTCCTCCATTGTGTATAGATACCCATGTAGCTCCACGGAAACTATCACCAATACAATTTTGAACAGCCATATCAGCAGTAAATGAAGAACCATCATATATATTAGAAGTTTCTCTAAAAGGACTATCTGTTCCAGAAACATCATGATGATCTCTTCCTAAAACAATTGGTGCAGAAATCTTACCTTCTTTAATTGCTTTATTAAATGCAGCAGCAATTTTTGTTCTTCCTTCGCAATCAGCATAAAGAATTCTTGCTTGAGAACCTACTACTAAATTATTAGCTTTTGCACCTTTAATCCATGTAATATTATCTCTCATTTGTTGCTGAATTTCATTAGGAGATGTTTTTGCAATCTCTTCTAAAACCTCCATAGCAATATGGTCTGTTGCATCCAAATCTTCACTCTTTCCTGAAGTACAAACCCAACGGAAAGGACCAAAGCCATAATCAAAACACATAGGTCCCATTATATCTTGAACATAGGAAGGATAACGGAATGTTCCATCTTCTTTCATTACATCAGCTCCAGCACGAGAAGACTCTAAAAGGAAAGCATTACCATAATCGAAGAAATACATTCCTTTTGCAGTTAATTTATTAATTGCAGCAACATGTCTTCTTAAACTCTCTCTAATTTTCTCTTTAAATTTCTCTGGTTCCTCAGCCATCATTCTATTTGATTCTTCAAAGCTTACTCCAACAGGATAATAACCTCCAGCCCAAGGATTATGTAATGAAGTTTGGTCTGAACCTAATTCAACTTTAATATCATTATTTGCAGCATATTCCCATAAATCAACAACATTTCCTTGATATGCAAACGATACAACTTCTTTATTTTCTCTTGCTTTAGCAACTCTTGCCCAAAGCTCTTCTAAATTATCATAAACTTCATCAACCCATTTTTGACTATGACGAGTCTTGGTTGCTTTTGGATTAATTTCTGCAGTGATAGAAACACAACCTGCAATATTTCCTGCCTTAGGTTGAGCTCCACTCATTCCTCCAAGTCCAGCAGTAATGAATAGTTTTCCTCCAAGTCCATCGTTTCCAATCTTTCTTCCTGCATTCAAAACAGTTATGGTTGTACCATGAACAATTCCTTGTGGTCCAATATACATATAACTTCCTGCCGTCATTTGTCCATATTGAGAAACACCAAGTGCATTAAATTTTTCCCAATCATCTGGCTTTGAATAGTTAGGAATAACCATACCATTTGTTACAACAACTCTTGGTGCATCCTTATGACTTGGGTATAAGCCCATTGGATGACCTGAGTACATAACTAAAGTTTGCTCTTCAGTCATTTCAGCTAAGTATTTCATAGCTAGACGATATTGAGCCCAATTTTGAAAAACTGCTCCATTACCTCCATAAGTAATTAACTCGTGAGGATGTTGTGCAACAGCGTAATCAAGGTTATTTTGAATCATTAGCATAATGGCTGCAGCCTGTTTTGTCTTTGCAGGATATTCTTCAATATCTCTTGCATACATTTTATAATCAGGACGAAACCTATACATGTATATTCTTCCGTAAGTATCTAATTCTTCCTTAAATTCCTTAGCTAATTCACTATGAAACTTAGGATCAAAATATCTTAATGCATTCTTTAATGCTAATTTCTTTTCTTGAATTGAAAGAATGTCTTTTCTCTTAGGGGCATGATTTACAGTTAAATCATATTCTTTTCTTGGTGGAAGATAATCAGGAATACCTTCCAAAATAGCTTGCTTAAAATCCATATCTAAATATTTTATATTATCAATCTTCTCAGAACTCTTGAAAATAATTAAATAATCAAGCTACAAAAATACATCTTTTATTACATTTATCCAAAGTTAATTTTATCTGTAAGAATATCTCTTCAAAAAAGTTGAATAAGATAATCATAAACTTGTAGGAAATAGAAATTTCAAATCCTATTATAATGGAAAATAACCTTGATATATTTCTACAAAACCTTGATATATTTCTATTAAATCGGCATATAAAACTTACTAAACAAGGACTTTTTACCCCAAAGAT
>DHDW01000032.1:46579-54326 GCA_002399565.1 Bacteroidales bacterium UBA4866 | reverse complement strand
AAAGATGCACATCTTTCATACCAAAAGATGCACATCTTTCGGGTGAAAAGATGTGCATCTTTTTTTTTAATATATAATTAGGGAAAAGGTATATTTAAATCAAAGAGGTTTTATATAAATATCCTCTAAACTTATCAAGTGATTTTCTAATGCAAATATACTAAAAATTATCGATATATAGAGGTTTTCTATTAATTATTTTTCAATAAATTCACCTTAAAAATAGAAGTCAATATACTCAAAACAAGTCAATTATTTATTATATGCTTCAATAAAGTCTTTAAGTATATTGCAAAAATCGAGGTGTTTGGTAAAAGAAAGACCTTTACCATTATCATAAACAGTATGATACTCATTGTACTCGCAACCAAAAGTAAACATAAACAATGCAGGGACTCCTTTCATAACAAAAGGGCAATGATCTGAATTACAACTCTCCCCTCCTATCCTAATTTCATTAAAATAACGCTTATCCTGGTTAATTTTTTCAAATAATTCGGAAGCCTTAGTTTCTTTCTTTCCATTAATTAAAGCAATTCCTCCAGAGCCAGTTCCACACATATCCAAATTAAATAAGAATTTAATCTTATCTAAGTCAATATATGGGTTCTCAGCAGCGTATTTAGAACCCAAAAGTCCTATTTCTTCGGCAGTTGTAAAAATAAATACTATGGAATAGTCAGAAGGATTTTGAGCATAATACTTTGCCATATCAAGAAGAACAGCAACTCCAGAAGCATTATCGTTAGCTCCAGCAAAATAACAATCATCCCCTATTTTTCCAAGATGATCATAATGAGCAGTAAAGACAAAGAAACTATCCTTCTTAGACTTACCTTCAACCATAGCCCACACGTTTTGAGTCTTATAGTTTTCCTCCCATTTTGATTTAATTGAAAGTTCAAGATAATCTATTTTCTTTCCTATTAGTTTACCTCTTAGTTGAATGATAGGAAACTTATTAACTTTTCTACCAATAGGGAACTGAATTTTATCAGAATTTTGAATAATAAATAATTTAGGGGTGATTTCCTTTTCAATTAAAAGTTTAATAAAACTACTAACCTTTGAAATATCAGTTGTTTTTAAATCAATCAAAACTACCTTATTACCGTAAATATCTAATTTCTCTTTTAACTTCTTACTATTAAAATCTACTGATACAGGTCTTTTATTCTCTATAATTAAATCAACACTTGGAGAAGAACCATATACCAAATACTCTTCACCTAACTTCAAAAAGGAACTATCTTTGGAATGTAGTTTTAGTTTAGCTAATTCAATATTATTGATATTGATAGGAAGCTTTTGTTGATAAGGATTGTCATTCACTGTCTTTACTCCGTTCTTTATAAGTTCTCTTTCAATGAAGTTAGCAGCAATTCTATCTCCGTCTTCAAAATACCCCCTACCTTTAAATTCCTTTGATATTAAAGAATCTAAGCAATAATGAGCATACTTATAAGATTGTGCATTTAGAAGGTTAGCACATAGAAGAATTAAGATTAATAATTTAATTTTCATATACTTAATTATTAGACTGGATTAAAACTCTATCATTTACCCAATTTTTAATCCAAATTTCTTTATCAATTATCTTATTATCAACATTTAAACTATTACCAATACTATCTTTTTTAATCATTCGAGCATTTCCTTTTTTTATCTGATAACCAATCTCTTGAATTAGTTTTTCCTCAGAAATTTGCCCATATTTCAAATAAAGATAAATACCTATTTCATTATTAAATTTATCCATCCACTCTCCTGCCCTATCGTATCCAGAATTTGGTTTATTAAAGAAGATATTTTTATTATAACTCTCATAGATATTCCCAAATCTTCTTGCCTTTTCAACACCAATTTTAGAAGACAGTTTATACATCAAAGAAATATGTCTAAAAGCGTCAATCTCTTGTTCACTTAATTTTGAATTTTGGAAATCACTCTTTGAAATTTTATTTGTTAAATCAGTTACCTGCTTAGAAATTTTCTTAACCTTTAGTGAAGAATTGGGTTTTGAAATTATCCAAAGCTTATCTTTAAAATCTAAATTAAAAAAAATCTTAGAAAAGTTTTGGGAAAAACAATTTTGAAAAATTGTAACAAATAAAATTAGTGCACAAAGTTTAATTTTCATTTGAATTTTTGATTGAACTTTTATTTAAGCTAAAATTCATTTTCATCTTTTATTATCTTTTGACTTTAAAAATTAAGAATAATTAAGAATTATAGCTTATCAATTGCCAATGCTTTCTAAAATTTTCAATTCTCAATGTTAAAATATTTTATATTTAAGAGCATAAAATAATTGTAACTTACTATTATTTATAGTTTTTTAATTCTATCAAATGTTAAAATAAGCATTTTATTTATTTGTCAACTTTAGTGCAAATTATCAATTTTTCTATCTAAACCAACTTATTTTATAATTCCCAACTCTTTTGATAAATCAAGCATCTTTATAATTGGTTTTTTAGCTCTCTCAATTAAATCTTCATCTAAAAGAATTTCAAACTTTTCTTCTTCCAATGATGCAAGAACTTTATCAATAGTATTTAGTTTCATATATTGACAATCGTTGCAAGAACAAGACTCATCTTGAGTAACAACAATAAATTCTTTGTTTGGATTATCTTTCTTTAATTGATGAACAATACCTGATTCTGTGGCAACTAAGAATTTTTTATTATCACTATTCTTAACAAAATTAATCATTGCTGAAGTTGAACCAACATAATCTGCAATTTTCAAAACAGCGTCATTACATTCAGGATGAGCAATTAATATTGCATCTGGATATTGTAACTTTTGTTTTAAAGTAAATTCAGCTGTTAATAACTCATGTACTTCACATGTTCCATTCCAAAGAAGCATATTTCTACCAGTTATTCTGTTAATATATCCACCTAAATTTTTATCTGGTGCAAATATAATTTTTTGATCTTTTGGTAAAGAGTTAACAATTTGAACAGCATTTCCAGAAGTACAAATTATATCAGATAAAGTTTTTATCTTTGCACTACAGTTAATATATGAAATAACTATATGATCTGGATTTTGTTCTTTGAATTTTTTAAAATCATCTTCAGGACAAGAATCTGCTAATGAGCAACCAGCATTCATATCAGGAATAATAACTTTCTTTTTTGGATTAAGAATTTTTGCAGTTTCTCCCATAAAGTGAACACCACAAAACAGAATTAAATCTGATTCAGTGTCTTTTGCTTTATTGGCTAAATTTAAACTATCACCAATAAAATCTGCAATATCTTGTATTTCTGGTATTTGATAAAAATGAGCAAGTATTACTGCATTCTTTTCTTCTTTTAACTTTAATATTCTTTCAATTTTTTCTTCTGTAGTCATTTCTCTTTTGCTTTAATATATTAATACCTCTTTTTTATTATAAATATTATTATAATTATACCTTGTTAGTATGGTTGAAAAATTGTATTTAATTTTTTTGCATTATTCAAATAAGTAATTCACCAAACAAGTTATAAAAAAGATATTACATTCTAATTGGTTATTAATTAATACTGTAAACGGGTTATTAACAAGTTTAATTTTAAAATTATTGTTGGTAAAAAATAAGATTAATTTTTACGATTTATGTAGATAAATCATTTGAAAACTTCTTAGTAAACCTCCAATTTGTCAACAAAATTATATCATATAAAATTGATATACAAATTTTCAACAAAAAATAATCAGATACTAACAATTATGTGTAACAATTTTGTCATTTGAAAAATAAACAGTTGCAAAATAATTAGTATTTTTGCTAAGTGTATTTTGATTTTAAAATCAAAGAATTAAGAGTAAAATAGAGTATTTAAACAATTTAAAAGTTATCAACATATGACAAATAATTCAGAAATTATTCCTATTGCTTCCGACCATGCAGGCTATGAATTGAAAGAATTTTTAAAAGAAGAACTTTCTAAATTAGGTTATCAGTTTAAAGATTATGGAACATATTCATTTGAAAGTTGCGATTATCCTGATTTCATTCATCCTCTTGCAAAAGATATAAATGATGGAGTATATCAAAGAGGTTTAATTATGTGTGGAAGTGGAAATGGAGTTCAGATGACAGCAAATAAATATTTGAAAGTTAGATGTGCTTTATGTTGGCAAGAAGAACTTGCATCATTAGCAAGACAACATAACGATGCAAACGTTTGTTCATTACCAGCAAGATTTATAAGTAGGGAAGAGGGTTTAAAAATTGCTGAAACATTTCTAAATACTCCATACGAAGGAGGAAGACATCAAAGAAGAGTTGAGAAAATTTCACAGCTGTTATAGTAATAATACATAATTAATGAATACAGCGGAGTATAATTTTTTTATTGAAGATTGTAAAAAAGCTATTGAGAACGTAAAAGATGTCAATATTGAATTTGATATTGATGATATTACTCTAAAAACTTTTCAAAATTATTCCTATGCAAGAAAGATAGCTGCCAATTTAAGACAAAAAAACATCAATCATATTGATGAATTATTGATTTCATTTGAAAAGAAATTAAATGAAAATGGAGCCAAAGTAAATTGGGCTTTAGATTATGATTCTCTTTCGGAGGATATAATAAAAATATTGATTGAGAAAAAAATTAAAGAGGTAAATCTTTTCGAAAGTAGATTTATTGAAGAGTTAGGTCTGTTGAAAATTTTAAAAAACGAAGAAATTCAAATCAATCTTCAATCCAATAATTGTGTAATTTTTGAACCCAATTATGCAATTTCTCAAACTGGAAGTTTATATTTGGTTTTCAATTCTGCAATTGAAATGGAACAAGTTCTTTCTGCAAAGATGAAAATTTTTGTTCTTCCAGTAAATAATGTTTTAAGGAATATTGAAGATGTTGAACTTTTATCAAAGCTATATTCAATAAATAAGAATAGGAAAGAATACCTTCCTTTAACAGCATTTTATTCAGTAAAAGAAAATGATGAAAACAATGTTGAACTTTTCATAATAGACAATGGAAGAACAAATCTTTTAGAGTCAAAAGAACATAGAAAAGCATTAACTTGTATAAATTGTGATGCATGTAAAAAGGTTTGTCCAATTTATTCCTTGATAGGGGATATGCCTTATAATAATGTTTTCACAGGACCAATTGCAAATGTAGTTTTACCATTTTTAGAAACAATTGATGGCTACAAACATTTAAGCTTTAATTGTATTCTTTGTGGCAATTGTGCTAAAGTTTGCCCAATGAATATTCCAATTACCGATTTAATTATAGCTAATAGGAATATGTTTTATGAAAATAAAAATATTGATTTTTCAGACAGATATAGGATTAAGGTTTTGAAGAAAAATCTTATTAGCAGGAAAAAATTAAACAGGGCAGCATGGAGAAAAGAATTTCTGATGAAACTCTATGTGAAAAGAAAAATAACTGTAAAAAGAGCAATACCAAAATTAGCTAAAATAAGCTTTTCAAAATCCAAAAATCAATAATGAGTACAATATTAAATAAAGCTATTATTGATGAAATTCTTTACAAAGGAAGATTGTCAATAAATAGGAGGGAGGCAGCAATTAAATGCCTTCAATGTTTAGATCTCACCTCACTTTCATCAACAGATAATGAAGAAAAAATTAAGAAGTTGATTGAAGACTCAAAAATAAAAGAATTAGAATCAGTAAAGGTTGCAGGAATTTGTGTTTACCCAAATTTTTTAGGAGTTTTGAATGTAAATTTACTTGATAAAGAAATAAAGAAAGTTGTAGTTGGAGGTTATTTCCCTTCAGGACAAAATCCCATTGAAATAAAATTAAATGAAATAAAATTTGCTATTGACAATAATGCTCAAGAAGTAGATATAGTAATGAATAGAGGATTGTTTTTGGAAGGAAATTTTGAAGAGGTTTCACGAGAAACATTACTATCAAAAGAGATTTGTGGAGATAAAGTTTTGAAAGTAATTTTGGAAATAGGAGAGTTGGAAACTTATGAAAATATATACAAAGCAAGTTTAATAAATCTTGAAGCGGGAGCCGATTTTATTAAAACATCAACAGGTAAAATTGAAAAAGGTGCCGATGTATATTCTTTTGCTGTTATGCTTATGGCAATAAAAGATTATTACAAAAAAACTGGAGTTCTTAAGTCAATTAAAACAGCAGGAGGGATTTCAGCTGCAGAGCAAGTATTAGATTATTATATACTTTTTTCTCATTATTTAGGAGAAGAGAATCTAAATTCAAAATATTTTAGAATAGGGGGGAGCAGGCTAAAAAATAATTTGGTTGAATTTATCTTAAATCAATAATAGAACAAATTATTTATTCATTATATATTTTCTATTGTACAATGAATATATACATAACAGTATTTTCATTGTATTTTTTATTTAGTCCCAAAAGGAGTATTTATATTTAGTATGCTTTTTTAAATTGTTTTGGCTGTCGTATTTTTTAATTTCTCTAATATTTCCCCATCTATCCCATTTTAATATTTCTGTATATTTTAAATTGCCATCCATATAAAAAATTACCTTTTTATAGTTAGGAGAAATATATTTAGTAGTTAAGCAAAAAGTTTCATAAAAGTATTCTTTTATTATCATTGTTTCATTTTTGTCGTCATATTCAAAAAGTGAATATCTATTTATTTCAGGATTAAAATATCTATATTCTACAATTCTTCTTTTCTCATCAAATTTATTTTCAAATCTGTTGCGTATTGTATCATATAAATAATATGTTTTTTCAATTAATTTATTATTCTTATTGTATTTAAAAGTTATTTTTGAGTAATTCTCATTATTGTATTTTTTAGAACTTTCAATTAATAATGTATCATCGTATTTATAAGTTGAAATAGAAAACAATGAATCATTTTGATCAAATACTTTTTTTGAAATTTCTTTTCCTTTATTGTCATACTCAATTACATCATAATATCCATTACTTAATATATCATGTGAAGTTTTCTTAATTAAATTTCCTTCGATATTATATTCGTATAATTCTTTACTCATAAGGATAGAATCATAAAGGTCTATAAAATTTTCTTCTATAAGTTTTTGATTACTGTCATAAATATAAGTCCTTTTACCTGATTTAATTTTATCATAGTATGCTTCTTTTAATATTAATATTCCTTTATCATCGTATATATACTTATATTCCCATTTGTCTTCTTTAATAATATCTCCTTTATCATTAAAGGTGATATTATTAGAATAGGAACTTCTTTTATAGATTTCTTCAGTATGTACCTTTTGGCTAATATTATTATAGCTAAAGTATCTTTTGGAAACCTTATTGTTATAATAAGTTTTTTCTGTTATTTTTACTATTTTAATAGGTCTTAAGCCATTTAAATTTAAATATGGTTTTTGAGCAAAAGATGATATGGCTAAGGAAATAAATAACAGTGTTAATATTGAAGAGATTTTGGTTTTCATTATTATTTGTTTTTAATCTCCAAAGATAGTGAAATGTTTCTATTTAGTATTGAATAATATAAAAAAATCATTTCTCTATTGATTTGATCTATTGAGAAGTAGATATTATTAGTGTTCTTATTTGGGTATATTATTAAATATTTCTTATTGTTTATTCTTTTATAATAAATTGAGAAAGAAATATATACATTATTAGAAGTCTGCAATTCTTTGTTAATTTTTATTCTATTTTCAATGAATAAGGCGTTAAAAAATCAAAACCTTGTTTAAGTAAATTAAAACGAAGAAAGAAAAAATTATTACTTGATTTCAG
>DHDW01000032.1:44941-46458 GCA_002399565.1 Bacteroidales bacterium UBA4866 | reverse complement strand
ACTTGATTTCAGTAAATTATTACTTGATTTCAGTAAACGAAAATAAGGAATATGTAATATAGATATTAATTCATACTTCTTTGGTCTAATTTTTTTCTGGATTGGTAACTATTTCCTTATTTTTCTTCTTGTGTTAATTGTCCTATAAGGTTTTTTGTAGCTTAAAAGCTCTTAATTACAAATAAAATAGTAACTTTGTGCCTTAATTTAATTTGGATAAAGATTAATAGAGTATATATGAAGCAATTAAAAAACAGGTTTTCGTCTTACAATGAACCGCAAAAAATCATGGACATGGGTATTTACCCATATTTCAGAATGATTTGTAGCGATCAGGATTGTGAAGTATTAATGAACGAAAGAAAGGTTTTGATGTTTGGTTCTAATTCTTATTTAGGACTTACAAATCATCCAAAAATTATTGAAGCTGGCATAGCTGCTTTGAGAAAGTATGGTTCTGGATGTGCAGGTTCGCCATTCTTAAATGGCACTTTGGATATTCATATTGAGCTTGAGGAGAAATTAGCTTCCTTTGTTGGAAAAGAAAAGGCTATTGTGTATTCAACTGGTTTTCATGCCAACATTGGTGTTATCCCAACAATTGTTGGAAGGGGTGATCATTTAATTTTAGATGAATTGAATCATGCTTCAATTATTGAAGGAAGAAGAATTTCTTATGCTAAGAACTATAAGTTTAAGCATAATGATATGGCTTCTTTGGAGGGTATCCTTAAAAAGATTCCTTATGATGAAGTAAAGCTTATTGTAGTTGATGGAGTTTTTTCAATGGAAGGAGATATTTCAAACCTTCCTGAAATAACTAAATTGGCAAGAAAATACAATGCTGATGTTTATGTTGATGAAGCTCATAGTTTAGGTGTATTTGGTAAGGGAGGAACAGGAATATGCAATCATTTTGGAATTACTGAAGATGTGGATTTGATTATGGGAACTTTTAGTAAGAGTTTGGCTGCAATTGGTGGTTTTATTGCAACAGATAAGGAAACCATAAACTATTTGCGACATACTTCACGTCCTTATATTTTCTCTGCTTCAATTTCTCCTTCAGCAACAGCAAGTGTTATTGCTGCTTTGGATGTTATAAAAGAAGAGCCAGAAAGAATTGATCATTTATGGGATATTACTAACTACTCTCTAAATGCTTTTAGAACAAATGGTTTTGAAATAGGACCAACTCAGTCTCCAATCATCCCTCTTTATATAAGAGATACAGAGAAAACATTTTTAATTACAAAGGAAATTTACGATGCAGGTATATTTGTTAATCCAGTTATTCCTCCAGCATGTTCACCTGATGCAACGTTAATTCGTTTTTCTTTAATGGCAACACATACTCATAGCCAGGTTGACATAGCTATTGATAAGCTTACAAAAGTCTTCAAAAAGTATGGAGTAATACAATAATTGTATTTAATAACTGAATAAATGGATAACAAAATAAGAATAGAAGAGGTTAAGGACAAAAAAGGCTTCAATAAGTTTTTAAAATTTCCCTA
>DHDW01000032.1:36620-44765 GCA_002399565.1 Bacteroidales bacterium UBA4866 | reverse complement strand
AGTTACTTTTAATAAGAAGAAGAATCCTGCTTTTGAATTTTGCGAGTCAAAGATTTTCTTGGCTTATAAAGGAGAAGAAATTGTTGGAAGAATTGTTGGTATATTGAATAATAGAGCCAATGAGATATGGAAACAAAAGAGGATGCGATTTGGATGGTTTGACTACATTAATGATGTTAATGTTGCTCAAGCTCTTTTGAATGCTGTGGAGAATTGGGCAAAAGAAAAGGGAATGAATGAGATTGTTGGACCTATGGGCTTTACCGATATGGACAAGGAAGGTATGATGGTGGAAGGATTTGAAACCAATTGTCCTATGGCTTGTTACTACAACCCTTCTTATTATCCAGTTATAATTGAACAGTTAGGCTATAAGAAAGAAGTTGATTGGATTCAATATGAAATTCAGGCCAATCAACCAATCCCAGATAAGGTTGCAAAGGTAAATGAGTTGATTAAGAATAAATACAACTTAAAAATTATTAATAATCTTTCAAAGAAGAAAATCTGTAACCTCTATGGTAATAAAATTTTTAATTTAGTTAATCGCTCTTTTGCAGATCTCTTTGGATATGTTCCTTTAAATGACAAACAAATTAAATTCTACATAGGACAGTATTTCACTTTTCTTGACCCTAAATTGGTTTGTTTTATTGTTGATGAGAAAGATGATGTTGTAGCTTTTGGAGTTTCTATGCCTTCATTCAGTGATGCATTAAGAAAATCAAAAGGAAAGTTATTCCCTTTTGGTTGGTATTATTTCCTTAAGGCTCTAAAGAATTATGATTATATAGATTTATATTTAAATGGAGTTGACCCTGATTGGCAAAATAAGGGAGTACATTCTCTTTACTATGTGGAAATGAATCGTCGTTATATTGAGCTAAACTCTAAAATGGCAATTGCAAACCCTCAACTTGAAACTAATCAAGCAGCACAAATTTGGGAAAAATATAAGAGTAGGATAGCAATTCGTCGTAGAGCTTATATAAAAGAAATCTAAAAAGTAATGTTGAAGGTTTTAGTTACAGGAGCAAGTGGATTTATTGGAAGCACCTTGGTTGAGAAACTTCTTCAAGAAGGATATCAGGTAACGGCAGGCATTAGAAAATCAAGTAGCAGAAAGTATTTACAAGACCAAAGGATAAGTTTCTTAGACCTTCCTTACAATAATCCCGATGAGTTAGAAAGAATTCTTAAAGAAGAGAATTTTTATGCTTTTTTTCATCTTGCTGGACTTACAAAAGCAAAGAAAAAAGAAGATTTTTACAAAGTAAACTATGGCTATGTAAAGAATTTAGTTTATGCACTTCAAAATACATCAACCAAATTAATATTCTTCAGCAGTTTTGCAGCTCATGGTCCTGGAGAAGAGACCACTTTTTGTGAGTGCAAAGTTGAAGATTTAAATAAGCCAAACACTGAATATGGCAAAGCCAAACTTCAAGCAGAAGAATACATTAGAGATAATTTTAAAGGCAAATATATTATTCTTCGTCCAACAGGAGTTTATGGTCCACGTGAAACAGATTATTTTGTATATTTTCAAACCATTAATAATCACCTTGAGCCTTATCTTGGATTTGTTCCACAAAGACTGACTTTTGTCTATGTTGATGATTTGGTTGATGTAAGCATATTGGCAATGAAATCAGAAATTAGTGGTAAAACCTATTTTGTTAGTGATGGCAAGCTCTATTTGGATAAAGAATTTGCTCAAATAACAAAAAAAGTATTAAATACTTGGACAATAAAACTTAAACTCCCTTTGTTTATAGTAATGTGGATTAGCTCGATAATGGAATTTATAGGAAATTTAATTGGAAAATCCTTTACTTTAAACAAAGATAAATTCAACATACTTAAAGCAAGAAACTGGAACTGTGGCATTGAGGATTTGAAAAAAGACTTAGGTTATAACCCTAAAGTAGATTTAGAAAAAGGAGTAGAGAAATCAATCAGCTGGTACAAACAAGAGAAATGGTTGAAATAGGTTAAATAAATGAAATGACTAATGAAGTAATTATATCGAAGTTAGATAAGTTTATAAGAAAGTACTACAAGAATAAGCTAATAAAAGGCATATTATACTGCGTATTTCTTCTTTTAAGTTTCTTTCTTATACTTAACACCCTTGAATACTTTGGTTATTATTCCACTCTCACACGCTCCATTCTATTCTATTCTTTTCTTACAATTGCACTTCTAATACTTTATTTCTTTATTCTTGTACCTCTTTTTAAGATATTCCGTCTAACCAAAACCATATCATATAAGGAAGCTGCAAACATAATAGGAACTCATTTCCCTGAGGTTTCAGATAAGCTTTTAAACCTACTTCAGCTTCAAGATGTAGCTTCAAAGGAAGACTCAGAGCTTTTGGAAGCAAGTATAAAACAAAGGACGCAAGAACTTTCTCCAATCCCATTCGTTAAGGCAGTAGATATTTCAAAGAACAAAAAATACATTAAATGGGCACTAATACCAGTGGTTATTCTTCTTCTTTGTGGAATCTTCTTCCCAAGCTTTATTAGTGAACCAACCTATCGTTATATCAATCATACAAAACATTTCCAAAGACCAGCACCATTTTCTTTTAAATTACTCAACACAGATTTAAAGGTTTTGCAACACGGAGATATAGACATAAGAGTTAAAATTGAAGGAGAAATGCTTGTTGACAAAGTAAATATTGTAATTAACAAGCAGATTTTTGAAATGAATAAGGAGAAAAAAGACATATTTACTTATTCAATAAAACAAATCCAAAACAATGTAACCTTTCATTTTGAGTCCTCTGAAATAACAAGCAACGACTATAATATAGAAGTGCTTCCTAAGCCAATTCTCTTAGATCTTCAAGCTGTAATTACTTATCCCGCCTACACCCAAATTAAAGAAGAGTCATTTACCAATGTTAGCAACTTCTCCGTTCCAAAAGGAAGTACAATAAGTTGGAGAGCAGTAACAAAAGATACCAAAACCCTAATCTTTAAGAATAATAACAAAGAGGAGAGTTTTTCCCCAGACAAAAATGGAAGACTATCTTTCTCCAAACTAATAATGTCCGATTTGAGCTATCAGCTTTTTACCAAAAATAACTTCACCACTTTTAGTGATTCTTTGGAGTTTTTAGTTAATGTAATTCCTGATTTAAGTCCTCAGATAGCAGTTATTGAACAAAAGGATAGTATAATTGCCGATAGAGTTTATTTTAGAGGACAGATAAAAGATGATTATGGTTTCTCCAAATTGGAGTTTCATGTGGAGAAATATGAAAAGGATTCTCCAAAACAAACCATTATTTCCTCATCTTTGCCTCTAAACACTAAGGAAAATGCTCAAGAGTTTTATTATAGTTATGATTTGTCAGAGCTTAAGCCAGGAGAAAGATTGGTTTATTATTTTGAAGTATGGGATAATGATGCAATTGATGGAGCAAAATCAACTCGCTCTGGAGTTTTCACAATAGAAATTCCTTCAATAGATGAAATTGAAGAGAAACAGGAAAAAACAAGTAATCAAATAAAGAAAGAAACTGACCAGTCTTTAATGGAATTGAAGAAAATTCAAGAAGAGATAAAAGAATTGAATAAAAAATTACTTGAAAAGAAAGAATTGGACTGGCAAGACAAAAAACAAATTGAGTCATTAAAGAAAAAACAAGACCAAATTAAGCAATCGCTTGAAAATATAAGTAAGAAGATAAAAGAAAATAATAATTTAGACCAAAGATATAAACAACAAAACGAGGAAATATTAAAGAAACAAAAAGAACTTGAGAAGCTCTATGAAGAAGTTGCTAAAGATATGTTTGAGGAGTTAAATAAAATGATTAAGGATAATATTAAGAAGGAAGACCTCAAAGAAGCCTTAGACAAGATGAAGATGAGCAATGAGAACTTAGAGAAACAATTGGACAGAAATCTTGAGATGTTTAAGCGTTTGGAAGTAGATAAAAAGATGCTTGAAACAATAGATAAAATGAATAAAACAGCTCAAGAGCAAAAAGAATTATCGCAAGAAACAGAGCAAAACCCTAAAAACAATAAAGACCTTCAAGAAAAGCAAAGTCAGTTAAATAAATCATTTGAAGAGATAAAGAAAGATATTCAAGAACTTCAGAAAAAAGCATCTGAGCTTGAAGACCCTTTAGATATCAAAACAGACAAGCAAAAAGAAGATAGCATAACTCAGGCTCAAAAGAATGCTCAAAAGAATATGGAGCAGAAGAAGAACAAAGATGCTTCCAAAAATCAAAAACAAGCTGCAGAAAAAATGGAGCAAATGGCTAATGATTTAGAGCAACAACAAGAAGAAAATGAAGAAGAGCAGTTAGCTGAAGATATACAAGAGGTAAGGCAAATACTTAAAAACCTTAATAAACTTTCTTTTATGCAGGAAGATTTAATACTTAAGGTAAGAGAAACATCAGTTACAGATCCTTTATATCAAAATCTTATAAACACTCAAAATAGGATAAAGAACGATATGAAGATGATTTCCGATAGTCTTTTTGCTATGAGTAAGCGTCAGCCACAAATAAGCAATATTATTAATAAGGAACTAATATCAATAGATAATCAAATTGGAAATTCAATTGAAAAACTCCTTCAATATAATCAAGGAATTTATGGTTCCTACAAAAACACTCAAGCCACTTCTTCACAACAATATGCAATGACTTCAATGAATAATCTTTCTCTTCTTTTGGCAGAGAGTTTAAATAATATGCAGCAGAATATGAAGTCTAAGTCCAAAAGCAAAAACAATTCCAAATCGCAGCCAAAGAATCAATGCAATAGTCCAAAGCAAGGAAAACAAAATCCTAAATCAATGAGAGAGATGCAGGAGGCTTTAAACAAAGAAATGGAGAGATTGAAAAAGGAATTGGAAGGACAAAAGAAAGGGCAAAATCAAAAGCCAAGAATAGGAGAGAATGCAAAGATTAATGAAGAATTGGCAAAAATGGCTGCACAACAAGAAATGATAAGAAAAATGATGCAGCAGTATTCCAATGATTTAAAGGAAGAAGGAGGAAAAAGTGCAGGAGAATTGGATAATTTAATCAAACAAATGGAACAAACCGAAACAGATATCGTAAACAAAATCATAAATCAGCAGACTATCAATCGTCAAAACAATATTCTTACAAGAATGTTGCAACACGAGAAAGCTCAAGCCAAACAAGAGCAAGAGCAAAGAAGAGAATCTACTGAAGGCAGGGATTTAATTGATAAATCCAATAATCAATTCTTAGAATTTAATAAATTAAAGAATAGAGAATTGGAGTTATTTAAGCAGGTTCCTCCAGTGTTTTCTCCCTACTATAAGGAGAAAGTAAATGATTTTTTTTATAAATTTGAACGTTGAAAATAACAACACTATGAAGCAAAACTACGATATTGTAACTTTAAACTCAAATCATTCACAAAGAATAAAGGCACAAGCCTTAGTGGAAGAAATATGTGATAGATTCAATCTTCACAACTATTTTGGAATACTTTCTGTTGTGGTTGATGAGGCTTTAGATATTATTTACAATAATCCAGAACTTGACTCCAATTTCAATAGTGACTTTTCTTTTGAACAATGTGTTAATGGCGTATGTTTTGTTTTTAAAACCAATCAGCAAGTTTTTACTTCTATAACAGAATTAATTCAAATGCTAACCAACGAATACAACATACTTGACGATGGCAAAACATTAGAATTGATTTTCTACGTAAGTGGAATTGATGAAGATGAACTAAAAACTCGTCAAGAGAAGTTTAAAGTGTTTTTCACTCAAAAGTCAATCCATACAAAAAGCATAGAGAACTAAACCTAAAAAAATGGCTGTAAGCTTTAATTTTGTTGAAATAAAAGACACTTTAAGACAAAAGAATAAATTAAAATCGTGGATTAAATCTATTGTTGAGCAAAATGGTATGAAAGTAGGGGATATATCCTATATTTTTTGCTCAGACGATTATCTTTTGGAGATTAACCAAAACTATCTTCAGCACGATTACTACACTGATATTATAACCTTTGATTACACTGCAGGAAATAAAATTGCAGGGGATTTATTTATTAGCATTGACAGAGTAGTGGACAATGCTAAAGAATTAAATGTAAGTTTTGAAGAAGAACTTCATAGAGTAATTATACATGGAGTTTTGCATCTTTTGGGATTTAAAGATAAAACAGATAAGGAAGCAAAACAAATGAGAATTAAGGAGCAGGAATGTTTAAAAACTTTGATGTAATTGTTGTTGGTGCAGGTCATGCAGGTTGCGAAGCAGCTTGTGCAGCAGCTAATTTAGGTTCTTCAGTTCTTCTTATAACACAAAACCTGAATGCTATTGCTCAGCTTTCGTGCAATCCAGCAATGGGAGGAGTGGCTAAAGGACAAATTGTTCGTGAGATTGATGCCTTAGGAGGTTATTCAGGAATAATAACCGATCAAAATACTCTCCAGTTTCGTATGCTTAATCTTTCCAAAGGTCCAGCTATGTGGAGTCCAAGAGCTCAAGTAGATAATATTACTTTTTCTATTTTATGGAGAAGAGTGTTGGAACAAATACCCAATCTTAGCCTTTGGCAGGATGAGGTTATTGGCTTAAAGATAGACAACCAAAATGTTTATGGAGTTAAAACTAAAATGGGATTGGAAATGGTAGGAAAGTCAGTAGTTTTAACTAATGGAACTTTCCTTAATGGTAAAATTCATATTGGGGAAACTAATTTTTTGGGAGGAAGAATAGGAGAAGAACAATCCAAAGGAATTTCAGAAAATCTTAAAGAATATGGTTTTGAAGTAAAAACTCTCAAAACAGGAACTCCAATGAGGGTTGATGGAAGAAGTATTGACTTCTCAAAATTGGACGTACAAGAAGGTGATTCTGACCCAAAACAATTCTCTTTCTTTGTTCAAAGAGAAAAAGCTTTGGAGCAAAGAAGCTGTTTTTTAGCCTACACTTCACTTAAAGTTCACAATATACTTAGAGAAGGTTTTGATAAATCTCCTCTTTTCCAGGGAAGAATTAAAGGAGTTGGACCTCGTTACTGTCCTTCCATTGAAGATAAAATTGAAAGATTCTCTTCAAAAGACCGTCATCAACTTTTCATTGAGCCAGAAAGTAATTATTCAAGTCTTTTCTATATTAATGGTTTCTCATCTTCTTTGCCTCTTAGCATTCAATATGAAGCGTTAAGAAACATTGAAGGCTTTGAAAATGCCATAATACAAAAGCCTGGCTATGCAATAGAGTATGACTATTTCCCACCAACTCAACTTAAAGACACCTTAGAAACAAAACAAATTGAAAACCTTTATTTTGCTGGACAGATAAACGGAACAACAGGATACGAAGAAGCAGCATCACAAGGATTAATGGCAGGAATAAATGCAAGTTTAAAAGTTAATGAAAAACCATCCTTTACCCTTAAACGTTCAGAAAGCTATATTGGAGTGTTGATTGATGACCTGATTACAAAAGGAGTTGATGAGCCATATCGTATGTTTACTTCAAGGGCAGAATACAGAATACTTCTTCGTCAAGATAATGCAGACCTTAGATTAACACCTTTGTCCTTTGCCATTGGTTTAGCTTCAAAGGAAAGAATGGAAAGAGTTGAGAGAAAGAAAATTTCTTGTAATCAATTAGTATCTTTCATTGAGAAAACAAGTGCAGAACCAAAAGAGGTTAATGCCTTGTTTGAAGAAAAAGAAACTCCTCAAATCAATCAAAAAACAAAGATTTCACAACTACTTCTTCGACCTCAAATAACCTTAAAGGATTTGGCAAATAATGTTCCTTCTCTAAATGAGAGCATTCAATCAATCCCAATGGACATTAAGGAAGAGATAATTGAGGGAGCTGAAATAGTTATAAAGTATCAAAGCTATATAGACAAGGAGCAGGAGATTGCCGATAAGTTATCAAAATATGAGAACTTAATAATTAAGGATGATTTCGAGTATCAAGCCCTTAAATCCCTAAGTTTTGAAGCCAGAGAAAAGCTATCTAAAATCCGCCCAAAAACCATAGGGCAAGCCTCTCGCATAAGTGGAGTTTCTCCTTCTGATATATCAGTCTTGATTATCTACATTAGCCGTTAGTAAGACTTTATTAGCTTATTTCACAACCAATTTCTTTT
>DHDW01000032.1:33781-36317 GCA_002399565.1 Bacteroidales bacterium UBA4866 | reverse complement strand
TGTATTATCATTACTTATTTCTTTAACCAAACTTAAACTATCTGCTCTTGGAACTTTAAGAATTGGTAGAAATTCAATAAATGTCTTTTGATATAAATTATAAACTGGATCATCAGCAAAACGAACCCATACACTATCTTGTCTCTTTACCCATGGACTTTCTGAAAATCTACTTGCATATAATGTATCAGTTACTGTTGCAAAAGGATTTGGAGCTTGATAATCTATTCCAACATAAATTGTATCGTAAGGCCTTCCAGTGGAACGAAGCCAATTCTCCAAACATCCTACTGTATCATATAAACTCCATGTGCTAGGAAATAATACATTAAATCCTGTTTGACTATATGCAGGAATATCACCTACTAATACAAAATCCTTTACTTGTATTTCATCAAAGAACATATGCCATTTATATCCATTTGAGTCTGGAGTGTACCAAGGAAATATAGGCGTTTGTCCTAATTCTTTAAACTCCATATCCATTATTCTGAAAAATACAGTCCCATTTAAATAAGGCTGTAAGCTACCATTAGCGACCTTTACTGCCATCCCTATTACAGTAACTGTTGAATCAAAATGATAGGGTTGTGCCACCCCTCTAATTTCATATGAATTTCTTGTCATTACTTTTAAATGTGCCCAACATGGTGCGTTTGTACCTGGAAGATTGCCAGAATCACAATTATAACATATCATTGAACGTAATTCATGATAAGCCAAATCCATTCCTCCTATATAATAATTACTTAAATCATAAGGATGATAAACTATTGTATCATATTGTGTTTGTGCATTTACTCTTAATAATGCAAAAACTATGGCTATTGTTAATATTATTCTTTTCATATCTATTTATTCTATATTAATTGTAATTATTCTTCTAAACATCTTGTAGTAATTGAAGCATGGCCAGTAGGTATTATGTCCATCTTATGAATTATTGTTGTATTGCCAGGGTAATAAAATCCAGGAACATAAGGATACATTAGAGCAAAAGTACATGGTAATAGATTACCCCATTGAATAAAATTATTCATTCCTGTTTTTGATATTTGATTTGTTGTATAGTTTCTACATTGAACTGAATTAAAACCACCTGTATAATTATCAAACAAACCTAATTTCGTTCCAAGACTACCTATAAGAACAAAATGAGAACTATTATATTTTAATATATTATTCCAATCTTGATATTGGAAAATACTATTTGGTATTAATCTATTTGAAATATAATTACTTGAGTTATCATAAGCAGTATTACTCATATTCACATAAAACACATTATCAATATTATTAAATAATTTATATTTTAAAACTAAAAGCTGTTCTGTTTCTGGAATATATTCTATATCTTTTACAAGTGCTCTTTGGTAATCGTAATCAATGTATGATGTATGAACCACATTGAATGGGCTCACGCCTAAATCAATCTTATTTACTATTGTAGCAAAATCATTTCCATTAAACGAAGGAGAAACATATGCTATGGCAATATTATTACGTTCTAATTTTTCTATATAAAATCCAGATCCCCCATTAACAGCATTATAAAAAGGAGCTTGTACTTTTTCAGAAGTTTGAATATTAAAGTCATCAATATTAATCTTTCTTATAATAATCTGCCGTCCATTAATAGTATCTCCTGTTATTATAGGATTAAAATTAGTTATTGAAGCTATGCATATATAATTATCCATTACTATTAAATCCCAAAATTCCTCATAATCATATTGATAATTTAAATCATTATAAGCAATTTCGTGTCTATATATACTAAATGGATTAACTGAAGGATATGCAGGATTCAAAATTGTTTCGGTTATTTTATAACCAATAAAACAATCATATTGATTTGTATCTGGATAAACCCAACAATCAGGTGTAGGTACAGGAGGATTAGGATTACCTGGCTCTACTACAGGATAAGGGCACTCATAAGGTAGCTCAGAATAATATTGTTTCCCTATTCCAACAACCACTCTTTCCCCTAAATTATTATAATATGTCTTTATCTTATTTACATGAGTTGTAGTAGGTACACGTGAATAGTTATATTGAAAATTATTTTGTCCTGAGAATAAATCCGATATTTTTATATAAGCTATAAAGCCTTGTGTAGAGCCTTTAAAGCCTTCATCAACTGTATTCATATATCCACAAAAATATATGGAATCTCCCATAATTGAAAAGTCTTGTACTTTAAATTTGATGGATATATCAGCAAAATTAGACATATATCTACCATTTTCAATCAAATAGAACCTACTGATATTTTGCGACACAGTAGTTAATGCTATATACTTATTATCTTTGACTTGTCGAATTTTTTGATTGCGATCTGGTAATTGACTATTAGCATCAATTTCATAAGCTCCACTAATAATATTATTTGGAGAGGTAATTTGTGATTTTGAAGGTTTGCTTACTATTATTAAACATATAGTCAATAATAGAACAATTAATGCTTTCTTTTTCATTCGATTTTTGATTTTGGTTAATATTATGTTGAGAATTGAATACAAAAGAAAACTTA
>DHDW01000032.1:21962-33632 GCA_002399565.1 Bacteroidales bacterium UBA4866 | reverse complement strand
AATAGGAAATTATAATTAAAAACAATCATAAAAATATGATTTATAACTTGCGACAAATGTACGACTTTTCCCTTTTGCAACCAAGAAAATTAGAAATATTTTTAATAAAGGAAGAATAAAATTACTAAAACAAGGAATAAATTTGCTAAAACGAGGATTAAATTTTGCAAGGTGCCAGGATGTTGATTACATCCTGCCAGGATGTATAGCGCAAGGTGGCAGGATGTAGTGTGTAAGGTGGCAGGATGTAAAATTTAATCCTCGTTTTAGTAAATAATAATAAGGATTTGATACACTTATGTCAAATAAAAATAAATTAAAGAGCTGAAATAGTTATAAAGTATCAAAGCTATATAGACAAAGAGCAGGAGATTGCCGATAATAAGACCATATTTTTTATCATTTTGACTGATAAAATATTATCTTTAATAAGAAGTAGTTCTAAGTTTAAAACTAAGTTTTAGTAAAATAAAATCTTAGTTTTTGTAGTATTAAATTAAGTTCTTGCTCCCAAGTTTTATTTTATGTATATTTGCATATTTATTTGTTAGAAACTATGAATAGCTATAATCAAGGTGATTTGTTGAAGGTGATTAATTCTCCTGAAGATATAAAAAAGCTCTCTAAAGAGGAGTTGCCTTTGCTTTGTAAACAAGTAAGGGATTATATTATTAGTGTTTTGGCTGAAAATCCAGGGCATTTGGCTTCTTCTTTGGGTACTGTTGAACTTACGGTTGCTTTGCATTATGTTTTTGATGTTCCTAATGATACTTTGATTTGGGATGTTGGGCATCAGGCATACTCTCATAAGGTTTTGACTCAAAGAAAGGATAGGTTTTCTTCCATTCGCAAGCTTGGGGGATTGAGTGGTTTCCCTAAAATTGAGGAAAGTGAATATGATTGCTTTGGTACAGGGCATTCCTCTACTTCCATTTCTGCTTCTTTGGGAATGGCTATTGCTGATAAGTTAAAAGGAAATAATAAGAATGTTCATATTTCTGTTATTGGCGATGGGTCAATGACTGGTGGTATGGCTTTTGAGGCTTTAAATCATTCAGGTGCAACAGATGTTAATCAGCTTGTTATTTTAAATGATAATGGCATTTCCATTGATAAGAAGGTTGGGGCTTTGGGAGAGTATTTCACTTTGATTACTACTTCTGCAACATACAATAGAGTAAAGAATAAGATATGGAATATGATGGGAGGGAATACTTCTTCCTATAGAAAGCCAAAAAGTATTTTTAGCTGGCTTTTGTTTGCTTTAAAATCGATGTTTTCTGGAAAGAGTAATTTCTTTGAAGCTTTAAAGATAAGATATTTTGGACCTATTAAGGGAAATGATGTTTTGGTTTTGGTTAAAACATTGGAAGACTTAAAGAAGATTAAGGGTCCAAGAATATTACATATAATAACAAAAAAGGGTAAGGGATTAAAAGAGGCTGAAGAAAATCCTATTACTTATCATGCTCCTGGAATTTTTAATCCAACAACTGGACAAAGAGAGAGTAGTGATTCTGCTGAGGACTCCCCAATTAAGTTTCAAGATGTTTTTGGAGAAACATTGGTTGAGCTTGCAAAAATAAACTCTAAAATTGTGGGAGTTACTCCTGCAATGCTTTCGGGCTGTTCTATGAATTGTTTGATAAAGGAGTTTCCAGAAAGAACTTTTGATGTTGGTATTGCTGAGCAACATGCTTTAACCTTTTCTGCAGGAATGGCTGCCAATGGATATATTCCTTTCTGTAATGTCTATTCTTCTTTTATGCAAAGAGCTTATGACCAAATTATACACGATATTGCTCTTCAAAAACTTCCTGTTATTATGTGCTTGGATAGAGCTGGCTTGGTTGGAGAAGATGGAGCAACCCATCATGGAGTGTTTGATTTAAGCTTTATGAGAATAATTCCAAACCTTACCATATTCGCTCCTCTAAATGAAATTGAGTTAAGAAATATTATGTTTACTGCCCAAAAAGGGATTAACTTTCCTTTGGTTATTCGTTATCCAAGAGGTAAGGGATATATTGTTAATTGGAGACAAGAGTTCCAAACAATTGAAATTGGTAAGGGCGAAAAGATTAGAGATGGTAAGGATATTGCTGTTTTGTCTTTGGGAGCAATTGGCAACAATGCAATTAAGGCTGCTCAAGAGCTCGAAAAGGAAGGAGTTGAGGTTGCAATCTATAATATGCGTTTCCTTAAACCAATGGACAATTCAATTTTGGAAGAAGTGTTGAACAAATACGACAATATTATAACCATTGAAGATGGAGTTGAAATTGGAGGATTTGGAAGTGCAGTTATTGAGTATGCTTGCAATAAAGGATATAAAAATAATATCTATAGAATGGCAATAGAGGATAGGTTTATTGAGCATGGCTCCCTTTCAGAACTACAAAAGCTATGCAAAATAGATTCGCATAGCTTAGTATTAAAGATAAAGGAAATTCTATCTAAGTAGAGTATCTTATTTCTTTTCTTTCTTTTCTTTTGTTTCTTTTGAAGGAGCTTTGTCTTGAATTTGTTTCTCAGAAACATCATCTGAACTAATCATAATAAGAACATCATTCTTACTAACAACTTGATCTTTCTTTATGTTGATAGTTTGAACAATACCATCAACAGGAGAACAGATTTCATTATCCATTTTCATGGCGTGTAAAGCACAAAGAGGAGTTCCCTTTTTTACTTTTTGTCCCTTCTTAACAAAGATATCAATTATTGTTCCTGGAATAAATGCATAAATTTGACCAGGTTCTACTTTAATATATAATTGACGATAGTAAGTTCTATTGTCTTGTTTAATATTTGGCATAATCTCTATTTGTTATTCATTAATACGTTAATTGTTTAATAATATCCTTCTTTTAGAATTTTAGAATGGTGGAATACCATGCTTTTTCCAAGGATTTTCAACAACTTTAGTCTTTGTCATCTCAAGAGCATGCATCAAGTATTGACGAGTTTCGGAAGGTTGAATTACTGCATCAACATATCCATAAGAAGCCGCAACATAAGGATTGGCAAACTTCTCTCTATATTCTTGAACTTTCTGTTTACGCATTTCTTCAGGGTTTTCTGCAGAAGTTATTTCTGCTTTGAAAATAATGTTTGCAGCTCCTTCAGGTCCCATAACAGCAATTTCTGCAGTTGGCCAAGCAAAAACAAAGTCTGCTTTTAGGTGATTAGAACACATTGCAATGTAGCCTCCTCCATAAGCCTTACGCAAAATAACTGTCATCTTAGGAACGGTTGCTTCAGAAAAAGCATAAAGGATTTTTGCTCCATGACGAATTACTCCTGCATGTTCTTGGTCAACTCCAGGCAAATAGCCAGGAAGGTCTTCCAATGTAACTAATGGAATTTGGAAAGCATCGCAGAAACGAATAAAACGTGCAGCCTTATCGGAAGAGTTGCAATCTAAAACTCCTGCCATGGCATTAGGTTGGTTTGCAACAAAACCAACTGTATCTCCATTAATACGAGCAAATCCAATAACAATGTTAGGAGCAAATAGCTCTTGAACTTCTAAAAATTCTGAATTATCAACAATTGCTTTAATGATAAGTCTAACATCGTAAGGTTTTGCTGGGTCGGTTGGGAATATTTGGCTAATCTTATAGTCTTTCGATTTTGGTTTTTGAGGAGCAAAGCTTTCAGCTTTCTTTGTATTGTTCCAAGGAATGTAAGTAAACAAAGATTTAATTTGTTCAAAACACTCCAATTCGCTTTCAGCAAAGAAATGAGCATTTCCAGAAATCTCTGCATGCACTCTTGCTCCTCCCAAATCTTCTTGAGTTATTTCCTCTCCCAATACTGTTTTGATAACGTCAGGTCCTGTGATAAACATTTTTGAGATTTTATCCACTACAAACACAAAGTCTGTTAATGCTGGAGAATAAACTGCTCCTCCTGCACAAGGACCAAGTATTACTGAAATTTGAGGAATAACACCTGAGGCCATAGTATTTCGGAAGAATATACTTCCATAACCTGCTAAGGCATTAACCCCTTCTTGAATACGTGCTCCACCAGAGTCATTAATACCAATGATTGGAACTTTTAACTTCATTGCATGGTCCATAATTTTGCAAATCTTCTTTGCGTGCATATAGCCTAATGAACCACCTGCAACAGTAAAGTCTTGTGCATAAATGCAGATTGGATAACCATTAATTGTTCCTGTTCCGGTAACAACCCCATCTCCTGGAAGAATTTTTTTATCCATATCAAAATCCTTACCAGAGTGCTGAATGAAAAGATCATATTCGTGAAAACTTCCCTCGTCTAAGAGCTCTAAGATTCTTTCTCTTGCAGTAAGCTTACCAGTTGCTTTTTGCTTCTCAACTGCCTTTTCGCCTCCTCCCTGAAGCATGGTTTGCATTCTTGCTTTTAACTCTCGTGTCTTGCTGTTAATTGACATAATTTCAACTATTTATTAAACACTAATTTGAATTCTAACTTGCAAAAGTACACTAAATATAATACTTATCCAAATTTTATCTACAATTTAAACCAGTAGGAATTCTATAAAATCAGAAAAACAATAAGATACCCCTTTGCAAAAAAGAGCTACATATTTTCCATATTTGTTTAACTGAAATTTGCTAAGGATTAAGCAAAGGTTAGTGAAAAATAAATGAGACCTTTTTCAAAAAAGTCGGCATATAAATTAAAAAAGTCGGTGATTTTTTTTGATTATGTAGGGAGTTTTCGGAAGTAATTAAATATAGGGAATATTAGATTTTATAATTCTTGCATTGAACAGAGCTTTGTATAAATTCCGTTCTGTTGAATAAGCTCGTGATGAGTCCCTTCTTCTTTAATTTCTCCTTTATCCAAAACAATTATCTTGTCTGCATTAGTGATTGTTGAAAGACGATGGGCAATAATGATTGATGTTTTATCTTTGGTGATTTTGGAAATGGCTTCTTGAACCAATCTTTCGTTTTCGGTGTCAAGAGCTGAGGTTGCTTCGTCAAGAATTAATATATCTGCATTCTTGAGAACTGCTCTTGCGATGCTAATTCTTTGACGCTCTCCTCCAGAAAGAGTAGAGCCTCTGTCCCCAATAATTGTATTATAACCCTCAGGGAGTTTATCAATAAAAGTATGGGCATTTGCAATTTCTGCAGCTTTCTTTACTTGTTCCAAACTATAAGCATTTGAACCAAAAGTGATATTATTAAATATTGAATCGTTGAAAAGAATTGTTTCTTGAGTAACAAAAGCAATGTTATCTCTTATTGCTTTAGAATGAATGGCCTTACTATTAATATTATCAAAAAGAATTTCTCCTAAGGTTGGCTCGTATAGTTTTGGAATTAAATCAATCAAAGTACTCTTTCCGCTTCCTGAAGAACCAACAATTGCTGTTGTTTTGCCTTTTTCAAAAATTAGATTAATGTTTTTCAGAACTAAATCCTCTTTATAGGAAAAGCTCACATTATTAAATATTATTCCTTTTTCAATCTTTGGAAACGCAATTGGCTCTTTTGGTTCAATAATTTGATTCTTTATCTCCAATATTTCAACAATCCTATCAATGGAAGCTTTCCCCTTTTTAATATTAAAGAAAGAAGTTGGAATATCTTTTGCAGGTTTAATAATAAGAGTGAAGAGAACAAGGTAGATAATAAATAATTCAGCAGATATTGACCCATGAGAAAGAACTTTTGAAGAGCCAAAAAGAAGCAACCCAATTAACATGGAATTGCCCAAAAACTCGCTAATAGGAGATGCTAAATCAACCCTTCGGTAAATGCTATTTCTTAATCTTGTGTAGGAAGAGTTGAAATGAACAAATCTTTCGTTCATCAATTCAATTGCAGTGTGAGCTTTAATTATTCTAAGTCCAGAAATTGTTTGTTCAATAATAGAAATAATATTTGCACTCTTTTGTTGAAGATGTTTTGAGCTTTGACGAAGAGTTCTGCTTATGAAAGAAGATAAAAGAGCAACAATGGGAAATACTATTAACACAGTAAAAGTTAGAGTATAGTCAATATAGAAAAGAGCAGTAAGATAAAGAGAAACAGTAATCAAACCACCAACTAAGGACATAATTGATTTCAATACATTCTCATCATACTCAATAACGTCATTGCTTAATCGAGAAATAAGATCTCCCTTACGATGTGTGCTTAAATAAGAAAGAGGTAATGAGATATATTTTTGAAAGAGTTTATTTCTAATATTTCTTACAACCTTATTTCTTACAGAGGCAATAACAAAAGAAGCTAAATAGGTAAATACATCTTTTAGGAAATAGATTATAAAAATCAAAACTCCAAAAATATACAATGCATTCACTCTCCCATAAGCTATAATTTTAGAATAGAAGGCAGAGAGAAATTCATCCAGCAAAGAAGGGTTAGCAACAACTGTATTGCTAAGCTCCTGTGAAAAAAGTACATTTAAGAAATTAGAAGCAGAAAGAATGGAAGCAATGGAAAATACTGTAGCAAGACAAACTAAAACAAAGTAAAGAATTATTCTTCCTAAATATGGTTTAGCAAATATCCAAGTAAAGTATTTTCTCATTGCCTATCTATTATTGATAAACTCCAACGTAGTTCATAGGAGTTATTTCTTTCATCCTTTTTTTGATTTCATCACTCACGTCTAAACCATCAACAAATTTTGCAATTGTTTCAGCATTTACTTCAGTGTTGGTTCTTGTTAAATCCTTCAATGTTTCATAAGGATTAGGATAACCAATTGAACGAAGAATTGATTGAAGAGCCTCAGCTACAACAGCCCAATTATTATTCAAATCTCTTTCTATTGCATTAGTATTTATAATAAGTTTATTCACTCCCTTAATAATTGAATTTAATGCAATAATTGTATGAGCTATAGGAACACCAATATTTCTTGTAACCGTTGAATCAGTTAAGTCTCTTTGTAAACGAGATATTGGGAGTTTCATTGATAGGTGATCAAAAATGGCATTAGCCAATCCTAAGTTTCCTTCTGCATTTTCAAAATCAATAGGATTAACCTTGTGAGGCATTGCTGAAGAACCAACTTCTCCTTCCTTAATTTTTTGTTTGAAATACTCCATTGAAATATAAGCCCACATATCTTTACAGAAATCCATAAGGATAACATTTATTCTTTTTATTGCATCAAAATATGCAGACATATTATCGTAGTTTTCAATTTGAGTTGTATAAGTTTGACGTTCCAACCCAAGACTTGAACAAAAGTTATTGGCAAACAAAACCCAGTTATGCTCAGGGAAAGTTACCTTATGAGCATTAAAGTTTCCTGTTGCTCCTCCAAACTTAGCTCCAAAAGGAATAAATGCAAAATATGCTAACTGTTGTTGAAGGCGATAAGTAAATACTTTTATTTCCTTTGAAAGCATTGTTGGAGATGCTGGTTGACCATGAGTATGTGCAAGCATTGGAGTTCCTTCCCAAAGTTTTGCTTTTTCTTCCAATAGTTCCACAATATCATTCATCAATGGTAAGTAAACCTCTTCTTGACATTCTTTAATGCTTAATGGAACAGAAGTATTATTAATATCTTGTGAGGTTAATCCAAAATGGATAAATTCTTTCCATTTTTCTAATCCAAGTGAGTCAAACTTCTTTTTAATAAAATACTCAACAGCCTTAACATCGTGATTAGTTATCTTCTCAATATCCTTTATTTGTTGAGCGTCTGCTTCAGAAAAATTTAGAAAAATATCTCTTAATGCGTTGAAATTGTTCTTGTCAAAATCGCTTAAGCCTTCAATGCCTAATTCACAAAGAGCAATAAAATATTCTATTTCAACTCTTGTTCTATAATTAATTAAAGCCTTTTCAGAAAAATAATTTGCTAAAGGCTCAACCTGTTTTCTATATCTTCCATCAATGGGAGATATAGCAAGTAATGAATCCATAATACTATATTATAATTTATTATTTATTAATCGTCCAGAATTTATAAGTTGCTTAAAAATTGGACTATGCAAAGACTTCTTTAAGGCATCAATATGCCTTTGTCCATGGCAATCAGTTCCAACTAAATCAACCAAATTCTCATTAGTCAGTTTTTCAGCTACTTTTTGAATATTCTCACCATAGTAACCAGAAAAAGAAGCAATATTAACTTGAAACAGAATTCCTCTATCCTTTAATTTGGAATATTTTTTAATGTCATTATTCAAGAATGTATATCTTTCGGGATGAGCAAGAATTAAATTATATCCAGACAATTGAAGGTCAAATAACCACTCTTCATAGCCCATTGGTTCGTTACGCATTGGAAATTCAAAGAGAAGATAGTTCTCTCCAAAACTTAATATTTGATTTTTCTCAACTCTTCCTTTAATATCATCATCCAATAAATACTCTCCTGAAAGTACTATTTCAATATCAATATTATTCTCTTCTAATTTAAGTTTTAGTTCTTCCAGCTTTTTATACAATATATCATATCCATCAAGATAGCTATCGTAATAAATATGAGGAGTAGTTATAACTTTCTTATATCCCAATTCTTTCAGCTGTTTCAAAAGAGAGATTGACTCTTCCATACTTTGAGAACCATCATCAACTCCTGGAATAAAATGAGAATGAATGTCAGTTTGCAAAACTGACAAATCAATTACCTCATCAACTCTTTTTGATTTACCTTTGAAAAAATCGAACATAATTCTATTTCTTAAATTCTTTAATTGTTTCTAAAGGATTTTCTGCTGCAAAGACAGCATTTCCTGCCACTAAAGCATCTGCTCCAAATTCAATAAGTTTCTTATAGTTCTTTAAGCTAACACCTCCATCAATTTCAATCAAACAACTTGGATTTTTCCTATTAATAAGTTCTTTTAGTTGAATAATTTTATTGTAAGTGTTTTCAATAAAGCTTTGTCCTCCAAAACCTGGATTAACACTCATAAGCAAAACCATATCGCACTCTTGAATAATATCTTCCAAAACAGAAATAGGAGTATGAGGGTTAAGTACAACTCCCGCTTTTATTCCTAATTGTTTAATTGAAGATATGCTTCTGTTCAGATGGCGACAAGCTTCGTAGTGAATAGTTAGAATATCTGCTCCAACAGTTTTAAAATCTTCGAAATATCTATCAGGGTCAACAATCATCAAATGAACATCCAAAGGCTTCTTCGCATGTTTCTTAATGAACTTGATGACTGGTTGACCAAAGCTAATGTTAGGAACAAAAACTCCATCCATAACATCAATATGAAACCAATCAGCTTGGCTCTCATTAATCATTTCAATATCTTTTTGCAGGTTGCCAAAGTCTGCAGATAATAATGAAGGAGCTAAAATCATCTTCAAAATTTTATTAATCTAATTTATTATTTACCTATATCTTTTTCTGTCGCTATCTCTTCTTGAGCTATCTTTTTTTCTGTCAGAACTTCTTCTATCGGAGCTATTCCTGTCGTTGCTTCTTCTGTCATCGCTTTTCTTTGAAGAGCTTCTTCTGTCACCACCACCATCTCTTCTCCTTCCATCAGAAGAACTTCTTCTTTCGCTGCTTCTTCCTCTTGATGATGAGCCTTTTGATTCCGCAATCTCAACAGCAATTGGTCTTCCTTTTACAAACTTATCTTCAAAGGCATCAATAACAGCTTGTGCTTTTGACTCTTCAACATCAACATATGAGAATGTATCTAAAATGTCAATCTTTCCAATCTCAATATGTCTTTCGTGAGTATAATCATTAATCATACCAATCAAACGTTGAGGTACAATTTTATCTTTATGCCCTAAAGTAATAAATAGTCTTGTAAAGCTTCCACTTTTGTTGGTTTTGGTATCCCTTTTTCCCTTTTCTTGCTTGGTTCTTTCTCTTGATTCATCAACATTCAAATCAGGAGCTCCAACATAATATTCCAAGAAACGGTTAAACTCCAACGAAACAAACTTACGAATAAGTTCTTCCTTGTCCATCCATTCCAATTTCTTCATAATATCAGGCAAGAAAGTTTCAATTTCAGGATAATTTACATCAACATGTTCAACTTTGTCAATCATATTGAAAAGTTGTTTCTTGCAAACTTCTTTTCCTGTTGGAATTTCAGCCTTCGTAAATTCTTTCTTTATCTGACGTTCAATATCTTTTATCTTATATTTCTCCCTCAAATTGATAATTGCAATAGAAATACCAGTTTTGTCAGCTCTACCAGTTCTTCCACTTCTATGAACATATTGTTCCAATTCGTCAGGAAGGTTATAGTTTATAACATGAGTAAGGTTATTCACATCCAATCCTCTTGCAGCAACATCGGTTGCAACCAACATTTGAATGTTCTTAAGTCTAAAACGGTTCATTACGTGATCTCTTTGTGCTTGAGATAAATCTCCATGCAAACTATCTGCATTGTAGCCATCACGAATCAACATATCAGCCACTTCTTGTGTTTCAAGTTTTGTTCTACAAAAAACAATAGAATAAATATCTGGATAATAGTCAGCAATTCTCTTTAATGCTAAGTATCTATCTTTAGCATGAACCAAATAATAAACGTGAGAAACACTATCTGCTCCTTGATTTCTTGACCCAATTTGAATTCTAACAGGGTCTTTCATATAGTCTTTAGAAATAGCTTCAACCTCTCTTGGCATAGTTGCTGAAAACAAAAGAGTATGCTTGGTGTTAGGAGTTTGAGCAAGAATATTATCTAAATCTTCTTTAAATCCCATATTCAACATTTCGTCAGCCTCATCTAAAATTATATATTTTAGCTTAGAAATATCAACCTTACCTCTATTTATCAAATCATTCATTCTTCCAGGTGTAGCAACAATCATCTTAACACCTTTTTTCAACGTACGGATTTGAACATCTATGCTTGCACCTCCATAAACTGGCAAAATGGTGCATTCTTGAATATATTTTGAATAATTTTTACAATCCTTCGATATCTGAATACAAAGTTCTCTTGTTGGACAAAGCACCAAAACTTCAGTGTCTTTGTTAGTGTAATTCATCTTTTGAATCATAGGTAATCCAAAAGCTGCTGTTTTTCCTGTACCGGTTTGCGCTAAAGCAACAAGGTCTACATCATCATTAAGTAGTACAGGTAATGTTTCTGCTTGAACGGGCATTGGGTTATCAAAGCCAAGTTCTTCAATAGCTTTGAGGATTTCTGGACTCATGCCCAATTCTTTAAATGTCATATAAATTTTATTAGTGAATTAATTTGCAAAGGTATGAATAAAATTGCTATAAATAAGTAAAAGATAAATATTAATGCAAGTTTACTTCAATTAATCTGAATGGATTAAGCTGAAAATTATCTTTTCCCCAGCATCATTTCTAATAAAATAAAAGACATTTTCCCTTAGTTTCTTATCCTCTAAAGGGAGTAAATATTCTTTTCTCCAACTCTTTTCCCCTATGGGGTAATCTTATTAATTGCTAAATTGCTTAAAGAGTTTAAAGACCCTAAGGGCATTAAAGACCTTTGAGTCCTTTGCTGAAAGTAAAATTTTGTCTCAGTAAATTAAAACTAAGAATTAAAATAATAAACCTTGATATAAGTAAATTTATATAGGGAATAATTCTTCGTAATCGGCGAATATTTTTACTAAATCCTTATAAAAAACTTTTTAATCAAGGACTTTTTACCCCAAAGATGTACATCTTTCATGCCAAAAGATGCGCATCTTTCGCTATAAAAGATGTGCATCTTTTTTT
>DHDW01000032.1:934-21786 GCA_002399565.1 Bacteroidales bacterium UBA4866 | reverse complement strand
ATGGTTTAGGTTTGCAAATATACAAAATTATTTTGAATATAGTGTTCTATTAGTATTAATTATTCAACTCTTTTGTAGTAAAGAGTTACTTCTTTTTGGTATTGGTCGTGATATTTTAAATTAAGAATCAATTCATCATTAGTAAGTTTCTTTATATCCATAATTGAAGTGTCTAATGCTCCAATCTTGAAAGAATATAATTGGTTATTGCGAATAAAGTAATGAACATTTACTTCTTCTCGCCCATTTGATATTTGGAGGGTGCCATCTTCTCTAAATAAATTAATGTTTGAAGGGTATTTAGTCATATCTAAAGAGCCGCTTCCTTCAAGGCTTTGCTCAACAATTAAAACATGTTGCCACTTACCAATAATTTTATCCTCCTTTTTATTGCATGAAACAATAATAAAAGAAGAGATTAACCCCACTAATAAAAGAAATTTAAATCTTTTCATTTGATTAGATTGCATTATATTAATCTCTATTTTTATGTTCTTTTCATTTGCGAAGATAAGGAATTATTTTAGAATGATTAAGTTTAAAAGAAAATATCTTATTCTAATATTGTTAATAAAACAAAAACTATCTACCTTTGCATAATCCAAATTTAAGAGAATGATTATTAACTCTTTTTTTATTATATGATTAGTAATAATAGTTTTAAAGAAAAAATTGAGCAATTGGCTCAGAAGTATTTTGATGAAATTGTTGAATATCGCAGGCATTTTCACAAACATCCTGAACTATCAAAACATGAAGAGAAAACTTCCGAATTTATTTGTTCAAAATTAGAAGAATGGGGTTTGGAATTCAAGAAAAATATTGGTGGATTCGGCATTTATGGTTTTGTTAATGGGAAAAATCCTGACAAAAGAACCATTGCCCTAAGAGCAGATATGGATGCACTGCCAATAAAGGAGGAAACAGAGCTTCCTTTCAAGTCAATTAATGAAGGAGTTATGCACGCTTGTGGTCACGATCTTCATATGGCTTCTCTTTTGGGAGCAATTAGAATATTGAAAGAATTGGAAAATGATTTTGAAGGAAGGGTTATGTTTATCTTTCAACCTTCCGAAGAAACTTACCCTGGAGGAGCGTTGAAGATGTTGCAAGAAGGAATTTTTAAAGAAGTAACTCCAAGTAATATTTTTGCTTTTCATTCAACTCCAGAAATGGAATGTGGCTATATAGGCATGACTGAAGGCAAAGCAATGGCTTCAACAGATGAAATTTACATTGATATAATTGGCAGGGGAGGGCATGGAGCAACTCCAGAACTAAATATTGACCCTATTTTAGCTGCTTCTCATGTTGTAATTGCACTTCAAAGTATAGTTTCACGAAATGCTACACCAACAACACCAACAACATTCTCAATAGGCAAATTTATTGCTGATGGAAGAACAAATATAATTCCTAATTCAGTTCATTTGGAAGGAATAATAAGAACTTTTGATGAAGATTGGAGAAAGCAATGCCATGAGTTAATAGAAAGAATTGCAACTCAAACAGCAGAGGCTTTTGGTGCTAAGGCGAAAGTATTTGTTGACCATGGTTATCCTTTTGTTGATAATGATATAGACTTAACAAGAAAGGTTTTTGCTTATGCACAAACATTTTTTGGAGATGATAAAGTGATTGATCTTCCTTCAAGAATGACAGCTGAAGACTTTTCCTATTTTTCTCAACAAGCTCCAAGCTGCTATTTTAGAGTAGGCACAAAAATTAAAGATATGCCTATTACAAATCTTCATACATCTAACTTCAATATTGACGAACAAAGCATAAAAAATGCAATGGGATTTTCAGCCTTTTTGGCGATTTCTTCATTAAATCAAAGTTAATTCATTGTTTTAATTTAATTTTGCAAACTAAAAACAGAATCTTTTGGACCAAGTAAACATAAAAGGCAAAATATTTCATAAGTTTATCAGCTCTGATGAAATTGCTTTAGTGATTAAATCATTAAGCGATAGGATTAACAAGGATTATGCTGAAAAAGAAGTATTATTTTTGATAGTTCTCAATGGAGCTTTTATGTTTGCTTCTGATCTCTTGAAGCAGATTGAGGGTAATCATAAGATAAGTTTTATCAAACTTTCCTCCTATCAAGGTTTATCATCTACAGATGAGGTCAAGGAACTTATTGGATTAAATGAAGACTTAAAAGACAAAAATATTATTGTAATAGAAGATATTATTGACACAGGTATAACAATGGAATGCTTAAAAGAAAGAATTTTGGCTAAAGAGCCTTCTTCTTTTGAAATATGTACTCTTATGTTTAAACCTAAGGCTTTTAAGAAAGATTACAATATAAAGTATATCGGGAGAGAGATAAGTAATGAGTTTATTATTGGGTATGGTTTTGATTTCGATGGATACGGAAGAAATATTAAAGATATTTATCAGTTAAAGGATTAATTTTATCAAGTTAAACTAAAAACAAAAATAAAAAATGCTAAGTATAGTATTATTTGGAGCTCCTGGAGCAGGAAAAGGCACTCAATCAAAGATGTTGGTTGAGAAATATAACCTTACTTATATATCAACAGGAGACATACTAAGAAAAGAAATAGCCGAAGGATCAGAAATTGGGCTTAAAGCAAAAGATATAATTAACAAGGGAGGATTGGTTGACGATGAGTTAATTGTTCAAATTATTGAGAAAACTATAGAAAACTCCACAACAGGAGGAATTCTTTTTGATGGATTTCCTCGTACAGTTGTTCAAGCCTACATTTTAGAAGGCTTATTGCATAGAATGAATAGAAGACTTTTATGCTTATTGTCTTTGGAGGTTCCAAGAGAGATGCTTATTGAAAGAATGCTCAATAGAGCTTCAATTGAAGGCAGAGAAGATGATAAAAAAGAAGTTATCTTAACTCGTTTTCAGGAATATGACAATAAAACAATACCTGTTGCAGAGTTTTATAAAGAAAAAGGTATTTACTGCCCAATTGATGGAGTAGGTACAGTTGAAGAAGTATTTTCTCGATTGAAAGAGGTGATAGATAAAACTCTTGAAAATGCTTACAGAAATATTATCCTTTTTGGTTCTCCTGGTTCAGGAAGAGGAACACAGGCTAAACTTTTAGCAAAAGAGTATGACTTGGTTTATGTTTCTACTGGTGCAATGATAAGAGATGAAATTGCTAAAGGTTCAGAAATTGGAATGTTGAGTCAAACTTATATGGAGAAAGGAAATAATGTTCCCGATTTAATTGCCATACAACTTATAGAACAAAAGATTGAAGAAAATCCCAATGCTAAAGGTTTTCTCTTTAAAGGCTTCCCTTCAACCTATGTTCAAGCCTACATTATGGATGGAATATTGGAGAAGATGCACACTTCTGTAACATGTATGATTGAAATGAAATCTAATCCTCTTCAATGTATAAAACGTCTAACTCAAAGAAGTAAAACTGAAAGAAGAAGGGTTTATGATATGGATCCAGAAATCATAATTCATCGCATTGAGAATTATGAACAATCAGCTCTAAATGTAAGGAGCTACTATCAAAACAAAAATAAATACTATAGTATTAATTCAGATGCTGCTGAAGAAGTTGTGTTTGAAAGCCTATGTAAAATTGTTGATGAAGCTCTTAAAAAAGCGTAACAAAATAAAATAAATAATATGCGTTCGAACTTTGTAGATTATGTAAAGATAAATTGTCGTAGTGGAAAAGGAGGTGCAGGCTCAGCTCATTTACTTCGCTCAAGAAGTAATGCTAAAGGAGGTCCTGATGGTGGAGATGGAGGAAGAGGAGGGCATATTATTTTAAGAGGGAATAAACAGCTTTGGACCCTTTTGCATCTTAAATACACTAAGCACCTTATTGCAGAAGATGGTGAAGGAGGAGGGAAAAACCGATTAACTGGTAGGGAAGGTAAAGATATAATTGTAGATGTTCCTCTTGGAACAATATGCAGAGATGTTGAAACAGGAGAGGTTGATTGTGAGATTGTGGAAGATGGACAAGAGGTTATTGTTGCTCAAGGAGGTAGAGGAGGTTTGGGAAATGACCATTTCAAATCTCCAACTAACCAAACTCCACGTTATTCACAACCAGGAGAAGAAGGTATTGAGGCTTGGAAAATAATAGAGCTTAAAATACTTGCAGATGTTGGCTTGGTAGGTTTCCCTAATGCAGGAAAGAGTACTTTATTAAGTGTTGTTTCAGCAGCAAAGCCAGAGATTGCAGATTATCCTTTCACAACCTTAGTCCCTAATCTTGGAATTGTTAGATATAGGGATGAACAATCCTTTATTATGGCAGATATTCCAGGAATTATCGAAGGTGCATCTGAAGGCAAAGGTTTAGGTACTCGATTTTTGAGACATATTGAAAGAAATTCTCTTCTTCTATTTATGGTCCCTTGCGATGCCAATGACATCAAAAAGGAATATAAAATACTTCTTAATGAGCTCCAAAACTACAATCCAGAACTAATGGATAAGGATAGAATTCTTGCAATAACTAAATGTGATATGCTTGATAAAGAAATGATTTCTCAAATGAAAAAACTTCTTCCAAAACAAGTTAAGACAGTATTTATTTCTTCTGTAGCTGGAATGGGAATAATGGAATTGAAGGATTTAATTTGGCAAACTCTCAATGGAAGCAATATTGAATAAAGATACTGAGTTTTTCTATCTTATAAATGGTCAAAGAAACCTCTTCTTTGACTATTTATTTGGGTTCTTAAGCCATAATCTTAGTTTCGTTATAGCTATTTTTCTTGCTGTAATTTTTCTTTCAATTAAGAAATTCAACAAACATTTCTGGATACTTTTAGTCTTGGTTGCACTTTCTTTCTTATTTGCAGATAGAATATCAGTGCTTTGTTTTAAAGATGTGTTTCAAAGATTGCGTCCAAGCCATGCTTTGGAGGGGGTTAATTTAGTTAAACTTTCTTCTTGGCATCTAATATATGATTACAAAGGAGGACTATATGGTTTTGTTTCTTCTCATGCTGCAAATGCTTTTTCTCTTGCAACAATATTTGCAGTCTTGGGGAAAAAATATAAACACCTCCCTGTCTTGATTTATTCTTGGGCAATTTTAGTGGGATACTCAAGAATATATTGCGGAGTACACTATCCTTCAGATGTAATTGTTGGAGGAATATTGGGAATAGGAATAGGACTATTAATAGTTATGCTTTACAAACTTGTTTTGAAGAAATATAAAAGCAAAAAGACCGATAATCTTGCTTAATAATTTACCAAGTAGTGTAATCCTACGCTTTCCTTTCTTGCCATAGCCATTTTGATTATTAAATATGAATTGGCAATAAGGTTTCTTAATTCACAAAGCTTTGGAATTAAAACTGAACGATTATAAATTGCTTCTGTTTCCTGATAAATAAGCTCCAAGCGATTAAGTGCCCTTTTAAGTCTTAGTTCTGAACGTACAATTCCAACATAATTTGACATAATTTGTTGAAGTTCTTTAGCCGTTTGAGTAATTAGAACCATTTCTTCATTAAATACCATCCCTTCAGCATTCCAATCGGGGACTTCTTTTTTGAAGTTTATATTAGAAAAATTGCTTATGCAATCCATTGCAGCACGATGAGAAAACACAATTGCTTCCAAAAGAGAATTGGAAGCCAAACGGTTTGCTCCATGAAGTCCTGTTCTTGCACATTCACCTGAGGAATAGAGATTATTTATTGTTGTTTTAGCATTTTCGTCCACAACAACACCTCCACAAGAATAATGAGCAGCAGGAACAACGGGTATCATATCTTTAGTAATATTTACTCCAATCTCTAAACATTTGGCATAAATATTTGGGAAGTGTCGCATTATTTCATTTTTGTCAATTGCTCTGCAATCCAAATAAACATGATCATCTCCTCTAACTTTCATCTCATTATCAATTGCACGAGCAACAATATCTCTTGGGGCAAGAGATTCTCTCTTATCATATTTTGCCATAAAAGGATTTCCATCAATTGTTTTCAAAATTCCTCCCGCACCTCTCATTGCTTCAGTAATCAAAAATGAAGGTTTTTCCAAAGGATTATAGAGCGAGGTTGGGTGAAATTGCACAAATTCCATATCAGCAAGTTGTCCTTTGGCTCTGTGAACCATTGCTTGTCCATCTCCTGTTGCAACAATTGGATTTGTGGTTGTACTATAAACATTACCATTTCCTCCAGTTGCCAAAAGAGTAAACTTGGCTAAGTAAGTATCAATTGAATTGTCAAGCTGATTAAGAACATAAGCTCCATAGCATTCGATATCTTTTCTATGACGATTTACTTCTTCTCCCAAATGGTGTTGAGTAATTAAATCAACAGCATATTGTTTTTCCTTAATAGTAATATTTGGGTGAGCTTTTGCTTTTTCAAGTAGGGCTCTTTCTATTTCTGAGCCTGTACTGTCTTGATGATGGAGAATTCTAAATTCTGAATGTCCTCCTTCTCTTGCAAGGTCGTAAGCACCAGAAGATTTTTTATCGAAATTGGTTCCCCATAAAATCAATTCCTTTACTCTTTCTGTACTTTCGGTTATTGTTATCCTAACGGCTTTCTCATCGCAAATGCCAGCACCTGCAATTAATGTGTCTTGAATATGTTTTTCGTAACTATCAGGCTGATACATTACAGCAGCAATTCCGCCTTGGGCATATTTTGTAGAACTCTCAGAGGCGTCATCCTTTGTAAGAATGCAAACCTTTCCTTTTTCAGCTACTTTCAATGCAAAACTAAGTCCAGCAATACCTGAACCCAAAACTAAGAAATCAACTTCGTATCTCATTATCTATCCATTTAAAGCTTCTGCAGCAGAGCTTATTTCAATAATCTCATTTGTAATTGCAGCTTGACGAGCTTTGTTGTATGAGAGTTTAAGTTCTTTGAGAAGATTTTGTGCGTTGTCTGTTGCTTTGTGCATTGCAGTCATTCTTGCTCCATGTTCTGCAGCAAAGCTATCTAAGAAACAACGGAAAAGTTGTATTTTTAATGCTTGAGGAATAATATTATGTATAATCTCTTCTCTTGAAGGTTCAAATATGTAAAACTTGCTTATTTGTTTCTCCTTATCTTCATTTAAGGATTTTAGAGGGAGAAATGTTTTTTGAGAAATGACTTGAGTGGAAGCATTCTTGAATTTGTTATAAACCACCTCAACTCTATCATATTCCTTATTAAGAAACATCCTCATTATTTCTTCTGTTATAAGGGTAACTCTCTCAAAAGTCAAGTCATCCCAAATGGAATCAATTGTTTTTATAACATCAATGCCTTTTTGTTTTGAGAAAAACTCAGAAGATTTTTTCCCACAGCTGATAATATCTACTTTTATATATTTATCTTCCTGAGAAATTCTTTCAAATACTTTCTTTGTCTCTTTAATAACATTAGCATTAAAGCCTCCACAGAGTCCTTTGTTGGAAGTAAGAACCAAAAGTAATACCTTATCAGTTTTTTTATTTCTTCCATAAGGACTTTCCATAAGTTCTGTTTCATCCTCCATAATGTTGGAGATAACCTTAGAAAGTAATGATGAATAGGGGCGAAGAGCAATAACAGAATTTTGAGCTCTGCGTAGTTTTGATGCAGAAACCATCTTCATTGCTGAAGTGATTTGCATTGTTGAGCCAACAGAAGATATTCTATTACGTACCTCTTTTAAGTTTGCCATTATACAGAATATTTAGAAGTTTTCTCTTGAGCAACTTTTTTCAAACAATCCAAAATTTCATCATCAAGAATTCCTTGACAAAGTTTTTCCAAAACATCTTTATGGTTATTTTCTAAAGAGAAAAGATAATCGTTTTCAAACTCATGTACCTTATCTACAGGAATATTTTGTACCCAACCTTTAACTCCACAACAAATAATTGCAATTTGATGCTCAACCTTCATTGGAGAGTATTGTTTTTGTTTTAAGATTTCAACGTTGCGTTTACCTTTTTCAATAACCATTTTAGTTGTTGCATCAAGGTCAGAACTAAATTTAGAGAAGGCTTCCAACTCACGATATTGAGCTTGGTCAAGCTTTAGAGTTCCAGCAATCTTCTTCATAGATTTAATTTGAGCATTTCCTCCAACTCGAGAAACAGAAATACCAACGTTAATTGCAGGACGAATACCTGCATTAAAAAGGTTGCTTTCTAAGAATATCTGACCATCTGTAATGGAAATAACATTTGTTGGAATATATGCTGAAACATCTCCTGCTTGTGTTTCAATAATAGGAAGAGCAGTTAATGAGCCTCCTCCCTTAACTTTATCTTTCAAACATTCTGGCAAATCATTCATATTCTTTGCAACGCTATCTTCCTTTATGATTTTTGCAGCTCTTTCCAAAAGTCGAGAATGTAAATAGAATACATCTCCAGGATAAGCCTCACGTCCAGGAGGACGACGAAGAAGAAGAGATACTTCACGATATGCAACAGCTTGTTTTGAAAGGTCATCATAAATAACTAATGCACTTCTTCCTGTATCACGGAAAAATTCTCCAATTGAAGCTCCAGCAAAAGGGGCATAGAATTGAAGTGCAGCAGAGTCAGAAGCAGTGGCAGCAACAATAATAGTATATTGCATAGCTCCCTTTTCTTCCAAAGTTTTAACGATGTTCGCAACCGTTGAACCTTTTTGTCCACAAGCAACATATATACAATAAACAGGATTTCCCTGATCAAAGAAACTTTTCTGATTTAATATAGTATCAATAGCAATTGCAGTCTTTCCTGTTTGGCGGTCTCCAATAATTAATTCTCTTTGTCCTCTTCCAATAGGAATCATTGAGTCGATTGCCTTAATACCTGTTTGTAAAGGTTCAGTTACTGGTTGACGAAATATAACTCCTGGAGCCTTTCTTTCAAGAGGCATTTCAAACAACTCTCCTTCAATAATCCCTTTTCCATCAATTGGCTCACCAATTGTATTAATAACTCTTCCAACCAAACCTTCTCCAACTTTTATTGAAGCAATTCTATTTGTACGTTTAACAAGGTCTCCTTCATTAATATTATTACTCTCTCCCAAAATAACAACTCCAACATTATCTTGTTCCAAGTTTTGAACAATTCCTTGAACATCGTTATCAAACAAAACCAACTCCCCACTTTGAGCATTATTTAAACCATAAACTCTTGCAATACCATCTCCAACAGTTAGAATAGAACCAACTTCTTCTAAGGAAGCATCAAGATTTGTATCAGATAAATGATTACGCAAGATTGCTGTAACTTCTGAAGGTTTAATATCTACCATATTTCTTTATTATTAAAATCCTTTTTCGTATAAATTTTTTGCAAAAGACTTCTTTAGCTGTTGTAATTGTTTTGAAATGGAAGCATCATAAATTTTGTCGTCGATGACAATCTTAAATCCTCCAATAACACTTGTGTCAATCTTTTCAATCAATTCTATTTTGCAGCTAAACTCTTTTTCAAGCAAATGAATAATTCTATCCTTTGCATTGTTTTCAATATTTCGAGCAACATAAATGGTTGCAACCTTTATGCCTTTTTGTTTGTTATATAAATTCTTGAACTCACTTGCAATCTCTTTCAAATAAACTATCCTTCTTTTCTCAATCAAAAGAATAATAAAGTCTAAGGTGAGTTTATTTACGTCTTTTGCAAACAAATCTCTAACAATACCTTTCTTGCTACCAATATTGATATTTGGGTTACGCATAATTGCATTCAAAATCATATTCTCCCCACACACCTTCTTTATTAATGACATATCACTACCTATCTTCTCTAATGAATTTTGTTCAATAGCCAAATCCATAAGAGAACGTGCATAGCGAGAAGAAATAATAGTTGAATTCATAGCGTAATTTAATTAAAATTGAACTCAGAAACCCTTTTTTCAATAATCTTCTTATCAAACTCATTTTCTTTAAGCTCTTGCTCCAATACCTTTGAAGCAATATCAATTGAAAATTGAGCAACCTGATTTTTAAGTTCTGTTAAAGCTTGAAGTTTTTCATAATTAATACTATCACGAGCTGAGGCAACAATTCTTTGAGCCTCTTCTTGTGCTTTAAGATGAGCTTCTTGTTTAATTGTTTCACCAAGTAAACGAGCTTCTTTTAAAATCTCATCTCTTTCTTCCATAGCTTTTTTCAAAAGGATATCGTTGTTAAACTTAAGATTTTCCATCTCTTCTCTTGCCTTTTGAGCTTCATCTAAGGAATTTTGAATTAAGGTTTCTCTTTCATCAATCATTTTAGACACAACTGGCCATCCAAATTTGCCTAAAACCAAAAGAAGAACAAGGAAAACCAAAGTCATCCAAACCACTAAACCAAGTCCAGGAGTAATCAGTTCCATAAGAAATTATATTAAAAATTGAATTAAACTCTTTAATGATTAAAGAGTAAACTACTTCATAAATACAACTAATAAACAAGTTACAATAGCAAATAGGGAAGCTCCTTCCACCAAAGCTGCAGCAACAATCATATTAGAACGAATGTCTCCAGAAGCTTCTGGTTGACGAGCAAGAGCATCCATAGCACTTCTACCAATATTTCCAATTCCTAAACCAGCACCAATTGCTGACATTCCGGCACCAATACCAGCTAAACCATAAGCCCAAGGAGCTAAATTTGCAACTGCTTCCAATAATACATTTAATCCAGTCATAATTAATAATGTTTTTTGAGTTATAAATTCTAAAAAAAATATCCAATCTTCCATTGATTAGAAAATTGGGCTCAAAGTTATACATTTTTATTTTTATGGGCGAATTTTATGAAAAAAATCATCAAAAATAACCCCTAAAATTCAAGATATGAATACCATTAGATAATTTGAAAACATCCATCTTTAGACGCTAAAACATAGGGATAAAATAAAAATATAAGAAAAAAAGCCTTAGAATTAGAAAAAATGAATACCTTTGCAACCTCAAAAAACATAAAAATAAGTCTTCGTAGCTCAGCTGGTAGAGCAATTGACTCTTAATCAATGGGTCCGGGGTTCGAGTCCCCGCGAGGACACTCATAATTATCCTAAGTGTAATTTAAATATGCTTAGGATTTTTTCTTTTTAAAACAATTCCGCCTTTAAATATTTATTTAAGCCAATTAAATTGCAATAATAAAATAGTATTCTTTTAACTAGTTACTTTATTTATGGTTTACATTCTAATAAATAAGGAGTTAGTAAGATTAAATAAGCTTTAAATTTCATAAGGTACGACCTTACTTATATTAAGTATGTACCTTACCATATGTAAGGTGGCATGTTACTTGAATAAGGTCGTACCTTACAAAATTTAATCTTTGTTTTAGCAAGTTTAAAGCTTATTATTTTTTGGCAAATAAATACTTTTTGTAGAGTCAATTAATCCCAAATAGCGAAATTTAATTTAAATAATTTGCATTTTACAATTTTATTTCTACATTTGCAGGTTGAAAAATAAAAATAGTAAAAACTAAAATAATAAAACATGAAAAAAATTATCCTTTCTTTAGTTGGATTGTTTCTAACCATTGCATCAATGGCTCAGCCAACATTTGTTTCAACTCAACCTTCAAATAAGAATGTTGTTTTGGAAGAATACACTGGAACAAATTGTACTTATTGTCCAGATGGACATAAAAGAGCAAATGCATTTGCAGCTGCAAATCCAGGAAGAGTTGTATTAATCAACATTCATCAAGGAAGTTTTGCAGGAAATAATCCTGATTATAAAACAGAATGGGGAAATGCTCTTGCTAATCAAACTGGATTAACTGGATATCCTTCAGGAACAATTAACCGTAGAGTTTTTTCAGGTACAACAACAGCACTTAATAGAGGAGATTGGGCTTCTAAAGGAGCAATAGTACTTGCTGAACCATCTTTTGTTAATGTTGCTGCAAGAGCTCAAGTTGATGCTGAAACAAGATTGCTAACAGTTACTGTTGAAGTGTATTACACTGCAGATGCAGAAACTTCAAGTAATAAATTAAACGTAGCAATTTTGCAAAATGAAGTAGTAGGTCCACAAACAGGAATGGCAGCTAATCCAGACTATGTTGTAGGAACACAATACAGACATATGCACATGCTTCGTCACCTTATTACAGGTCAATGGGGAGATATTTTATCACATGAAGGCACAGGAGTTATTCCTGCTGGAACTTTCTTTACTAAAACCTATACCTATACATTGCCTGAAGATATAAGAAGTGTGCCACTTGAATTTGAAAATATAGAAATTGCTGCATTTGTTACAAAAGACAATCAATTAGTTTATACAGGTGCTTTATGTAAACCAACATTCGTTATATCAACTCAATTTGGAGCAGAAATTAAATCTTATGAATTGAATGACCTTTCAGGATGTTCAAAATATGTAGGACAAACTCTAAAAGTTAGAAACATTGGACAAGAAACAATTAATTCAATGGTTATTGACACAAGAGTATTTGGAATAAGCAATATAACAAATTGGGAAGGAGAAATTGCTACATTCCAAACTGCTGATATTCCAAATCTACCTGTTTTAGAACTACAAAATGGTATTCAAAATGAAGTTGACGTTTTAATCCGTTCAATAAATGGAATCCCAACAGACCTTAGAGAAATTACAACTTTCAAAAAACCAGCACCTGCTCGTAATGGATTAACTCTTTATCTTACTTTAGATAATTATGGAACTGAAACAACTTGGAATATTAAAAATTCATCAGGAACAGTTGTAAAATCAGGAGGACCATATACAGATGCTCAAACAGACAGATTGAAAGTTGTTGATTTAACAATAACAGAAAACGATTGTTACACATTTACAATTAATGATCAATATGGAGATGGAATTAACTCTGGATATGGAGTTGGAGGATATTATATTTTAGATGGTCAAGGAGATACAATAGTTGTTTCTGATGGTAAATTTGGTGCAAGTGAAGTAAAGAAAATAGGTTATGGTGACTATATTGGATTAGAAGAAGTTTCTCTTAACAATGTTTCAATGACAATTTACCCTAACCCAGCTAAAGATAATGCAACATTAGATATTAACTTATCTCAAAATTCAGTTGCAACTATTAAGGTTGTTGACCTAATGGGAAGAAATGTAATTGATTTGGGGGCAAAATCAATGAAAGCTGGACAAAACACAATTGAACTTAATACATCTAATCTAAATAATGGAATGTATTTTGTTAAGGTTGCTTCAGAAAATGGAGTAGTAACTAAGAAGATTACTATTAACAGATAATTTTTCAAACCATAAAATATGAAAAGGCTCGTGTTTTGCATGAGCCTTTTTTTATTGCCCTTTAATAAAGTAAGATTTTAATATAGAGGGAAAATACCTACATGTAAAAATCAAAACTTTTTACATCTGAGAAAAAGTTTATATCTTCGCAACTTGAAAACATATTAAACACACAAATAAAAATGAAAAAATTAATCTATGTTTGCCTTGCATTAGCATTAATTGGCTTTGCAAGCTGTCAAAAGAAAGAAACCCCAAAAGAAGAAACAAAAAGTCCTATGCAAGAAAAAGTTGATGAATTTGCATCAGTTAGGTTAACAACAGACCTTTCGCATTTGAGCCAAAATGAAAAAGAATTAATTAAGACTTTCCTTGAAATAGGTCAGATTATGGATGATTTATTCTGGAAACAAGCCTATGGAAACAAAACAGACATCGACACCATAAGCGATAAAGCTACAAGAGAATTTGCAATGATTAATTATGGTCCTTGGGAAAGACTAAACAATATGAAGCCTTTTGCCTCTGGATTTGGAGAAAAGCCTCTTGGAGCAAATTTCTATCCAGTTGATATGACTGACGAAGAATATAATGCTTTAAAAGATAAGAATAAGGATAACCTCTACACAGTTATTCGTCGTGATAATGAAGGAAAATTGGTTGTAAAATGGTATAGAGAAGAATATAAAGAAGAATTACAAAAGGTAGATAAGTTGTTGGAAAAAGCAATTACATTAGCAGAAGATGAAGGATTGAAAAAGTATTTGACTGAAAGAAGAAAAGCATTCCAAACTGATGATTACTTTGCTTCAGATATGGCTTGGATGGATATGAAGAAATCAAAACTTGATTTTGTTGTTGGACCAATTGAAAACTATGAAGACCGTCGTTTTGGTTCTAAAGCAGCTTACGAAGCTTTTGTTTTGGTAAAGGATGAAAAATGGAGCAATGACTTAGCTAAATTTACTGCAATGCTTCCTCAACTTCAAAAGGAATTGCCAGTTGAAGCTAAATTTAAGAAAGAAATACCAGGAACTGATTCTGATTTGAATGTTTATGATGTTATCTTCTACGGAGGAGATTGTAACGCAGGTAGCAAAACAATTGCAATTAATCTTCCTAACGATGAAAGAGTACAACTAAAGAAAGGAGCAAGACGTCTTCAACTAAAGAATGCTATGAAGGCAAAATTTGATAAAATCCTTATGCCAATTGCTGAACAAATTATGGTTAAAGAACAAATGAAGAATATTAAGTTTGATGCTTTCTTCTCTAATGTTACTTTCCACGAAGTTGCTCATGGTTTGGGAATAAAGAATACTGTAAATGGAAAAGGTTCTGTTAGAAAAGCCTTAGGCAATCAATACTCTGGTTGGGAAGAAGCAAAGGCAGATATCTTGGGACTTTATATGGTTACATCTCTAATTGAAAAGGGAGAAATCACAAACATTACTCAAGAAGATGCCTATGCTACATTTATTGCTGGAATCCTTCGTTCAGTTCGTTTTGGAGCAGCTTCAGCTCATGGAAAAGCAAATATGATGTGCTTTAATTATTTCGAAGAAAATGGTGCTTTCTCAAGAAACAAAGACGGAAAATATGTTATTGATTTTGCAAAGGCAAAGAAAGCAATGGAAAGCTGGGCAGCTCTTGTAATTAAGGTTGAAGGAGAAGGAGATATCAAATTTGCTGAAGAATATAACAACAAAAACGGAATCATCAAACCAGAACTTCAAAAGGATTTAGATAAAATTAATTCTGCAAAAATTCCAAAGGATATTCGTTTTGAACAAGGAAAATCAGTTTTAGGATTATAAAGAAAGAGGTAATGAAGATTGCAATATTTGGAAGTGGAAGTTGGGCAACAGCAATTGTTAAGATAGCAACAGAAACTCATCAAGAAGTTTATTGGTGGGTTAGAGAAAAGGAAATTGTTGATGGATTAAAAAAACATAATCATAACCCACTTTACCTTAGCCAATGTGAGCTTAATACAAGTAAAATAACAATATCTAATGACATAAAGAAGATTATCTCAAAGGCAGATAATCTTCTCTTTGTCATTCCTTCGGCTTTCTTTGCTCGTTCTTTGGAAGGACTAAGTGCTGAAGACTTTAATAACAAAAATGTTATATCTGCAACCAAAGGAATTGTTCCCGAAACAAATCAAATTGTTGCAGAATATATGAGAGATAACTTTAATGTTTCTTATGCCAATCAAGCAGTAATTAGTGGACCTTCCCATGCTGAAGAAATTGCAAAAGAAAACTTAACTTATCTTACCGTAGGTTCTCACAACTCTCTGCTGGCAAAACATATTGCCGATAGCTTCCAATGTCGTTTTGTCAAAACAACAATTTCAAACGATATTGAAGGAATAGAGTATGTTGGAATTATGAAAAACATCTATGCACTCTCTGTTGGAATATGTAAGGGCTTAGGCTTTGGAGATAATTTTATAAGCGTTGTTGTTGCAAATGGATTGCAAGAAATGGAAAATTTCCTTTCTCTTTGCTCTCCTTTGGAAGAAAGAAACATCAATAACCTTGCCTATCTTGGAGACCTTTTAGTAACTTGCTATTCTCAACACTCACGTAACCGTACCTTTGGGCAAATGATAGGATTTGGATATTCTGTTGGCTCTGCTCAATTGGAAATGAAAATGGTTGCCGAAGGATATTACGCTGCTAAATGTATTCATGATTTAAACAAAACATTTAAAGCAGAAATTCCTATTGCAGATGCCGTTTACAGAATACTCTATAAAGCTTCTTCTGCCAAGAAAGAATTTGACCTACTTTCAGAAAACTTTCAGTAGATAAAGACCAATTTTCTTAATTTGTGATTTAAAGCAAGTTATAAAGAAACCTTCTTTGCTTGAAAAAAGACTGACTCTAATTCCAAAAAGAGTGACTCTAATTCCGAAAAGAGTCACTCTTTTTAAATTTAAACGGACTCTAATTTTTTAGAGACTCAGTTTCGGCAAAATTTCTCTGATTTTAGCAAATCTTATATGTCTTTTTGGGCAAGCAACGAAGGATTCCTTCAAGCTCAAGATTCAATAAATTGGAAGCCAAAACAGAAGGATTAAGTTTGCACTCAATTGCAAGGTCGTCAATATTTATCTCTCCCTTACTATCAATAATATCATAAATAATGCTTGCCTCTTTAGTTAAGTGGGAAGGTTTCTTAGGTTTTTTCTTAGCAATGGTTTCCTTTTCAATATCCCAATCCATAATCTTTACAATATCATCAATAGAATGCAAGATATTGGCTCTTTGACTGCTTATTAAATAATTGCAACCAAGACTAAACTCATCGCCAACCCTTCCTGGCAAGGCAAAAACTTCCCTATCATATTGATTAGCCAAATCAGCCGTAACCAAAGAGCCGCTTTTCTTAGCCGCTTCAATAACAATAATACAATCACATAAGCCAGCAATTATTCTATTCCTTTTTGGAAAATGAAAAGTCTCAGGTTTAGTGCCAGTCATAAACTCTGTAATCAATCCTCCTTGCTTTGTCATTTCAAGAGCTAAGTCAAAATTCTCTTTAGGATAAATCCTATCAAGACCATGTCCCAAAACTGCAAAGGTAGGAATGCCTTCCTTAAGACTTGCTCTATGAGAAACGGAGTCAATGCCATAAGCCAAGCCACTAACAATGCCAACTCCATATTCTTTTAACTCTTGTACAATTTTTTCTGTAAGGTCTTTCCCATATTGTGTAGCATTGCGAGTTCCAACCACTCCAACCATTTTTCCAAGGTTGAGGTCTTGATTGCCTTGATAGTAGATGCAGATAGGATTATCGGGAATTTGCAAAAGCCTATTAGGATACTCTTCATCTTTAAAGAAAAGGCATTTAATGTTATACTTCTCCATAAAAATCATTTCCTTTTCACATTTGTCAAACATACTCTTATTGACAATAGCATCAATAGTTTTTGTTCTGGTTTTAAATATCTTTTCCAAATTTGAACGACTCTCGCTAAAGAATTCCTCAGTTGAAGAATAAACGTTCATTATCTCCTTAGCTGTTGCAGGTCCAACTCCAGGAATGTTTGCAAATGCTATATCGTAAATTGTAGCCATATCTATAGTTTTCTATTTCACAAAAATAATAATTTATTTTGAACTCAGATAAAGAATTAGAGATTTTAATTCTGCACTAATAAGTATTTATAAGATATACTATCTAAGAATTTATGTCTTATTAATTTTTCTTTAAATAAGGGAAAAGAATATTTATATCAAGAATAAATTTATTAAAACGAGGAATAAATTTGATAAGGTACGACCTTATTATTATTATGGTCGTACCTTAATCAATTAAGGTCGTACGTTAACATAGTTAAGGTCGTACCTTAGCAATGTTAAGGTCGTACGTTATCAAATTTATACTTGATATTGTTAAAGTATAATAAGGGTTTTATACACTTTTATAAAGTAAAGAAAAATTTATGCGTAGTTTTCATTGATAAACTAATGATAAAATTCAGGTAAAAATCAATTATGGAGTTTTTTTGAAATAATAATGTAATTTTGCATTATGAACGATTTTGTCAATAGGAAGAAGATTATTAATGATCCTGTTTATGGATTTATCAATATACCACTTGGAAGTATTTTTGATTTGATTGAGCATCCCTATCTTCAACGTTTGAGAAGAATTAAGCAGCTTGGACTTAGCGATTTGGTTTATCCAGGAGCTCAACATACTCGATTCTCTCATTCTTTGGGGGCAATGTTTTTGATGAATCAGGCTTTGGAGGTTTTAAAGCAAAAAGGACAGATAATAACAGATGAAGAGATTGAAGCTTCCTTAACGGCTATTCTTTTGCATGACATTGGTCATAGTCCGTTCTCTCATTGTTTGGAACATTTCTTTTTTGAACAAGTGCACGAAGAGGTTTCTTTGGAGCTAATGAAAAGAATGGGTGTATCACAAATGGCAATAGATATTTTCTCAAATAAATATCCAAAACGCTTTCTTCATCAATTGGTTTCTTCTCAACTTGACACCGATAGATTGGACTATTTAACAAGAGATAGTTTCTTTACTGGAGTTTCGGAAGGAGTAATTGGAACGGAAAGAATAATAAAGATGCTATCGGTTAAGGATGATGAGTTAGTTGTTGAGCAAAAAGGCATTTACTCCATAGAAAAGTTTATAATTTCAAGACGTTTGATGTATTGGCAAGTATATATGCACAAGGCAGTTGTTTCATCGGACATACTTGTTAAAACAATAATTAAAAGAGCAAGAGAAATTCAGGGAAAAGGGATTGACTTAACAAAAAATATTTCTCCATATTTGGCATATTTTATTGAAAATGGAACAAGAACTCTTAATGATTCCAAAGCAATTGATTATTTCACAATGATTGATGATTCAGATATTTGGAATGCAATTAAGGTTTGGTCAATGAATGAAGACTTTATTCTTTCTTATCTTTCAAAATCTTTAATGAATCGTCATTTAGGAAAGATGCAAATACAAGATAAGCCCTTTTCAGAAAAAGATATTGATAATGTTGTAAGGCAAATGAACAATGTCAATAAACTTTCAGAAGAAGAAATCAAATCCTATTTTGTTCTAACCGATGAATTGAAGAACAAGGCATATAGTTTTAAGGATGACAGCATAAATATTTTGTTTAAGAATCAAGAAGTAAAAGAAATTTCTGAAGCTTCAGACCAATTGGACAAAAGATTTTTAAGCAAGGAGATAAAGAAATACTATTTGTACAAGTTAAATTTTTAGAAATTTTTCTTTTAGCTTATTTGCCCTTTTTATAACTAATGTGTACCTTTGGCGAGGATTTTAGAATTTAAAGTTTAATATAATTATAGAGATGAAAAAGTATTTATTTTTTGCAATTGCACTTACTATTATTTTTGTTTCGTGCAAGCCTCGTTCAACTAAAGAAGATATAGTTGGCAAACCTCAAATTGAAGTTAAAGACGGAAAACTTACTCCAGAAGTTCTTTGGGCTTTTGGTAGAGTTGGAGAAGTTAGTGTTTCTCCAAATGAAGATAAGGTGTTGTTTACTGTAAAATATTTTGATGTAAAGGCAAATAAGGGCAATTCTGAAATTTATTCAATGAATATTGATGGCTCCGACCTAAAGCAATTAACCGAAACTTCAGGAAGTGAATGGAATCCTCTTTGGAGTCCAGACGGAAAGAAGGTAGGCTTTTGTTATGCTGATACAGATGGTGTTCAAATTTACGAAATGAATTTGGAAGGAAAGAACAGAAAGAAGATTTCAAATGTAAAGGAAGGAGATATTGAAGGTTTCTCTTATTCTCCTGATGGAAAGAAAATTCTTTATGTTAGAGCAATTGCCAAAAAAGATAAATATGCATATTTGAAAGAAGGTTTAGACAAAACAACTGGAAGAATTAACGATGATTTAGCTTATAGACATTGGGATAATTGGGTAGATAATATCCCACAACCTTTTGTTGCAGACTTTGACGGAAAAGAACTAAAGAACCCTATTAATCTTTTAGAAAACACAGAATTCGAATCTCCAATGCGTCCTTGGGGAGGAATGGAACAATTAACTTTCTCTCCTGATTCTAAGAAAATTGTTTACACTTGCAGAAAGAAAGTAGGTAAAGAATATGCTTATTCAACCAATTCTGATATTTATCTTTATGATATAGCAACCAAAAAAACATCAAACCTTTCTGAAGGAATGATGGGATACGACTTGAGTCCACAATTCAATAAAGAAGGTACTGCTCTAGCTTGGTTAAGCATGAAGCGTGATGGTTTTGAAGCTGATAAAAATGATTTAATTGTACTCGATTTAAAAACAGGTATCAAAAAAAATCTAACTAACTTTTGGGATGAAACAATAGATGGAGGGTTCCAATGGTCGACAAAAGGAGATAAAATTTTCTTTAATGCAAGTATCAAAGGTACAATGCAAGTTTTTGAAACACTTACTAGTTCTAATAAAGCTTTGCACACTGTAAAAATGTTAAGTGAAGGACAACACAATATCAATGCTATCAATGGAACTATTAATAATATACTTATTGTATCACGAACAGATATGAATACAGNNCAGTATTTTCTTCTGATGGAAAGCTTTTGGCATGGGAAAGTATGGAAAGAGATGGATATGAAGCAGACAAAATACGATTAATGGTTATGGATTTAACCACAAAAGAAATTAAAGACTATTCAAAGGATTTTGATCAAAATTCAAATGGACTAACATTCTCCAAAGATAATAAGAGTATATATTTTATTTCTGACTATCAAGGGAAAGATGATATTTATCAACTTACTCTTGCTGACAATAGTTTTAAAAAGATAACTAATGGCATTCACGACTACACTTCAGTTATGATTGCAAAGGATAAGCTTATTGGAACAAAAATGAGTATGTCTCAGCCAATAGAAATTTATTCTGTTAATCCTAACAATGGCTCTGAAACTAACATTTCAAACATAAATAAAGACCTTTTAGCAAAGGTTAAGATGGGCAAAATTGAAGAAAGATGGTTTAAAGCAACTGACGGAAAAGACCTTCATTCATGGGTAATATTCCCACCTAACTTTGACTCTACAAAAAAATACCCTACAATTCTTTATTGTGAAGGAGGTCCTCAATCAACAGTTTCTCAATTCTGGTCTTA
>DHDW01000032.1:0-807 GCA_002399565.1 Bacteroidales bacterium UBA4866 | reverse complement strand
CGTTGGAACTTCCAAATTATGGCATCTCATGGATATATTATTGTAGCTCCAAACCGTAGAGGTCTTCCAGGATTTGGCCAAGAATGGAATGAACAAATCAGTGGCGACTATGGTGGTCAATGTATGAAAGATTATTTAACTGCTATTGATGAAATGAGTAAGGAAAGCTATGTTGATAAAGATCGTTTAGGAGCAGTTGGCGCAAGTTTTGGAGGATATTCAGTTTACTGGCTTGCAGGACACCACAACAAACGTTTCAAATGCTTTATTGCTCACAATGGAATGTTTAATTTGGAACAACAATATTTGGAAACAGAAGAAATGTGGTTTGTTAACTGGGACTTAGGTGGGCCATATTGGGATAAAAACAATAAGACAGCTCAAAAAAGCTACGCAAATTCTCCTCATAAATTTGTTGATAAATGGGATACTCCTATCATGATTACTCATGGCGAGTTTGATTACCGTATTCTGGCATCGCAGGGAATGATGGCTTTCAATGCAGCAAAGCTTAGAGGCATTCCTACCCGTATGCTTATATTTCCGGATGAAACCCATTGGATAGCCCAGCCGCAGAACGGAATCTTGTTTCAGCGTGAGTTTTTCCGCTGGTTTGATCAATGGCTGAAATAAAAATGGTTTTTGTAATAATCTGATATAAAACATTCTAAAGCAGGCGATGCAAAGAAATTGATTTTTATTGAAATTTTTCTCTCTTAAAATTTGGAAAATCTCGAAAACGCATCTATCTTTGCATCGCATTTCAGAGGAAATGACACTCCAAAAAAAAACGGTGTGGTAGTTCAG
>DHDW01000014.1 GCA_002399565.1 Bacteroidales bacterium UBA4866 | reverse complement strand
TTTTACCGGACAACAATGATACTATATATATTGATGTAATTGAAAATGAAAAACCCTCAGCAATTAATAATTTTACTGAGGGTTTTTATTTGATAAATTAGATTATTAAAATCTAATATTATTGATTATATGATTATATCTCTTGTGATTATTTCGTTCTTAATGCTTCAAGTTTTGCACTAACTTCTTTATATTTTTCAGTCATTTCAAGTCTTGAGTAAATAACTTTTAATGCATTTAATGTTGCAATATCATTTGGTCTTTTAGCTAAAACTTTTTCAAAATATGGAATTGATAAAGTGAATTTTGCTTTAGATTCTACTTGTAATTTATCATATGCTTCAGCTGCTTCTATTGGTAATTTGTCTGATTGATCTTTTAAATCAACTGCCCAGTTAAAATATAATACTCCTAATCCAAAGTTTGCATTTGTTTGAGATGAAGCAGCTTCATTTTGATTTGGATCTAAGCTTAAAGATTGATTGTACATTGCAATTGCATCATCCATTTTATTTGCATCACGTAATGAGTTTCCGATAATAACTAAAACTGTTGGTTTATTTTGAGAAATTGTATCAGCCATAGATTTTAATGTTGCAATACATTTATCTGCTTCTTCTTTATTTCCTGCCTCAATATATGCTCCAGTAAGTAAGCCTAATAGTTTAAAGTTTGAAGGAATATTTTTCACTCCAGCTTTTAAAACATTAATTGATTTATCCATTTCATTAGATTTCTTATTTGCTAAATATAGGTTTATATATATTGCTTCTTCGGTTGTTTTTTCTCTAACTAATTGACGATAAAGATCAGCAGCTTTATCTTTCTGATTTGTTGCATCATAAGATAATGATAAACATGCGTTGGATTTCATTGTAATTTCCTTATCTCCTGCTATTTGAGAAATTTTAACTACATTTTCTAACATTGGAATACATTCTGCATATTTTCCTTTACTAAAAGCATCAAATGATCTATTGAATTGATATATCACAATGTATTTTAATGTATTAATATTAGCATTCATGTATTCAAAAGTATTAGCTGCTTTTTCAATCTCAAGCGATTTTAAAATGGCTTGAGTTGATGCTTCTGCTAATTCTGGAATTGGAGTTTCAATTTTTTGTTTCTTATATAATTTATCATCAGTTTGAGATACTTCAACTAATTTAGCATATATTAGTCCAGCATAGTGCCAAGTTTTAGGATCATTTTTAGTGCTTTCATGCTCACAAGCTGCATCAATATTTTTCTTTGCATTTGCTAAACGATTATTTTTCATATCGGCATAAGCACTTTGAACTTTCATAGTTTGAGCCGTGGCACTAAATCCAAATGCGATTAATGCTACTAAAAAAATTATTCTTTTCATTTTAATCTGTTTTATTGATTTATTTAATGTGTAAATTAATTTCTATTTATCATTTTCATCTTCAATAGCGTCAGCCTCTTCTTGGATTTCATCTTCAATTTCTTCTTCAATTTCTTCAACTTCATCCAAATCAATATTATCATCAATAATTTCTTCTCCGTCAATTATTGCTCTTTCAATATCTTCATCATCTTCAGTTACATCAATTCTGCAAACTGCCGCAATTTGATCTTCATCTTTAAGTTTAATAAGCCTTACTCCTTGCGTTGAACGCCCCATTACTCTAAGGTCTTTAACGGCAATTCTAATTGTTATTCCAGATTTATTGATTATCATTAAATCATTTTCATCAGCAACATCTTTAATTGCAATTAGGTTTCCTGTTTTATCAGTAATTTTTAAAGTTCTTACTCCTTTTCCTCCTCTATTTGTGTGTCTATATTCATCAATGTTAGAACGTTTTCCATAACCATTTTCTGATACAACCAAAATGTTCCTTTCTTTATCTTCCACACAAACCATGCCAATTACAAAATCGCTTTCATTTTTTAATGTAACACCTTTCACTCCAGAAGCATTTCTTCCCATAGGTCTTACCTTGCTTTCTGAAAAACGAATACAGTTACCACTATTTAAAGCTAAGAATATTTCATTATCGCCATTAGTTAGTTTTGCTTCCAGTAGTTCATCTCCTTCTCTAATTGTAACAGCATTTATCCCATTAATTCTAGGACGAGAATATGCCTCAAGGGTAGTTTTCTTAACAATACCTTTTTTGGTACATAATACAATATAATTATTGTTTATATATTCTGCATCTTTCAAATCTTTTGTATTAATGTATGCCTTAACATTATCATCAGGTTCAATATTAATTAGATTTTGAATTGCTCTTCCTTTAGAAGTTTTTGTTCCTTCAGGAATTTCAAACACTCTCATCCAAAAACAACGTCCTTTTTCAGTAAAGAAAAGAATATAGTTGTGCATGGTGGCAGTATATATATGTTCAATAAAGTCTTCATCTCTTGAGTTAGCACCTTTTGATCCCTTACCTCCCCTATTTTGTACTTTATATTCTGATAATGGAGTACGCTTAATGTAGCCAAGATGAGAAATAGTAATGACAACATCTTCATCAGCAATCATATCCTCAATCCTAAAGTCAGATGAAGAATACTCTATTGTAGTTTTTCTTTCATCTCCATATTTTTCTTTGATTTCCAAAAGTTCATCCTTAATAACTTGCATCAAAATATCTCTATTATTAAGAATTTCATGACAACGTTTGATGAAAGCCATCAACTCATCATATTCAGATTGAAGTTTTTCTCTTTCCAAAGCAGCCAATTGACGTAAACGCATGTCAACAATAGCTCTTGTTTGAATTTCTGAAAAGCCCCATCGTTCACTCATTGTTTCTCTTGCAATATTAACAGTTTCACTTGAACGAATAATTGCAATAATTTCATCAATAAAATCTAATGCCTTAAGCAATCCTTCCAAAATATGAGCTCTTTTTTCAGCCTCAGCAAGTTCAAATCTTGTTCTTCTTTCAACAACTTCAATTCTATGCTCAACAAAGTATTTAATAATCTCTTTTAAATTAAGCAAAAGAGGTCTTCCATGAACCAAAGCAATACTATTAATTGAGAATGAAGTTTGGATTTCAGAATATTGATATAGTTTATTTAAAACAACATTAGTGATTGCATCTTTTTTAAGTTTATAAACAATTCTAATACCATCCTTATTACTTTCATCTTTAATTTCTGAAATTCCTTCTATTTTCTTTTCATCAGCAAGTTGAGCTTGACGACGAATCATTTCAGATTTGTTAACCTGATAAGGAATTGAAGTAACAATAATTTGGTCATGGCCATTTGCTGCTTGTTCAATGTTAGCCTCAGCTCTAATAACAACTTGTCCCCTACCTGTTTCGTAAGCAGAACGAACTCCTTCATAGCCATAAATAATACCACCTGTTGGAAAATCAGGAGCAGTAATATATTTCATCAACTCCTCAATTGTAATATCATTATTATCTATATATGCAATTGTTCCATTGATAACTTCAGTCAAATTGTGAGGAGCCATATTTGTAGCCATACCAACAGCAATACCAGAAGTTCCATTAATTAATAAATTAGGAATTCTTGTAGGTAAAACAGTTGGCTCTTTTAAACTATCATCAAAGTTGTTTTGGAAATCAACAGTATCCTTATCAATATCAGCCAATATCTCGTCTGAAATTTTAGCCAAACGAGCCTCAGTATAACGCATAGCAGCTGGAGGGTCTTGGTCAACAGAACCAAAATTACCTTGCCCATCAACTAACTTATAACGCATTTGCCATGTTTGAGCCAAACGCACCATTGCATAATAAACAGAACTATCCCCATGAGGGTGATACTTACCAAGAACCTCCCCTACAATTCTGGCACTTTTTTTTGTAGGAGAATTATAAAACATCCCCATATCATTCATAGCATACAAAATTCTACGATGAACAGGTTTCATACCATCTCTCACGTCAGGTAAAGCTCGAGAAACAATAACACTCATTGCATAATCAATATATGCACTTTTCATTTGTTTTTCAATGTTTACCTTAATAATCTTTTCGTTTTCTGAGTACATTTTTAATAAATTTTCTGAGTCAATTTCAATCCGCGAAGATACAATATTTTTTTTAAAAGAAGATATGATTCTGTTCTTAAAAGAAAAAATGAAAAAAATATCAAAAAACTTGCAAATTGAAAAAAGATGTTGTAATATTGCAAAATAATTTAGTTAACCAAATCATAATTGATTATGCCCTCAACTAATCTGTGAAGACAGGTTGAGGGTTTTTTTTATAGCAATTTCTTGAGAGTATCCATCTTGCCCCCATATTTCATTCTTGATTATACATTAACTATCAAATTGAAATTCTTCTGTTGTTCTAATTATATCAACTCTTTTTTTTATTATCTTAGTCTTTTTGGGGAAATATCAAGCCTTTTTTGGCTCACCTTGTTTCACTAAAATAAAACCTTGTTTCGCTAAATTAAAACTTCGTTTCAGTAAATTAAATCCTTGTTTTATTCTCCTAAAACAAAGTTTTAATGTGCTTATGGTGTAGATTGGAGTGGTGCTATGGTGTATACCATAGGGTAATTGAAGTATATACCGTAGGAGTGCTTGGGTATATACCACAGAATTTCTATAAAAAAGGTGAATTTTGAGGTATTTTTCTTTCTCTTTAATGTGAGAATAAAGAATTTGACTATGGCTTCTTTACATCTGCAAAGATACAAAATTTTTCTTATTTTGACAACTTACAATAACACTAATCCACAAATATTTCATCTGAGCCCTTTTTTCCTTAAGAATATATTATAGTGCAAGAAGAAAGCTTATTCTTTTGATTACTTTTTCAAAAAAGCCATTATAGTATATTAACATTTATAAAATAAAACAACCTAAATTTTCAAAAAAAGCAAAATTTATATTTCGGATTAAGAGATATTTATAAATAAGATTATGAAATAGTCCAATTATTATAAAAGAAAATTTGTTTTAGTTGAATAAATAATGTACATTTGCCGCATCATTATAAATGAAAAGTAATTGAGTGGTTTTGAGCACGTGAAGTGGTTTGTTTATAGTAATACAATAGTAAAGCGAGTATAAATACACATACAAAATAAATAAAAAATGTTTAACTTAAAACAAAAACATCATGAAAAAACAATTATTCTTTCTAATGGCGATTATATTCGCCATTCAAGGTTTCACGCAACAAGGTGAGATAACAATAGGAAATGGGACTTCTACGACATCGTATGTCCCGATGCATTGTAATTACGACTATAGTTATTCCCAAACTATTTACACCTCTTCAGAAATAATTGGAGGAACTATCTCCCAAATTGCCTATTACATGACATCTAGTACATCTAGAACAGAAGTAATTGATATTTATGCAGGTAATACTACTAAAAATTCATTTTCTTCAACTACTGATTATGTGCCACTTTCTTCTTTAACTCAAGTTTATAGTGGTTCATGTACTTTTGTTCAAGGATGGAATTATATAACATTAACTACTCCATTTATATATAATGGAACAGATAATTTAGTTATTGCTGTTGATAAAAATACTGGTGGTTATTCTTCTCGTACTTGGCAATCGCATACTGCTAGTTTTACATCATGTATGTATTTTTATCAAGATAATACAAATATTGATCCAAATTCACCTACTACTACATCATCATATAATAGAGGTACAAATAATGCAAGACCAAATACAAAATTTGTAATTACACCAAGTGCTCCTGGTTTTTGTTGGGCACCTAATAATTTACAATATTCAAATCTTACTTCAGATGGAGCAAAAATATCTTGGATAAGCGATATAAATATATCATCTTATACTATTTCACTTAAAACAATTGATCAAACATGGGAGCAAGCTACATTAATTGCTACATTATCTGATACTTCTTATATTTTAACAAATTTACTTCCTGACATTTCTTATGATGTAAAAGTTACTCCTGTTTGTACAACTCCACTTTCATCTATAGTTTCTTTTACGACTCCTTGTGCAACATTATCTGTTCCAACAATTACTGAAGAGTTTAATTCTGTTCCACCAAGTAGATGCTGGGAAAGAAAATCTGGATTACTTCCTGCATCTGGTCCTGCAACTTTAACTACAACAACTTCTGGTTGGAGTTTAAACTCTTATGTAACTCCAAGTAATGCAACAATGAATATTTATAGTTCAAATAAGTATTGGTTAATTTCTCCATCTATTGATTTAGGAAACGGTACAACTCCAATGCAATTAGAATTTGATGTTTTCTATACTGATTGGGGTAACGCTAATCCAGTTGAATCATTAGGCGATGATGATAGATTTGCAGTTGTTATTTCAACAGACAATGGAGTAACTTGGGAAGCAGCAAATGCATTTATTTGGTCAAGTGATATTAATTCTTCAAGAATATTAGGAAATATTACAAATACACCATCTCATGTAATAATTCCACTATATAATCAATCTAATTCATTGCCATATACAGGTACAATTAAGATAGGTTTTTACGGAGAATCTACTGTTTCAAATACTGATAATGATTTGCATATAGATAATTTTGTTATAAATCCATTTGAATCTTGTAGAAAACCATCAAATATTAATTTATCTTCTTTAACTTCTACTTCAGCTAATATTTCATTTCAAGAAAATGGTACAGCAACAACATGGCAATATGCCTTAACAACTAATGGAAATGATCCAAATAATATTACACCAATTTCTGTTACTACAAATCCTATTCTACTTACAAACTTAACACCAAATACTCAATATAAAATTTGGGTACGTTCTGATTGCTCTACAGAAACTTCAAATTGGTCAAATCAATTGTCATTTACCACAGACGCATTACCTGCAACAATTCCTTTTTTATCTAACTTTGAAAACCAATTAGAAAATTCTGCATGGAGAAATTTAAGTGGAAGTGTTAATAATTGGGCTATAGGTCAAGCCGCTGGCAATGGACCTACAACTCAAAATACTTCTGATAATACTTCAGCATATATCTCTAATGACGAAGGGTTATCCTATGCAATGACAGATGGTTATATTTATGCTTATGGTTATAGAGATATAGATTTTGGAACAACACCAGCCTCCTACTCTCTTAACTTTGATTGGAAATGTCAAGGATATGTTTCAGGAACATCTACATATTCAGGTTTAATTGTATTTTTACGAAATGTTACAGATACATTAAATCCAACAGGAAATCCATCTAATGTTAATGATAATCTTGCTTTGCTTTCTCAATCAGAAAATTGGCAAAATAAAGAAATAACTATTGACAATGTTTCAGGAGTTAAGAGATTAATTTTCTACTATTTTGATCAAAATGATAACTATGCTCCACCAGCTGCAATAGATAACATATCAGTTGAAATTTTACCTTGTCCAAGACCATTCGATGTAACAATTAATTCATTAAGTTCAACTCTAGCACAAATTGGTTGGAGTTCAAATGTGGGAAATTCATGGTATTTATATTATAAATCTACATTTGATCCATTCTATGATTCTATTTTAGTAAATACAAATACATATACTTTACAAAATCTAACACCTCAAGCTACTTATACATATTATTTAAGAACAAAATGCGGAACAGAACTTTCTGCTCCAACTAATATTTATACATTTACTACTCCTCCAACTCCTTGCGAGTCAGTTACTGTATTCCCTTGGATAGAAGGATTTGAATCAGATTGGACTGCAATAAGTGCTCAAGGAAATAAACCTTCATCTAATTGTTGGACAGTTATTGATAAAGGAGGTACAAATGGTACATATGAATATTGGTGGAAAAAAGGAACTTCTTCTTCTCATTCAGGAACTGGTCACGCTGTATGTTACACAGATTATGGTACAACTTCACATAATGATTGGTTGATTTCACCTCAATTTGCATTAACAGGAAATCAAAAACTTAGTTTTTGGGCTATGAGATATAGTGCATCTACAAGTGAACCTGATGAAGTTTCAGTTTTTATTTCAAATCCAAATACTATTATTAATTCATCAGCAATGGGTACTTATGATACTTTACAAGGATTTACTCGTATTTTTAATCAACTACTTCCATCAGGAGATTGGCAACAATATGAAATTGACTTAAGTCTATATTCTGGTAATCGTTATATAGCATTTGTTCGTCAAGGAACACCAGATGGATGGTATCTTCGTATAGATGATATTCTTATTGATAATATCCCAACTTGTTTAAAGCCAACTGCTCTATTAGCATCTAATCCAACATCAACAGGATTTGATTTAAATTGGACTGATGAAAGTGGCAGTTTATATAATATTCAATACATGCCTTCAACTCAAACTGATTGGGCTAATGCTACAACTATTCCAGGAGTTACTAAACCATACACATTTAATACTCTTAATCATTCAACATCTTATAAAGTTAGAGTACAAACTGATTGCTCTACAGAACAAAGCGAATGGTCAGCTCCAATAACTTTTACAACTAGTTGTGGAACAATTACAGAGCTTCCTTGGACTGAAGGTTTTGATACTTATGGAACAGGAACTACAATTTATCCTTTATGTTGGAGTAGATTGTATAATGCAACTTCTGCAAATCCTTATATAAATTCAACTAATTTCAGCTCTCCAGGTTCAATGTATTTCACAGCAGCTAGTGGTAAATATTCATATGCTATAACTCCTCAGTTCGATGCATCTATTCCAATTAGCTCTCTATCTGCTAAATTCCAATTAAGAACAGGAAATGGAACATCAAAAATAATTGTAGGAGTATTGACTAATCCAGCTGATTCTTTAACATTTGTTGCTATTGATACTCTTAAGCCGACTTATTCAAGCACATGGCAAGAATTTGAGGTTAATTTTGCTAATTATTCAGGAAATGGTCAATATATTGCTTTTAAATCAATTTATAATACTACAACTAACACTTGCTATATTGATAATTTAAGTGTTTATACAACTCCTACTTGCTTAAAGCCAACAGCACTCACAACTTCAAATCCAACAACAACAGGATTTGATTTAGGTTGGGCAGATGCAAGTGGTAGCTTATATAATATTCAATATATGCCTTCAAGTCAAACTGATTGGGCAAATGCTACAACCATTTCAGGAGTTACTGCACATTCATATACATTTAATAGTTTAAATTCTGGAACTATTTATAAAGTCAGAGTACAAACAGATTGTGTTACTAAACAAAGTGAATGGTCAGCAATAATAACTGATACTACATTATGTGCAACAATAACTACATTGCCTTACACTGAAAGCTTTGATAATTATGGTGTAGGTTCTAATACAAACTATCCATTATGCTGGAGTAGATTGTATAATACTACAACTGCTAGTCCTTATATTTCTTCAACTTACTCTGTCAGCTCTCCAGGTTCAATGTATTTTACTGCACCTACAGGAAAGAATTCATTTGCAATCACTCCTCAGTTCGATGCATCTATTCAAATTAGTTCACTATCTGCAAGATTCCAATTAAGATCAGGTAATGCCACATCAAACATAATTGTAGGAGTATTGACTAATCCAGCAGATTCTTTATCATTTACAGCTATTGATACTCTTAAGCCAACTGCTTCAAGCACATGGCAAGAATTTGAAGTTGATTTTGCAAATTATTCAGGAAATGGTCAGTATATTGCTTTTAAATCAGAATATAATACTGCAACAAATACATGCTATATTGATGACTTAACTGTTTATACAACTCCTTCTTGCGAAAGACCTTCAGCTATTAGTGCAACTTCTACATCAAATAGTATTGTGGTTAATGTTACTCCTGCTGAAACAACAGATAATGGATGGAAAGTGTATTATAGAGTAGCTAATTCAGCAAATTGGGACTCAATAAATATTACATCTAATATTGCAACAATTCCAAATCTACAACCTCAAACTGTATATGAAATTTATGCAAAAACTCTTTGTTCAGATGCAACATACTCTTTCTCTAATAGTTCAATATTTGTAGAAACTAAACAAATTCCAGTTCTTACATCTTATGCAAGTAATTTTGAAGCACAAGGAGATAATGGATGGATACTTAGAAATGGAACTTCTGTTAATAAATGGATGATTGGAACTCCTGTTGGAGCTCGTTCAAATGCTTTGTTTATTTCAAATAATAATGCAAATGCAACTTATGCAACAGGTTCACAAAGTGTTGTTATTGCAGAAAAATTATTTGAAATTAATTCTCCAGACAGTCTTGAATTATCATTTGATGCTTTGGTTGGAGGGGAATCTCTTTCTGACTATTTGAAAGTATTCTTAGTAGATAAAGATACTGTATTCTCTCCTTCATTGGCTGCAACATATTTTTCTGATAATAGCTATTCAGAAGGAATTATAATGCCAAATGGAACAAATAACTACATTAACCTTATTCCTGCAACTCACTTTAAAACTCGATTTGTAAGTCCTGGAATTGGAGTTCAAAAGAAGCTTATATTTGTTTGGAGAAATGACGGCTCTGTGGGTACACAACCATCATGCTATATTGATAATGTTGCATTTTTAAATATTATCACTCCATATCCACCAACAAACCTTCATGCAACACCATCAATCTCTAATTCTCAATTGACTTGGACTGCTGGTGCAGCAGAACTTGGATGGCAAGTTAGAAAAGGAGAAACAGGAACACCTGTTTATGTTACAACTCCAGCCTATCAAGCTAGTAATCTTACACCAAGTACTGAATATACATATTATATCAGAAGTTACTATGCAGATGATACTCTTTATTCAGAATGGGTTCCAGTTTCTTTTAGAACTTTAGCAATTCCTCAAAGAGTTACAACAATTAATGCTACAGCAATAACTCAAACAACAGTAACTCTTAATGGTACAATAGTTCCAGGAACTGATCCAATAACTAATCAAGGATTTGAATATAGAGTTTTGGGAAATACAGAATGGATTCCTCTAACTGCAACATTCGATGATACAATTGCTTATAATTTAACAAATTTATTGCCTAATACTCAATATGAATTTAGAGCTTTTGCATCAACAAATTATGTTTCAGTTTATGGAAGAGCTATCAATTTCACCACTCTTCCTACTCCTCCAACCGCAATAACAACTCCTGCAACAGCAATTGCTCAAACAATTGCAACATTAAATGGAAGTGTTGCTCAAGGAAGTTTAGCTATAACTCAAAAAGGATTTGAATGGAGATTAGTTGGAGCAAATACATGGACAACTGTTTTATTAACTTCACCTGTTGGAGCAATTTCTTATAATTTAACTGGCTTAACAGCACTTACAGATTATGAATATAGAACATTCGTTTCAACTGCTTCTGAAAATATTTATGGAACAACTCAAAGCTTTACAACTCTTGCAATTGTCCCTCCTACTGTTACTACAACTTCTGCAACAGCAATAGCTCAAACTGTTGCTAATTTAAATGCAAATGTTGTTTTAGGTAGTGAAATCATTACAGAGCAAGGATTTGAATGGAGATTAGTTGGTCAAAACACTTGGACTACTGTTACTTCAACTTTAGTTGCTGGAACAATAACAAATAATTTATCTGGTTTGGTTGCAAGTAATGATTATGAATACAGAGCTTATGCAACAACTGAGTCTGGAACAATTTATGGACTAACTCAAAGCTTTAGAACATTAGATATTGTTCCTCCAATTGTTTTAACTGGTAATGCAATTGCAGTTGCACAAACAATTGAAACATTAAATGGATCAATAACATTAGGAAGTGAATCAATCACTGATAATGGATTTGAATGGAGACTACTTGGAGAAACTATATGGACTCCAGTTTCTGTTGTATTGAATAATAATGCAATGATTTATAACTTAAATGGCTTAACAGCTAATACAGAATATGAATTTAGAGCTTATGCAACAACTGAATCTGCAACAACATATGGTGATGTTAATACATTTAGAACTCTTGCTATGCCTCCTCCAATTGTAATTACAAGTAATGTTTCATTATTAACACAAACTTCTGCTACTTTGAATGGTACTGCTTTAGAAGTTTTGGCTCCAATTACATCTCAAGGTTTTGAATGGAGAGCTTTAGGTGAAACATCATGGACAATAGTAAATACTACTTCAAATAATGGAAGTATAATGTACAACCTAAACAATCTTACTGCTTATAGTAATTATGAATATAGAGCTTATGCAATAACAGCTGAAGGAGTTACTTATGGAGATATTCAAAGCTTTAGAACTCTTCCAATTATGCCAGTAGTAAATACTAATCCAGCAACAGCAATAGCTCAAACTATTGCTACATTAAATGGTGATGTAACTATAGGAAGTGAAACTATTTCTGCATACGGATTTGAATGGAGACTACAAGGCGCTTCTTCCTGGACAATTGTACCACTAACCGACAATACATTGGTTTATAATCTAACTGGTATTATTGCAAGTAATAATTACGAATTTAGAGCCTTTGTAACAACTGAATCAGCTAATACTTATGGTTCTATTCAATCATTCAGAACACTTGATATTGTTCCTCCAGTAATTGTAACAAATTCTGCTACTTCTATTGATCCAACAAATGCAACATTAAATGGATTACTTACTCTTGGAAGTGAAGAAATTCTTGCTCAAGGATTTGAATGGAAATTAGTAAGTGCAACAGCATGGATGAGAGTTGAATTAACTCCAGGTAATAATATATTAGCTCATACATTCACAGATTTAGTTCCAAACAGAGCTTATGAATTTAAAGCTTATGTTACAACTGAATCAGGTACTATATATGGTGCAACTCAAACATTCACTACTCCTGTTATTCCTCAAGTTGTTACAACAAGTTCTGTAACAAACATAACACAAACAAATGCTACACTTAATGCAATAATTACTTCTGGAAGTGAATCACTAATAACACAAGGATTTGAATGGAAATTGTCAAGTGCTTCAACTTGGACAATAATAACATCTCCTTTAATTAATAATGCAATAACTCATAATCTATCAGGCTTAGCTCCTTATACATCTTATGAAGTTAGAGCATTTTCAACAACAGCATCAGCTACTATTTATGGAGCAGTTCAAAGCTTTACAACAGAAGCTACTCCTACTATAGTTGTTACTGATGCAGCTACATTAATAGCTCAAACAACAGCTACATTAAATGCTACAATTAATTTAGGTAGTAAACCTCTAACATCTCAAGGATTTGAGTGGAGATTAGCAGGTGGAAATACTTGGACAAATGTTGCAGCATCATTAAATGGAACTGTAATTTTAAATAACTTAACTGGTTTAACAGCAAATACTGCTTATGAATATAGAGCTTATGCAATTAATGCATCTGAAACTATTTACGGAGCAGTTCAAAGCTTTACAACTCTTGCAATTCCTCCAATAGTCGTTACTGAAGTTGCTACATTGATTACTCAAACAACAGCAACATTAAATGGAACAATTACAATTGGCAGCGAATCAATCCTAACTCAAGGATTTGAATGGAAATTGTCAAGTGCTTCAACATGGAATTCTCTATCATTAAATGGAAATGCAATAATTCATAACCTAACTGGATTAAATCCAAATTCAGATTATCAGTTTAGAGCTTATGCAACAACTGCTTCAGGTACTGTTTATGGAACAACCCAAAACTTTACAACTCTTGCAGTAGTTCCTCCAACAGTAGTTACAACCGCTGCAACTGCAATATCACAAAATATTGCAACTCTAAATGGTACAATTACTGAAGGAAGTGATGCAATTCTTGTTCAAGGTTTTGAATGGAAACTTTCAAGTGCTTCAACATGGACAGCAATAACTACAACAATTAATGGAAATGCAATTACTCATAATCTATTAGGTTTAGCACCTAACACAGCTTATCAGTATAGAGCTTATGCTACAACATCTTTAGGAACAGTTTATGGAACAACTCAAAACTTTACTACTCTTGCAATAGTTCCTCCAACAGTTGTTACCACTCCAGCTACTGCACTTGCATACACAACTGCTACATTAAATGGAACAATTACCTTAGGAAGTGAAGTAGTTTTATCACAAGGTTTTGAATGGGCATTATCAAGTTCTAACACTTGGAATGTTACTATAGATAACCTTATTGCAAATGCATTAACTCATAACCTAACTCTTTTAGCTCCAAATACTGCTTATAAGTTTAGAGCTTATGCAACTACTGCTTCAGGAACAGTTTATGGAACAACTCAAAACTTTACAACACAATCTATCACTCCTCCAACAGTTGTTACAAATGCAGCTACTTTAGTAACAGAAAATTCTTCTACATTAAATGGTACAATTACTGCAGGAACAGAAACAATTACTTCAAAAGGATTTGAATGGAAAGTTGCTAGTTCAAATACATGGTTGTCTATAACAATTAGTGGAAGTGTTTTAACTCATAATTTGACAAGCTTAACATCAAATACAGCTTATCAGTTTAGAGCTTATGCAATAACAAATACAGGAACAGTTTACGGAACAACTCAAAACTTTACAACCCTTGCTGTAGTTCCTCCAACAGTAGTTACAAGTCCAGCAACAGCAATTTCTCAAAACACTGCAACCCTAAATGGTACAGTTACAGTAGGAAGTGGAGCTATTATTGTTCAAGGATTTGAATGGAAGCTTTCAAGTGCTTCAACATGGAC
>DHDW01000042.1:106283-110633 GCA_002399565.1 Bacteroidales bacterium UBA4866 | reverse complement strand
ATCTTGTTTTCCTGCAATGCTCTTAGAACTTTTGCTTGTGCTGATAGACTCATATCTCCAATTTCATCCAGGAATAAAGTTCCTTTATCCGCAATCTCAAAATTACCTTTTCTTTGCTTAATGGCTGAAGTGAAAGAGCCTTTCTCATGCCCAAAAAGTTCGCTTTCTATTAGCTCCGAAGGAATGGCAGCACAGTTAACTTCAACAAAACTATTCTCTTTTCTTGGACTTATATTATGCAATGCTTTTGCAACAAGTTCTTTTCCTGTTCCATTTGAGCCGGTAATTAATATCCTTGCATCAGTAACACCAACCTTTTCAATAAAAGAATACATCTCCTTCATAACCTTGCTGCTTCCAATCATATTTAAAGGATTTAAGCTTGGCGTTTTGGAGTTTGATTTATTGTTTGCCTTGTCTTTCTTTGTTGAGGTTTTAGTGTCTTTTTGATTAGAGTTTGTATTATCAGAGGAAAGATTGTCTTTTAGTACTTTGAGCAGTTTGTTTAAATCAAGAGGTTTTTCAATATAGTCAACAGCTCCTTTCTTCAAACATTCAACTGCTGTTGCAATTGTGCCATGCCCTGAAATCATACAAAACTTAACGAACTTCTCATTAAGAGCCTTTTCCAAAACCTCTATTCCATCCATTTTGGGCATCTTGATATCGCAAAAAACAATATCATAATCGTTCTCCATAATCATTTTCAGTCCACTAAGTCCATCCTCTGCTTCAAAAACAGTGTGTCCCTCGTATTCAATTATATCTTTCAGAGAATAGCGAATTGCTTTTTCGTCATCAATTATTAAAATCTTGCTCATATAGTCATCTTATTATAAGCCATAAGCCATCTGTCTGGAATTTCATCATTCAAGGCAGTTTGATAGTCGTCGAAAGTGCATGGTATTAAATAATGTCTTTCATATTTAATCTTCTTATCCTTTGTGCAAGGTACTTCCATCCACCAACGTTCACTCTTCTTGCTTTTGTAGAAAACAATGGTGTGTGAATCGTTTTGAATTGAAACATAAAACTTCTTATAGCTTTCTTTTTCCTTATATGGATAGTCGTGTTTTCTCCAAATGTAGCCGTCAATAAAATACCAAATTGCATGTGCAACCATATGTGAGGTTTGACCATTAATATCAAATAATGGGTTTAGTTCATAAAAACCAATTGATGAACACTTATCACTCATACCTGCATAGCGAACAATCTTACATAGCTGTTCCCCATAAAGTCCATGTGGAGAAGGGTTGGCATTGGCTGGTGCATCACTTTGTCTAACTGCTCCAATATCAACAGTAACCATATCGGCATTTCTAACAAGTGGCTCAACATTATCCAAATTCTCTTGAATCTTTCCAACTCTCTGGCATTCAAAATAGAGTTTGTTCATTAAACTAAGCGTTTCCTTGTCAACAAAATATTGCTGATAGGCAACTTGTGTATAGTTAAAAAGATAGTTCGGTTCTCTGCAAAGTATGGCTGTTAAATAAGCTTTTGAATTAAATTTAAAGGCATCCACACCAATATCAATTTTGCTATCAATGCAGAAAGTATTGATGATTTGACCAATGTTTTCATAGCCTCTATAGTTGGCAAAGGTAATATCTTGTGAGCCTCCAATAATGATTGGGATTATTCTTAGTCTGAAAAGTTCTGCCAAAACATCTGCAAGCGCAGTATAGGTATCTTCAACAGTGGCACCCAATTTCAAATTTCCCAAATCAACAATATTTACATTTTTCTCCAATGGGAAGAGGTTATAAAAGTATTTCCTCACCTGATTGGGAGCAAGCTTGCAGCCGTTATTCCTATAGGCATTTCTTTCTTCCTCAACTCCAATTATTGCAATTTCAGCATGCTCTATTGCAGGAAAACCACCCTCAACCCCGTAAACTAAAATCTCATCTCCAAGCCTAATTGAAGACTCATCCTTCTTTAATCCAATCTCATCAATATCTAAAGGGTTAAAATATAAATCAAATTCCATAAGTCAAATCGTTTTTTAAATGCGAGCGTAAAATTACAAAAGATTTCGCAAATGCAAGACCTAAGAGCTAAACTTTTCTCTTTTTGAATTTGCCTATCGAGGATATACTAAAAATGAATCGGCGATATGACAAATGCAAAACGCCCGTTTCGCATACCCTAAAACGGGCATAATGCATAGTGCAAAACGGGCGTAATGCATACCCTAAAACGGGCGTTTTGCATAGTACGAAACGGGCGTATCGCTTTTGCCATATCTTCCTTATGTATTTATCAAATCGCCCTTATGGGGGTAATATGTTGAGTGTTTAGGATTTATGGTATTTAGGGTTTGGACTTATACATTAATATATATAGGGAGTAGTTAACATTGGCTTAACCTAAAGGTAACGTAAACTAAATATGTTTTTAACACTGACTTAACATTGCTGCTTTACTTTTGCATTGTCAAATTAAACAGAAAAATATAAATGAAAAATAAAAAGATTAACATGAGAAAAAGACAATTATTTTTAGTAGCGAGTTTGTCAATAATGAGTATGACAGCAATGGCACAGATGGAAGAGCCTCAAAAGGACACCATAACACTTTTACAAGAACAGATAGATGAAAACAGAGGTAAGATAAAGACTTTGGAGAAGTTTAAGGTATCAGGGTACATTCAAGCACAAGCAGAATTTGCACAACCAGCAATGGGAACAAAGACTGGAGCCAATGGAGGAAAATATAATGCAGATATTGATGGAAAGGATGCTGATTGGTTCTCTCGCTATGGAATACGTAGAGGAAGAATAAAATTCCAATACTCAGAGAAGATAGCAAAGGGCGTTTTCCAGTTAGACATTACAGAAAAAGGAGTAGGATTTAAGGATGCTTACTTAGAAATTAATGATCCATTTGTAAAGATGTTTTCTTTAAAGGCAGGAATTTTTGATCGTCCTTTTGGAGATGAAATATCTTATTCTTCATCAAAAAGAGAAACACCAGAACGCTCTTTAATATTCCAAAAACTATTCCCAGATGAAAGAGATTTGGGAGCATCATTAATTATTGCAGCACCAAAAGGCTCTTCAATGGAAGGATTAAAGCTTGAAGGAGGATTGTTCTCTGGTAATGGAATTAGAGTAGATGATAATTCAAAATTGGACTTTATTGGACATTTGAAATATGAAAAAACCTTATCAAATCTATCTTTTGGACTTGGAGCTTCAATGTATAGTGGCAAAGTAAATAATGCAGATGATACATTATATAGAATGAAAAACAATGCTTGGACTATCGAAACAGCAGACACCAATGTTCTAAACAAAAGACAATATATTGGCTTTGATGCACAGTTTTCAATAGTAACCATTATGGGTATTACAAATATAAGAGGAGAGTATTTGTTTGGAGAACAACCTTCCCTAAAGTCTGACTTTGGTTCACCTAAATCAAATTCTTACACTATGTCTTCACCATTTAATTATATAAGAAAATTCTCTGGTGGACATGTTTATCTAATTCAAGATATATATGCAACCCCAATTACATTAGTACTTAAATATTCATTCCTTGACCCTAACACAGAAGTTTCAGGAAATGACATTAAAAATAAAACAGACCTTTCAATGAATACCTTAGGATTTGGAGCAATGTGGAATATTAATCCTGCATTAAGACTTATGGCTTTCTATGAAATGACAACTAACGAAAAGAGTACTTCAATTGCAGGATACGATACAGATATAAAAGACGACTTATTTACTTTAAGATTACAATATAAATTCTAATAACAATCAAATAAATAATAAACACATAAAAACAAAATACGATGAAAAGTTTAAGAAAAATAGCAATAGCAATAGCAGTATCAATGGCATTCACACCAATGATTAACGCACAAAAAATTAAAGGATCTGACACAGTACTTCCTCTTTCTCAAAAAGAAGCAGAAGCTTATGGAAAGAAAGGCGGTAAAGTAACTGTTACAGGAGGAGGTTCAGGAGTTGGTATAGCAGCTCTAATTGATGGTACAACTGAAATAGCACAAGCTTCAAGAAAGATGAAGTTTGGCGAAAGACAAAAACTACAATCAGCAGGTAAACAAGCAAAAGAAGTTGTAATTGCTTATGATGCTCTTGCAGTAGTTGTTAATCCAAATAACAAAGTATCTCAACTTACTCGTCAACAATTGGAAGACATCTTCACTGGTAAGATTACCAATTGGAAACAAGTTGGAGGAGATGATATGAAGATAGTTGTTTATTCTCGAGAAACTTCTTCTGGAACTTACGAATTCTTTAAAGAACATGTTCTAAAAAATAAAAACTATATGTCATCAGTATTGTCAATGCCTGCAACAGGAGCAATAAT
>DHDW01000042.1:105999-106190 GCA_002399565.1 Bacteroidales bacterium UBA4866 | reverse complement strand
ATGCCTGCAACAGGAGCAATAATCCAATCAATAAAACAAACTAAAGGAGCTATTGGTTATGTAGGTTTGGCATATTTGAATAAAGAAGTTAAAGCTTTGAAAGTTAGTTTTAATGGAAAGAACTTTGTTGCACCATCAGTAGCTACAGCTAAAAACAAAACCTATCCAGTTGTTCGTCCTTTGTTCTACTA
>DHDW01000042.1:105100-105869 GCA_002399565.1 Bacteroidales bacterium UBA4866 | reverse complement strand
CAAAAATGCAAAGAAGGTAAAACCATATATTGATTTTGTGCTTTCATCAGAAGGTCAAGCAATAGTTGATAAAGTAGGATACATCTCAGTAAAATAGTATAATAACTAAATTTGAAAAGCAGGAGTAATTGGTTTTACTCTTGTTTTCATTTGATAAAGTAAGAAATCATTTGATTAACAAATAGCAATTTAAACTTACTTTATTCAATCATGTTCTTTGAAATAATATAATGGAGGTCTTAAATCCAGATTGACTTAATATTAGCTTAACATTAAATTAATGAAAAGGTAATAGGTCGAAAAAGACAATATGTTATTAAGTTTTATATTTTTGCTACGTGAATTATAAAATATAATTTCTGATTATGAAAATAAAGATTTTGGGATTTTGTCTTGCTTTACTCCTCCTTAATTTAGGAGTTAATGCACAAAAGATTAAAGGATCGGATTCGGTTTTGCCTCTTTCTCAAAAGCAAGCTGAGGCTTATGCTAAAAAAGGAGGGAGAGCAACAGTAACTGGAGGAGGCTCTGGTGTTGGAATTGCAGCTTTAATGGATGGTTCAACTGATATTGCTCAATCTTCAAGAAAAATGAAGTTTGGGGAAAAAGCTAAGCTTGTTGCTAAGAAGAAGCAAATTAAAGAAGTTGTTGTGGCAAAGGATGCTTTGGCGGTTGTTGTTAATCCTTCAAATAAAGTTTCTCAACTTACAAGACAGCAATTAGAAGATATTTTTACAGGAAAGATAACCAATTGGAAACAAGTTGGAGG
>DHDW01000042.1:101822-105013 GCA_002399565.1 Bacteroidales bacterium UBA4866 | reverse complement strand
CCAATTGGAAACAAGTTGGAGGAAGTGATTTAAAAATAATTGTTTATTCAAGAGAAACTTCTTCTGGGACTTATGAGTTTTTTAAGGAAGTTGTGCTGAAAAATAAGAATTATAAATCTTCTGTGTTGTCAATGCCTGCAACAGGAGCAATAATACAATCAATCAAACAAACTAAAGGAGCAATTGGATATGTTGGTCTAGCATATTTAAACAAAGAAGTAAAAGCTTTGAAGGTTAGTTTTGATTGTAAAAAATATTTTGCACCTACAATTGAAACATCAAAAAATGGAACCTATCCAATAGTACGCCCTCTATTATATTATTATGATATTAAGAAAACTAAGGTTGTAAATCCTTTTATAAATTTTGTTCTTTCAAAGCAAGGGCAAGATATTGTAAGACAAGTTGGATATATTCCAGTAAAGTAAAAATGTTAATTATAATTGATTTTCAACCTCACAATATAAAATTGAATATTATATGAGAAAAAAGATGTTTAGAGGGAAAAAGTATTTTATTGAAGCTTTATGGGAAGGGCTTTTAAAGATAAGTGGTAGTGTCACAAGTATAATCATTATCTTAATTGTTCTTTTCTTGTTTAGTGAAGGAATGGGAATTTTTAAGAAGAAAGTTGTAGAAGACGGATATGTTATTGCAGTTAATAAAAATAATCCAGTTAAGGATTTGTCTCCTGAGCAAATAAAAAATATTTTTGATGTTAAGATTGTTTCATGGAAAGAGTTAGGAGTTAATATAAATGAGGATGAGATTACATTATTAAGGTTAGATGATATTCCAAACTATTTTCCTGAAGACCAAATTGCAGAAGATATGAGCAATCTTCCTCAAATTATTAGTCAAATTCTTAAAGAACATCCAGGTATGATTGCTTTTATTCCTGAAGATTTTGCTAAGAAAGGTTTCTCTGAGAAAGTACTTGATTTGGGAAATATAAATTTAAAAGAGTTTTTTGGAGGAAAGGAATGGTTTCCAACTGCTCAGCCTGCTCCTCAATTTGGAGTAATCCCAATAGTTATGGGAACTTTATGGGTTAGTCTTGGTGCTATATTGATTGCTCTTCCTTTTGGAATTGCTGTTGCAATTTATTCTGCAGAACTTGCAAGCAAAAAAGTACATAAAATATTAAAACCTGTTATTGAACTTTTAGCTGGAATCCCTTCCGTTGTTTATGGATTCTTTGGACTTATTGTTATTGTGCCATTAATTCAGAAAGTTTTTAATTTGGATGTTGGAGAAACTGGACTTGCTGGAAGTATTGTTTTAGCAATTATGGCTTTGCCAACAATAATAACAATTGCTGAAGATGCTCTTCGTTCAACTCCTCGAGCAATGAAAGAAGCTTCATTAGCATTGGGAGCTAACAAATGGCAAACTATTCTTAAGGTTACAATTCCTTATTCAATTTCAGGTATTACCGCTGGGGTTGTTTTGGGTATTGGCAGAGCAATTGGAGAAACAATGGCGGTGTTGATGGTTACAGGAAATGCTGCTGTTATTCCTCATACACTTTTAGAACCAGTTAGAACAATACCTGCAACAATTGCTGCGGAACTTGGAGAAGCTCCTAAAGGTGGAGCACATTATGAGGCTTTATTTGTCTTGGGATGTATATTGTTTATAATCACTCTAATTATTAATCTTGTTGTTGAATATATCTCTTCAAAAAATAAAAACAAAGTAGCTTAATATGGACTATAATAAAAGAAAGAAATTAAATCAAGCTTCAGCTTTTTGGATATTTAGAATAATGAGCTTAGCTGTTATAGCTATATTATTTTGGATATTGGGATTTATAATAGTAAACGGATTTCAAGCCATAAGTTGGGACTTTTTAACAAAAATGCCTGAAGATGGTATGACTAAAGGAGGTATTTATCCTGCCATAATAGGGACTTTATGTTTAACTGCAGGTTCAATGATTTTTGCCTTTCCTATTGGTGTGCTTTCAGGAATTTATCTTAATGAATATGCTGGAAAAGGTTGGATAGTTAGATTCATTAGAATGATGACTAATAATCTTGGCTCAATTCCTTCAATTGTATTTGGTCTTTTTGGAATGAGTCTTTTTGTAAATACTCTTGATTTTGGAGATTCAATAATTGCAGGTTCACTAACTTTAGGGCTACTTGCCTTACCTGTTGTTATTAGAACAACCGAAGAAGCTTTAAAACAAATAGATAATAGTTATAGAACAGGGAGTTTGGCTCTTGGAGCAACTAAACTTCAAACAATTGTAAAGGTTGTTCTTCCAATGGCTTTTCCAAATATTATAACCGGTCTTATTCTTTCTGTAGGAAGGGTGTCTGGAGAAACAGCTCCAATTATGTTTACTGCTGTTGCTTATTTCCTTCCAATGTTACCTTCTTCAATTTTTGATCAAGTTATGGCTCTTCCTTATCATCTTTATGTTATTTCAACATCAGGAACGGATATTGAAGCTTCAAGAACAATGGCTTATGGAACTGCCTTTGTTTTAATAATGATAGTGCTTATTCTTAATTTAATTGCGAATGCACTTAGACGATATTTTTCTAATAAAGTAAAAACAAATTAATAACTATGTATAATATAGATGTAAACAACCTGAATTTTTATTATGGAGACTTTCATGCATTGAAAGATATTTCAATGTCTATTGAAAAGAATTCGGTTACTGCTTTTATTGGACCTTCAGGATGTGGTAAGTCAACTTTTTTGAGACTTTTCAATAGAATGAATGATTTAATTCCTGATATAAGAATGACTGGAGAAGTCAATATTGATGGAAGAAATATTTATGCAAAAGATATTTTGGTTGATGAGTTAAGAAAAGAAGTTGGAATGGTTTTCCAAAAACCTAATCCTTTCCCTAAAACAATATTTGAAAATGTTGCTTATGGATTAAGAGTTAATGGAGAAAAAAATAAAAAGGTAATTGAAGAAAGAGTTGTTGAGTCACTTAAAGGAGCTGCTCTATGGGATGAGGTTAAAGATAAATTGAAAAAATCAGCTTTTGAACTTTCAGGAGGACAGCAACAACGTCTTTGTATAGCAAGAGCATTGGCAGTTGCTCCTAAAATTATTCTTATGGATGAACCTGCTTCTGCATTAGACCCTATTTCAACTCTAAAGATAGAGGAACTAATATTCCAATTGAAAAAAGATTACACAATTGTTATTGTTACTCACAA
>DHDW01000042.1:82007-101707 GCA_002399565.1 Bacteroidales bacterium UBA4866 | reverse complement strand
ACATGCAACAAGCTGCAAGAGTTAGTGATAAAACAGCTTTTTTCTATTTGGGAGAGCTTGTTGAATATGATTTTACAGAAAAAATATTTACTAATCCTTCAAAAGAGTCAACTCAAAACTATATTACTGGTCGTTTTGGGTGATACATATTACTTATATTAAAAGGATAAACAACAATATAAATTAATAATTTAATTAGAAAAAAATATGGCTACATTACATATAGATACCGAATTATTTAAGCTTAAAAACTCATTGCAAGAAATGTGGTTATTGGTTGATAAACAATTAACCAAAGCTCAAATAGCGTTTATGGAATACGACAAATCAATAGCAAGAGAAATTCTTTCAAGAGAAAAAATGGTTAATGCTTTGGAACTTAAGATAGACTCTGAATGTGAGAATTTCATTGCCAGAAATAATCCTGTTGCAATAGATTTACGATTGGCCTTGGCATACATCAAAATTAATAATAATCTTGAAAGAATTGGTGATTTTGCTGAAGGAATTGCTGAGTTTGTTTTAAGAAATATGAGCGAAAAACTTCCTATAGAGTTTGCAGAAAAACTTAGAATTGAAGAAATGTTTAATGGAGTATCTGAGATGTTTAATCTTGCAAAAGAATCCTTGCATGAGGAAAATTCTTCAAAGGCAGAAAAAATATTCGGTTTAGATAATTTGGTTGATGAAATAAATCATAGATCAAATCCAATAATAACTGAAGAGATGAAGAAGCATCCTGAAAAAATTGAAGAATATTTATATTTGAATGCTGTTATTCGCAAGCTTGAAAGAATGGGAGATAGATGTAATAATATTGCTGAAGAGATTGTATTTTATCTTGATGCAAAAATTCTGAAACATAATAAGTCTGTTTAAAAAAAGACGGGATATAATTGAAAAAAGACGGGACATATATAAAAATTTAAGGGACATATTTTTAAAAAGTCGGCACTTATTTTTAATTATATCGGACTTTTTCCTATAAATAAAAAGAGGCTGCAAAGAATAAATAATAATTCTTGCGGCCTCTCGTTTTTAAGCTAATGTTATAGCTTAATTTTTTTATACTTTATGCTTTATTGTCAGAACCAAGAACGTTCTTAACTTTGTGCATATATAGATTTTTTAGACTGTCTCTTGCTGGTCCAAGATATTTTCTTGGGTCAAATTCAGCTGGTTTAGTTGCCAAAACTTCTCTAATTGCTGCAGTCATAGCCAAACGCCCATCAGAATCAATGTTTACTTTACATACAGCACTCTTTGCAGCTTTGCGTAATTGTTCTTCTGGTATTCCAACAGCATCTTTAATAGCTCCTCCATATTGGTTGATTGTTGCAACCTCATTTTGAGGGACACTAGAAGAACCATGAAGTACAATTGGAAAGCCAGGAATACGTTTTTCAATTTCTTCCAATATATCAAAACGTAGTGGAGGTGGAATTAAAACACCATTTGAATCACGAGTACATTGCTCTGGTTTAAATTTATTTGCTCCGTGGGATGTGCCAATTGAAATTGCAAGTGAGTCAACACCTGTTTTCTTAACGAAATCTTCAACTTCGTCAGGTTGTGTGTAATGGCTCTTTTCTGAAGAAACATCATCTTCAACTCCAGCTAAAACTCCAAGCTCACCTTCAACTGTTACATCATATTGATGAGCATACTCAACGACTTGTTTTGTTAGAGCAACATTTTCTTCGTAAGGAAGATGTGAGCCATCTATCATTACTGAAGAAAATCCATACTCTATGCATGATTTACATAATTCAAATGTATCGCCGTGGTCAAGGTGAAGGACAATCGGAATATTACATCCAAGTTCCTTAGCGTATTCTACTGCTCCTTGTGCCATGTAGCGAAGTATAGTTTGGTTTGCATATTTTCTTGCACCTGAACTAATTTGAAGGATTACTGGTGATTTTGTTTCAACGCAAGCTTGAATAATAGCTTGCATTTGTTCCATGTTGTTAAAGTTGAATGCAGGAATTGCATATCCTCCTTTAACGGCTTTTGTGAACATATCTCTTGAGTTCACTAAGCCTAATTCTTTGTAATTTACCATATCAAATTATTTTTGGTTAATAAATATAGATAGTTATTTTGATATTTCGTTAATAAGATTCTCGATTTTATTAGATAAAGGTTTGCTAACTTTAACCAAAGGAAGACGAAGATAGCTTTGAGTGAGTTGCAAAATTTCAAGAGCTGCTTTTATTCCAGCAGGATTTCCTTCTTCAAAAATAGCATTTGTAAATGAAAGAAGTTTATAGTGTATATCCTTTGCTTTTTTGTAATCTCCCTTAAGGCATAAGTTAATCATTGTACTAACTTCTTTTGGAAAAGCATTGGCGGTTACTGATATAATTCCTGTCATTCCTACACTCATAAGAGGCATAGTTAGAGCATCTTCTCCAGATATTACTTGGAAGTTCTTGGGCTTCTTTGCAATAATCTCCATACACTGTGAAAAATTACCTGAGGCTTCTTTGATTCCAATTATATTAGGGAAATCATTAGCTAATTGAAGACATGTGTCTGCTGATATATTGGAGCTTGTTCTTCCAGGAACATTGTATAGAATTATAGGAACTGATGATGCTTCTGCAACTGCTTTGAAATGTTCGTAGATTCCTTTTTGTGATGGTTTGTTGTAGTATGGTGTAACAGAAAGTATAGCACTAACTTCAGAAAGGTCTGTTTTTGCAATTCTGTCAACAAGCTCACTTGTGTTGTTTCCTCCCATTCCCAAAACTATTGGAACTCTTTTGTCAACAAGGTCAATCATACAATCTAAAACTGCCATCTGTTCTTGAGAAGTAAGGGTTGGGACTTCTGAGGTTGTTCCAAGACAAACAATATAATCAACTCCTCCATTAATAACATGTTCTACAATGTTTCCTAAAGATGTAAAATTAATATTTCTTTGTCTGTGAAATGGTGTAACAATAGCAACACCTGTTCCTGTGCCTTTGAAATTTTTATCCATAACAAGTTAGATTATTTATATTTTTATTTTTGAAAGATAATGGATTAATTGTTTTTGGTATTCTTCCATGTTTACATCTTCAAGCTTAAGTAACATGTCAAAATGATTCCGATGCTTTTCGTTATCAATTGCTATCTTAAATTTGGCTTTTGAAAGAGCAGCAAGATAGAAAGGGGCAAAATCGTCAGTTATTGAGAAATTAATCAATACATCAAACTCCTTTGAAAGAAATTCACTTATGTGCATGCCAGTTGGTATTTGAGAAAGTCCTAACTCCTTATCGGTACAAAGGGTTACGTTCAGGGTCTCAATATACCACAAGGGCTTTACATTCCCATAAAAGACTCCCATCACTTCAACTTTGGCTCCTTTTTCTTGAAACTCTTTTGTAACCTTTTTAATCTCATTCCAATTAGTTTCTTTGTCAACCAAGCATACTATTCCAACAGTTCTGGCAGCGTTCATAGAAGACATTTCTATTTCTCTATGATGTTGTTTTAGTTTAATCTTAAATACTAAAGATTGGATAGTGTTTCTTATTCTGTCTATCATGGAGGCTTGTTGTTACTTGCTTGAAATAATTTGTAAAATTACAACTAATATTTATACGAAACAAATTTTTCATTATTTCGTTTCCTAAAAAGTATTACCTTTGCCTTTGAAAATGAAAATAAGTCAACGAAATTCTAAACTGAAGTGGTTTCTCTTTATCTTTGCTTTTGCTCTGATAGGTTACTTCTTATATGAGATTAATAAGCTTATTGTTCAGCTTAGGTTTGAGGAGAAAAAGAAAATTGAGCTTTGGGCTAATGCCATTAGTAGGAAGAGCGACCTTGTTCAGCATACGGATATTTTCTTTAAGCAGGTGAAGGATGAAGAAAGGAAAAGGGTTGAACAATTTATTGAGGCTCACAAGATAATTTTACTGCAACCTCTGGATAAGGAAATTGACTTCTATTTTCGTTTTGTGGCAGATAACAAAACTATACCGGTAATTATAACTGACGAGTTCAACAATATATCACTTTCACAGAACGTCTCCCTGCCAAAGGGCTACAACGTATTGGTAGGAGACTTACTTAAAGAATTTTCAGCCAACGCTCCCTTGGAATACGAGGTATATGGGATGAAGTTCAGACTCTATTATACCGAAAGCAGGGTTTATACAGATTTACATAATGTCCTTTTGGATTTGTCCAATTCCCTTTTGAGTGAGGTTACAGAGAATTATGTCTTTGTGCCAGCTATTATAACTGATAAGAGCAGGAGTGTTGTTTATTCTTCGGGGAATGTAACGCCAGAGAAGTTAATTCAAAAGAACCTCCAAAAGACTCTCACTTACATGGAAAGCTATAATAAGCCTATCCCAATTACTCTGCCAGATAAGAGAGAGGTTCTGGTCTTTTATGAAGACTCCAACCTCTTAAGGATGCTCAAGTATTACCCAATTTTCTTTATTCTGATTTTTTTGGTGATAGCTTTCATTGCATACCAGTTCGTTATCACTGTTAAACGCTCCGAACAAAATTCCGTGTGGGTAGGTATGAGCAGAGAGACAGCCCATCAGCTTGGAACCCCAATCTCTTCCCTTATGGCGTGGGTGGAGTATTTGAGAATGAACCCCGAGAACGAAGCCTATTGCTCGGAGATAGCTAAAGATATTCACCGTTTGGAAACCATCACTCAGCGTTTCTCCAAAATTGGGGCTAATCCAGAGCTAATGAAACAGGATTTGATTCCAATTATAAATAATGCCGTTGATTACCTTCGTTTGAGGAGTTCCAAGAAAGTTGATTTCAAAATCATCCTCCCTCAAGATAAGGCAATTATCCTCCCTTTGAACGAACACCTCTTGGAGTGGGTTTTGGAGAACCTCTGTAAGAACGCAATTGATGCCATGGAGGGCGTTGGGGAGTTCCGTATTGAGTTGATTGAAGACCATAAAAAGATTCACTTAGACATTTCCGACACAGGGAAAGGGATTCCAAAGAGAAACCAAAAGAAGGTCTTTTATCCTGGATACTCTTCAAAGCAAAGAGGATGGGGATTAGGCTTGAGCTTAGCAAAGAGAATTATTGAAGAATACCATAAGGGGAAAATATTCGTTAAGCAATCCACAGTGGGAAAGGGAACAACCTTTAGGATAAGCTTCCGCAAATTGGACAGATAATATGTCAGGACTATATATTCACATCCCCTTTTGCTTGCAGAAATGCCTATATTGTGATTTCTACTCCTTAGCAACAAGAAAGAGCAAGAAAGCATATTTGGAAGCACTTTCAAAGGAATGGGAGGAAAGGAAAAATGATTTGGACTGGGGCGTAAAAAGCTCAATCAAAACCATATATATAGGAGGGGGGACTCCTTCAAGCTTGGATAGGGATGAGGTGAAATATCTCTTTGATTCAATTCTAAAGGACAGAACTTTGTTTCACCCCAACCTCGAGGAAATGGAAATAACCTTCGAGGCAAATCCAGAAAACCTAACCTACGATTATTTAAACTTCCTCAAAACACAAACTCCCATAAACCGACTAAGCATAGGCGTACAGAGCTTTTGTGATAACGACCTTAGAGCAATTGGAAGGAAACACTCAGCATTGCAGGCTGCCGACTCCGTACAATTAGCCCAAAAGGTGGGTTTTAAGAACATAAGTATAGACCTCATTTTTGCCCTTAAGGATATGACCAAAGAGCGTTGGGAGGCAAACCTTCGGAAGGCAATAGAGCTCAAAGTTCAGCATATTTCGGCCTACTGCCTTACTGTGGAAAAGGGGACTATGCTCAACACCCTTGTGGAAAGGGGAAAGATAACCCTACCCAATGAAATTGAGCAGGAAGAGCAGTTCCTTATTGCCAAAGACTATTTGACCAAAAACCAATACGAGCACTACGAAACCTCAAGCTATGCCATTGAAGGCTATCGCTCCCAGCACAACTCCCTCTACTGGCAAAACAAACCCTACCTTGGTTTGGGTGCATCTGCCCATAGTTTCAACCTGAAGAAAAGAAGATGGAACATAAATAACCTCCAAGAATATATTGAGGGAGTTAATCAAAATAAAATCTATTACCAAGAGGAAACTCTTAGCCCAAAGGATATTTACAACGAATACATCCTCAGTGCCACCAGAGTAAAGGAAGGCATAAGCATAAGCCATATAAAGGAAACTTTCTCCCAAGAAACCTTCAACCACTTCCTTTTGCAAATCCCAGAACTCCTTAAAAACAACCTCATACAAAGGCAAAACGACCATTACCTCCTTACCACCAAAGGCATCCTCCTTTCCAACCAAATAGCAGTAAGTCTGTTTTTATAGAGAGAGAGTTTGGAGTTTATTGTTTAGGGACTTAGTTTTAAGCTCCTTAATCTCCTTAAAGTCCTAAAACTCCCTATGCCAATTAAAATAAATTTTAACGGCGTTAAAAAACGCTTAGACGCCGTTTAAAAACGCATATTAATCCGTTGGAAGCATTTTTTAAGTGTTTTCTGGAGTTTGAAGATGGTTTTCTGGAGGCTCTAAACAATTAAACTCCAATTGCTTATCATAGGAGAAAGGGTGGGTTTTTTTAAACGGCGTCCTATCTTTTTTAAACGGCATCCCATCTTTTTTTAACGCCGTTTAAAAACGCTCAGACGCCGTTTAAAAAAGGTAGGGTGCCGTTTAATTTTGCTCAGATGCCGTTTAATTTTGCTCAAACGCCGTTTGATTATCAGAAACTGCTCTTCCAGAACGATGGCATAAAGAGTACCAATACGGTAACTAACTCCAAACGTCCTAAATACATAAGGGAAATAAATATTGCTTTGGCTGAATATGGTATGGTGGAGTAATCGCCAAAGGCACCGATGTCTCCAAACCCTGTTCCCATATTGCTCAAACACGAAACGCTGGCTCCTGCTGCCTCCTCCAAGTCCAAGCCCATTCCAATCAAAGCCAACACTGCCACAACGAAGGTTATAATAAACAAAAGGAAGACTATCAATACGTTGTGAACCACTCTTGGCTCCACAATTTGCTTTTCAAACTTTAGAGGGAGGACTGCACGTTTGTGGAAGCTCCTCTTTATGATTTGCTTGGCGTTTTTAAACAATATAATTATCCTTATTATCTTTAAGCCTCCAGTTGTTGAACCGCTCATGGCACCTGAAAACATTAGGAGTAAGAGGATTAGCGATGCAGAGGTGCCCCAAATAGCGTAGTCGTAGCTTATGAAACCTGCAGAGGTGATTATGCTTACTGTCTGGAAGAGGGAATGACGGAAGCTTGCCTCCAAGCCCAGAGAAGTGTCGTAGGTTAGTAAAAAGATTACCCCTGTTGCCACCAAAATGGCGTATATATAAACTTTAAACTCCTCATTTATAACTATCTTTCTGAATCGTCCCTTTATGGCGTAATACATTATTGGGAAATTGATACCTGAAGGAATCATAAAGAAGACTAATATATATTGGATTAGAGGGGAGAAAAGCGAGATGGAGGTATTTTTTGTTGAGAAGCCCCCTGAGCTCAATGTGGCAAAGGCGTGGCACACTGCATCGAAAGGCGTCATACCTCCAATCCAAAGGCAAAGAGCCGCAATCAGAGTCAGAGAAACATAAATTGCCACAATAATTTTCCCAGTCGTCTTTATATGAGGCGAAAGTTTCCCCTTATTGGGACCAGTTACCTCAGCAGCAAACAGAGACATACCCCCACCACCGAAAAACGGAATAAAAGATATAACTATCACAACTATCCCAACGCCCCCAATCCAGTTGGTTAAGCTCCTCCAGAAGAGAATGCCATTGGGAAGGGCTTCCACGTTTGTTATAATGGTAGCTGAAGTTGTTGAAAAGCCGCTCATTGATTCAAAGAAGGCATCAAAATACGATAGGGTGTAGCCTCCCAAAAAGTAGGGTAGGGCTCCAAAGACAGACATTACGAGCCATATCATTGCAACAATCATAAAACCAAGCTTAGGGTCAATGTGGGTAATCCTTTGCCTTCTTTTGAAAAACCTCAAAGTCAGTCCCACCATCATGGTAATCCCTGTGCTTAAGCTCAAAGGCAGTATATCATTTCCCCCATAGGCAATGGCAACGCACAAACTCAAGAGCATAAACCCCGCCTCAAGAGTGAGCAAAATCCCAATTACCCTCATAAGAGTTATATACCGCTTCTTAATCATCAAATTCACTTCAATTGAATTTTAACTTCGTAACACATTTGGCAAAGATACAATAAAGAAAATTATCTCCTCTTCCAGAACGAAGGCATAAAGAGAACAAACACTGTAATTAACTCCAAACGACCTGCAAACATAAGAAAAGAACCTACCCATTTGGCTGCCAAAGGGAAGTCGGCATAATTACCAAACCCACCGTTCTTTCCCAATCCTGGTCCCATATTACTTAAGAAAGAAACGGCAGCTCCTGAAGCCTCAACGAAGTCTATTTGCAAAATAATAAGGAGTAAAGCCCCACAGATGTAGGTTATTAGGAACAAAAGGAACATTGTTAAAACGTTTCTAAGGACAGGTTTTTCCACAATCCTCTTTTCAAACCTTATGGGGATAACTGCCTTTGAGTGTATGCTTTTCTTTAGTATGTTCTTGGCCATCTTAAAGAGTAGGATAATCCTTACAATCTTCAAACCCCCAGTTGTTGAACCGCTCATTGCCCCAGAAAACATCAGAAGGAAAAGCAAGAAAACTGCAGGAGTAGCCCATTGTGAGAAGTCGGCATTAACAAACCCTGTGGAGGTAATTAAACTCACCACCTGGAAGACTGCATGTCTGAAGGAGGTCTCCAATCCTAAGGAAGTATCGTAAATTAATGCTGTAAGAACAACTGTTGCAACAATAATGGCAGCAAAATATGTTTTTATTTCCTCGTTAATCCATATCTTTCTGTATTGTTTCTTTATAAAGTAATACATTAAAGTGAAGTTGACCCCTGAAGGAATCATAGAGAGGACTAATAAATATTGAATCAAAGGAGAGTAAGCTGCACCGGAATAATTCATAGTTGAGAACCCCCCAGAAGCCAATGCAGCAAAAGAATGGCACACCGCATCGTAGAGGCTCATTCCTGCAATCCAAAGCCATAGAGTAGAAATAGCAATCAACCCAACGTAGATAGAAAGTAAAATAGAGCCAGTTTTCTTAATATGAGGAGAGAGTTTCCCCTTACTAGGACCAGCCACCTCCGCAGAAAACATAGCCATAGCCCCACCACCAACAAATGGAATAAAAGAAATAACAATCACCACAATACCAATCCCACCAATAGCATTAGTTAACTGACGCCAAAACAAAATACCCCTTGGCAAACTCTCCACATCCCTAATCACCGAAGCACCAGTGGTAGTGAAGCCCGACATAGTTTCAAAGTACGCATCAGTATAAGAAGCATACCCCCCAACATACAAAGGCAAAGCCCCAAAAGCAGACATAATAGCCCAAATAAGAGCAACAATAAGAAACCCTAACCTTTGGTCAATATGAATAGTTTGACGCTTAATTAAAGGAACCCTAAGGAAAAAGCCAACAATAAAAGTCAGAATTGCGCTATAAAGAAGCGCCATCTTATCATCCCCATCATACATCAAACTAACGCCAATGCTCAGCAGCATAAAGCCAGCCTCCATCATAAGAAGCATACCCAAAACCCTTGAAACTGTAACAAATCTGCCTTTAAACACCGTTAGAAATTTAGGACGCAAAAGTATAAAAAAAACACATAAGGAAAGAAGAAAAAATTGGGATATTAGAGCTATTTAATTTTCAAATACTCTTATTAGATATTTAAAGTAAAAGGATTAAGCCAGAGGCTTAATCCCTTTATTAATATAGTTAGTAAGCTCATCAATGCTCACCCTGTCTTGTTTCATAGAGTCCCTTTCACGAACAGTAACCGTATTGTCCTCTAAGGTTTGCGTATCAACAGTAATACAAAATGGAGTACCAATAGCATCTTGTCTTCTATAACGTTTGCCAATTGCATCCTTTTCATCATATTGAACCATAAAATCATCTCTAAGCAAACTTAAAATTTCACGAGCCTTTTCTGGCATACCATCTTTCTTAACCAAAGGCAAAACAGCTGCCTTAATAGGACAAAGAACCTTAGGTAATTTAAGAACAGTTCTTATTGAACCATCTTCAAGAGTTTCTTCCTCAAAGCTATTAGAGAACACAGCAAGGAAAGTCCTATCCAAACCAATAGATGTTTCCACCACATAAGGAACATAGCTCTCGTTAATTTCAGGATCAAAATACTGAAGTTTCTTTCCTGAGAACTCTTGATGAGCCTTTAAGTCAAAATCAGTACGAGAGTGAATCCCTTCCAATTCCTTAAAGCCAAAAGGAAACTCAAACTCAATATCAGTGGCAGCATTGGCATAGTGAGCAAGCTTGTCATGATCATGAAAACGATATTTCTCCTGAGGAATACCAAGAGACAAATGCCATTTCTTTCGAGTTTCTTTCCAATATTCAAACCACTTAAGTTCCTCACCAGGCTTTACGAAGTATTGCATTTCCATCTGCTCAAACTCACGCATACGGAAGATAAACTGACGAGCAACTATCTCATTACGGAAGGCTTTCCCTATTTGAGCAATTCCAAAAGGAATCTTCATTCTTCCAGTCTTTTGAACATTAAGATAGTTTACAAATATACCTTGAGCAGTCTCTGGGCGAAGATAAACAACATTTGTATCTTCACTAACAGAGCCCATTTGGGTAGAAAACATTAAATTAAACTGACGAACATCTGTCCAATTTCTGCTTCCAGATATTGGGCAAACAATACCAAGTTCTTCAATTAAAAGTTTAATTCCCGCAAGGTCATTATCATTCATTAGCTCAGCAAAGCGTTTTGTTATATCATCAATCTTAGCTTGATTTTCCAAAACTCTTTGGTTTGTTGTAATGAACTGTTCTTTATCAAAACTATCTCCAAATCGTTTTTGAGCCTTTTCAACTTCCTTATTAATCTTATCTTCTATCTTTGCAATATGATCTTCAATAAGAACATCAGCACGATATCTTTTTTTAGAATCTTTATTGTCAATTAAAGGGTCGTTAAAAGCATCAACATGTCCAGAAGCTTTCCAAATAGTAGGGTGCATAAAGATTGCAGAATCAATTCCCACAATGTTTTCGTGCATTTGTACCATTGACTTCCACCAATATTTCTTTATATTGTTTTTAAGTTCAACTCCATATTGCCCGTAATCATACACAGCAGCCATACCGTCATATATCTCACTTGAAGGAAATATAAAACCATATTCTTTCGCATGAGCAATTATCTTTTTAAATAAATCTTCGTTTTGTGCCATTATAATCTTAGCCTTAAATCTTTTCTTTATTTTCTATTATGAATTCATTGAAAGAAGAAACTCTTCGTTGTTTCTTGTGTTTTGCATGTGTTTCTTTATAAATTCCATTGCCTCAACGGGATTCATGTCTGAAAGGAAGTTTCTAACAATTCCCATTCTTCCAACTATACTTGCTTCCATAAGAAGATCTTCCCTACGAGTTGAAGAAGAAACAATATCAATTGCAGGGTAGATTCTCTTATTTGAAATCTTCCTATCCAATTGCAATTCCATATTACCAGTACCCTTAAACTCTTCAAAAATAACTTCATCCATTTTTGAACCAGTTTCAATCAAAGCTGTAGCAATAATTGTTAGTGAGCCTCCATTTTCAATCTTTCTTGCAGCACCAAAGAATCGTTTAGGTTTTTGAAGTGCATTTGCTTCAACACCTCCAGAAAGAACCTTCCCAGAAGATGGAGCAACAGTATTATAAGCTCTTGCCAAACGAGTGATGGAATCCAAAACAATAACAACATCATGTCCACACTCTGTCATACGTTTTGCTTTTTCTAAAACAAGATTAGCAATCTTAACGTGTCTTTCAGCTGGTTCATCAAAAGTAGATGCAATTACTTCAGCATTAACTGTTCTTTGCATATCTGTTACTTCTTCAGGACGTTCATCAATTAAAAGAACAATTAAATAGACATCTGGATGATTAGCAGCAATTGCATTCGCAACTTCTTTCAATAGAGTTGTTTTACCAGTTTTTGGTTGAGCAACAATTAAAGCTCTTTGACCTTTTCCAATAGGAGTAAACAGGTCAATAACTCTTGTCGAAAGACTTTCTCCTTTATGTCCTGTAAGTTTAAATTTTTCTTGAGGGAACAAAGGAGTCAAATAATCAAAAGGAACTCTATCTCTAATTTGATCAATGGTTTTTCCATTAATTAATTTTGCCTTAACCAAAGGAAAGTATTTTTCTCCATCTTTTGGAGGACGAATAACTCCACTAACTGTATCTCCAGTCTTTAACCCAAAAAGTTTGATTTGAGATTGAGATACATAAATATCATCAGGAGAGTTAAGATAGTTGTAGTCAGAAGAGCGCAAGAAACCATATCCATCAGGCATAATTTCTAAAACTCCTTCAGCCTCAATCAATCCTTCTTTCTCAAAATTATAAACAACTTTTGTTGATTGATTTTGTTGAGAAATTGGACTTTCTACATTGATTTCTGATTTGTTCCCTTCAGAATTTTCTTTTGGTTCAATTCTTACTTCTTCCTTTTTAATATCTTTAGTTTCTATTTTGTCATTTGTAATTATTTCTGATAAAATAATTTCATCTGGATTAACTACTTGAGGTTTATCTTGAGTTTTGTATTTTAAATCAGGCTTTTTTAAATTATCTATTTGAGGAACGCTCATGTCAAATAAATCTAATTCGCTTTTCATTTTAGCTTCCGATGCCTCAATAGAGTTTTCTTTTATAGTTTGTTTCTTAGGATGTTGTTGTGGTTTTTGTTGAGGTTTTTGCTTTTCAGGAGTTTGAGCTTGTAGAGGAGTTGGTTTTTCGTCTTTAGCTTCATTTGTTTTTAATGATGCTCCAACATTTGATTCTGCAACAGGTTTTGGTTTTAGACGAGCTCTTTTTTGATTTTTTTGTTTTTTCTCAGCTTCTTTAGCAATATCTTCTTCGGCTGGGTTTGCTGCTTGAAAGTCTAATATTTTGTAGACTAACTCTGTTTCTTTAAACTTATTAAACTTAGGAATATTCAATTCCTTGGCAATTAACTTTAAATCATCTAAAGATTTTGTATCTAATTCAGATTTGTTGTACATAAAAAATAATATGATAAATAAATATGCGAATAAATCGCTTTAATACTAAATAATCATTTTGGGAAATGGACGTTTTTTGAAGGAAAAAATTGTAAATTAAATTCCTTAATAACTTTGCAAAAGTAGAAAAAAAAATTATAAGACCAATTAAAAAGCAATTTTTTTATATTTTTGCTAATTCAAAAAACGAAAAATTAATAGGATGAAGAATTATATTGATAATTTAAATGGACTGCATATCAAATACATAATAATAAATTTTATTATCTCCCTTTCAGGATTTATTACAACTTTCTTCGTTGGTAAAATAATTTCTGATTATAAAGTAAATATGTATTTATCGGTGGTTATGATGATGATAATTCTTGTTTTATTTCTTATGGGCAAGAAAAGATATCAATCACAGTTATTGAAAATCAGGGATTATCCAATGGGAAAAAGATTAAATGCTCACCATCTTTTAAACAAGAAACATTTAAATTCATATACCATTATGAATGGTTTTGCAATTCTGTTTTTAATTCTTTCTAATAATTATTTATACCTCTTTTTCTCAGTATTATTCCTAATTCTAATACTGTTAAACAGAAGTAGTAAATTCAAATTAAAAATTGAATTAAATTTAAGTGAGAAAGAATTAGAGAATCTTTCACAGCCAGTTATTGAAAAGGGTAAAAAATAAAATAATCAAAATAAATAAGTTTAGAACTTTTATGTTTAAAATCCAGTCGAAGCAAAAACTAACAGAAAACATCTATTTAATGGATGTTTTATCTCCTTGGGTTGCACGTTCAGCAAAACCAGGTCAATTTGTAATAGTTATTATTGATGAAAAAGGGGAAAGAATCCCTTTAACAATTTGTGATTTTGATAGAGAAAAAGGAACAATTACTTTAGTGTTTCAAATTCTTGGAAAATCAACTCAAAGAATGGCTAAACTTGAAGTTGGTGATAGCTTCAAAGATGTTGTTGGTCCACTTGGAAGAGAAAGTGAGTTTGTTCATCAAAGCAAAGAAGTCCTAAAATCAAAGAGTATTCTCTTTGTTGCTGGTGGTGTTGGAACAGCTCCAGTTTACCCTCAAGTAAAATGGTTTAAGCAACAGGGATTGGATGTAGATGTTGTTGTTGGTGCAAAAACTAAGGATATGGTTATCCTTGAGAAACAAATGAAAGATGTTTGCAGAGACTTATATATATGTACAGATGATGGTTCAAATGGAAACAAAGGATTGGTTACAGATGTTATCAGAGATTTGATTGAAAACAAAGGCAAACATTACGATGAGGTTGTTGCAATTGGTCCAATGATAATGATGAAATTTGTTTGTTTGTTGACCAAAGAATTTAATATTAAAACCATTGTTAGCTTAAATACTTTAATGGTTGATGGTACTGGAATGTGTGGAGCTTGTAGGGTTAGCATTGGGGGAAAGACACAATTTACTTGCGTTGATGGACCAGAGTTTGATGGACATTTGGTGGATTTTGATGAAGCTATGAGACGTCAATCTATGTATAAAACATTCGAAATTGCAAAAGATACTGACAAACACCACTGTAATTTAACCCCAAGCGTTGAGCAATCAGAACAAGCCTCTGAGATAGTTGTTGAAAAGTTTAAAAGAGTTAAGGTTAGAGAACAAGACCCTATTCAAAGGTCACAAAATTTTGAAGAAGTATCTTATGGATATAACGAAGAAGAAGCTATGGCAGAGGCTTCTCGTTGTATTGAATGTAAGAATCCTGGTTGCGTTAAGCAATGTCCTGTAAGTGTAAAGATTCCTCAATTTATTTCAAAAGTAAAGGTAGGAGATTTTGAAGCAGCAGCTCATATTTTGGCAGAAGATACTGCTCTTCCTGCAGTTTGTGGTCGAGTTTGCCCTCAAGAATCTCAATGCGAAGAAACATGTATTTTAGGTAAAAAGGGAGAAGCTGTTTCTATTGGTAAATTAGAAAGATTTGTTGCTGATTGGGCAAGAGATAATAAAATTGAACTTTCTAAAAAGGTTGATTCAAATGGTAAAAAAGTTGCAATTGTTGGAGCTGGTCCAAGTGGATTGACTTGTGGTGGAGATTTAGCTAAAATGGGATATGATGTTACTATATTTGAGGCTTTGCATGAAGCAGGAGGAGTTTTGGTTTATGGAATTCCTGAGTTTCGTTTGCCTAAAAAAGAAGTTGTTCAATATGAAGTGGAAAATGTTAGAAAGCTTGGAGTTAAAATAATTAATGATGTTATTGTTGGAAAGAGCATAACAATTGATGAACTTCTTAATGAGGAAGGTTTTAGTGCTGTTTACATTGCATCAGGTGCTGGATTACCAAAATTTATGGGAATTCCTGGCGAAAATCTTAATGGAGTGTTATCTGCAAACGAAATCCTAACTCGTTCCAATTTAATGAAAGCTTTTGAAGAAGGCTACGACACTCCAGTTTATCCTGGAACCAATGCAGTAATTGTTGGAGGAGGAAATGTAGCTATGGATGCTGCAAGAACAGCAAGACGTTTGGGGGCAGAAACTCATGTTGTATATAGAAGAAGTGAAAAAGAAATGCCTGCAAGAGTTGAAGAAGTGCATCACGCTAAAGAAGAAGGTATCATTTTCCACACAATGAATAATCCAGTTGAAATTCTTGCAGACGAAAAAGGATGGGTTAGAGCCATAAAATGCGTTCGTATGGAACTTGGAGAACCTGATGAAAGTGGAAGAAGAAGACCTATTGAAGTTAAGGGAAGTGAATATGAGATAGAAACCAATTGCGTTATCATGTCTTTAGGAACAAACCCTAATCCACTTATCATTAATACTACCAAAGGCCTATCTTCAGAAAAATGGGGAGGTATTATTGCTGATGAATTTGGTCAAACCTCAAGAGAAGGAATATTTGCTGGAGGTGATGCTGTTTCGGGAGCAGCAACAGTTATTTTGGCAATGGGTGCAGGAAAACAAGCTGCAAAAGCTATTGATAAATACATAAAAAGTAAAAAATAAAAACTAATAGATTAAGCTTAAAAAGTCAATAAATAAGCTTTCAATCTAATTAGTCCTTATTTAAATCTCATTTAATGCCATTATATTCTAAGTATAATGGCATTATTCTTTTGGTTTAATGGCATTATATTGTCGGTTTAATGGCATTATACTTAGGATATAATGGCATTATACTTATTTCAAATCTTGACTTGATGGATTTATCTCTTGATTTAGTGAGATTTAACTCTTGATTTTGTGGGTAAATAATCTGATTAAATTTCAGTAGAATTTGTTTCTTTAATTTCTTCCTTTTGATTTAATTCTTCATGACTTCCTTCCATCCAATAAGGGTCTTCATCAGAAAGTTCATCATCTTCTTCAATGGGAGCAATTTCCTTTTGAACAATCCCTTTATTTCGGAATAAGATTGCAAAAATAATTCCTGTTATTGCACCTCCTAAATGTCCTTGCCAGGAAATTTGAGGTGATGGTTGGAACATTGGGAAAATACCCCAAACTACAGAACCATACAGGAAAATAACCAAAAAGCCAAAAGCCATTTGGGGTTTGTTTCTTTTCAAAAAACCACTTAGTATATGAAACCAAGCTAAAGCATAAACCAAACCGCTTGCTCCAATATGTATAGTTCCACTTGTGCCAATTATCCAAGCTGCAAAACCTGAAAAGAAATAGAAAGAAACAAAGAGAGTAGAGGCAAAATTTTTATAGAAAAGATAAAGTCCAGACAAAAGCAAGAATGCTGCAAGTGTGTTGGAAGATAAATGAGAAAAATCGGAGTGGAGTAGAGGCATTGTTAAAATTCCCAATAGTCCTTTAGTGGAACGTGGCTCAAGACCATATTCAGACAAAGAAATATTGGTGCTTACCTCCAATATTTTAATTATCCATAGAAGTAAAACAAAAGCTGCAGGAACAACCATTGCGCTTAAAAAATCTTTTCTCTCTTTTCCCATAAACTAATGCAAAGATAGAAAAACTCATCAAAAATCAATATTTCTTAATTCTTTTTATGCTAAGTTTCGTAAAGAAATCATATATTTGCAAATTGAACTTATACTATTAAAGATATGAGAAAGAAAAGTATCCTATCATTGGTTGCACTTGCATTATTGCTTTTGGTTGCAATAGAATCTAATGCACAAAGAAAAAATAGAGCTCCTGAGAATCGTTTTGGAATTAGGGCAGGATTTAATATGAGCGACCTTACTTCAGCAAAAGGATTAGACGTTTATAATGGGCTTTCATACTACAATCAAAACTTCAACTATGTTGGCTTTACAGATACTGAACCTTTCAAATTAGGTTTTAATGTGGGTTTTGTTGGTCAAATAAAACTTGCAGATTATTGGTATTTGCAGCCTTCTTTGATTTTTACTTCCAAAGGCTACAAACTTAACACACAAAACCAAGGAGATTTTACTCAAAATGTTGAACTTGATGTTGAGGCTTACTATGTTCAATTGCCAATTGATATTCTTTGGAAATATAATTTCTCTTCCGATTTTAGATTCTTTGCTCAAGGTGGAGCATTCTTGGGTTATGGAGTGGCAGGAACCTCATATTTCATTGACCATTTTGGAGAAAAATTTGTGCCAAGAGTTCGTCATGAGCAAACAGCAATGCCTACAGCAGTGAATGGATATATTGGTTACGACCATACAGTACATGGACTTATGGATGAAGATTACGATGAAACCTTTATGACAGAAGGAACAAATCGTTTTGAATTGGGAGTTGAATTAGGATTAGGTTTTGAATATAAAGCTTTTCAGCTTACTCTATCTTATCAGTATGGATTAACTCCTTTATATGACTATGATTATGATTTTAGTGGAAGATATGAAGCAAAAGGGATTCAAAATATTAGCAATTCATTTGAATACTTAAAGATTCCAACTCCAAAATCTCCAGTTCAACATGTTATTTCCTTTACTCTTGCTTACTATATGAATCTTTTCTCCAATAAAGTTAAATACTAATCCTCTAAAAGTTAAATCTTAATTCTGAACACTAATATAAAAGAATTTGCGTTAAAGAATTATGAAAAAAGTTTTTCCTTTATTAATCCTCTTCTTAACAAGTTTGGTTGCTTTCTCACAAGAGCAAGTTTCAATCTTGGAGAAAGATACAATTAATGATTCATTACAAGTGAATGTTTTGCCATTGATTGATGAAGACCCTACACAATTTAGAATTGAAATGGGAGCATCATTCGGAAAGGGATTCTTTAATGAGAATTTTGTTTCAACTTATATTGCTCCTTCAGTATCAATGAAAGTTAATTCTCAGTCGTGGCTTAGAGCAGGAATACTTACTGGAGATAGCTGGATAAACCTTCCGAAAAATCAAACTCCTCCAGAGGATAAAGCTCCTTATGAAAACCGCTATAAAAGAAATATGGCTTATGTTGGAATGGATTTTGAAGTAAATCCTCGACTTATGGTTTCCTTAACAGCTTTTTGGGATAACTTAAACCCAATGTCAACTCCCAACACTCTTGGGATTAGAGATAATCTTTACACTTATGGTTTTAATGCCAATCTAACATATCAAATTTCTAAGAATTCTTATTTTAATTTAGGATTTACTTTTATTGAAACAAATAATCCTTATAGCCTTTTGCCTTATAGTTATGGAAGTCCTATGAGTGCTTTTAATCCAATGTTCAGTTCATACGGACACCATAATAATTTCTTAATAGGAGCTCCTTATAATTGGTAGGGGACAAGTTTTACAAATAGAATTATATTTTTCTTCCAATCATCAATCCATCTCTTATTGGAATGATTAGGTTTTCCATTCTTTTATCTTCTGTAATCTTTTGGTTGAAATTATTAATTGCAACAGTAAGTTTATCCTTTGGCATTGGCTCTAAGGCAATTTTGCCATACCAAAGAACATTGTCAGCAATCATTAGACCCCCTTTACGAAGCTTTTCAATACATAAATCATAATAAACAGGGTAGTTAGCTTTGTCTGCATCAATAAAAATAATGTCAAACTCTTCTTCAAGAGTTGGGATAATATCTAATGCTGCTCCAATATGTAATTGAATTTTATCATCAACCTTATTTTCTTTGAATAATTCAAGAAGAAATTCTCTGTACTCTTCATCCTTTTCAATAGTGTGGAGTTTTCCTTCTGTACTTAGTCCCTTAGCCAAACATAGAGCTGAATAACCACTAAAAGTTCCTAATTCCAAAATATGCTTTGGGCAAATAATCTTACTAATCAGGCTTAGGAAATTTCCTTGCCAATTTCCACTAATCATATGTGGACGAGGAAAGAGAAGATTGGTCTTATCATTAAGTTCTCTTAGGTTTTCGTCTTCCTTACTCAAGTAGGTTTGACAATAGTTCTCAACTCTTTGGTCAATAAATGGAAAGATTTGTTTCTCGCTCATTATAATGAAATAATTTTAAATTCAACTCTTCTATTTTTTGCTCTACCTTCATCTGTTTTGTTGTCAGCAATAGGTTGTTTTGCTCCGTATGATTTATAATCTAATCTTGCCTTTTCAATTCCATGATTAATTAAATAATCATAAACTGCTCTAAC
>DHDW01000042.1:53430-81921 GCA_002399565.1 Bacteroidales bacterium UBA4866 | reverse complement strand
GAATCATAAACTGCTCTAACTCTGCTATGAGAAAGCTTTGCATTATAGTTGTCAGAACCTTTGTTGTCTGTGTGTCCAGAAAGTTCAATCTTCATATTTGGATTCTTGTTCAAAATATTAATAAGATTATACAACTCAACATAAGATTGAGGTAAAAGAATGCTCTTATCAAATTCAAAAAATATGTTCTCCATAATAACAACTTGACCAACCTCAAATCTTGGTTCATCTTTGGTTTTTGTAATCACTACATCGTTTGCTATTATTTCTTTTTCTTTGCATGTTAAACAATAAACAGAAACATCATCAATATAGTAATAAGCTCCAGGCAAAAGATAAGTTAGATATGGCAAGTCAACAACATTGCTTTGAGGTGCAGGGTAGAAATTGCCAATTGTAAGAAACTTTTCTCCTCCCTCTGCAATAAATTCTCCCTCTATTTTAGTCCAATCTTCCACATTTATAATTGGATTGCTATAATGATTAACCACTTGAGGCTTTAAATAGGTTGATATGGATTGACTGACGCCTTTATCGTGCTCAATTGTGGTTTTGTCTGTCAACATTTGTCGAGTTTTCTCCTCAATTCTGTTCTTTGTAAATAATCCTCCAAGTGTTGCAACAGCTCCTGCTGAATATTCACTCAAACTTACATAAAAGCTAAGTTTATAGGTTTCTCCTTCCTTAAGATAATCTTTCAATTCTGTTTGAATATACTCTCTATAATCGGTCTTTGAACTATAAATCCCAATCATTCCAACTCCAGTGCGTGGCATTTGAATGCCAAGTTTGTTTTTTGGAACATTACATTGTTTGCTTCCACATTTATTATAATAATCTGCACTCCCTCCTGTAGGTTGCCACCAAGCAACAACTTCCGACATATAACCGTAGGGCTCAATTTTTTGTGGACAAGTGAAATATTCTTCAAAAGAAGGATTGAAGATAAGGTTTTCTTGAGAATATGAAAGGGTAGAAAATAGCAAGGAAAAACATAAGCTAAGAGAAGTTAAAAATAATCGGGACATAAATAAAAATATGTGCCGACTTTTTCCAAAAAAGTCCCGTTTATTTTCAATTAAACTAAGATTAAATTTTTCCATCTAAAACCTCCTTCCAGTTAATTGGATTTTTTGCATCAAGCCAAATGTATTCTTTATCCTTGCGAAACCATGTCATTTGGCGTTTTGCATATCTTCTTGTATTTGTTTTGATATCTTCAATGGCTTGTTGAAAGCTAATTTGATTATCAAAATACTTAAACAATTCCTTGTAGCCAACTGTATTAAGAGCAGATAGATTTTTATATGGATAAACTTCCTTTGCTTCTTCCAACAAACCACTCTCTATCATCAAATCAACCCTTTTGTCTATCCTTTCAATCAATTCAGAACGTTCTCTTTGAAGTGCAAATTTAAAGATTTGGAAATCTCTTTGAGTTTTTTTATTTGTTCTATAGAAAGAAAAAGTTTTCCCTGTTTGACGAATGACTTCCAAAGCACGAATTAGTCTTATATGATTCTTTGTGTCAACAATATTATAGTATTCTATATCTTTTTCTCTTAATTCTTCCTGCAAAACAGAAATACCTTCTTCTTTGAAAATCCTATTTAGCTCATTCCTAATTTCAATATCAACATCAGGAAGAGAATCCATCCCATTACAAACCACATCAATATACATTCCACTTCCTCCAGTGAGTACTATAGTTTCATATGTTTTGAATAGAAGTTCAATCCTTTCAAGAGCATCTTTTTCAAATAATCCTACATTATAATTATTATGTATTGAAATATGACCAATGAAATGATGTGTTACTTCCGAAAGTTCTTCTTCTGTTGGAGTTGCAACTCCAATATTTAACTCTTTATAGAATTGTCGAGAGTCTGCAGAAATTATTTCAGTATTTAGTGCCTTTGCTAAATTAATAGCTTCTTTTGTTTTCCCAACAGCTGTTGGTCCAGTCAAAACTATTAATTTTTTATTATTCACTTTCATTTCTTATTAAGAACTCCTAATTGTTTTAAATTTGCTTAGGTTTTAATCCAAGCTTTTGAGCTTCTTGATACATCAAATTAAGTGCTGCTTCTCTTTCGTTTGGAATTTCCCCATCCAAGATAGCATCCTTAATTATAGTTTTAATTATTCCAATCTCTTTACAAGGAGATATTCCAAAAACGTCCATAATGTCTTCTCCACTAACAGGAGGTTGAAAATTGCGTAAACGATCTTTCTCCTCAAGTTCCAAAAGTTTTTGAGTAACCTTTTTGAAGTTTTCTCTATAGCGAACTATCTTATTATAGTCTTTTGTTGTGATATCAGCATGGCAAAGTCTCATTAAGTCATCAACATCTTCTCCTGCATCAAACAAAAGTCTTCTTACAGCAGAATCGGTTACTTCATCCTTAATAAGAATTTGAGGTCTAAGATGAAGGCTTACTAGTTTTTGAACATATTTCATATTCTCATTTAGAGGGAGCTTCATCCTTCTAAAAAGATAAGGTATCATTTTAGCCCCTCTTGTTTCGTGTCCATGAAAAGTAAATCCAATTTTTGGTTCAAAACGTTTTGTTTGGGGTTTGGCAATATCGTGCAAAATTGCAGCCCAGCGTAACCATAAATCATTACTTAGTTTTGAAATGTTATCCAAAACTTCAAGAGTATGTTTGAAATTATCTTTATGTGCTTTCTCACCAACCTTATCAACGCCTTTTAGAGCTGTCATTTCAGGGAAAAATAATTTCAATAAGCCAGAGCGGTCAAGTAATTTGAATCCCATTGAAGCTCTTGGGGACAATATTATCTTGTTTACTTCTTCAATAATTCTTTCTCCTGAGAGAATTTCAATCCTGTAAGCATTTCTTGCAATTGCATCAAAAGTATCATTATGAATGGAGAAATTGAGTTGGGTTGCAAAACGAATTGCTCTAAGCATTCTCAAAGGGTCATCTGAAAAAGTAATGTCTGGATTAAGAGGAGTTTGAATTATTCCATTTTCTATATCTTTTAACCCATTAAAAGGGTCAATAAGCTCTCCATAGTCTTCTTCATTTAAGGAAATAGCCATTGCATTAATGGTAAAATCTCTTCTGTTTTGATCGTCTTCCAATGTCCCATCTTCAACAATAGGCTTTCTACTACCTCTATTATAGCTTTCTTTTCTTGCTCCAACAAATTCAATCTGCCAATAATAATCTTTTACCAAAAAATTAATCATTGCAGTTCCGAAATTCTTAAATACAGATACGTTACAATCCCCACCGATTTGTTTAGCAACCTCATTAGCCAATTCAATTCCACTCCCTAAGCAAACAATGTCTATATCTTTACTCTCTCTATTTAGAATAATATCTCTAACCCAGCCTCCAACAACATAGGATTTAATTCCCATTTGATTGGAAACAGATTGAACAATTTGAAAAATTGGATGTGTTAAGTGTCTTTTTAAATTCATTATCATGCAAAAGTAATATATTTTATCCTCATAGGTGGAAAAAATGATTATAGAAATATGAATTAAGCTAAAATGAACAAATAGTCATTAATAGATACTTATTCTTTGGTTTTATGTTTGAAATAGAAATTAAAACTATTAAGAATTACATAATTAATACTTCCTAATCTGACCTTTTAATTAGGAATTGAGGTAATGTTTTAGAATAAAATTAATTATTTATTTTTATCACTTGTTGTTTGAAAAATAAGTACTAACTTTGCAAAGTATAATTTACAATGAATTAAATTAATATATCAACCATTAAAAACATTTAAAGATGAAACAAGTACATAACTTTAACGCAGGTCCTTGCGTTTTACCAAAACAAGCAATTGAATCAGCTATTGAAGCTATTCGCAATTTCGATAACACTGGAATTGGTATTTTGGAAATTTCTCACCGTACACCAGGTTGGGAAAGAATTATGGCTGAAACTGAAGCTTTATGGAGAGACCTTCTTAATATCCCTGAAAATTATGAAGTGATTTTCTTAGGAGGTGGTGCTTCAACTCAATTCTTCCATTTGCCAGCTAACATATTAAACAAAAAAGCTGCTTACCTTCAAACAGGTGTTTGGGCAAAGAAAGCAATCAAAGAAGCTAAATTTTATGGAGAAGTTGAAGTTGTAGCTTCATCGGAAGATAAAAACTATACATACATTCCAAAAGATTATACTATACCAACTGATGCAGATTATTTCCACATCACAACTAACAACACTATCTATGGTACAGAAATTAAATACGATATGGACTGTCCAGTAAATCTTGTTGCTGATATGTCATCAGACATTATGTCTCGTCCAGTTGATATTTCAAAATATGCACTTATTTATGGTGGAGCACAAAAGAATGTTGGTCCTGCAGGAGTAACATTTGTTATTGTTAGAAAAGATATTCTTGGAAAAGTTGAAAGAAAACTTCAAACAATGGTTGATTATACAACTCATTTTGGAAAAGAACCAAGAGATAAATCAATGTTCAACACTCCTCCAGTATTCTCAATATTCGTTATGCACGAAACATTAAAATGGGTTAAAGAACTTGGTGGTGTTGAAGCAATGAACAAAATCAATGTTGAAAAAGCTAACTTGTTGTATGATGAAATAGACAGAAACAAAATGTTCCAAGGAACAGCTGCTAAGGAAGACCGTTCAATTATGAATGTTTGCTTTGTTATGAATGAACAATACAAAGATAAAGAAGCAGACTTTATGGCATTTGCAAAAGAAAGAGGAATGGTTGGAATTAAAGGACACCGCTCTGTTGGAGGTTTCCGTGCATCAATCTACAATGCTTGCCCAGTAGAATCTGTTAAGGCATTAGTTGCTTGCATGCAAGAATTTGAAAAATTAAACGCATAAATATTTTTAGATATGACAAAAGTATTGGTAGCAACCGATAAGCCTTTTGCTAAGGCAGCGGTTGATGGAATAAGAAATATTGTTGAAGGAGCTGGATTTGAATTAGCTCTTTTAGAAAAATACACTGATGTAAATGATTTCTACAAAGCTGTTGAAGACGCAGATGCTTTAATCGTGCGTTCTGATAAAGTTACAAAAGAAGTTATTGAAGCAGCTAAGAAATTAAAAATTGTTGTTCGTGCAGGAGCAGGATATGACAATCTTGACTTAGAAGCATGCACTGCAAAGAATATTGTTGCAATGAATACTCCTGGTCAAAATTCAAATGCAGTTGCTGAATTGGCAATAGGAATGATGATTTTTATGGCAAGAAATTCTTTCAATCCAGGAACTGGTTCAGAACTTAAAGGCAAGAAATTAGGTATTCACGCTTACGGAAACGTAGGACGTTTAGTTGCTAATATTGCTAAGGGAATGGGAATGGAAGTTTATGCTTTTGACCCATTTGTAAATGCAGATCAAATGGCTAATGAAGGCGTTAAAATGTGTGGTAGTGTAGAAGAACTTTATTCTACTTGCAACTATGTATCTCTTCATATTCCTGCAACTGACCAAACTAAAAATTCAATCAACTACGAATTGTTATCAAAAATGCCAAAGGGTGGATGTTTGATTAATACAGCAAGAAAAGAAGTTGTTAATGAAGCTGATATGTTGAAGCTTTTGGCTGAAAGAGAAGATATGAAATACGCTACTGACGTTGCAACAGCAAATCATGCAGAACTTGCTGAAAAATTTGGCACAAGAGTTTTTGCAACTCCAAAGAAAATGGGAGCTGAAACAGCAGAAGCAAATATCAATGCAGGTCTTGCAGCCGCAAATCAAATTGTATCTTTCATTAAAGATGGTGTTACTAAATTCAAAGTAAACAAATAGGATTTACTTTTTTAGAATATACATTTTGAAAATAATTAAAGGCAATTCATTAAGTGAATTGCCTTTTTTAGTTAGCTTTTTATATCTAAAAGAAAAGTTTATTATCTTACCAAGCTTTTATATTAAGCCCTTTTTACTCTGTAAAAATTAACCAGTTTGTTTGGTCTTTTGTGCTTGAAATTAATTTTCCTATTGGGATATAATTATTTTCTTCTTTTCTTACCCATCCTTTGCTCCATGTCCCCATATCTAAGCATAGGGCTTGTTTTATTCCCATTCTTATTAAGGAATTTGAAAAGTCATCTATTGAAAGTCTTACTTCTGATTCTATAATGCAAGGAGTATCATCAATTATAACAAGAGCTCTACGATATGTTGCTTTCTTCCCAAATATTTTGCATGGAACAAGTGTTGAGTCTTGAACTAATAGCATTTGTTGGAAAAGATATCCTCTTTTCTTTATTGCTATGTTCTTATAATGATTTAATTTTTCTGTGGAGGGTTTTATTATTACTTTATTGTTAACTATTGCAGCATATCCTGTTGAGTTAAACTTTTTACCTTTCCTTACTTTCCCATTAATAATATAATTACCCATTATGCTTTTTAGGTTTGGAGCGGTGAAGGCTGCTGCAACTGATAATTTTATTTTAGTATTATTGGAGTCTGGTCGAGAGGTTGTAAATTTCACTTTACAATTGATTGGTCGATAGACTAAAAGTATTATGGTGTCATTATTTACATATTGAGTTATTGTATCTATGATTATTTTAGCTTGCTCTTTTTCAGTATTTGGAATCTTCTTGTTGGTGTTTGCATTTAAGTTTATACTTATTATTATGCTAAGAAGTGCTATTATAATTTTTCGCATGAAATTATTATTTTTTCATTCTCTTTATTTGTGGTAAAGAATAGGTAAGCTTCTCCTCCATCTTTTACATTTGTTCTTTTTCTTATTTCAGAAACAGTTTGAGGGAAGTTTCTTATAGTAATATTTGCTTTTTGGTATCTTGTTGATAGCGTTTTTAAGATTTTATTATTGTATGGAAGTATCCCTTTTATTATGAATTTTCTTCCTGGAAAGTCTTCAATTTCTTTTTCTGATATATATAGATGTGAGTGTGAGGCAAGCTTGCTTACTTCAAATTTTTCACATAAAGAATGAAAGCCACCAGCTTTTAGTATTGAGGTGTTAGGTTCATAAATAAATACTCCCATTCTTAGCTCTTTTTTTTCAGCCAAACGGGTGATTGATTTTTCTGTTTTGAATGAGAATGTATTTATTTTGCCATTGGAATCAAAATCTATGCATTTATACTCTATATCTTTTTCATAACCTTTCTCTAAAACTAAGAATAATTCCTTGCATTCATTCTTAACAGAAATAATATGGATTTCCTTTATATACTTTATTTCTTTTCTTGCTAGTTTAATGTCTAGCATAGGAGATAGTTTTATGCAAATAGTTTTCGCTTTCTCAAACAGGAAAGGAAGTAGTTCAAGAATATCAGGTTGACAGTCTTTTAATAGAAATACTTTATTATTATAGTCATCTCTTCGTGAAGGGTCAAGGTAAATTATATCTGTTTCTTCTAATGAATCAATATCATTAGCACTATTCCCTTTATTTACAATTATATTATCTAAGCCTAAGGTTTTGAAATTTTCCTCAGCAATACAAGCTAATTCATAATTAATCTCATGATAATATACTTGTTTTAATTCTTTTGCAAAGAAAATAACATCAATTCCAAATCCAGAAGTAAGGTCTCTAAGAGTTGATTCTTTGGGAAATAAAGATGCTTTATATTTTGCAGTTTGTTCAGAAGAAGTTTGTTCAAGATTTATTTTTGGAGGGAATAGCAAGTCGTTATCTTCTAATAATGAAGGGAATTTTTCTTTTGCTTTATTATATCCAATAATTTGTTTTACACAGAATTTTATGTCAATATCTTCTATTGGAGATTGAAGAAGAAGTTTGTTTGTGTCTGAATTTAAATTGTTTAAAATAAATTCTCTTTCCTTGTTCGATGCAATTTTCATTTTGCAAAGATAAAGTGTATATTCTTTTTCTCTTGAATTCTGTTGCAGAATTTTAAATATGAGTGTACATTTGCAATATGAATTCTTTTATACGTTTATAAGTTTATGCTGTATTTTAAAAAGTTATTTTTATTTATTCTAATAGTTGTTGTTATGATAGGAAATGTTGACAATTCAGTTGCTCAAAATAATAAGCCTAATATTCAAGGGAAAAAACCAAAAATTGGATTAGCTCTAAGTGGTGGTGGAGCTTTGGGTTATGCTCATATTGGTTTCTTGCAAGCTATGAAGGAATACAAGTTTGACGTTGATGTAGTTTCAGGAACATCTATGGGTTCAATAATTGGAGTATTGTATTGTGCTGGCTACACTCCAATTGAAATTTTAGATCTTGTGGACAAAGAAAATATGAATAAAATCATTAATGTGATTAGATTAAATTCAAGTTTTGGAAGAGGGTTCTTTAATCACGAGAAACTTTCTAAGGTGTTGGGTAAAGCATTACCAAGTAATGATTTTTCATGTCTAAATAAGAAATTCTATTGCTGCGTTACAAATTTTAACAAAGCAACTTATAAGTTTGTTGGGGAGGGGAATTATTTAAAAGAGTATATTATTGCATCAGCATCAATACCTATTGTTTATGAACCAAAAGAAGTTGAAGGAGAAATGTATGTTGATGGAGGAGTTATGCAAAATCTTCCCGTGGAGCCACTTTTAAAAGAGGAATGTGATATAATTATAGGTGTTGATGTTATTTCCGTGCCAAATCAATCGGAGATTAAAGGATTGATGAATATATTTGCAAGATCTATGGCTCTTTCAATTTCAAGTAATACTGAGAGCTGGGCAGAAAAATGTAATTATGTGATAACTCCAAACTTAGAGAAATACACTATTTTGGATTTTGATAAAGCACAAGAGCTTTTTGATATTGGTTATGAAGTTGGGAGAGTTTTTTTTGAAGACTACAAAAAACAAGAAGCTAAATCCAAAAAGAATAAATAATCTTACAAAAAGTTCTCTTTATTGAATCCTCGTTTTAATTTGCTGAATCTTCGTTTCATTTTATTGAATCTTCGTTTTAATTTACTGAAACGAAGATTTAATTTTAGCACTCTTTATTATTCTCTTCTCTTAATTTGATTATAGGAATTATTACATTTTAATAATGATTTAGGAGGAGTTTTTAGAGTTGATTATTTATTGGAATAATGTGAGACATATCAATAAATAAAGTCAGAATTAAATAAATACCAAATACAATTAAAATTGAGCCAATAATTCTATTTGTGTAGGTAATAACTCTATCTGTCATAAAACGTTTTATTTCGTTTGCAATAGCACATTTTATTAAATCCATGCAAAGTACAGTAACTAATATGGAAGCTAAAAATGTTATTTGAAGATTTATCTTTGGAAAACTGCTTGCAACACTTATTGGGATTAACCAAAAAATCCAAATACTTGGATTGAGAATGTTGAAAGCAAAACCTTTGGCAATATATTTAAATTGAAATTTAGTTTTTATTTCAATGTCTTTTGCTTGTTTGGGTTTAGTTATATGTCTTTTGAGAGCAGTATAAACTCCAAAACCTAAAAGAAAGAACCCACCGACTACTGATAAAATTCTTTGTGCTTTATTTGTTTCAAAAATTGATGATAAACCATACCAAGCAACAAATACCATAATTATATCACTAATAGATATCCCAAAGGCAAGTTGAGAACCTTTTTTAAAGCCTTTACTAATACTTGTTTGGATAAGAGAGAAAAAGGCAGGTCCAGCCATAAGAGATAGAGTTAGACCAAATAATATTCCTTGTGTTATAGTTTGAAAAAAATGCATATACGTTACGTTTGATATTACAATTTATTGAATGCAAATTTACATAAATATCATTAACAATAAGAGAAAATAGACGTAAATATTGTATCTTTGCCGATTAAATTTTTAAATATATGGAAACTAAATTAAATACAATAGAAGAAGCGATAGAAGATTTTAAGCAAGGAAAATTGCTTATTTGTGTTGATGATGAGGATAGAGAAAATGAAGGAGATTTTATTTTCCCAGCAGAAAAAATTACACCAGACATTGTAAACTTTATGGTAACTCATGGAAGAGGATTAATGTGTGCTCCTCTAACAGAGGAAAGATGTAGGCAGTTAAACCTTGATATGATGGTGTCAAATAATACTTCCTCTCACGAAACTCCATTTACAATTTCTGTTGATAAGCTTGGAGATGGTTGCACAACTGGAATATCAACAAGTGATAGAGCAAAAACTATTAAAGCCTTAGCAGACCCTAAAACAAGACCAGAGGAATTAGGACGTCCAGGACATATTTTTCCCCTTAGAGCAAAATCAGCAGGAGTTTTACAAAGAAGTGGCCACACTGAGGCATGTGTAGATTTAGCACGCTTAGCAGGTTTAGAGCCTGTTGCTGTTTTGGTAGAAATTCTTAATGAAGATGGAACAATGGCTCGATTGCCACAATTATTTGAAATCTCTAAAAAGTATGGAATAAAAATCATTTCAATTAAGGATTTGATTTCATATAGAGTAGCCAACGAAACTCTAATTAGAAGAGAAGAAGAAGTTATGTTGCCAACGGAATGGGGAGATTTCAATTTAATAGCCTACACTCAATTAAATACAAATGCAACTCATATGGTACTTAAAAAAGGTACTTGGACAAAAGATGAACCAATTGTTGTTAGAGTTCATTCATCATGTGCAACAGGAGATATCTTTGGATCTTGTAGATGTGATTGTGGAGGACAATTGCATGAAGCTATGAAAATGATTGATAAAGAAGGGAAAGGAATGGTAGTTTATATGAGTCAAGAAGGAAGAGGAATTGGTTTAGTTAATAAGATTAAGGCATATCATCTTCAAGAACAAGGAATGGATACTGTTGATGCCAATCTTGCATTAGGATTTAGAGCAGATGAAAGAGATTATGGGGTGGGAGCACAAATACTAAGAGATCAAAATGCAAATAAGATTCGTTTATTAACTAATAATCCAGTTAAAAGAAGAGGGCTTGAAGGTTACGGAATTGAAATTGTAGAAACAATTCCTTTGGTAGTGGAAATCAATCAATACAACGAAAAGTACCTAAAAACAAAAGCTAAAAGAATGGGACATACTTTGGATGTCAAATAGAACGTTTTAAAATAAAATGTAATAAAAAAAACAATAAGTATACATTTTTTGGAAAATATGCTTATATTTGCAGTGTTGGTTAAGCTTAAAAATGATGGAAGATTTGCAAACTCTTATTGCTGGAATTGAATATAAAGTAAGAAGATTAATAGACGATAAACATAAATTGGAGCAAAGTATTGAGAGCTTAATTGACGAAAAAAAAGAGTTAAATAAGATTGTATTAGAGCAATCGCAAGTAATAAATAGTTTAAAAGAACAAGTAAAAACATTAAAATTAGGAGAAACAATAAAAAATAGTTTAGATACAACAGACGTTAAGCTGAAAATAAATAACTTGGTGCGAAAAATTGATAAGTGCGTAGGAATAATTGTTGAAACCGAAAAAGCTAAAAGTTCTAATAAGTAATGACAGAAGATATTTTAATTAGTGTTGATATAGCAGGTAGAATTTATAAGGTTAGGGTAAAAAGAGACGAAGAAGAGGTATTTAGGAATGCAGTTGAAACAGTTAAGACCAACATTAAAGAATATGCTAACATTTACGCTTATAAAGACAAACAAGATTTATTAGCAATGGTGTTGTTGCAATATGTTACATCTTACATGAAAATAAAAGACGATAATCTTTTTGGCAACAAACAATTGATTGAAAAATTAGAAGAAATCAATAGCATACTATAAAATAGAATTAAAATATAATTAAGGAAATATAGGAAGTATTCCCGCATCAGTTCAAAAACAGTTTGTAAACTCAACACTAAAAAGAAAAGGAGGACGCTCATAATTGAGAAAGACAGGCCTCAACCCTTAGGGGTTCTTCGTAAGAAGACAGTGGAAGTTTGATGCAATTGGCACTCAAATCTTGTTTTAAGGAGTTTTTCAATACTCCATTTTGAAAGGGTGCGGGTTTTTTATTTATAGTTTTCGCAGCATAAAATCCATCTAAACATTTTTGTATCCTAGTTTATAAAATAGGAAATTAAAAAATTAATACTATAAATTTTTATGAATACAGTAACAATAGTAATCGTTTGTATAATAGTAGCTATAATCTTTTTTGGATTAGGGGTACTGTTAGCTGCAACCAAACTTAGAGCAATACTTACTAAGAAATCCACACAAGTATTATTAGAAGCAGAGAATAAAGCAGAAATTGTAAAAAAAGAGAAAATCCTTCAAGCAAAAGAAAAATTTCTTCAACTTAAATCAGAACACGAAAAACAAGTCCAAGAACGTAATAATCGCGTTGTTCAAGTTGAAAATAAACTAAAACAAAGAGAACAAGATTTAAAACTTAAAGTTGAAGAATTTCAAAAGAAATACAGCGAATTTACACAAGCAAGAGAAAACTTAAACAAACAATTAGAAATTCTTTCAACTCGTCAAGCAGAAGTTGAGAAAACTTTCCAAAAGAGTGTTGAAAAATTAGAACAAATAGCTGGTTTGTCAGCAGATGATGCAAAGCAACAACTAATTGAAGCAATGACTGGCGAAGCTCGTTCAGATGCTGCAAGTAGAATAATGGAGATAATTGAGGAAGCCAAACTAACAGCAAATCAAAAAGCTAAGAAAATTGTTGTAGAATCAATCCAAAGAACAGCAACAGAAAACGCAATAGAAAACACAGTTTCTGTTTTTAACTTAGAGAATGAAGAAATTAAAGGAAGAATTATAGGAAGAGAAGGAAGAAATATCCGTGCATTAGAAAGTTTAACAGGAGTTGAAGTAATTATTGATGACTCTCCTGATGCAATTATCCTTTCATGCTTTGACCCAGTAAGAAGAGAAATTGCTCGTTTGGCACTTCACAAACTTGTTACCGATGGACGTATCCACCCTGCAAGAATTGAAGAAGTCGTTTCAAAAACTAAAAAACAAATTGAACAAGAAATCATTGAAACAGGTAAAAGAACTTGTATTGATTTAGGAATAATAAATCTTCATCATGAGCTTGTTCGTATGATTGGTAAAATGAAGTATCGTTCTTCTTATGGACAAAACTTATTACAACACTCTCGTGAAGTTGCCAATTTATGTGCAACCATGGCATCTGAATTAGGACTTAATCCAAAGATAGCAAAACGTGCAGGACTACTACATGATATTGGTAAAGTGCCAGATAATGAACCAGAACTTCCACATGCAATTCATGGAATGAAGCTTGCAGAACGTTGTAAAGAAAAACCAGAAATATGTAATGCAATTGGATCTCACCACGATGAAGTTGAAATGGAAAGCCTTTATGCACCAATAGTTCAAGTGTGTGATGCTATTTCAGGAGCACGTCCAGGAGCAAGAAGAGAAGTTGTTGAAGCATATATCAACCGTTTGAATAAATTGGAAGAAATTGCAATGTCTTATCCAGGAGTAATTAAAACATACGCAATTCAAGCAGGTAGAGAATTAAGAGTTATTGTTGCAGCTGAAAAAGTTTCAGACCAAGATGCAAACCAAATCTCAATGGACTTATCAAAACAAATTCAATCCGAAATGGTATTCCCTGGAATGATTAAAGTAACAGTAATTAGAGAAACACGTTCGGTGAACTACGCAAAATAAAATCAAATTCACTCTGCATAGTAAAATAAAATAATTATTATGCAATTGATTGATAATAAAATAAACTATATAAGGCATTTATTTGTATAAATAAGTGCCTTATTTGTTTTTATTTTTATTACTTTTGCAGACATAAAATGTGGAAAGATTTGAATTGATTGCAACCACACAAAAAAATGCTAAAACATTTTTGATTACATCAATTCTTATTTCCCATTTTGTTAGTTTAATTAATTAATTTAAAGACAAAACAAGATGGCTTATTTTTTTACTTCTGAATCAGTTTCAGAAGGTCACCCAGACAAAGTATCGGATCAAATTTCAGATGCACTATTAGACGAATTTCTTCGCCAAGATCCAAATTCAAAGGTTGCTTGTGAGACATTAGTAACAACTGGTTTGGTGGTTTTGAGCGGTGAAGTAAAATGTAATGGATATATAGACGTTCAAGACGTTGCAAGAAGGGTTATCAAAAACATAGGATACACCAAAGGTGAATATATGTTTGAAAGTAATTCATGTGGAGTTATTTCAGCAATTCACGAACAATCAAGCGACATCAATCAAGGAGTTGAAAGAGCAAATCCAGAAGATCAAGGAGCAGGAGATCAAGGAATGATGTTCGGTTATGCTTGTAGCGAAACAGAAGACTATATGCCTTTATCACTTATCTTATCTCATCAATTAGTTTCAGAACTTGCAGAAATCCGTAGAGAGGGAAAAGAAATGAAGTATTTGCGTCCTGATAGCAAATCACAAGTTACAATTGAGTATGATAACAATAATAAACCAATTGCAATCAATACAATTGTAGTTTCAACTCAACATGATGATTTTGATAATGATGACGACAAAATGCTTGCTCAAATTCATAAGGATGTTAAAGATATTTTAATCCCAAGAGTGATAGCAAAGCAAGAACGTAAGGATGTTCAAGACCTTTTCAAAAAAGACTTTATTCTTTATGTTAACCCAACAGGAAAATTCGTAATTGGAGGACCTCATGGAGATACAGGCCTAACAGGAAGAAAGATTATTGTTGATACCTATGGAGGAAGAGGAGCTCACGGTGGTGGTGCTTTCTCAGGAAAAGATTCATCAAAAGTTGATAGAAGTGCAGCTTATGCAGCAAGACATATTGCAAAAAATATGGTTGCAGCAGGAATTTGTGAAGAAGTTCTTGTTCAAGTTGCTTATGCAATTGGAGTTGCAAAACCAGTGGGGTTTTATGTAAATACTAATGGAACTGCAAAGGTTAAAGATGAAAATGGTCAAACACTTACTGATGGCATTATTGCAGAAAAGATTAATGGAATTTTTGACTTACGTCCATATTCAATAGTAAATCGCTTTGGATTAAAAAATCCAATCTTCCTACCAACAGCCAAATATGGTCATTTCGGAAGAACACCATACCAAGAAGAAGTAACTATTTTTGAAAATGGAGTTGAAACAAAAAAGACAGTAGGGTTTTACACTTGGGAAAAATTAGATTATGTAGATAAAATTAAGAAAGCATTTAATCTATAATAGACATTTAGGTTAAACTCTATCATTTAGTCGCAAAAACTATATTGACTTAAATATTGGTTAATATATTTTTTGCGACTTTTTTTTATTTTGTTTCTTATCAGGTCATCTCCTTACTGAAATATAAAGAATAACCCTTTCTGACGTTTTGTCATATTTTTGGCTATGGCAAACAAATTGAGGGCTTTATTGGTAATTAGTATTGATAATTAAATAACAAATATATATGGAAACAAATAAAAAAAATCAAAGATTAGATCAATTGAATCGTTATGCAAGGAATTTGAATAACGAAGCAAAGAAAGGGAAGTTAGACCCAGTTATTGGAAGAGATGATGAAATAAGAAGGGTTTTGCAAATACTTTCCCGAAGGACAAAGAATAACCCTATGCTAATAGGAGAGCCAGGAGTTGGAAAAACAGCTATTGCAGAAGGTATTGCTCAAAGAATAGAGAGAAAGGATGTTCCTGAAAACTTGAAGGATAAGGAAATCTATTCATTAGATATGGGTGCATTGATTGCAGGAGCAAAATATAAGGGAGAATTTGAAGAACGTTTGAAAGGAGTGGTTAATGATGTTATAAGCTCTGAGGGAGATGTTATTTTGTTTATTGATGAAATACACACCTTAGTTGGTGCTGGTGGTGGTGAGGGAGCAATGGATGCTGCAAACATTCTAAAACCTGCCCTTTCTCGTGGAGAATTAAGAGCCATTGGAGCAACAACCCTTAATGAGTATCAGAAGTATTTTGAAAAGGACAAGGCTCTGGCAAGACGTTTTCAAACAGTAATGATTGATGAACCAAGTGTTCAAGATACAATTTCAATACTTAGAGGATTAAAAGAAAAATACGAAATACATCACAAGGTAAGAATAAAAGATGCTGCAATAATTGCTGCTGCTGAAATGTCGGCCCGTTACATAACCTCACGTTTCTTGCCAGATAAGGCAATTGACCTTGTTGATGAAGCAGCTGCAAAGTTAAGAATGGAAATAAACTCTTCACCCGAAGAAATTGATGAAGTAGATAGAAGACTGCGTCAATTGGAGATTGAAAGAGCAGCCATTCGTAAGGAAAAAGATCAAGTTAAAGAAGCACAGCTAACACAAGAAATAGAAGCTTTATCAAAGGAAAAAGACACCCTAACCAGCAAATGGAAAGAAGAAAAGAATTTGGTTGATGCCATTCAAGATGAAGTAAAAAAGATAGAAACCTACAAACAGGAAGCTGATTTGGCTGAAAGAAGTGGAGATTATGGAAAGGTTGCAGAACTTCGTTATGGAAAGATTAAAACAGCAGAGAAAGACCTAGAAGACTATAAAACCAAACTTCAAAACATTCAAGGAGGAATTGCACTTATTAAGGAAGAAGTTGACCAGAATGATATTGCAGATGTTGTTTCCCGCTGGACAGGAATACCCGTTCAGAGAATGATGCAAAGCGAAAAAGAAAAGCTGCTTTATTTGGAAGATGAATTGAAGAAAAGAGTAGTGGGGCAAGATGAAGCCATAACTGCAATAGCCAATGCCATCCGTAGAAGCCGTTCAGGACTAAGCGATGAAAAACGACCTATTGGTTCATTTGCATTTTTAGGTTCCACAGGAGTAGGAAAAACAGAGCTTGCAAGAGCATTAGCCGAATTGTTGTTTGACGATGAAAACCTAATGATAAGAATTGATATGAGTGAATATCAGGAAAGGTTTTCAGTCAGCCGTTTGATTGGAGCACCTCCAGGATATGTGGGATATGAAGAAAGTGGTCAATTGACAGAAGCAGTCAGAATGAAACCTTATTCAATTGTACTTTTAGATGAAATTGAAAAAGCTCACCCAGATGTATTCAATATCTTATTGCAGGTTTTGGAAGATGGACGTTTGACCGATAACAAGGGTAGGGTAATTGACTTCAAGAATACAATAATAATTATGACCTCCAACCTTGGTTCAGAAATTCTTCAAGACGCATTAGAAGACGAATCTTCTAATTTTGAAACCTCATGGGATAAAGCTCAAAGAGAAGTTTTGGAACTTTTGAAAAAAACAATACGTCCAGAGTTTCTAAACAGAATAGATGAAATTGTAGTCTTTAAACCATTGAAGATAGAAGAAGTAAGACAAATTGTAGTATTGCAACTAAACAGACTAACCAGCCAACTATCTCAAAAACATATAGACATCACCTTTACACCAAAAGCAATTGACTACTTAGCAGAAAAAGGTTATGACCCACTCTTAGGAGCACGACCAGTAAAAAGAGCAATACAAAAACTAGTAATCAACCAACTATCCATAGAACTAATTAAAGGAACAATTTCGCAAGAAACCAAGATAGAGGTTGATGAAATAGAGGATAACTTAGTATTCAAAAGAGCATAAACAATAACACCTAAATAACAAAAAAGCTATAATCATATTTTGGTTATAGCTTTTTTTTTGTCTCTATTCGTAATATTCATATTCAAACTTTACCAAATAAGAAGGATGTCTTTCTTCAATAAGGTTTCCTTTATCATCATATTTATAATACACGTTTTTAATGTTTGAAGAATCACTATATATTATTGTATAATCCTTACTAAATAATTTGTATTTATATGTTTTTACTATAACATTCTCAATTAGATCATCCTTATAGATTTCCTTTTTGAGTTTCCCTTTTGAATTGTAAAAATATTTAGTTTTAGAAGATTTATTAGTTTGGTTATATGTATGCTCAATTAATCTTTTATTTGAATCATATTTCCATTCATTTATCAATTGATAATCTATTTTTCCATCATTATCATATCTTTCTTCACATTTGTAAATCAATGTATCATCATTATATTTATAAATAATTCTTTCCCGATTATATCCATAAGTTCCTTCTCCAATTAATCTTTTTTTCTCATCATATTTATATATTGTTGGAGTAGTATTATTTTCAATGAGGTTAGTATAAAAATATTTTTTTGTTAGCATATTATTTGAATAAATCAAACTATCAGTAAATAATACATCTGGATTCATAGAATATGTCTTTTTAATTAAAATATTTTCTCTATTATCATTGTAGTAATATTTTTCTGCTTTACTTTCTTTCCATTTTATATTTTCCCTAACGCCATCAACACAAGAATACCAAACTTTACGTGATAATGTATTGTCTGGATTATAAGTATATTCTATTTTACTTGTTTGATTATACGAGTCGCTTGGATCATAATTAACTTCCTGAACTAAGTTATTGCCTTTATGAATGAATTGTTGTATTGTTGGAGAATCATCAAAACAATATTTTTTCTTTTCAATCACTCTTCCCTTATCATCTAATTTAAAAATTTCTTTTTCAATGGTAAAATCTCGAGGAAGTCCCCATTGCTTAGTTTTAGTTATTCTATTATTTTTATCATAAGAATAGGTTATTATTGAAGTTAATTCATTGTTATAATATGATTTTTCTTTTTTTATTTTATTATGTGTGTTGTAAATAAATATGTTTTCCCCTATAATTTCATTGTCAATATAAGTTATTTCTTTAACTAAGTTACCTCTTTTGTCGTATTCAAATAAATTGAAATCATTTATTGTTTCATTATCATAATCTTTAACTTTTTGTCCTTTATTATTATATTCTGTAATATCACTACTAATTTTTTTATTGCGGTAATATCTATTCATTGATGTTTGATTATTATTAGAGTCATAAGTATAGATTAATATATTAGAATCTCCTGAATTAAAGATTAAAGTTTCTTCTAATAAATTATTAGCATTATCATGTTTATAAGTTGTAGTTGATATAATGCTATCATTATAATAATCATCCTTTTTAATGAGTATATGATTTGAATTATAATAATACTTGGTAACTTCAACATTATTTCTACTATAAAAAATACTATCTAAAATAATGTTTTTATTTTCATCATAATATTTAACACTTATATTTGCGCTCTCATTTTTCTTGTGGTTTTTCGTTTCTTTTCTATTTTGAAAATCCACAAAGATTTGTTCAGATGGATTTATTGTGTCCAAATATCCATCTTTGCTATTGTCGTAGGTTTTTTTGTAAAAAGATTTAACCTTTCCGTTAAGATTATATTCATTGTAATATTGAGCATTGATATAAGAAGTTAAAGAAAGGAAAACTATTAACCCTAAGAATGCTTTGGAAGAGATATTCATAATGATTTTAGTTTGTATTTGATATTAAATAAATTCTCTTTGGCAAAGGTAATAAAATTCTCTTTGATAAATTGTTTATATTTTCACTAAAAGTTATGTATCTGAAAGTTTAAATTTTAAATAGCTCGTTTATTCTTTCTCCCTTCTCATAATTATTCAACTTGTTTCTAAAATTTTCTTATGAACTCTGTTGTTCCCAGAAAAAAGAGTGAAGAAAATAAAACCTTGTTTGAGTAAATTAAAACGAAGAAAGAAAAAATTAAAACAAGGTTTCAGTAAATTAGAATAAGGAGTTAGTAAAATAGAATAAGGAGTTAGAAAATTAGAATAAGGAGTTAGAAATGGAATTTGATTTTTCGTAGAAAAGTTATATTTAAGTTGTAAAGTTTCAACTATTTTTTGCATTTATTCTATTGAAGGAAATAAATTATGTATTTTTGTAGATTAATATAATTGATTTATGGAAAGTATAAAGGAAATTTATAGGATTGGGAATGGTCCTTCGAGTTCACACACTATTGGGCCTAAGAATGCTGCTATTGCTTTTTTGAAAAGGACTCCAAATGCAAACTCTTATAAGGTTACTTTGTATGGTTCTTTGGCTGCTACTGGTAAGGGGCACTTAACCGACCTTGCTATTCTTAGTGTTCTTTCACAAGAGAGAGCTACCATTTTATGGGAACCTGAAACTTTTCTTCCATTTCATCCAAATGGTATGCGTTTTGTTGCTTTAAATGATAAAGGGGATGTTATTGATGAATGGATAATTTATAGTGTTGGGGGTGGAAAAATTGCTGATGAGAATACTGAATTAAAAGCTCAGGAAAATCATATTTATCCGCATAAGAATATTTCTGAAATTCTTGATTATATAGACGAAAGAGGATTAACCTTTTGGGAATATGTTGAGAGATATGAAGAAAAAGATATTTGGGATTATTTAGCTAATATATGGCATACTATGAAGGAATCTGTTGAGGATGGTTTGCAAGAAGAGGGAGTGCTTCCTGGTGGATTGCATTTGAGGAGAAAAGCTATGTCCTATTACACTAAATCTAAAAGTTATAAAACCTCATTAATTGGTCGCACCTCTGTTCAAGCTTATGCATTGGCTGTTGCTGAACATAATGCTTCGGGAGGTGTTATTGTAACTGCTCCCACTTGTGGTTCTTCGGGGGTTTTACCTGCTGTTCTTTATCATTTGAGTAAGGAGCATGGTTTTTCGGATAAACAAATTGTTTGGGCATTAGCAACTGCTGGTGTTTTTGGTACTTCCATTAAGTTTAATGCTTCTATTTCTGGTGCTGAGGTTGGTTGTCAAGGAGAAATAGGTTCTGCTTGTTCTATGGCAGCAGCAGCAGCTAATCAGCTTTTTGGCGGAACTCCACAACAAATTGAATATGCAGCAGAAATGGGCTTAGAGCATCACTTAGGATTAACTTGTGACCCTATTTATGGTTTGGTGCAAGTGCCATGTATTGAGAGAAATGCTTTTGCAGCTCTTCGTGCTTTGGATGCAAATCTTTATGCAATGATGTCAGATGGTAAGCATTTAATTTCTTTTGATAAAGTTGTTGAAACAATGAAGCTAACAGGAAAGGATTTACCTTCTCTTTATAAGGAAACTGCCGAAGGTGGTCTTGCCATTGTTCATAAACCCAGTAAGCTAAAATAATAAAAATTGAGAGTTTTATAAACAAATAATAATTGAAAATGGTTTTTAGTAGTACACTTTTCTTATTATATTTTCTTCCCGTTTTCCTTCTAATCTATCATATTGTTCCAAAGAGTTGGAAGAATTATATTATTTTATTAGCAAGCATTATCTTTTATGCTTGGGGAGCACCTAAATTTCTTTTTGTTATTGCGGGTGCAATTATTCTTACTTTCTATTTGGTGAAAGGACTTTATGAGGCCGACTCCATTAAGAAAAAAAGAATATTCACAACCTTAGCAATTATCCTAAATCTTGGCTTACTTGCTTATTTCAAATATGCTAACTTCTTTATTGATAGCGTAAATTTTCTAATTTCTTCTTTTGGAATAAAGCCAATGAAGTGGATTGAGATTGCATTGCCAATTGGTATTTCTTTTTACACTTTCCACTCCATAACCTATATTATTGATGCTTATAGAAATGTTCACAAGCCATTCAAAAAACTAAGTGAATACGCAATTTATATAATGGCATTCCCTCATATGATTGCTGGACCAATTGTTCGTTTCAATACCATAGCTGACCAAATTGCTTCAAGAAATGAAACCATTGATGAAAAATTATTGGGTGTCTATCGTTTTGCAATTGGATTGGCTAAAAAGGTATTGATAGCAAATATAATGGCTGCACAAGCCGATGCTATATTTAATGGCGATATTCTAACTCTTAGCACTCCAAATGCTTGGCTTGGGATTATTGCTTATACATTCCAAATTTATTTCGATTTCTCTGGCTATTCTGATATGGCAATTGGACTTGCTTTAATGATGGGGCTTAAATTCCCTGAAAACTTTAATCTTCCATACACTGCTAAAAGTATAACAGAGTTTTGGAGACGTTGGCATATTACTTTGGGAAGTTTTATGAAGGATTATTTATACATTCCACTTGGTGGAAATAGAGTAGGTAAGAGGAAAATGTATTTTAACCTTTGGATAGTATTCCTTATTTCAGGTTTATGGCATGGAGCATCGTGGAATTTTGTTGCTTGGGGTGCCTTTCATGGATTATTCTTAGTTTTGGATAAGATGTTTCTCTTGAAAGTATTAAACAAGATGGGTGGTTTCCTTTCAAATCTACTAACCTTTATAATTGTAATGATAGGTTGGGTTTTGTTCCGCTCCGATAGTTTGGATTTTGCATTTGCTTATATTGGTAAATTATTCTCTTTCACTGGTGGTAATCTGTTTTTACCTAATCCTGATTTTATAAGAATGATTTTTGTTGCAGTTTTCTTTGCATTTATAACAAAGTTTAAATGGGGTCAAAAACTAAACGATTTCTTCTTCCAAAAACCATTGTACAACACAAAACAACATATTTTACTATCATTTATATCCCTTGTTCTACTACTATTATCAGTCTCCTTTATAATCTCTTCCGATTTCAATCCATTTATATATTATAGATTTTAGAGAACAGGTACATGAAAAGGTTTTTGTTTATTCTTTTTATAGCACTTATTTTTACTCCAATGGTTTCCCAATACTTTGGATACAAAAATGGTAATCTGGGAGGCTACTATGTGAAAATAGAAAAGCCTGAATTATCATTAAAAGCCTTTAATTCATTAGAATTTCAAAATAAATTAGAGAAATATGGGAAACAACAAATAGCTTTTGCTGATTTCTTTATAAAGTTTAGTAACCAGATTAGATACACATTTCTTAAATCATCAAATGTAAAAGGTGTAGTAGTAGGCAAGGATAATTATCTTTATTATGATTATTATATTAATTCATATTTAGGAAGAGATTCTGTGCCACAAGACACCGTAAGTTTGGTAGTAAAACAGTTGGCACAGGTAAGAGATTCTTTAAAAGTTAAAGGAGTTGATTTGGTAATAATGATTGTTCCAGGTAAGGGAAGTTTTTATCCTGAATACTTCCCAAAATATTATTCAAGATTAAAGCCAGAAATCACCAACTATGAAAAATACAGTAAAGAGTTTTACAAGCATAATATTAATTATTTAGATTTTTATGCATGGATACGTTCATTAAAAGGAAAAACAAAGTATAGATTATTTTCAAATACAGGTGTTCACTGGGGACAATATGCCTGCTATTTAACAATTGATTCTTTGACAAGTTATTTTGATAAAAAATATGCAATTAATTTGCCAAGGTTAAAAATATCTAATGTTAAAGAATCAACTAACATGATTCGTTCTGATGATGATGCTGAAAAATTAATGAATGTTATTAAAAATATTCCTGATTATCCTATGCCAAATGTTGAATTAAAGATTGATTCAGCAGGTAAAGATAAATTAAGAGTACTTTCAATTGGAGATAGTTATTTCTATGGATTAAATGATTTGGGCTTAAACAGGTCAGTGTTTTATGAAAGTGAATTCTGGTTTTATTTTGAGTACGTAGATAAACCAAATAATCCAACAGGGATAAAATATATTATAGAATATGATGATATTAAAGAAGAAATAGAAAAGCATGATGTTCTCCTTATCGTTATGACTGATGGAACATTAACTACTTCTCCAATATCGTTTGCAAGAAAACTTTATTATCATTATTGTCAGAAACCCGAATATAATGAGGAATTTAAAGATTATGTAAAGAAATACACCTTAGCAATTAAAAATAATAAGAACTGGTTGAAAAACATAGAATTAAAAGCAAAAAAGAATGGTGTTTCATTAGAAGAAGCAATAGATATTGATGCTAAATATATGGCAATAGAAAATTTGAAAAAGAAGTATAAATAAATAAACCTTCGTAGTTTAATGGATAAAATTTCTGATTCCGGTTCAGAAGATGGCAGTTCGATTCTGCTCGAAGGTTCTTAGTGTTGAGGTGTTGAGATGTTGAGGTGTTGAGGTGTTGAGGTGTTGAGATAACGAATAACAACTAAACGACTAAACAATAAACAGAAAAAGATGAAGATAATAAAATACATATTGTTTATTGGATTTGTGGGGATATTGTTTCTGCCATTATTGCAAAGCATCTATCCTTTTTATAAAGAAATACCTCTACAAGGGGAATTTGTTCCTGCTCCAAAATCTACATTAAGTGTTGAGAATTGGTTTAATGGGAGTTTCCAATCTGTTGAAGAGAAATATAGACCTGAACACACTGGTTTTAGACCTTTCTTTGTTAGAATTTACAATCAAATAAATTATAGTCTTTTAGCTAACTCTCCAAATGTAAATATTGTTTTGGGTAAGAATGATTATCTTTTTGATACAAAACACGTAAATGCTTATTTGGGGAAAGATTTTGTTGGAGATGAAGAAATAAGATTAAAAGTATTAAAATTAGAGAATGTTTTAGACACCCTCAAATCATTGAATAAGCAAATATTGGTTGTTTTAGCTCCTTCAAAGGTTAGATACTTTTCGGAATATATTCCAGAAAGATATTTAATTCAAAAGAAAGATAAAAGCAATTATGAGCAGTTAGCTAAACAATTATCTAAAAGTAAGGTTCAATATATTGATTTTAGTGCTTGGTTTTTGTCCCAAAAGCAGAAATCTAAATATTCACTAATGAATAAGTTTGGAATACATTGGACTAAATATGGTGAGTATGTTGCTATGGATTCATTAATCAATTATATGAGTGAAAAATATAATTGGAATCTACCAAAGGCAAGATATAGGAAGCTAACACTAACTCACACTCCACAATTTACAGATAGAGATATGATTGACCCATTAAATCTTTTATTGCAAAAAGATGATCAGCTCTTAGCTTATCCTGATGTTTATATAGATACGACAAAAGCGGATAAAAAAAGACCACGACTTTTGGTTGTGGGTGATAGTTTTTATTGGGGAATGTATTATTGGGGTATGTGTAATGAAGTTTTTGATAGAGGAGAATTTTGGTATTATAATAGAGTAGTATATCCAGAAATTTTTGAAAATGGTAAAATTGTTCAGAGAGAGCCCATGTTTACTGATATGCATAAGATAATTGATAAGTTTGATGTAATAGTATTTTTCCAAACTGAACAAAACCTTAATGATTTAGGATTTAGTTTTATTGAAAGACTTTATGCATCATTCTTGCCAAATATAAATGAAGAAGAAAAGGAAATTAGAATTAAATATTATATAGAATTGATTAAGAAAGACCCAAAATGGTACGAATCAGTTAAAGAAAAAGCAAAAAAATGGAATAAGCCATTAGAAGAAGCCCTAAGGATTGATGCTACTTATATGTTGGAACAAGAGCAAGATGCTAAAATAAAACAAGAAATTAAAGCTCAAAAAATCAGTGACCGATGAAAAAATATAGTTTTTACTTTGTTGAATCAAAGCCATTTGTTAAGTTAATGATGCTAATATGTATATTTATGGTTTTTACCTCAATTACATCATTTATTTTAAGTATTGCACCTCTTCCTTCATTAGCTTCACAAGCTCTATCGCAAATTATAATGTTTGGAATGGCTCCGCTTTTATGGTCGTTAATGTTTGAAGGCTCAGCGTATAAAAGTATTGATTTTCAAAAGAAGAATATAAAATATTATATACTAATAGCCATAGGACTTCTAATTGTTTCAATGCCACTAATTGATGGAATAAATATTTGGAATAATTCTTGGCATTTTCAGGGAGAAGAACAATTCAGACTAATGGAAGAAAATGCACAAAGGGTTATGGAGAAATTTATGCAAGATACATCAACCACTAAACTAATATTAAATATAATTGTCCTTGCTCTAATACCTGCTCTTTTGGAAGAATATTTTTTTAGATATGCTATGCAAACTACTATGATAAAGCTTTTTAAAAATAACTTTATAGGAATACTTCTTACTTCTATAATATTTAGTCTAATACATTTTCAACTCTTTTCTTTTATTCCAAGAGTAATTTTGGGAATGTTTTTAGGATACCTTTATGTGCTAAGTAGGAATATTATAGTGCCAATTATTTATCATTTCTTCAACAACCTAATTATAGTAATGGGCTACTATCTATTCAATACAAAAATAATAGAAACAAACTTAACTCAAACTGGCTACATTTACACTCCAATTCTCTTTGCCCTATCTCTAATCCTAACAATAGGACTGTATTTTTTAGCAATAAGAATAAATAGAAAACAACTAAACAACTAAACACCTCAACAACTAAACGCCTAATCAAATTTCTCTAATTCTATTTTTTGTATTATCTTTGAAGATTAATTTTAGTGTATTATTATAAATAATTGCGTTATAAAGATGTTGTTAGACGATTTGAACCCTGAGCAAAGGTTGGCATGTGAGAGTGTTGAGGGACCTAATTTGATTATTGCTGGTGCTGGTAGTGGAAAAACCAGAACTTTAACTTACAGGATTGCTTATTTGATTCAACAAGGGGTTAATCCTCATAATATATTGGCTTTAACCTTTACCAATAAAGCAGCTAACGAAATGAGAGAGAGAATTGTGGATTTGGTTGGGGATAATGCTAAATATATCTTCATGGGTACTTTCCACTCCATTTTTTCTAAAATTCTTCGTATTGAAGCTGAAAGATTGGGCTATTTGAATTCTTTTACAATTTACGATACAGAAAATTCAAAATCAGTTATTCGTGCCATAATTAAGGATTTTAATTTGGATGATAAGTTATATAACAAATCTTATCTTTTAAACAGAATTTCAGCAGCAAAGAGTAGTTTGATTTCTCCACAGGCTTATATGGATAATGAGCAGTTGATGATGGAGGATAGAACAAATTCAAGACCATATATTGCTAAAATATATCAAGAGTATAATCATCGTTTGAGAAGAAATATGGCTATGGATTTTGATGATTTGCTTTTCAATATGAATGTTTTGCTTAGGGATCACAACGATTTGCTTTTAAAGTATCAAGAGAGGTTTAAATACATATTGGTTGATGAGTATCAGGATACAAATTTTGCCCAATATTATATTGTTAAAAAGCTTTCAGCTCGATACAGAAATATTTGTGTGGTGGGTGATGATGCTCAATCTATTTATGCTTTTCGTGGGGCAGATATTCGTAATATATTGGATTTTCAAAAGGATTATCCAGATGCAAAACTCTTTAAACTCGAACAAAACTATCGTTCAACAAGCAATATTGTAAATGCTGCAAATAGTGTTATCAGTCGTAATTCCAAAAAGATTGAGAAAAAGGTTTGGACAAATAATGGAGAGGGTAGGAAGATTAATTTCTGTAAATCTGATTCCGATAAGGATGAAGCAAAATGGATTTGTAATACTATTAGTGATAGAATGCGTGAAGAAGATGCCGATTATAAGGATTTTGCAATTCTTTACAGAACCAACCAACAATCACGTGTTTTGGAAGAAAATCTTCGTTTTTTGAATATTCCTTATAGAATTTTCAGTGGTATTTCATTTTATGGAAGAAAAGAAATAAAAGATATATTAGCTTATTTTAGTTTGGTTGTAAATAATTCGGATGATGAAGCTTTTTTAAGAGTTATCAACTATCCTGCACGTTCAATTGGCGACACTTCCATAAATAAGCTTAAAATTCTTGCCAACGAAGAAAATGTATCTTTGTTTCATGCTGCTTTAAATCATATTGATAAAATACAACTTACTCCCAGAACTAAACAAAGCATAATTGATTTTGTTACAATGATTCAAGCTTTCACAATTGAAAAAGATAAGATTGATGCTTATGAGCTTGGAGTTAAAATTATTGCAAAATCAAATATTGTAACAACTTTAAAGAATGAAGCAGATCCTGCTGTTGAAGATAAATTAGATAATATTGATGAATTGATAAGTGCAATTCAAGCATTTGTTGAGTCAGAAGATGAAATGATATTGGATGAACAAACAGGCGAGGAGATAGCTCTTAGAAATAAAACCTTAGATGTTTTTGTTCAGCAAACCAGTCTTTTAAGCGAAACAGACAGGGGAGATAAGAATGATGATAATACAGTTTCTCTTATGACTATTCACTCATCTAAGGGGTTGGAATTTTCTTATGTCTTTGTTGCAGGAATGGAAGAAAATCTTTTCCCAAGTGCCATGTGTATAGGTTCTCAGATTGAAATGGAAGAAGAAAGACGTCTTTTCTATGTTGCAATGACCAGAGCAAAAAAGGAATTAGCACTTTCCTGTGCTCAAATGCGTTTTAGGAATGGAACTATGACCTATAATGAAGAGAGTAGATTTTTGGGAGATATAGATAAGGATTATTTTACTGAGAATTATAGCAGTTTGAAGGAAAAATCAATGCTTAAAACTCCTTCATACTCCAATAATGATTTTGTTAGTGTAAGCAGAAATTTAAAGAAAATAGATGCCCTTCCGAAACCAATTGGAGGAACACCTGTTAGTGATATGAATGCTTTTAAAGAAGGGATGGATGTTTATCACGATAAGTTTGGTAGGGGAAAAATCCTTACTTTGGAAGGCAAAGGCGATGATACAAAAGCAGAAGTAGAATTTGTTGGTTTTGGAATTAAAAAATTAGTTCTTAGATTTGCAAAATTAAAATTGATGTAATTTTTTCATTTGTCTGAATCAGGATT
>DHDW01000042.1:43754-53310 GCA_002399565.1 Bacteroidales bacterium UBA4866 | reverse complement strand
TACAGGATTTAAGGATTTACATGATTGGTAAAAAATCCTACTAATCCCAAAATCAAGCAAATCCTGATTCTGACAAAAAATCATAGTAAATCAGACGAATCACAATTCAAGACAAAATAATAAGATAGTAAACAAAATAAATATATGGAATATAATACAGAAAGAGAGGACTTGAAAATCCCTGAATATGGAAGGAATGTTCAAAAGATGGTTGATTATGCTTTAACCATTGAGGATAGAGAAATGCGAAATGCTTATGTTAAATTGATTATAACTGCAATGTATAATGTAAATCCCGATGCAAAAAATATTGTTGATTACAAGCATAAACTATGGGATCATCTTTTTATTATTTCTGATTTTAAATTAGACGTAGATTCTCCTTATCCAATGCCAACAATACAAGAAAGTATGGCTCCACCACAACCTTTAAGTTATAAGAATAGTGACATTAAGTTTGGTCCCTATGGAAAGGTTTTGGAGAATATGATTGAGAAGGTTATTGAAATGGAAGATGGAGATGAGAAAAAATTGTTGATTGCTCTTATTGCTCAGCAGTTGAAAAAATCATACTTACAATGGAATAGGGATTCTGTTGAAGATGAATTAATATTAAAACATTTTGAAGAGCTATCAAAAGGTCAGTTAAAACTTCATGATGATTTTAAATTAAACACAACAAAGAATATACTTGGAGGGAATAAGAAAAAATTTGTAAATCAGAAAAATCAAAAAAACGGGAAGAATTTTTCTCACGTAAATGGGAAGCGTAATCATAATCCTAAATAATAAATAAATATGAGTAAGTTTGAAATTATTGGAGGAAATAAGCTCAAAGGAGATATTGTTCCACAGGGTGCCAAGAATGAAGCCCTACAAGTTATTTGTGCTGTTTTATTAACTAAGGAAGAGGTTGTAATTGATAATATTCCTAATATTAGAGATGTAAATAAGCTTATTGAGTTATTGGCTTATATTGGGGTTAAGGTAGAAAAACTTGGTGATGAGAAATATTCTTTTAAAGCAGAAAATATTAACCTCAATTTAATTCAAACACCAGAATATTGTAAGTTGGCAACTGGACTTAGAGGTAGTATTATGATTGTAGGTCCAATGCTTGCACGTTTTCATAAGGCATCCAATCCAATTCCTGGTGGCGATAAAATTGGTAGAAGACGGTTAGATACTCACTACATAGGATTTCAAAAGCTTGGTGCAGATGTTAGTTTTAATGAAAAAGTTTCATCCTACGAAATTACAGCTTCAAATCTTAAAGGTGCTTATATGCTATTGGATGAAGCTTCCGTAACAGGAACTGCAAATATTGTCATGAGTGCTGTTATGGCTGAGGGTAAAACAACAATTTTCAACGCAGCTTGTGAACCATATCTTTTCCAACTTTGCTCAATGCTTAACCGTATGGGAGCAAATATTTCAGGAGTTGGGTCAAATCTTCTTGTTATTGAAGGTGTAAAAGAGTTGAAAGGAACAACTCATCGTTTATTACCTGATATGATTGAGGTTGGCTCTTTTATTGGGCTTGCAGCAATGACAAGTTCCGAAATAACAATTAAAGATGTTAATTACCAACAATTAGGAATTATACCAGATGTTTTTCGTCGTTTAGGCATTAAGATAGACCATATTGGAGATGATATTCATATTCCTTCGCAGGATATTTATGAAGTAGAGAGATTTATGGATGGTTCAATTATGACAATTGCCGATGCACCTTGGCCAGGATTTACTCCCGACTTGATTTCCATTGCACTTGTTGTTGCAACACAAGCAAAAGGAAGCGTCCTTATTCATCAAAAGATGTTTGAAAGTCGTTTGTTCTTTGTTGATAAACTAATTGATATGGGAGCTCAAATAATACTTTGCGACCCACATAGAGCAACAGTAATTGGACTCGAAAAACGCTATCCACTAAGAGGAGTAAATATGGTTTCACCTGATATTAGAGCAGGAGTAGCCCTATTGATTGCAGCCCTTTCAGCACAAGGAAAAAGCGTTATAGATAATATAGAACAAATAGATAGAGGTTACCAAAATATTGACAAACGTCTAAACGCAATTGGAGCTCAAATAAAGAGAGTTTAGTTGTTTAGTTGTTTAGTTGTTTGCATCTCAACATCTCAACATCTCAACTATTATAATCTAATAGCAAATTTCTTTAATCTTTCATCAATCATATTTTCAGGGATAATTGATTTAAGCATTTCGGCTATATGATTTAAAAGGGTTTCTCTAACATAATCTTTTCTAATTACAATAGAAATCTCTCTTACTATTTTAGGAGAAACTAATGGCCTAATATTTTTCTTTTGTTCTTCTGTTAAAAGGTCAATATGAAGTTTTGGGATTATGGTGTATCCTTTATTCTTATCAACAATCTTAACTAATGTATCTATGTTTCCTGCTTCATAGTTGGGTTTAAAGTCGGAGTTTTGTTTGCAGAAATTCAAAACCTGATTTCTAAAACAATGTCCTTCCTGCAAAATCCACATATTATCCAATACCATTGATGAAGAGTTAATTTCTTTTTCTTTATACAAATCATCTAAGGGAGAAATATAAGCCATAAACTCTTCATAATAAATTGGTATTTCTAATAAATCATCCTCATCCAAAGGGGTAGCAAGTATTGCCATATCCAATTCAGCACGATGAAGTTGTCTGATAATGTTAGAGGTTTGCGTTTCAGTTACATTTAGTCTAATATTTGGATGATTATCCATAACTTCTTTAAAGAGTTTTGGCAAAATATAGGTAGCAACAGTTGGAATTATACCCAATTTAATTTGTCCCTCACTTTTATTTCTTTCATCCATAACCATCTCCATTAATTGCTTAGAGTTATAAAGAATAATCTTTGCTTGATTAATTATTTTTTCTCCAATATATGTTGGTTTAATAGGATGTGAATTTCTATCAAAAATTATTACATCTAACTCGTTTTCGAGTTTTTGAATCATAGCACTAAGGGTTGATTGAGTTATACCGCATGCCTTTGCTGCGTTAATAAAATGCCTGTATTTATCAACAGCCACAACGTATTCTAATTGTTGAATTGTCATGTTTAATCGTTTTTATCAATGCAAATATAGAAAATTTATGTTTGGTAGATAATAATAATGCTTATATTTTTGCAATCAGAAAATAATTATAAAACATATAATCAAAAAAAAGAAAATAAAATGGAAACAACAAATATAGTAAATTCAATGCCAAGAATTGGCGATAAAGCTCCTTCATTTAAGGCTGTAACAACACAAGGAAATATTAATTTCCCAGAAGACTATAACGGAAAGTGGAAAATCCTTTTCTCTCACCCAGCTGATTTTACTCCTGTTTGTACTTCGGAGTTTATGACATTTGCAAAAATGGCACCAGAGTTTGAAGCTCTAAATACTCAATTAGTTGGACTTTCAGTGGATGGACTTTATAGTCATATTGCATGGTTAAGAACCATTAAGGAAAAAATAGAATATAAGGGGATGAAGGATATTGAAGTGAAATTTCCTTTAATTGAAGATATAACAATGGAAGTTGCTAATAAATATGGTATGATTCAACCAGGAGAAGCAACAACAAAAGCAGTTAGAGCAGTTTTCTTCATTGATCCACAAGACATTATTCGTACAATAATTTACTATCCCCTATCATTAGGAAGAAATTTTGATGAGTTGAAGAGAGTTTTGATTGGATTACAAACAGCAGATAATTTCAATGTGGCATTACCAGCAGATTGGCGTCCAGGAGATGAAGTAATTGTTCCAACAGCTGGTTCATGTGGAGTAGCTAAGGAAAGAATGGAAAGTAAGGATGAAGATGTTAAATGTTATGATTGGTTTTTCTGTACTAAGAAACTTTCAAAAGAAGATGTTGAAAGTAGATTAGGGAAGTAGATTTGAATGAGTTAAATAATAATTTTGATTTTGATTTTTAATGTTGGTTTTTCAATGTGAATAATTTTATCTAATTTTTGAAACAACCATTAAGGGAGTTGATTAATTTCTTCTCCCTTTTTTTGTTCCAATTAATGAAATAATAATTTATGTTTTGTCGTTGTAATTATAGTATAAATTTAAAAAATGTCTTATTATGGAAAATGATAAAATTGATTTTGAAAAACGTGATGTAATGCAAAAGATATATGATATGCTTCAAAACAATCAAAGTTTTACTATTAATGCAGGTCATTTACTTAAACAAGTAGCTCTTAATTCAGATAAGAGTGTTGAAATGATTACAGAAGTTTTAAAAACATATTTAAAAGTACTTATTTATTCCGAACAAGATTCCCCAGAATATGATGAGCATACTTCATTTTTTATGTTTTCTCATTTAGATGATTTAGATAGATTTGAACTAACCTACTCAAAAGATAATAATGGCAAAACCTCAGTTTCAATTGGTCTATTAGCCCAAAAACCACAAAAACCAATATTCTCTTAATGTGAATCAGGAGTTTATTAATGATTAATGTTGTCTGAATCAGGAAAGGAGAAAGCCGATTCGCACAGATTCTTTCTTAGTCAGAATCAGGATTCTTGCTAAGGCAAGCGGCAAGCCGATGATACAGGATTAAAGGATTGACTTGATTATTTTTATGTAACCGATTATAGAAATCCTACAAATCCTAAAATCAAGCAAATCCTGATTCTGATAAAAAGAAAATCATAGTAAATTTATTGAGTTTTTAAAATCTTTATCTCACAATTTGGTGTTAAAACACTTCCTGACTTGCTTTTCTTTTGCTGAGTTAGTTGGGCTTCAAGTTCTTTAATATAAGAACCTCTTGTTTTAAGATTTGCATCAGGAATACCTCTTCCAATCAAGTATTTTTTTATAGCTTCTGCTCTTAAACGTGAGTTCTCAGCATCTTTCCTTAAACTAAAACCTTCTGTAGGTATTCTTCCTATTATTTCTACAACAAGCTGAGGATATTCTTGAAGAGTTTTTACAACATCATCTAATGCTGTATAGCTTTCAGGAAGTAGGGTAAAATTATTGAGTTCATCAACATCAAAATAAAGATATCCATTAATTGGAAGTTTTGAACCAGACTTTATTTGAACTAATCGAGCTGTAAGTATAGAGTCTTTAACAGCTTGTGCATGTGTAACATCTCTTCTGTAATTGAAGTATCCATCTTTTTTAAGAGTAATGGTATAATCTTTCCTTGGTAAAATCTTAATTACTTGTGCACCTGCATCTTCTTTTTCTAAGATTATATTGTTGTTTTCTTTGTCTTTTATAAGAATGTCAGCTGTTGTTCTTTCTCTTTTAACACTATCAATTGGAAGAACAGTTAGTGGTGCAAATTCTGTATTGATTGTTGCTAAAATTGTATGTCCTAATCCTCCACTTGCAAGGTTATCCACTACAATAACATATTGTTCTCCTTCTGTTACATCAATATAAGAAGCATAAGCAGCTGTTGAAGTTTTTGGAACATGAGGCAATTTACCCTTTAATCCAATTCCAGTAATACCTTTTGTTTCGGTGTTTCCTGCTGACATAACAGAACGTATTGGTGTTACTTTATTCCCAATTATTCTATTACAAAAATACTTATTGGTATATTTATAAACCAACATATCGTAATCGTCAGCAATTGCTTTTGGAGTTACATCAATACATAATTTTCCATCATAAGGAATAGTTAAAATATACCAAACAGAGTTATGTTCTTGATCAAAGACATTCTTTGTTTTAGCATCTTTACTAATTTCACTTACAAAACCATATCCACGAGGAGGTTCTGTTGGTCCAAAGGGAACATCAATTTGCAAAGGTGCAGCAAAAAAACAATCAGCACTTCGAGCAGGAATAGGAGTTTCTAATATTTGAGGTTTTGGAATAGGTTTCTTCCCTTTGTTAGTTTTTATTTGTTTAGGTTGTTGAGAATAAGCCCCTGCAATAATTGCAAGAGTCAGAACTAAGGTTAAAAAAAATTTCTTCTTCATAAAAGAATTATATTAATTGCTCTGCAAACATACTATATTTATTTGAATTATGAGTAAAAAATTATGAAAATAGATGTTAAATCGTATTTTTGCTTTTAAAAATAAATTATCTTTGCACAATAAAAACAATAATAATATATGGAAGCATTAGTTAAAACAAACTTTAAGTTTGAGGAACAAAAGGATTTATACATCGGAAAAGTACGTGATGTATATAATATTGACAATAATTTTTTAGTAATGATTGTTTCTGATAGAATTTCAGCTTTTGATGTAGTTTTACCAAAAGGAATACCTTTCAAAGGACAGGTTTTAAATCAAATTGCAGAGAAATTTTTAGATGCCACAGAGGATATTGTACCAAATTGGAAGATATCATCACCAGATCCAATGGTTACAATAGGTCATTTATGCCAACCATTCAAAGTTGAAATGGTTGTTAGAGGATTTCTTTCAGGACATGCTTGGAGAGAATACAAACAAGGTAAAAGAACACTTTGTGGAGTTGCTTTACCTGAGGGAATGAAAGAAAATGATAGATTTCCAAATCCAATAATCACACCAACAACCAAAGAAGCAATTGGTCATGATGAAGATATTTCAAAAGAAGAAATAATAAAACATGGCTTGGTTTCAAAAGAAGATTACGAACAATTAGAAAAATACACCCTTGCACTATTCCAAAGAGGACAAGAATTAGCAAATGAAAGAGGTTTGATTTTGGTTGATACAAAATATGAATTTGGGAAGAAAGATGGGAAAATATATTTGATTGACGAAATTCACACACCAGACTCTTCTCGCTATTTCTATTTGGAAGGCTACCAAGAACGTCAAAATAATTCCGAGCCACAAAGACAATTATCTAAAGAATTTGTTAGAGAATGGTTAATGGAAAATGGTTTTCAGGGATTGGAAGGACAAAAAATACCTGAAATGACTCCTGAAATAATTAATCAAATTTCTGAACGTTATATTGAGCTATACGAAAACATAATAGGGGATAAGTTTCAAAGAAATGAAACCGACAACTTATCTCAAAGAATAGAAAACAACGTATCTGCGTGGTTAAAAACACAAAAATAGAACAATTATGAAAAGAATTTTTAGCATTGCTTTACTTTTAGGCATAGTAAGTGTTTTCTTTACTTCATGTGGAGATAAATTTGTATATCAAAACACCATAGAGTTTCCAGATCAAAAATGGGATAGAATTGAAAAAGGAAAAGATATTAATTTTGAAAAAATCAATATTACTAATATTAAAGATGTATATGATATTAATGTTTCATTCTCACACACAAAGGATATTAATGTAGATGAAGTTAGTTTTATTCTTAGAATAATCTCTCCCTCTGGCATTAAGAAAGAAACCATACATACAGTGCAATTAAAAGATCGCAATGCTGAAAAATTCATTGGAAGTGATTTGGGTAATATTGTTGAAATTAAAGAACCAATTAAACAATACTTAACATTCACCGAAAAGGGAGAGTATGAGTTTATAATTTCCAATTATAGCTCAAAATATCAAGTAACTGGACTAAAAAACATAGGCATAGAGGTTAAGAAATCTGAATTGGATTATAACGTTGAGAAATAAAAAGGCAAAAGGCCTATGACCGACAATCTTAATCCTTACTATAATAAGCTTTTACCCATATTACAAACACTTCCTTCCACAGCAGGAGTGTATCAATATTTTGATAATAAGGGAACAATAATCTATATAGGTAAGGCAAAGAATTTAAAGAATAGGGTATTATCATATTTTCACAACCAATCCAGCCTCAACTCCAAAACCAAACTCTTAGTAAGGAAAATCTACAACATTGAATTAATTCATTTGTCTTCCGAAACAGAAGCACTGCTATTGGAATGCAATTTAATTAAGAAGTATCGTCCACGCTATAATATTATGCTAAAAGACGATAAAAGCTTTCCTTGGGTAAGAATAACAAATGAATCCTTTCCAAAAATATTCAAGACCCGTAACCTTGTTCGTGATGGCTCTCTCTACTATGGACCCTATGCCAACAATAGAGCACTCAAAGAGCTAATGGATATAATCCGTATAATGTTTCGTTATCGCACCTGCAACCTCAATTTGACAGAAGAAAACATAAACCAAAACAAATTCAAAGCATGTTTAAACTATCAAATCAAACTTTGCGATGCACCCTGTGAAGGACTTCAATCAAAAGAAAGTTATAATAATACCATTTCCTCAATTAAGAATATGCTTAAAGGTGATTTTTCAATGCTCCTTAAAGATTTAAAGCAAGAGATGATGGCTTATGCTCAAACACAAGAATTTGAAAAAGCACAAGCTGTTAAGGAAAGGATAATGATGTTGGAAAACTATCAGTCAAAAAGCACAGTTGTAAGCTCCACAATTAAGAATGTTGAAGTGTTTGCATATGTTGAGGAAGAAAACTCCATACATTTCAATATGATGAAGGTTGTTAATGGATACGTAATTTCATCTTATAGTATTGAAGTTCAAAGAAAACTTGACGAAACCTTTGAGGAAGTTTTTTCTTCTGCCATTGTTCAAAGTAGGGATAAACTCGATTGGAATGATAGAGAAATTATTGTTCCCATAAGGTTAGATTTGCCAGAGGATTATGTTATACAAACTATCCCACAATTAGGAGATAAAAAGAAACTCCTTGACCTTTCTCTCCATAATGCAAAATTCCATAAATTAGAAAAATCTAAAAAAGCTATGCTGCTCGACCCAGAAAGGCATTCTAAGAGAATAATGGAGATTATGCAAAAGGATTTAAGAATGGATGTTTTGCCACGACATATTGAATGTTTTGACAATTCCAACACGCAAGGAACAAATCCTGTTGCAGCCTGTGTAGTTTTTCGCAATGCCAAACCATCCAATCGTGATTATAAACACTATAATATAAAAACTGTTGTAGGAGCAGATGACTTTGCCTCCATGCAGGAAGTTGTTTACCGTCGTTATTCTCGATTGAAAGCAGAAGAAAAACCACTTCCTGACCTAATTGTTATTGATGGGGGCAAGGGACAGTTAAGTGCTGCACAAGAAACCCTAAGAGCATTAGGACTATCAGATAAGATAAAGATGATAGGGGTTGCCAAACGATTAGAAGAAATATTCTTTCCTGGTGAAAGCATTCCTTTATTTTTGGACAGAAGAAGTGAAACCCTAAAAGTTATACAACAAATTAGAGATGAAGCACACCGTTTTGGAATAACTCACCATAGAAACAAACGTTCCAAATCAACCTTCCGAACTCAGCTAACGGAAATTGAAGGAATAGGGGATATAACATCAAGAAACCTGCTCCTTAAATTCCAAAGCGTTAAAAAGATTTCTCAAACTTCACTTGAAGAATTAACCAATGCAATTGGAGCTTCAAAAGCAAAGATTGTTTACGATTATTTCCACAAAGATTAATAGAAATATTCCCAAAAAGAACATAGATATTAAAATAAATGTATATTTGCAGAAATAATTAATAATTCAACCATTATGAGAAGACTTATTACTCTATTTGCAATAATCCTTTATATAGGTTTTCCAAATAACCTATTCTCCCAAG
>DHDW01000042.1:43148-43573 GCA_002399565.1 Bacteroidales bacterium UBA4866 | reverse complement strand
TCCACAGCCAAAACATATAGAAATTCTTCTATTGCAACCCTACTCTCTCTTGCTTATCCAGGTGTAGGACAATTGTATAATGGTCAAGCCAATAAAGGAGGTGCTTTTATAACGTGGAAAATCACAAGTGATATTTTTATGATTATTAGTATTTATGGAATTTCAGAAAATTTTCTTTCATCAAATGGAAGTGGAATAGGCTATTTTTATTTATTTTTGGGCTCTTTAACAAGTGCTGTAACCTCATGGGCAGTAAGTATGATTGATGCCAATTTAAGTGCAAAGAAGATTAATCAATTCTATGGTTTTACCAATCCAAAAGAAAATAAACCCAAACTTTCCATAAATCCAGATATAAAAATCATCCCTCAACCATATAGTCCCACAACTCAAACCTATTCTCCATCCTTTGGACTAAACCTAAG
>DHDW01000042.1:42068-43098 GCA_002399565.1 Bacteroidales bacterium UBA4866 | reverse complement strand
CCCTTAGCCCCACAACTCAAACCTATTCACCATCCTTTGGACTAAACCTAAGTTTAAGCTTCTAAAAAATACTATTCTAATTCATAATTAGAATAAAATTTCCAAATAGAGTTTGAAAGTTAGAATAAATGTATATTTGCAGAAATAATTAATAATTTTATCCTTATGAGAATACTTATTATACTATTTGCAATAATCCTTTATATAGGTTTTCCAAATAACCTATTCTCCCAAGAAAATGATGATTTAAACGCTCCTTTACTTGAAAAAACAGAAGAAATAGATTCAGTTTACACTTCAAAGACAACTTATAGAAACCCTGCAATTGCAACCCTTCTCTCACTTGCCTACCCTGGCATAGGACAATATTATAATGGTCAGAAAAGCAAAGCAGAAGCATTTATAGCTTGGAAACTTTTAAGCGATGCTTTTGTTATTATTGCTGCAACAGGAGATCCTCATTATTATCCAAGAAATGAATTTAATGTAGGGAAGGTTACATATATTACTATGTTCTTAGCCTCTTTTACAAGTGCGGCAACTTGTTGGATAGTTGGAATGGTAGATGCCAATCGAAATGCAAAGAAGATTAATCAATTCTATGGTTTTACTAATCCAAAAGAAAATAAACCCCAACTTTCCATTAACCCAGATATAAAAATCATTCCTCAACCCCTTAGCCCCACAACTCAAACCCTTTCACCATCCTTTGGACTAAACCTAAGTTTAAGTTTCTAAGAGTAAACAATCTTATTTTTTGTATCTTAATTCAAGCTATTTAAGAAAAGCATGGTGTCAATATTGTCGGCATAATCATTAATCTCAGGTTGCTGTGCCTTACCAAAGTTAATGGTTTTAATCCCTCCAACAACTTCAATATCCGAAACAATACATTGAATATTATCTTTCTCTAATTCTATCCTATTCTCAATATCATTTAAACTATCATAAAACTCATAGTTCAAAATAGAAACAGGAGAAAACAAATCTTTATTCTCCAATAGTATCAACACTTGTGAATCAACAAAAG
>DHDW01000042.1:24103-41829 GCA_002399565.1 Bacteroidales bacterium UBA4866 | reverse complement strand
TTTGAAATATTTCTGCATCCCATACCTTTATGAGTGAGAATATCAGCCATTAGTCCCTTATAATCAATTTTATTGTTTTGAATAACTGCTATTGAGGAGCGAGAATGACGAATAATGTGAGGATATTTAGAAAAATAGTAGTTAAAATAACGAGAAGTGTTATTACTTCCAGTTGCAATTACAGCATCAAACCCTTCAATCTTACCCTCAGCAAAACTTACCCTATCTTTAATTAAAGGCTCAATAGCAACCAACTCCTCCACAATGGCAGGAATAAGCCTGTTGTCCAAAGAAGAAAGCTTTAAAAGAGCCCTATTGCCACTCAACAACACACATAAAAGGTCGTGGAAATTAACAGCAGGAATATTACCAGCACAAATAACAGCAACAGTTTTAGGATTGTCAGTAAAATCATACCTCTCACAAAACTCTTCAAGCACCTCTTTGTTTAACCACTTAGCCAAAGCTTTCAAAGCCAAACAAACACTATCCCTGTCAAACCAAGTATTTTCCATAACACTTAGTTCAATTGCTTCAATCAATTTTTCATTAGGACTATTCAAAATGGGAGAGAGTTCAGAGAGAGCATTTATGATTTTTGATTTCATTATCAATTCTTTTTATTAATTTTGTATGCAAATATATGTAATTATTTTGTTTCTCAAAGTAACTTATTTGCTAATTTAGCAGTAAAAGAAAAGAAATTAAGAGTTGATGAAGAAAAGGATTTTAATATTTTTTATTGGTATTCTGTTGAGCGTAAATATATTTTCGCAAAATAGTGAGACTTTTAGTCAGTTTGAGTTGCAAATGAAAGAACTGATTGATTTAGTTATTGATTCACCCAACGACAATGAACGATTTAATGCCAACGAAAAACTTCTCACCACTATGGAAGAAGTAATGAGTCTTGAAAAATCATTCAACTATCCTTTTTCTTCTCTAAAACGAATAAGCAATCTAAAATCTCCTGATAATAAATTTAGAATATTCACATGGGCAATAGTATCCCATGATGGAAAATATGAAAACTTCGGACTAATTCAAGTCAAAAACGAAACCACTTCCGAATACGAAACCTACATACTAAAAGACAAGAGCGAAGAAATCTTCAATCCCGAAATGACCAAAACCGACAACCAAACATGGTTTGGAGCAGTTTACTACGAACTCCTAACAATGGACTATGAAGGAAGAAAAGTTTACACCCTTATTGGCTACGATGGCAACGACATATACACAAAAAGAAAAATAATAGACTTTATATCCTTTAAGCCCAGAAGTTCTAAACCCATCTTTGGAGCCAATAACTTCTACAAAGACAGAGACCGCACCCGCTACATATTTGAATACAACCCCGATGCCAAATTCTTCCTGCTATGGGATAACCAATACTACGAAGACAAGAACATAGCCAGAAAAAAGAGAACATTCTTCAAACCCAAACCAAGAACCATAGAACCCAATATAGTTAAAGATTATATGATAGTATATGACGTATTGGAACCAATGTACGAAGGCATGGAAGGGAAAACCCAGTTCTATGTATCCTCAGGCTATGTAAATGGATTCAAATTTGAAAGAGGAAAGTGGCGTTTGATAGAAAACGTACAACCAAGAAACGACAAACCAGAACCCAACATAAAACCAGCCGAAAAGAAAACCATACCATTGTATACTCCAAAATAAAGGAGGGAGAGGAGATTAGCTTTTTACTTTTTAAGAAATTGTTGTGCGGGAATTATATTCCCACACTTTATTATTATTAGGATATACTATCCTTTTTTATCAAATGAAAGTATCGGATTAAAAACCCTTATAATAATATAGTACGGCATTACTTATCGACTTTGTCGCTTGCCTTAGTAAGAAGTACCTTACAACGGAATATATGTTTCTTATGTAGTTAAAATAAGCACAATCTTCCCAATAGCTATCGCTATTCCAAAACTTAATAATGTTCCTATCAAAATATACTCTGTTAATTTTCTGTCTTTTGAATCTTTTAAGTCTCCAAAGCGAAATACCGACTTGGCTGCTAACAAAAAACCTATACCTTCCCAATTACCTGATATAACAAAGAAAAACACAAAAAGACGTTCCAAAATACCAATCCATTTTCCCGCATTGGCCAAAGATTCTTCATTTTCTTCATTTAATGCTTTTGACCATTTAGACATAAGTTCACGAATAAATATTCCTGACACATTGGTTATTAAAAGTATTGCAGCTAAGTATATCCAAATATTTTTATTCTCACACCACAATATTAAATTGAATTCTGGTTTTATAAACAAGAACCATAAACCTATAATACTTAAAAGATGAAGTAATTGGTCTAATAAAAACCATTTGGGTTTATTGCTTTCTTTTTGAGTACATAGTTTTATTATATCAATAATACCATGTAAAACCATCACCAATATTGCTAAAAGCCAATAGTTATAATCCCATAAGAGGACTAATACTAATAACCCATTTATAAAAATATGAAGATATAGTTTTGATGACTTCAATTTTCTTATTTCTTTATCTTCTACCCATGATTCTGGTTGAAGAAGAAAATCTCCAATAAAATGTGCAATTATTAGTTTGATGAGTATAATCATTTTTTTAGTGTATTAATTTTTTTGCGAAATATTTTTTCAACTTCCAGTATTTCATTTGCTTTTGCTCTATTCCTTCTGTCACTAACTGAGTTTTGTTTAATGCCTAATTTTTTACCTATTTCCTCTTGTGTTGAATACTGATTATTAAGAACAATTTGCATTAGTTCTGCTGATAAAACAGTCCAGTTATCCATAATAACACATGCTAATTTTAGGTATAGATTCATTTCTTCATCAAAGTCTTTCCATGGAGTTTTTATACCTATTGTTACATTTTCTTTTTTTAATACATCAAATTTTTCACCTGAATTTATAAAGGCAGAGCCATTACTTTCTGAAATACTTTCACTTGGATAGGTTTTCTCGCCTATTCCAATAGAAAGACGAACATCAATTGTGCTATGTTTTTTACTTTCGTCGTTGGGTTTTACTTTTTTAATTAAAGCTTTTATCTCCAACGCTTTTTTTAGAGCCTCCTCGATATTGTCAATTTCTATTTGGAAAAAATCTCCTCTATCTAATTTCCAATCCTTAGGACTTTTCCCCCATGTATCCAAAAGAGTTTTAAGTGGAAGTAACCATTTATCTTGATTAACCAACTTTCTTGATGCAATAATATCTCCTGTAATGACTGCGATCATAAACTCAATTTTTTAATTTTCAATATGCAAATATATAAAAGATTCCTAAATAAAGAGAATATTCCCAACTGTTTTTTTAAATTTCATTTGCTTTAATATCGTTTAAAATAGCGATAATTGATATTATCGTTTAAATAAGCGATATTTTGAAGTATCGTTTAATAAAATGATAAAATTAATATCTTACTCCATTTCACCAAGTAATTTAAATTGTTTAGGGGATTGTTGATAAGTTTTTTTGAATTCTTCAACACTTGGTAGCTTACTGTTTTTCTTAATAACACTTTCAATAAAAGCACATGCTTGTTTTTGACTAATTATATCCTTTCTTACAGCAAAGAAAAGAAAATCAAATGTAGTTAAATAAACAATATTGTTTGTATGCAATAATCTTTAATATCCTTCAAATTACTACTCCCAATAATATCTCTGTTCCATTTACAATAAACCATTTTCGTTGTGCGGGATTTCCGACTCCCGCACTATATTATTATAAGGATTTAAAATCCGATATTTGTTTCATTAACAAGGATAACATTTCCTAATAATAAAAAAGTGTGGCATAACATTTACCGTACAACGAAAATAACATATATCGCATAAAAAAAATCTATTTAATAATCTGAATATGTTATTTTATTTATACCTTTGTGGGTGTTAATTAACCTTTTTATCTATCTATAATACTTTTGTGTCATGAAAAGATTATTGATATTTTTGTTGCTTTACTTATCTATAGGTTTTATTGCTTGTGATGGTGAAGATGATTTTATTTTTCCTGAGCCTATTTCTTCTCCTCATACTATTGTTCATGTTTATGATACAATTAAGCCTAAAGAGTATTTTCCTGCTTTCCCTGGCTCTTATTGGGTTTATAATAATGGGGACACTCTTAGGGTGGAGGAGAATTATAAGCTATGTGTTTACTTTCAAGGTGGGCATTATGTTCCTTATCCTCATAATGATACTATTGTCTTACCTAAATTTTACCCTAATTCAATTTATGGGGCTGTTTTCATTAGAGGTTATTCCATTACTAATCTTGGAGGCACTAGTAGCGAGATGCCTTTTAGTGAAATTCTTACTGAAACAGAGGGTGGAACTTTTTATATTACTCCTTCTTATGCAGGAAATCAAAACTTGGGTGAGACCATTAAGAAAGATACTACAATAATAGTTAATAATGTTACTTATAATGATGTTATTGTTACATATCAATATAATAGGATTTTCATGTGTTCTCCTGAGATATGTGGTTACAGGAAGGAGTATTATGCTAAGGGAGTTGGTTTGATTAAGCGTGAGGAAAGAGATTTTCCAGTGGATACAAATTTAAGGGTTGTGTTGGAGTTGACGGATTATAATATTGTGAGGTAGGCGGCATAATATATACCGCATAACATAAAGGGCAAACACATAGGTTTTCTCATATACCCATCGTGCGGAATTTAAAAATGTCCAGTTTTTTTGCTAATTAACTGGACAAATTACTCGTGCGGAAAGCTAAAAGTTTGGCTTTACTTTACTCTAATACTTTGCCCTACTTTNNGCGGGATTTCCGACTCCCGCACTTCTTTATTATTAGGATTTCTTTGCTATGCAAAGCGACAAAGTCGATAACTTGCTATGGTTAATATATTGTTTAGAAATATTCTTTGATGATTGTATATCTTACGGATTAAAAATCCTTATAGTAATATCGTGCGGGAGTAGGAAATCCCGCACGACGGAAATAAAGAAGAGGGGAGATTAGCTTTTTAGTTTTTAGCTTTTTAGTTTTTACTTTTTTTGTGGGGGGAAACTAATTATCTGTTTCAATAATATTAATATAGCCAGATTTGTCGTATAATTTCAAATCTCCAATTTGTCCAATTGTAATTACTAATTCAAATGTAGTATTTTCAGGAAAAATAATTGGGAAGCAACTATTCATAAAACCATCTTTTGACTTATAAAGTAGAGGACCATAAAAATGATTGGCTAAATCAGTTTTAGCTTTCCCATTAATACTTTTAGTAAAAATACGAATTTCATCGCCATCACTATAACCCTTTCCTTCCTTCTTTACATTAGCAACATAATCAGAAAAAACATTATAAATTATCCATGTCTTACCCTCAGGCACAGTGAATTTTGCATTTGTATTATAAAACTCAATAAGTTGAGCCTTACCCTTTGGAATTGTTGTTTGAGCATTAGAAGAAAATGACCAAACGCTTAATAAAAGCGTAACAACAATAATGTTTAATTTTGATTTCATAATATTCCTAATTTTAAATTACAACAAAGAATAGTTTAATTATTATTTCTATAAGGAGTTAGAGTATTTTTCATGTCTTGTATTATTTCTGAAAATTCTCCATCAAATTTGCTGTTAATATCTTCATAACTTCCAATTATCCTTTCATAAATAGGATTTCCAAAAATATCTCTTATATCAATATCTTTTTTAGAAGCAATATTTGAAGCAAACACATCTTTTATCTTCTTTAAAATCACAATTTGTTCATCTGTAAAATCATAAGTATGAATATATGAAAGATAGTTTTTTTCAATTCTTTCTTTAGGAGTTGGAATTTTCTTTTTACCTAATGCATGTAATAAAAAGTCCCATGCAGAGCCTTCAGGATAATCATACATTCTTTGCAAATGACCTTCAGCCATAAAAGTGTTTGGTAAACTAAGCCATTGAATAAATCTATCCAATTCTTCCTCTGTAGGTTGATATTCGGGTTGTAGTGCCTTTTGTTTCAAATCAACCATAATTGGTTCTTGACTATTTTTCAATTCTTCTTCAAAAATACTTTTTGCTTTTTCAATAGGAATATTGTCTTTTATAATAATAGAATCACCAAGTATTTCAACCCTCTGAATTAAATTTGCAGGATCAGGATTATCAATAAGATAATAATCACCTTTAGGATTTACAACGCCACCACCTACTTTGGGTTTTTGTTCGCCAGGTTTAACAACCTTTTTATTCTTTTGCGAAGTACCCTTTCCGTTGTCTTCCATGCGTTTGCATAGACCTACAAAATCGAGTATCTGAAAACTGAACTTGCCTGTTTTGGGGTCAAGTCGTGTTCCTCTTCCAATCATTTGAATGTATTTCCCAACAGATTTTGTTAAGGCTGCCAAAGCAATATAACGCACACAAGGAATATCAACACCAGTGCTTAATATATCTACTGAAATTGTAACATAAGGTTTTTGATATGGCTTTTTAAACCAGGCTTTAAGAGTTTCATTTAACTCATTGTTTTCAGAAATTACTGCTTCTGCATAATAAGGCTTTTCTGAATTGTCATTATTAAATACCTTGTTAATGGCTTTAGCCAATTCAATGCAATGAGCCTGGCTGACACCAAACAAAATTACCTTTTCTCCATATTGAGTATTTCTCTTTAATTCCTCCGCAATTCGTAAACAGTTTTCTTCAGAAATAAATTTTCTATTAAGTTGTTCAAGTTTAATTTTCTTTGAGTCTTCTAAATCTATAATGTATTTTGAATCTGGTTCAAGCACATGATCAAATTCAATTCCATTCTGATTTGCTTCTTCAACTAAAGAAGAAATCAATTCAACTGGTTTGTATGGTGCTAAAAAACCTTCTTCAATACCTTGTTTAATGTCAAATTGAAAATCAGGTTCTCCTGTTTCACAACCAAATAGTTTGTAAGTGTCTATAATTGCTAAATCTTCTTCATCAACATTTGTTCCTTCTTTAGGAGTTGCAATTCTTGGTGTTGCAGTTAAACCAACTCTCGGACAAAGAAAATGATCAAAAATAAGTTTTCTGTTTACATTAATACTTCTGTGACACTCATCAACAATTATTAAATCGTAGAAGTTTGAAGGCAAATCACTATGAATTAATTCCAGAGTATCAATAACAACAACATGAATACTCGCATTTTTTCTTGTTCTAAAATTTGAAGTTGTTATCCAGCTTGAAGTATATTCTTTACTGATTAATGAAAAACCATCATCAACAGCTTGTTTTGCCAACATTCGTCTGTCAACAACAAACAAGACTCTTTTAGCCAGTCCGCTGCTAAATAATGCTTTTACCAAAGCTACAGCAGTTCTTGTTTTGCCAAGACCAGTTGCCATGTGAATAAGCATTTTTTGTTTGCCTGCTTTATAGTTTTCTATTATTGTTCTAATACACTGCAATTGATAATATCTTTCTTTACCTATTGTTGGATCAAGACCTCCTGCAATAGTTGTATCAATTGTAATTTCTTTATTGTTATCAATTTTTTTCTGCTGTTCAATTTTGAGCTTCATTTCTTCCAAACTCATAAATGTTGTTACCTGTTTAAAATCTCCAGCATCCAATCCTCGCCAATTGTTGTCATAAAACAAAATACGTTCAGCACTGCAAGCATACAAAAAACGAGGTTTTAACACCTGTGTAACAACTGTACGAAGTTTTAAAAGGTCTTTTTTTCCTTTGTCTAAATTATTTTCAATAACTGCTAATACTTCACCATTCCAATCTTGCAAAACAATATCTGGGCGAATGTTTTTAAAAGTCGGATAATCTTTTTTAAGATTTTCAGGTATATCATATATTTGCTGATATAAAAGCGTATCACCAAGTTTCCAAGCGTAATCATTTACTAATCTTTGTATGATTGGTAAATCGGTAGAGGTTGCTTCGTTAATTTTCTTGCTCATATCTTTATAGTTATTTCAATAATTTCCTGTTTTCAACATCCTGCAATATCTTCATTTGTTGAATTGCAATTTGATTCAATCTTATTAATCTGTCTTTTTGCTGTAAGCCCTCGTTTATAAATACAGCATTTATATTTTCCATATTAGAAAGGCAAATTAACTCATTAATGGTAGCGTAATCACGAATATTTCCTTTTAAGTCAGGATTTTCTTCTCTCCATTCTTTGGCTGTTTTTCCAAATAAAGCAACATTGAGCACATCAGCTTCATTGGCATAAATAATTGAGGTTTGAGTTTTAGTAAGTTCTTTAGGAATCAGGTTTTGTTTTATGGCATCGGTATGTATATGATAGTTGAGTTTTGCCAGTTCACGTTTGGCACTCCATCCCAATTGCTTTTGTTCCTCTTCTTTTAGTCGTTGGAATTCTTTAACTATGTATAATTCAAATTCAACCGAAATCCAACTGGCAAATTTAAAAGCAATATCTTTATGTGCAAAAGTACCTCCATAACGTCCAGATTTTACAATAAAACCAATTGCTCCTGTGGATGTTATCCACTTCAAAGGCGACAAAGTAAAAGCATTTAATCCAGCCTCTTTTCTAAACCCCTCGAATTCGAGGGGTTTAAAATTTGGATTATATAATGTTTCCCATATGCCCAAAAATTCAATTGTATTTCTGTTTCGCATCCAATTGCCAATTACAGCGCTGGTATCATCTGTTTTGTATTTTGCAATATCGGTTAGCGATATATAATCAGCATTGTTTATAGTAACAATTACAACATCAGTATCCTTAACATTAATTTTTGCCATACAATTTCGGTTTTCGTTTTTTAATTGATTGTATTTAAATTAATTTTCATTTTCAACCTCAATTTCTACATTTTCTTGATATTCAACACCCCAAACATCTGCCAATATTTGATTGATTTTCTTTTGGGCTTCGGTTTTCATCTTGAGTAAGCCATAAAGCAGTTTATTATTTTCTTCAATTTCTAATATTATTTGCTCTTGTTTATCTATGTCTGGCAAAGGAATTAGTATGGATTCAAATTCACCATTGCTAACATTAGGCTGGTTTGCTTCATCAGAACAAAATGATTCTAATTGTTTTAGATAAAACTCAGTACCCATAAAGAAGGCTAGATAAGAAGGTAATAAATCATCACTATAAAATTGCCATTTACCAACTCTTTGATTTAACATACTACCTTCATATTTTTCATCAATTATTGCATATTTTAATCCTGATTTAATTATAGGACGTGTCATTGCAAACACAATGTCTCCTTTTTTTAAAATGAAATTAGGCTTACTCAATTTATAATTTTCATTTACATAACCCAAATCATCAGTTATTGCACCATTCAAAACACTTCCGATTTTAATCAATGGGATTTGGTTTTCAGATTTTGCATCTGAAACCTCCGCACTTGGAAAAGAATAACCACCTAATACTTTAGCAAAATCGCCAATTGGTCTTCTTGTAAAATTTTCATCAGGAAAAGTATTGCTCGCATTTTTTACGATTTTCTCAACCCCTTCAATAATCGCCTTTTGTTTTTCAATTTGTGCAACAATGGCGGTTTGTTCGTCAAGAGAAGGTAATGGAATTTCTAAAGTTTCTATAAATTCGGGTTTACTTCTTCCTTTGATGCCCCCGGGCTTACTTTCATTTACATACTGAATAAAATATTTATCACGAACCATTAAATGAATAAATTCCGGAAACGCTTTTGCCCTATCTACTTCATACACTAAATAATCTAATGAAGTTAAAACTTTACCATAGTTGTTGATTGCTGTAGCGCCTTGATGAAAATTAATTTTTGAAATCAATAAATCTCCAACTTCAGCAAACTGCAAATCAATACCTGTTTCGCTATCCTTACGAAGAATCATTGCACCGTCCTTGAACCTAATTTTCTCCACTAATCTATAGTCAGGATTGAAGTTTTCTAATTTTAATACTTCTCTTTTTACAGACAATAAATTGCCTAACTTCTCCTTTTCATATTTAGCCCCGCTTTTTAAAATCTCCTTAATAACATTTAGTTCCTTGTGTTTTAAAATAAGGTCGTTATCTAAATTGCTTACATATTCTCTAGCAATGTCGGCTTCCAACGCATTGGTAGGGTTTAGCTTTAGTAAATAAGGTAAAATGCTTTCGGGTTTGCTGTTGGTCAGTTTCTTATAAACTTCATCGAGTGTTGTTGCTCCGTTGGGTTGAATGTGTTTTAATGTTTCAGTCCATTCAGAAATTTGGCTGTCGCTAATGGTGCTTTTGTAATTGGCAAAGTTGAAAGAATAATTATGGGCTTTGTCAATGCGTTTGGCTATTTCGTTTTGTATGCGGTTTTCAAGCATCTGGTCGAACACTTTTAATTCCATTTGCTTGTAGGCTTCAGTAATCTTTTTTGCTTTTATTTTACTGTTGAGATCTTTTTCCTTTTTTGTTTTCTCAATTTTACCTTTTTCTTCCATATCCACTCGAGTTTCTGTACGAATTTTCTCTTTTATTCGTGGGTCAAGTGTCTTAATCCAATCGGAAGGAATACAAAACTGATTTTTTGTTTCCTGTGGTTTAATTCCATGCTTAACATATTTGTGCCAAAGGTCTAAACATTCTACAAGTTGATTTCCTTTTTGTTCTTTGCGGTTAGTTCCCATTGTGTAACCATCATTGGTAACTTTGTAGAACCAAGTCCAATCGGTTTTTCCTCCTTTCTCAAAAACAAGAATAGAAGTTTTAGGACCTTGTCCGCTTTTGCTTACAAATAATCCTTGTGGCAAAGATATTACTGCTTTCAATTGAGCTTCTTCCAGTAACATTTTGCGTAATGCTTTTGCACTAAACTGATCCCATGTATTAAACCCTTCAGAAACTACAACAGCACATTGTCCACCTGGTTTTAGATGCTCAAACATAAGCTTTACAAACAAAATTGTTGTTTCTGATTCTTTTGAAAACTCGCCCCAAACATCAGGATAAGCTTCCTGGTCACGTTGTGCTCCAAAAGGTGGATTTGCAAGAATTGCAGATTTTGATTCATGGTCTGTAACTGGTCGATATTTTGCCAATGAGTCACCTTGTTCAATATTTGCAGGATTTAAACCACGAATATAGAAGTTTATAGCTGCCATTTTTCTAATCATTCCCAAGTATTCAACACCAGTTACCCCACTTCTGTAAAATTGGGTTGTTTGTTCAATGCTTGGGAAATCAATTTGATTTTCTTCAAAATAATTATCAAACCATTTTATTAGTTCTGAATGTGCTTTTTCACCTGGCCATTTTTGAGAATTATCAACTCTTCTCATAACAAATTCAAAAGCATCAAAGAGAAAACCACCTGTGCCACAAGCTGGGTCAAATATAATATCGTCAAATGTTGGCTCAATTAATGCAGTCATAAACTGCCTGATATGGTCAGGTGTTCGAAATAGACCAATATCTTTTGTTCCTCCTGTTTCACTTAATGCAGATTCAATGGCATCTCCTAATAAATCTGTTTTCAGTAATCGTTCTTCATCAATATCATTAGAAACAATACTTATTACTTCACCCAGATTACCTCCATTCACATTATTTGTAAAATTTGAATTACTGAAAACTTCTTCAATCAAAACCAACTGATCTTGCACCTTTTGAGGTAAATTACCTTTAAATACGTTTCTTGCACTTTGTAAAATCCTTGAATAGAAAGGGAAAAATTTATTATTGAGTTCAGTTAATATCTGTTCGTTTGAAACAGTCTGTAAATAGGAAAATAAACGATTTTCGTTTGATTCTTCTTTGCCTGTTTTGGGATTTAACCATTTGTAATCAGCAGAAAATAATTCTCTAAGTGATTTAAATTCATCATCTTGTTTGATTTTTGTTTCAAAAATACGAAGCAAAAGCAACTCAATTATATACTCAACCCTTTGAACAGGTGTACCTGCTGGTCTTAATTTGTTGTGTAAAGCCTTTAAAGCATTATTAGTTTTATTGTCAGCATAGTGTACTGTAGAACGTCCCATATTTACTATTAAAATTTAGTTGATTTGATAGGTTATTTATTTAATTGAATTGTTTTGAATCCTCAAAGATAATAAGAATAATTTAATTACAACTCTAAAAAAGGAAAAAGATAATTTAATTGGTTGAATGACTTTAATTAATCTGAAATTGGAGCGATTGATATAATGATGCTTTAGTAATTGGATATTAAAATACTAAGCAAAAAAATAACTCCTTATTTCAGCAAATTAGAATAAGGAGTTAGTAAAATAGAATAAGGAGTTAGCAAATTAGAATAAGGAGTTAGTAAATTAGAATAAGGAGTTAGCAAAATAGAATAAGGAGTTAGCAAAGGTTTTTTTTAGTGGTAATCAGTAGGGGTAAATTGGGTTTTGGTTTATCGTGTTGTTTGTTGATATGTAGTTTATTAGGAGGTGTTTTGTAGGGGTAGGAGGGGTAAATTTGCATTTTTAGAAACTCTCTAACAATTATGCTCAAAAAACGTTTATGGTTTTTAAATTGCGTATAACTTTTAAAATTCACTTTTTACTCCTACTACTCCTACCAAAACTGCTATAACTTTATATAAATCATACTATTAAACCACATTTTCAATTTCATCAAAGTCCACCTCTTTTTCTTTTGCTATTTCATAATTTTCTTTCTTAACTAACAGGTATCTTTTGATGCCATTTGACATTTTAGTTCTTGGATTGAGTTTTGATAACTCTTTGCCTATCTTTACTGTTGTGATTTCTTTATTGCTGTACGAGATGTTGTATGTTATATCTTGCATTATATCGGAACAGGAATAAAACTCTGCTTTTTCTACTCTTAATAGTGATGGTTTTGTTGATGGTAGTTTAAAGTATTTTAGTATTAACTCCTTTGTTAGACTTACTTGAACGTATTTACTGTTTTCTAGTCTTCTACGTGCAATTTCTTCTTTGGTTTCCCAATATACAAAGCCTTCTTTTTGTAGGGCTAAGGCTTGAGCATAGACTTGGTCAAGATTTATTTGCTTGGTGTAGTCTATCTCTAAGGCTTCGTGTGCCCAAAATCTTCTTTCGCCTTCTTCTCCTAAAAGGAATTGTTTATCATTGAGGGTTGCTATAAAGGAGGCTCTTCTTGGGAATTTTTTCTGATTTTTCCCAAAATGTACTCTTTCTTGTATGCTTGCTCTTGTTAGGAGTTCTTTGATAAGGTTTATGTCATTGGTGGTGTAGCGTGATAGTTCTTCTATGCTAATTAGCACATTTTGACTTAGTTTGAAGTTGGTGTCTTTGTGCTTAAGGTCTAAAGGGCTATCGGTGAAGTGTTCTTGCCATTCTGGGGGTACAAGGTTTTTTATCCACGTTGTTTTACCTATTCCTTCTTTTCCTGTTATAACAAGGCAGTAGTGATTTACTGCTTTTTCTATTAGGAGTGAGGATACAATTGCTACCATAAATTTCTTTAGGTCTTTTGCCCATAGGTCTTCATTGGTGGTTTTGATGGTGCTGGCTAATTCTCCTATATGGTCTTTCTTGTCCCACTCTGGAAGTGAATTGAGCTTTTCTATAAAGGGATCATATTCTTTCACCGCTGTTGTTTGCATTATCTTCTCAACATTTATTCTTCTTGCTATGGGCAACTGGTCTGTTATGTATGTTTGAATGGTGTTACATATTATTTCTTCATACATTTTCCATTTTGGATTCTTATCTTTCTTATCCAACACTTCAAAGCAATTTGTTACAATGTTATTTCTTATATCAAATCGCTTTTTAAACAACTCTCTAATTTGGTCATTGGTTATTTCATCAGTCTTCTTTGGCTTTTCTTTAGTGCTCTTTTCTCTATTACCTGCTTTTTTGGACTTGTAAGCTGAATTGAAAGTGGTTTTTATTTCATCATAATCTAAATCGGAATATTTATCCAAACAGAAATCAAAAACAACAGCTTTATCGTGTCCTTTTGAAAAGGCGTTTTGGCTGAAGTAATATAACGAGTTATTCCTATTGCCTTTTTGATTGGGGTGAGTTATCAGGGTTTCATCGTATAATAAATTCAATTCTTTGTTGGTAATGTCTAAAGGTTTTGCTTCAAAATTAAGATAGGCGTTTGGGTCGTAGCTAACGAAACAAAGCCTTGTTATATCCTTAACTTGTGGGTCGCCAACAACATTGTATTTCTCTTTAACATAGTTGTTTGCCTGCTCAAACTTTTGTGCATAATATTGAGCTAAGGCATCATAGTTTTTGTCATTAAGAAATTTATCAACCTTTTCTTCTTTTTTCAATCTGTAGAAAATTTTAATTCCATCCCCACTTGGAGAAATAAAGAATGCAAATGTATGCTTGTCATCTTTTAGCAAGGTGCATATTTCATTTATCCTTTCTTCATCTCCCACATGGTCAAGGTCTATTCCTACTATATATTGAAATTCCTCTATATATTCTTTTCTCCTTCTGTTTTTGAAGGTTGAACTATAGGTGAATGACTGCAAGCTTTTCTTGAGTCTTTCATAGCTTTCTTTGTCGCCATTGCTTTTGGCTTCTCTTAAATCCAATACTGTTTCTTTATAGTTGTTAGATTTGATGTCTGCAACTAAGTCAAGCCAATCTATATCAATGTATGGGGAGCTTGTAAGGTTATTAAAAATTGTAATTTGTTCCATAAGCTTATTTGTTTTCGTTAATTATAATGTTACTAATTTCCTCTATCTCTTCTTCGGTGTATCTTCTTTTGACGTTTTGGGTCAAAAGGCCGTGTTTCTTTCTCAAACGATAGAGGGTTGCTTGAGAAATTTGCATTATCCTTAATACATCTTTTTGTGTGTATTTGGGTATCTTACTTTCTTGTATCATAATATTATGGGATTTTTTAAAATTTTCAATCTTTTTGTCGATATGTTTCTGATATTTATCCAATTAAATCTTTATTTTGTCTTTAACTTTTGTTTAATTTATCTTTAATAGATAAACTTTAGATTAAAGATTCACAAACTTCCAAAATGTCAAATCTGAACTCGAAAAATCAAATTACATATCTTTGATTATCAACATTCACAAAATTACAAATTTATTTATCAATTAGTTATTGGCTGAACATATAAAAAAAAGAAAGTTATCCACACATGTTGTTACTAACTTTGTAATTTACTCATCTTAAGAATTAAAAGTTGGTATATGAATTATTAATCTTGAATACATTATCATATTCTATTGTGTCTTTATAACATAAAAATTGAGGGATAAATAAATATTCTAACTTATCAGATAAGCAATATTATTTATAATAAAATTGTATTATTTTGTCAAGTTATTTTAATTCAAAGGTATTCAAGACAATTCAAATGAGGTCTATAATGTTGTTTTATAGATATATAATGATATTTTTTGTATCTTTGTATTGTGGTTGAATGGAGACTTAGAGTTACTGAGTTACTGAACTACTTAAATTAATTTATTCATTAGAACCTTTTGCAGTAGGTATAGGCTAAAACTGTTTGAGATTATGATTAGATACATTAAGGTTACAAAGAAGATTGTAACAGGACAAAATCAAGGTATGAAATTCCTCGCACGTTTATTTCGTGGAAATGATGTGTCAATTGACCAGTTGTGTCAAGAGATTGTGGAAAGTACCACATTGAGTTACCCTGATGTTTTGGCATGCTTAAAAGCATTGGAGATTAATATCTCTCGCCATATTCAAAATGGTAGTGCCGTTAAGTTTAATATCTTAGGCTCATTTATCCCTAAGATAAAAGCTACTGCAATGGGAACTTTAGAAGAAGTGGATGCTACAACCATAAAAGCAGCATCTTGCAGATTCTATCCTTCAACAAAGTTTAAAGATTCTTTGTCAAAGGTAGCTTTCGCAGAAGTAGATCTTAATATTAAAGGTCTTCAAACTGGTGAAACTCCTGAGGCACCTGTGAATCCGTAATTTAATGGTTAATTGTTAATGATTAATTGTTAATTGTAAGGGTGGGCTTTTGGTTCACCCTTTTTTGTGTCTTATTTTTTGTCTGAATCAGGATTTCCTTGATTTGAGGATTGATAGGATTTTTTTTTAATTACCCCTAACCCCTAAAGGGGAACAGAGAATTCGTCAGCCAAGTCCCCTTCAGGGGAATGAGGGGTGAATGGTTAGGTGTTGAGGTGTTGAGTTGTTTCTTCTTTTTTTCTTTATATGTGTAATGTTTAATGAAAATTAGAAACAAATTGTGAAAATATTCGTTTATAAATGAAAAAAATGTATTTTTGTACAAAATATTCATCTATGAACGAAAAAATTGCAATATTAGAAAAGTATAATTTATGGAATTCAAAGAGTTTTGACTTTGGGTTTAAACGTAATGAATATACTGATAAGATTATTGAGTATACTGGCAATCGTCTTGTGAAGGTTCTTGTTGGTCAGAGAAGAACGGGCAAGAGTTATATTTTGAGGCAGATTGCAAAAGAGTTGATTGATAGGGGTGTGAAGGCTGAAAATACTTTGTTGATTAACAGGGAATTTTCTGATTTTGATTTTCTTTCTTCTTCCAATGATTTGAATAGTATTGTTTTGGAGTATAGAAAGGAAATGGGTGTTGAGGGTAAGATTTATATTTTTATTGATGAAATTCAAATGATTGATGAATGGGAAAAGGCTGTAAATTCGTTTTCGCAAGATTATTCACAGGAGTATGAGGTTTTTATTACTGGCTCTAACTCCAAAATGCTTTCTGGTGAATTGGCTACTTTGCTTTCGGGCAGGTATATCAGTTTTGAGATTTTTCCTTTCAGTTATAAGGAGTTTTTGGGTGTTACTAATGGTGTTGTTGGCAGGGAGTCTTATATGCAGTATTTGAATGGTGGTGGTTTGCCTGAGCTTTTTATGCTGGGTAGTGAGGAGATTAAGAGAAATTATGTGTCAGCTGTTAAGGATACTGTTTTGCTTAGGGATATTATTCAACGTTACAGTATTCGTGAACCTAAAATTCTTGAAGATATTTTTATTTTCCTTGTCAATAATGCTTCAAACTTAATTTCTGTGTCCAAAATAAACAATTTTTTCAAATCACAGGGTAGAAGTGTTAGTTATGATTTAATTTACAATTATATTGGTTACATTGAAGATACTTTCATTATTCATAAATGTGATAGATATGATATTAAGGGCAGGGATATTATTTCTGGTAATTCAAAATATTATGTGAATGATTTGGCGTACAAAAACTATCTCTACTCTGGCTTTGGTTATGGAGCGGGTTATATGTTTGAGAACTTGGTTTATTTGGAATTGAAACGCAATGGTTTTGATGTTTGGGTTGGTGTGATGAGAAATAAGGAGGTTGATTTTGTTGCTAAAAAGGATGACAGGCTAATTTATTTGCAATGTGCTTATATGCTGATTGATAAAACTACAATTGACAGGGAGTATGCTCCTTTAAAATCAATTAATGATAATTATGAGAAAGTTGTTATGTCTTTGGATGATTTTTCATTGCCAATTAACGATGGTATTAAACATATTAGAGGTTGGGAGTTGAGGGAGTTTATTAATGGTTAATAATTTCTGTTAATTTGTTATCTGTAAATTCTTCCTATTCCTTCTTCTTATCCACACCCGAAGACCGAAGGTCGAGAGCCACGAAGTGAAATTTACACAAATTTACACGAATTTTTTTAATCAGAATCAAGATTTACAGGATTTGAAGATTAATAGGATTTCAATTAAGTAACCAATCAAGAATCATCGGCTTGCCGCTTGCCTTAGCAAGAATCCTTTAATCAAGAAAATCCTGATTCAGA
>DHDW01000042.1:20894-23935 GCA_002399565.1 Bacteroidales bacterium UBA4866 | reverse complement strand
TGGTGTAATGTTTGTGGGAAATTTGAATGGAACTTTAATTACTTTAATAACCAGTCAATTACATTTGTTTTTTTTATGCCATCAATAATTGAATTATCAAAGTCAAGTGAGAGTAAATACTTTGGATGACTGTCTTTTATGGTTCTTAATGACGAAAAAAGTAAAAATAGTACTTTTTCGTCAATAAGGAAATATTAGTGTAAAAAATATTTTTTTGGTGTAATGTTTGTGGGAAATTGGTGTCTATATAATCAAAATGATTTTTAAAATTGAAAGTATTTATTATATGAAGAAAATATCAATGTTCCTTGCTGGTTTGCTTGTTTTTGGCTCTTTGTTTGCTCAACAGAAATTTGAAGGTGCTATTTATGATGTTAAAACTAAGGAAAAACTTCCTTATGTGAATTTGATTTGGTTGGGTACTAAAAAAGGGACAAGTACTGATAGCTTGGGAAATTTCTCTTTACCTATTAATAATAAGGCTAAAAAGCTTGTTGTTAGTTATGTTGGTTATCATAATGATACTATTATGGTGGATAAACCTATGGCTAATGTTAAGTTGTTTTTGAAAGAGAATAATACTATGCTTTCTGCAATTTCTATTAATGAAAGAAAACAGAGTTCTTTCTTCTCTAAGATGAGTGTGGAGCAAAAGGAGATTATTTCTTCTGAGGGTTTAAAGCATTTGGCTTGTTGTAATTTGGGTGAGAGTTTTGAAAACACTGCCAGTGTGGATGTGGGTTACAGTGATGCTGTTAGTGGTTCTAAACAAATTCAGCTTTTGGGTTTGACTGGTGTTTATTCGCAGTTGTTATTGGAGAATATGCCTTTCTTACGTGGTTTGAGTGCTCCTTTCGGGTTGGGTTATGTGCCTGGAAGTTGGATGGAGAGTATTTCAATCAGTAAGGGTGTGGCTAATGTTTTGAATGGTTATGAAACTGTTACTGGTCAAATTAATCTGGAATATGATAAACCTATGAATGCTGATCCTTTCTTTTTGAATTTTTATATGAATTCGGAGTTGAAAGGGGAGTTGAATCTTAAATCTAATATTAAGGTTAATGATAGACTTTATACTGGGTTATTGTTACACTCTTCTTATAATTGGCAGGAAATAGATCATTTGGGTATGGACGGTTTTATGGATTATCCAAAACAATCGCAGTTTAATATTGCTAATCGTTGGCAGTATGAGGGTAAGGGTTTTCATTCTCACACTTTGGTAAATTATCTTCATGAACGTAGAACAGGTGGTCAGTTGGGATTTAATCACGATATGAGAGGGGATACTGCTTTATATGGTTTGGGTGGTGATGTTGATAGATTGCATTTCTTCACTAAGAATGGTTGGGTTGTTGGTCATAGTGGTTCAATTGGTACTCAAATTACAGGAACATATTTTAAGAATAATCAGTTCTTTGGACTAAATAACTATATGGGTGAGCAGGGTGATGTTTATGGTAATTTTATTTTTGCAAATGAAACCCGTCATGCTCATCAGTACAGTGTTGGTCTTTCAATGCGTTACACCAATTTAAAAGAAGACTATGTGGCTATTGGAAATAATACTTTGTTCAATACTGCTCTGCATCAATATAATAAGGCTTTCTATAAGGAAGAGATAGTTCCTGGTGCCTTTGGTCAGTTCTCATTTATTTATGGAGAAAAATTTACTGCTACTGCTGGATTGAGATATGACTACAATTCACATTATCAAGAAAATTTAATTACTCCACGTTTTCATTTCCGTTGGAAGATAAATAAGGATTTAATTCTTAGAGGTGCGGCTGGAAAAGGTTATAGGAGTGCTAATATTATTGCTGATAATTTTGGTATATTGGCTTCTTCTCGTCAAATTACTATTAATGAGGATTTGAAAATGGAGGATGCTTTCAATGGTGGTTTGAATATTCATAAATCCTTTAAAACAAAGGATGAGAGAGAGTTTTCAATAACTATGGACTACTATTATACTAATTTCTTAAACCAAGTTATTATGGATTTGGATCAAGACCCTCGTAAAGCTATTTTCTATAATCTTAATGGTAAGAGCTATTCTAATAGTTTCCAAATGGATATTTTGCTTGAACCAATTAAGAGCTTTACCATCACTTTGGCAGGAAGATACAACGATGTTAAAACAACTTATAATGGTGTGTTGATGGAAAAACCTTATGTTAGTAAGGTGAAGGGTTTGGTTGTGTTGTCATACAAAACAAAATATGATAAATGGATGTTTGACCTTACAACTCAGTTTAATGGAAAACAAAGAATACCTAATAATATTGGAGATAAACAAGGTTATTCAGACCCATATATCTTTATGTTAGGACAAGTAACACGTAAGTTTAAGAATTTTGATGTTTATGTTGGATGTGAAAATATAACCAACTACACACAAGACACCCCAGTTATTGGAGCTGACAGACCGTTCAGCAATAATTTTGATGCCTCAGTAGTTTACGCCCCAGTTATGGGAAGACTATTCTACGCAGGACTACGACTTACAATTAAATAATGGTTAATGTTGTCTGAATCAGGATTTACAGGATTATAGGATTAACAGGATTTTTTACTAATCATGTAAATCCCAAAATCCCATAAATCCTGATTCTGACAAAGAATAAACAACTCAACACCTAAACGAATAAACATCTAAACAAAAATAAAATATGAAAAAAACAATTTTTATTACAGCAATTATGCTATTGGTAGCTTCTTTTGGGTTTGCTCAAAAAGATAATAAAATGGCAAAGGAAGAAACAGCAGTTATTAAATTAGATAAATTCTGTTGTGAGAGTTTGGTTCCTGTTATTGAAAAAACATTGGCTTATGAAAAAGGAGTTAAGAGTTTTGAGGTTTCGGTAGAGGATAAGAATGTTACAGTGGTTTATAAAACTAAATCAACCTCTGTTGAAAAGATAGCAAAAGCTTTGGCTAAGAATGGTGTGGAAGCAAATGGTATGGAAGCTGATAAAAGAGCCATTGAGAAATTACCTTCTTGTTGCAAAAACACTGCTAAGGGATTATCTTCTGGTTGC
>DHDW01000042.1:12348-20722 GCA_002399565.1 Bacteroidales bacterium UBA4866 | reverse complement strand
AGGGGTTCTTCAACTTCTTCCTGAGGCTCAGGTTCAATCTTCTGACAAGTTTTATTAAATAATTCAATTGCCTTTGGATGTTGCATTCCAGAGGCAATTTCTAATTCTGAGCATATCTTATCTTCCAATTTTAGTCTTGGGTTTTTTGATTTCTCATCAATATAGATTAATGCCAAAAGATAGTGTGCATCGGGGTTTTGGTAGTTGAGTTCCAATGTGGTTAATAGGTCTTGTTTGGCTTTAATGATGTTTTTCTTTTCCAATAGCAGCTTCCCTCTATTATAGTAAGCATCGGCATGTTTTTTGTCCAGTTGAATGGCTTTTGTGAAAAACTCTTCTGCTTTGGTGCTTTGTCCCGTTTTTATTAGTGCTATTCCAATATTATTGTGTGTGAATGGATGGTTGGGATTATAGGAAAGGGTTTTGTAAAAATCAATTAGAGAAGAACCATAATCTCCCAAATTTATATATACTATTCCTCTATAATTATATGCAGATGAAAATGTATCGCTAATACTTATGGCTCTGTTAAGGTCAGATAATGCTCCATTATAATCGGCTAAGTAGTTTTTGGCAATTGCTCTTAAATAGAATATTTCTGCATTTTGAGGTTCTCTTTTTAATATTATATCATAGTCTTCAAGTGCTCCTTTAAAATCGTTCAAAAACCCTTTTGCAATGGCTCTTTGTTTGTATGTTGTGGTTGAGGTTTCGTTGTAAAGAATGGCTGAATTGAAGCTTGCAAGAGCTGAAATATATTCTTTTCTTTTAAGTTTTATTTCTCCCATAATATAGTATAGAATACCATTTGTTTGGTCGCCTTCCAAAGCTGTAATTAAATCGGTGTAAGAATCATTATAGTTCTTAAAGGTGTAGTTTATCATTGATTTAATGCCATAGAGCGATTTGGGATAATCTTCACTTGTGAATGCATTATCAATTGCTTGAATAATTATTTTAAAGTCTCTTTCATTAATTAGAGAAAGCGAGTGGAAGAATGTTTTATTATCTTCATTAAATGAATTAACTAAGATGCTTATTGCGTTATTGGGCGATTCAATATTGATATAGTAAAGACTAATAAGAGGAGATATATCCAAATTGTCTTCATCACTCATTATTATTTCTTCAATATCTAAAAAAGCTTTCTTGGTTTGACGCAATTTATAGTTGGCAATGGCACGAGTTTTTAAGATTTTATTTGAAACATAACCCTCCTTAATTGCTCTATCGGCAATGCTTACTGCTTTTTTATAATTTGCTGAGTCCAATTCTTTTTTTGCAATAAAATTGTAGTAGGAGAGGGAGTCGTCTTCTTGAATGTTTTGTGAGAACACAAGTATTGGAAAGGTGATAAGAAAGAGTAGAAAATAAATATGTTTACTAACGTTCATAATTCTTAGCAATTTTCTATTTGCTTATTTAAAACGATGTGGTTAGTATTCTAATTGTCCCAATCCTTCTCTAATGATTTCAATCTCTTCATCAATTAAACTTACAACAGTAGATTGTTGTTTTGAACAAGTGCCATTATCAATAATGAAATCAACCTTATCGCCAAATAAATCAACAAAATAATCAGGATTAGTAAAGCATTCTTCACCAACACAATCATTAGGCAAAGATGTGGTTATGAGTGGATAATCCAATTGCTCCACAATTTTTAGAGCAATTTCAGAATCAGGAATCCTTATTCCAATGGTTTTCTTTTTGGTTTGAAGTATTTTAGGAATCTTTGTTGATGCTTGAAAAACAAAGGTGAATGCACCGGGAGTGTTGTTTTTGAGTAGTTTGAAGAGGTTGTTGGAGATGGGTTTTATAAATTCGGAAGCTTGTGAAATGGAGCTGCAAACTATTGAGAAATTGCTTTTTTCAAACTTTTTCCCTTTTAAACTTGCCAATCTTTCAGAAGGTTTCATCATTCCCAATTTACATGCAAAGGCATAAAGAGTATCGGTAGGGTATATGATTATACCCCCTCTTTCCAAACACTGGCAAATTTCTTCAATTTGACTTTGTTCTATACCTTGTGAATGAATTTTTAAGATCATAAAGTTAATTAAAAGTGATTGTGCGTCTGACAAGATTTGAACTTGCACATCATTACTGACACCACCCCCTCAAAGTGGCGTGTCTACCAATTCCACCACAGACGCATTATTTGAGGTGCAAAGATACAATTTTTAAGTGAAAGTACTATGAGATTAATAGTTTTTTTGTACTTTTGCTCTGAATATGGTTTTTGCTATATAATTACTTTTAGTTTTCAATTTTCACTATAATAAAATGATTTTACTTTTAGAAACTTCAACTGAAATTTGTTCTGTGGCTTTGACTAAGGAAAATGATATTGTGGCAAGTAGAATGGTATCTGAACCTAATTCTCATTCTCAAAAGCTTTCTTTGTTAATTCAAGAGGTTATTGAACAAGCAGGAGTTTCTTATTCTGAACTTTCTGCCGTTGCAGTTAGCAAAGGACCAGGTTCCTATACTGGACTTAGAATTGGAGTTTCAACAGCCAAAGGATTTGCTTATGGGTTAGATATTCCACTAATCAGTATTGAAACTCTTAGAATTTTAGAAAAAGGAGCAAAAAGAAAATTTCCTGAAAGTGGAGTGGTTGCTATGATTGATGCAAGAAGGATGGAGGTTTATTGTGAGATTTACGATTCAAAGGGGAATGTTATAAAGCCGTTGAGTGCTGATATTATTGAAGAAGGTATTTATGATGATTATTTAAACAAAGAGAAGGATTTTGTTTTTGTTGGTAATGGTGCTAAGAAGTCAATGCCGTTTTTCTCTAATAAATTAAATTGCAGATTTGAAGAAGATATTTTATTGAATGCTGAGTTAATGTCTGAAATGGCATTGAATAAGTTAGAGAATAAAGATTTTGAAGATATAGCATATTTTGAACCATACTATTTAAAAGACTTTGTTGCAATAGAATCAAAAGTTAAAGGACTTAGATAGTGAAAAATGATAAGTTGCTTGTCTGAATCAGGATTCTTGCTAAGGCAAGCGGCAAGCCGATGATTCAGGATTACAAGATTTACATGATTGGTAAAAATCCTACTAATCCCAAAATCCCATAAATCCTGATTCTGACAAAGAAAAAAGAAAAAAGAAAACAACTAAACAACTCAACGAATAAACGACTAAACATAGACAAATGGGAAAGGATAAATTAAGAAGATTTGCCGAGAATGAAACATTCGCTAATATGTTTCAAATGAAATATGAAGACGTTAAGGATGGTTTTTATTTAAAGGGTAAATGGAGAGAAGAATTTTTTAAAAACGACAACCCTTTGGTTTTGGAGCTTGGCTGTGGAAAGGGTGAATATACTGTTGGCTTAGCTAAACAATATCCTGATAAGAATTTTATTGGAATTGATATAAAGGGTGCAAGAATGTGGAGGGGATGCAAAACTTCTGTTAATGAGAAAATTAATAATGTTGCTTTTGTTCGCTCTCATGTTCAGCTTGTGAACTTCTATTTTGGAGAGAAGGAAGTGAGTGAGATTTGGATAACATTTCCTGACCCACAATTGAAGAAACCTAACAAAAGACTTACCTCACCTCGCTTTTTGGACACCTATGCTAAGGTTTTAAAGGATGATGCCATTATTCATTTGAAAACAGACTCCCAAGAGCTTTATGACTACACTCTAAATGAGGTTTTGATTCCTCAAAACAGGAAGGTTTTGGTTTCAACCAATAATCTTTATGAGTCAAATATTATAGAAGATGTTATTTCAATTAGAACATTTTACGAAAATATTTATCTTAGTCAAGGTAAGCCAATAACCTATCTTAAATTTCAATTACAATGATTGGAAAGCAACAAAATTAATATTAATACGTTATAAACAAAATTAGAAAAACAGAGAATCAGTGTTATACTGATTTAATCCCTTTTGCAGGAAATAAATTATAAAATAAAAATATGAATATGAAAAGATTAGTTTTAGCTTTAATGCTATCAATTGTTTGCTTTGCAGCAAATGCACAAACGCCAGAAGAGGCTGAAAAGATTAATAAATGGATTGACACTTATCAACAACTTAATGATGCTAAGGATTGGCAGGGTATGGTTTCAAAAGCAGGTCTTTGCAAACAAGAAATTCCTTCTTGGAATCATGTTTATTATTATGCTGGAATTGCATACTATAATTTAAAAGATTATGACAATGCAATTATGAACCTTTCTATCTTTATTGATAAAGATCAATCAGAGGCAGGTGCTTATTTGCTTAGAGGGCATTCTTTTTCAGAAAAGAAAGATGCTGCAAAAGCAATTGCAGATTATAATGTATATTTAGAAAAAAATCCTAATGATATTCCAACAATGTTGGCAAAAGCGAATGCTTATTTGAATATTAATGATTTGAATGGTTATGCAAAAGAATTGGGAGTTGTTTTGGCAAAAGAACCAAATAATGTTAAGCTATTAGAAAATAGAGCAAGTGCTTATGCAAACTTAAACAATTGGCAAGGTGCTATTGAAGATTACAATAAACTTATTGCTCTTAATGCAAATAATGCAGACTACTACAATAATCGTGCTTATGCAAATTATGTTATTAAAACTCCTGAAAGCTATAAGGCAGCAATTATTGACTATAATAAAGTAATTGAATTGGGTAAAGGAGATGTTACCGTTTACACTGCTCTAACTGCTCTTAATAGCACATTGAAAGATTATAAGGCAGAAGTTGCTGCATGGGATAAATTGGTTGAATTGCAACCTGATAACTTTGATAATATTTATCGTAGAGGTGCAGCAAAATATAATGCAGCTGATTATAAAGGAGCAATTGCTGACTTTGATAAAGTTATTCAAAAAGACCCTAAACATATAAATGCTTTAAAACGTAGAGCAACTGCTAAAACTAAACTTGGTGATAAAGTAGGAGCACAAGCTGATGGAAAACTAATTAGAGAATTGGAAGGAAAACCAGCACCAGCAGCACCAGTTAAGAAGTAATTATTTAATAATTTACATATAAATGAAAGTGTAATAGGCCAAAAGGTTTGTTACACTTTTTTTATTCCTTAGAATTTTATTTTCCGTGAGAAAGGAGTTCTTTATTTTTTGAGAGTAGAATGCTAAGCAAAATTAGAACTGCTCCTGTACCCAAAAGAATAATTTCTATTGAAACAATATCGGCAAGTGGTCCAAAAACCAACATTCCCAATGGTACCATTGAACTTGTAATCATTGTAAGTATTCCAAATACACGACCCATATATTCTTGTTCCACTTTTTCCTGAATAAGTACATTTGAATTGGTATGAAAGAGAGGAACGGCAATTCCCATTGTTAAGATAATAGCCAAATAGATCCAAAAGAGTATATTAAATCCCAAAGCAAAAGTTGTTATGGCTGTTATAAAACAAGCAAAAGCCATAGTGTGAATTTTATTCTTAAAGACCTTAAAATAGCTAACAATAACACCTCCCAACATCATTCCAACCGAAAAAGCAACCTCAATTGCTGTCAATCGCCAAACATCTCCTCCATAATTACGAGTAACCTGCAAAGGCGTCAAAAAAGAAACAGGAGCAATTAAGAAAAAGAAAAACAAACAGAAAAGGAAGAAATGCTTAATATACTTATGTGTTTTAATATATTTAAGACCAGCTTTCAAATCTCCTAAATAGGTTGTAGCATTTCTTTCCATAGCTTTTTTATGTGGAGGAATTTTAAGGAAAAAGAGCAAAGTAAAAACTGCAATAAGAGCAGTAAAAACATCAATGAAAAATATTGCTTCAATGCTTGCAACGCTTAATAAAAAAGCAGAAAACATAGGAGAAATAAGCATTACAACTGAATGAATAGAGCTGTTTATACCATTAACCTTTGTTAGCTTATCCTGAGGAACAAACTGAGGTAAAATTGCACCAATGGCAGGAGTTTGCATGCCTGAGCCCAATGATCTAATGGCTGAAACAACAAATAAAAGCCAAATAAAATCATATCCCAAAAGAAATAAAATGGCTAAAACAAGAGTGGAAAAAGCAATAAAAGAATCAGAAAGAACAATAATTAACTTCCTATTATACCTATCAGCCCACACCCCACTAAATGGAGAGAGAAAAAAGGTTGGCAAAAAACCACAAATTATGGATATAGTCATCATAACTCCCGATTTGGTTTCTAAGGTGATATACCACATAATGGCAAACTGTACCAAAGTAGAACCAAACTGTGATATTGTTTGACTGGCAAGGAAAAGGGTAGTTTTCTTTACCCAAGAATTATTATCCATAGTAAGTTTTGTGAATTAGAAACGCAAAATTAAGACAATAATTTGAAATCATAGTTTTTTCTTACTAAAAAGACTTATTTTTAAAATCCCTTTCAAAACAAAATTCTTAACTCCTTATTCTAATTTACTAACTCCTTATTCTAATTTGCTAACTCCTTATTCTAATTTTTTAACTCCTTATTCTAATTTTCTAACTCTTCGTTTTAATTTTCTCTTTTAATTTTTCATTTTCAAAGAAACATCAATCATAAAGAAAAAAACAAGGGATATAATTAAAAATATAAAGGACATATTTTCAATTATGATTGATGTTTTTTTTAACCCCTTATTTCATTTTACTTCAAATCAATTAATAATTTATTAAAGTCAAGTAATAATTTTTTCTTTCTTCGTTTTAATTTACCCAAATAAGGGCTTAATTTATGTTAAAAAATTATTCACAGATCAGATAAATCATATCTCAACCTATTTTTATTAGGTTAATTTATCTGTTAAAAACTACATTGATATTGTTGGTTAATTATTAATTAATTAATACTAATTTATAAGCAAGCGTGTGTCAAGAAAGAGTATTATATTTTATTTTCAATGTTAAAAATTTGCTTTATATTTTACAAGGTTGTATATTTGCGAACCGAATATATTTATTTTTAAATATATTTGACTAATATTTGTTAATTAAAACTATAATACTATGAAACATTTATTTTTACTTTTATCAGCTATATTTTTAGCAATCAGTCTAAATACTCAAGCTCAAAGTTTCAATGTTCTAAATGAAGGACAAGAAATTTACTACAACATCACATCTACAACTTCTCCTCGAACAGTGGAAGTAGGTTATAATAATAATTATTATTATTATAACAACTCTTTGTCAATCCCAGATTCAGTTCTTTATGATAGTAATTATTATAAGGTTACTTCAATTGGGAATGATGCTTTCGGGTGGAGGGATGATTTAACATCAATTACAATTCCAAACTCAGTTACTTCAATTGGAAATAATGCTTTTGCGCATTGTCATCAATTGACCTCAATCACAATTCCAAACTCAGTTACTTCAATAGGTGTAAGTGCTTTTGAACATTGTATGAGTTTAACATCAATTACAATTCCAAACTCTGTTACTTCAATTGGTGATTGGGCTTTTGGGGCGTGTGATGGATTAACCTCAATTACTTGCCTTGCGATTACTCCTCCTTCAATAGATTATTTGACGTTCATTGGACTTAATATGTCTATTCCTGTTTATGTCCCTTGTACGTCTATTACAAGCTATCAATCTGCATCTCCTTGGAATGAGTTTACAAATTATATAAGAATAGGATCAACTCAATATGTTACTGATACTATATGTAGTAATCAATCTTATACTGACTATGGAGCAAACATTAATACTCCTGGAATTCATGCATTTATTAATGGATGTGATAGCATTATATTGACATTAACAGTTAATCCTATTTTTAATGGTTATATCTTTGCAGAAATATGTCAAGGAGACACTTATGTTTTAAATGGATTCAATGTTTCAACAGCAGGATTGCATACACAAAACTTACAAACGATAAAGGGTTGTGATAGTATAGTGAACTTACAATTAGTTGTAAACCCAATCCATAATGATACTATTGTAGCAGAAATATGTCAAGGAGAAACATATAATCAATTTGGTTTTAATGAAAATGCATCTGGATTCTATACTCAAAACTTACAGACTATAAAGGGATGTGATAGTATAGTTAATCTTAGTTTATTAGTTAATCCAATTTATAACGATACTATACTTGCTGAGATTTGCCAAGAAGAGGTTTATAATCAATTTGGATTTAATAAGAGTGCAACAGGCTTTTATACTCAAAATTTGCAGACTTATAAGGGTTGTGATAGTATTGTAAATCTTAGTTTGATTGTTCATCCAATTTATAATGTTACGCTCAATTCTGAGATATGTCAAGGAGAAACATATTTTCTAAATGGGTTTGATGTTAGTACAGCTGGATTACATACTCAAAACCTACAAACTATAAAAGGATGTGATAGTATAGTAAATCTAACTCTTACAGTTAATCAACCAGCAGAAACTAACCTAATAGC
>DHDW01000042.1:11893-12114 GCA_002399565.1 Bacteroidales bacterium UBA4866 | reverse complement strand
AAAGGATGTGATAGTATAGTAAATCTAACACTAACAGTTAATCAGCCAGCAGAAACTAATCTAACAGCTGAAATCTGTCAAGGAGAAACTTATATTGCAAATGGCTTTAATGTTTCAACAGCAGGATTACATACTCAAAACTTACAAACGATAAAAGGATGTGATAGTATTGTTAACCTAACACTTACAGTTAATCAGCCAGCAGAAACTAACCTAATAGC
>DHDW01000042.1:10850-11743 GCA_002399565.1 Bacteroidales bacterium UBA4866 | reverse complement strand
GTTTCAACAGCTGGATTGCATACTTTGAACTTACAAACAACAAAAGGATGTGATAGTATAGTGAATCTTTCACTTATAGTTAATCCAGCTTATAATTATACAATTGATGCAGAGATATGTTATGGTGAAACATATAGTCAATATGGATTTAATGAAAGTACCACAAGTATTTATACACAAAACCTACAAACAATAAAAGGCTGTGATAGTATAGTTAATCTAAATCTTATTGTTAAACCAAGTTATAATGGTTATATCTTTGCTCAAATATGCGAAGGGGAAACATATACATATAATGGATTTAATGCAAGTGTGACAGGTTTTCATACTCAATACTTACAGACAAGAGGAGGTTGTGATAGTATAGTTAACCTATATTTGCTTGTACATCCTTCATATCACGATACAATATTTGCAGAAATCTGTCAAGGAGAAACATATTCACAATATGGCTTTAATGAAAATACCACAGGCTTCTATACACAGCGCTATCAAACAGTAAAAGGCTGTGATAGTATAGTATATTTAGCATTAACAGTTAAGCAGTCAACAATAACTAACCTCACAGCAGAAATTTGTGAAGGAGAAACCTATACTCAATATGGCTTTAATGAAAATAACGCAGGCACTTACACACAAAACCTACAATCAATAATAGGTTGTGATAGTACTATTAATCTAACCTTAATAGTAAATCAACCATCAATAACTAACCTTGCAGCAGAAATCTGTGAAGGAGAAACCTATACTCAATATGGCTTTAATGAATCAAGTACAGGCCTCTATACACAAAACCTTCAAACAACAAAAGGTTGTGATAGTACAGTAAACCTAAGTCTGGTAGTTAATCTAAGTTATAATGATACTATATTTGCAACAATCTGTAATGGAGA
>DHDW01000042.1:3473-10517 GCA_002399565.1 Bacteroidales bacterium UBA4866 | reverse complement strand
AACCTTCAAACAACAACAGGTTGCGATAGCTTAATAAACCTAAGTTTGTTCGCTAATCCAAGTTATAATGATACCATCTTTGCAACAATCTGCCAAGGAGAAACCTATACTCAATATGGCTTTAATGAATCAAGTACAGGCTTCTATACACAAAACCTTCAAACATCATTAGGATGTGATAGTATTGTGAATTTAAGTTTAGACGTAATACCACTTTCATCAACTGAAATAGAAATGGTAACAGTTGATGACAATAATAATAATGTTATTATTTGGAATAAGAACGAGATTGTAGACCACTATAATATTTATAGAGAAGGAGCTGTAATGGGAGAATTTGATTTACTTGCAACAGTACCATATGAAGCAGCAAGCATATATGTAGATACAAATTCAAACTCAATGGTTAAAGCATATCTTTATAAGATTTCATCTATCAATACTTGTTCAAATGAATCAGAATTAAGTTCTTTACATAAAACAATGCACTTGACAATCAGTCAAGGTATGGGCAATAATTGGAACTTAATTTGGACACCTTATGTTGGAGTAAATTATTCATCTTATAATATTTATAGAGGAATAAACTCACTTGATTCATTAGAATACTTAGCAACTATATCAGCAAGTAATACATCCTACACCGATATGAATGTACCAAGTGGTTATGTTTATTATCAAATAGAAGTATTAATGAATACAAATCAATCAAAAGCAGGAGAAAGCAATAGCATCCGTTCAAACTATGCAACAAATAATCTTTTGGGCATAAATGATTACTCATTAAATATCATCTCAACAAAACTCTATCCAAACCCAACAGAAGGAAAGGCTAAATTAGAGGTTGAGGGATTAAACTCTGATGCTGAGGTTATGGTTTACGATATGATTGGTAGGGTTATTCAAAAGCATAGGATAAATCAAGGAAATAAGGTGTTGGATATTGATTTATCTGGTTATGCTAAGGGGATTTATTCTATTAGAATTGTTAACGAAAGTATAAATCAGACTAAGAAATTGATTGTACAATAATAAATAACAAATTACCAAACAATAGAATTGTAGAGACGTGATTAATCACGTCTCTACTTGTTTTATTAGTATTAAATTCACGTTTTTATTATTTTCTAAAATAAAGATTAGGTTATATCTTGATTTCTTTTTAATTTTGCAAACTAATAAAAGAAAATCAGAATGGCTAAAAATAGAATGTCTGATTGTTTGAAAAACAGAAAATTAAAAATATAAATAAATATGAAAAGCGATAAACTTTTTTCTGAGTTTCCTCCTGTTTCAACAGAGCAATGGGAAGAGGTAATAATGGCTGACCTTCAAGGTGGCGATTATGAAAAGAAATTGATATGGAAAACTATTGAAGGTATTGATGTTAGACCATATTATAGGGCAGAAGATATTAAGGATTTAAATATTGAACCTACAACTAAGAAAGATAATAATTGGGATATTCGTCAAGATATTTTTGAGTCAGATATTAATTTAGCTAATCAAATTGCTCTTGAAGGTTTGAAAAGAGGTGTTAATTCTCTTAGTTTTGATGTTTCAAAGGTTAAAACTATGGAAGATATGAAAGCTCTTTTGAATGGTATCAATCCAACTGAAATAAAGCTTAACTTTAAAACAAATGATTGCTATCGTGATTTTCTTCTATTATTTATTGACTATTTAAAGACATCAAATTATGATCTTCAAAAGGTTTATGGCTCTTTGAATTATGACCCTCTTGTTTATGCTCTTTACAAAGGAGAATTTGGTTGCCAAGAAGAAGAAATGTTTGAAAGATTAGTGTCTTTAATGACTATTGTTAAAGAAAATATTCCAAATTTTGATGTAGTAACTGTGAATGGACATGTTTTCAATAATGCAGGTGCTTCAATTGTTCAAGAATTGGCTTATACTCTTTCAGCAGCTAATGAATATCTTGCTAATTTAACAGAAAAAGGTATTCCTGCTCATTCAGTTGGATATAGAACAGTTTTCTCTTTTGCAACAGGAAGCAACTACTTTATGGAAATTGCTAAAATTAGAGCTGCAAGAATTTTGTGGAAAAAAATTATGCAAGAGTATAATCCAAAATGTGATTCTGCTTATGATTTATTTATTGCCACTGAAAGTTCTTTCTACAATAAGACAATTTATGACCCTTATGTAAATATGCTAAGAACAACCACAGAATCTATGTCTGCTGCAATTGCTGGTGCTGATTCTATTTCGGTTTATCCTTTCGATTGTGCATTTAAGGAAAGTGATGACTTCTCTCGTAGAATTGCTTCTAATCAACAAATTCTTTTAAAAGAAGAAACTTATTTAGATAAGGTTGTTGATCCTTCTGCTGGTAGCTACTATATTGAAAATATAACTTCTTCAATTGCTGCTGCTGCTTGGGATATTTTCAAACAAATTGAAGAAAAGGGTGGTTTCCTAAAAGCTATTAAGGAAGGTTACATTCAAGAAGAGGTTAATAAAACTGCTCAAAAGAGATCAAAAGAAGTTGCAATGCGTAAGACAACAATTTTGGGAACAAATCAATATCCAAACCAAAATGAAGAAATGTCTTCTAAATTGGAAGTTCTTTGTCATGGTTACGAAAATCCTGCAAATGAGATAAAAACTTTGAATTGTAATCGTTTGTCAGAACCTTTTGAAAATTTAAGATTGGATGTAGAGAAATCAAGCCATAAACCAAAAGTATTCCTATTAACTTATGGTAATTTAGCAATGCGTAAGGCAAGAGCTGGTTTTGCATCTAATTTCTTTGCTGTTTCAGGTTATGAAATTATTGATAACGCTGGATTTGACACAGCAGAAGAAGGAGCTAAGGCTGCTATGGATTCAAAAGCTGAAATAGTTGTTTTATGTTCTTCTGATGAAGAGTATGTTGATTTGGTTGCAGGAGTAACTCCTGTGTTGAAGGGAAAGGTAAATCATATTGTTGTTGCAGGAAACCCAGTAGAGCAAATTGAAAACTTCAAAAATCAAGGAATTACTGATTTCATTAGTGTTAAAACAAATTGCTTAGAATCACTTCAAAACTATAATTCATTATTGTTAAAATAGAACACTCTAACATATTAAAGTAGAGTTTTACTATAAAATTATACAGAACAAAAAAGGGAGCGTTAGCTCCCTTTTTCTTTTTAAAAGATAATTTCTTAAATCAAATTATTTATTCTTATGCACTGTAAGTTTAAAACCTACACCATGTTGATTTGCTAATCTAACTTCTGGATCGTGTACAAGATATTTTCTAATTTTAGTGATATAAACATCCATACTTCTTGCGTTAAAGTATGAATTGTTTTTCCAAACCTTTTGAAGAATAACAGTTCTGTCAACAGTTTGATTCATACTTAAACAGAAAATATTTAAAAGTTCACTTTCTTTACCAGTTAAACGAATATCTTCTGGTTGATTTTTATCATTTCCTTTAAAGGAAAGTAAATGACGGTTGAAATCAAAAGTATAGTATTCTCCAATTTCAAAAATATTATCTTCTGGACGAGTGCCAATAGCTCTACGAGATATAGCATTAATTCTGCAAAGAACTTCGTCCATTGAGAATGGTTTGCACACATAATCGTCAGCTCCCATTTCAAAACCTTTAATTATATCTTCTGTTTCTTTGTGTTTGTCTGATATAAACATAATAGGAATTGTTGGATCCAAATCTCTAATTTTGTCTGCAACTTCAAAACCATTAGTTAAGTCTAATGATGTTTCCAAAATCACAAAATCAACTTCCTCAGAAGAATATGCCTTAATAGCAGCTTGTCCATCGGTTACTAATCTTACATTAAACTCATTCTTTTCAAGAAAGGTTTTTACTATTGGTCCAAGGTTCAAATCACCTTCTGCCAATAGGATTGTTAATTTTCTCATTTTTGTCATTTTTTTTTCAATGTTTGTTTGTTTGTTTATCTAATTTTTTTAATCAATCAGTCTAAATAATTTACTCCACCTAATCTTATTAAACCATTTCTTATCTTTATTTAGACTTAGCCATACAAATGAGGCTTTGCCTACAATATGGTCTTCTGGAACAAATCCCCAAAACCTACTGTCTGCTGAGTTATGTCTATTATCTCCCATCATCCAATAGTAATCCATTTTAAATGTATATGTTTTGGTTTCTTTGTTATTAATGTATATTTTATCTCCTCTTTGTTCCCATTTATTATTTTCAAAAGCAGTAATTGCTCTTTTATATAAGGAAACATTTTGAGGAGTAAGTTCAATTGTCATTCCTTTCTTAGGAATTAAAACTGGACCATAGTTGTCAACATTCCAATCCAGACTTTCGTCATAAGGGAATAGATTTTTTTCTTTATATCCTTTAATACTTATGACAGGTGTTATGGATTTTACATAAGGGAATTTCTTGATTTTTTGAATCAATTCATCTGAAAGAGGTAGTGTAGGGTAATTAATTGCACTACTTATTTCATTGCTGTCAACTCCAACCATTTTTAACGCTTGTGCCTTGTCCACTAATTCAGGGTGGAAAATAATCTTACAAGGCAGTTTATTGAAAGCTGAATAGGATTTTCCTTCGCTTTCTAATGGTTGTACATCTAACACATAAGGGGTAATTGAAAGATTTTCAATTTGTGGTTTTGTCAAATTAATATAGTAGGAGAGATACATCATATCCATATCTTCCTTAGAAACTCCAATATTTAGCAATTCTTTTTCATTTAAAGAAGCTCCATTTTCTGTTTCTATTTTATATGTTATTTGATAATCTTTTGGACTTTCAATAGGTTTCCCATTAATGTGAACAATTCTATTTTCTATTGAAACTGTTTCACCTGGAAGTCCAATACAACGTTTGATGAAATTTTCTCTTTTATCAACAGGTCGAGTTATAATTTGTCCAAATTCTTGTGGAGAATTCCAAACTCTATCCATGCCATATTTTCTAACTAAGCTATAATAACTATCTGCACTTTGATAGGCAGTTGAAAGAGTATCTCCATCTGGGAAATTAAACACAACAGCATCATTCCTCTTAATTTTGCCAAGTCCAGGGAAACGATGATAATCCAAATTTAACCATTCAACGTATGACTTGATGTTTAAAAGAGGAATTGTGTGGTGAACCAAAGGAAATGCAATAGGTGTATTAGGAACTCTCGGTCCATAAGCAACCTTACTTACAAATAGATAATCTCCAACAAGTAGAGATTTTTCCATTGAGGATGTAGGAATGGTGTAGGCTTCAAAGCCAAACATTCTAATAATTGATGCTGCAATTATTGCAAATAATATAGCATCTGCCCATTCTCTAACTGATGAATTTTTAATTTTTGGTAATTCAGAAGGATGTGTATAGGTTTCTTTCTTTGAAAATCCAAGCCAAGGCAAGATAACAAAAGGAAACAAAACTCCTGCAATCTGAATTAAGAGTCCATTTTTGCGGAAGCACTTCATTATTTCTATAATGATTAGCATCGCAACAAAAATATTTATAAAAGGAATTAAACAATAAATAAACCACCAAAACTTTTTATTGATAATTTTTACAGCATACCAAGCGTTAAGAATAGGAATAATGCTATACCAACCTTTAACTCCTGCTTTAATAAAAACTTTCCAAAGCCCGATGAAGGTAATAATAGTTGTAATGATGATGATAATTGCGTATATACTCATTGATTTATTAATTAAATTACTAATTTTGCAATTCAAACTACAAAACGTGTGCAAAAATAATAATATTGTATGAAACAAACAATTTTTTCTTTATTTTTTATAATTTCGAGCTTTGTAAATGCACAAAGCATTGATAGAAACGAGCTTTTAGCAACTGACAATAAAATGTCATTTACTTTAAATATGATTAGATATTACTATGCAGAAAAACCCGATATGAAAAAAATTGTGGAAAAAGGTATAGTAAATATGCTAAAAGAATTGGATCCACATTCTGTTTATATTTCAAAAGAAGATGTGGACAAAATGAATGAACCTTTGGTTGGAAACTTCGATGGAGTTGGTATTTCATTCCAAATAATGAAAGACACAATTTATGTTGTGGATGTAATTAGAGGTGGTCCTTCTGAAAAGGTAGGTGTGATGCCGGGAGATAAAATTGTTAAGGTTGATGATAAAATTGCAACTGGCGACACAATTAAAACCGATTGGGTATTTAAAAACCTTAGAGGAGTTAAAGGAACAAAGGTTAAAATAACCATTGAGAGAAAAGGACGAAAAGAACCAATAGTATTTGATATTATTAGAGATAAAATACCAATTACAAGTGTTGACACATGGTTTATGTTAGACAAAACACTTGGATATATTCGTTTAGACAGATTTGCTCAAAATTCGCAAAGCGAAGTATTGGAAGCAATTAAAGACTTGAAAAAGCAAGGAATGAAAGAACTAATCTTTGACCTTAGAGGAAATGGAGGAGGATATCTTGATGTTGCTTTCAAATTAAGTGATGAGTTCTTGGATGATGAAAAACTAATAGTATATACAGAAGGAGTATCTTCACCAAGATATGATTTCAAAAGCCAATCAAAAGGGGAATTTGAAAAAGGAAAATTAGTAATATTAATAGATGAAACCTCAGCCTCAGCAAGTGAAATTGTAAGTGGTGCAATTCAAGATTGGGATAGAGGTGTTATAGTTGGTCGTAGAAGTTTTGGAAAAGGATTAGTTCAAAGACCATTCAATTTGCCTGATGGCTCACAAATACGTCTAACTACCTCACGCTACTACACCCCAAGTGGTCGTTGTATTCAAAAACCATGGGATGATGGATTAGACTCATACTATAACGACTATATGAAACGCTATCAACACAAAGAACTAATAACCCCTGATTCCATAAAGTTCCCTGATTCACTCAAATACACAACCTCCAACGGAAGAATAGTATATGGTGGAGGAGGAATAATGCCAGACGTATTCGTTCCAATTGATACATCAAGAGCATCAGACTACCTAATCAACCTACGCTCCAAAGGAATATTCAATAACTTCACAATGCAATGGGTAGATGACAACAGAACCACATTC
>DHDW01000042.1:0-3283 GCA_002399565.1 Bacteroidales bacterium UBA4866 | reverse complement strand
ATGAAAGAATTTACTGCCTATGCACAAAAAGAAGGAGTGGAGCATAATGACATAAAGAAAGAATGGGTAAATCAAATGGTTGGAATGTATCTTTTAGAACAAGTAAAAGACACCACCAAACCCAACTACACATCATATCAAACCTATGCAAAAGAACTTTTAAATAATCCAGAGTTATTAAAAACAATTGTTGAAAAAGCAGAAAATGAAGATAAGAAAATGGAAGAAATGATGAAAAAATCAGATATCTACATTGAAGCAACTCTAAAAGCAATGATAGCGAGAAACCTTTATGGAATCAACTATTACTACCAATCAATAAAAGATACAGACGAAGGCCTACAAAAAGCAATTTCAATAATAAAAAACGATAAGGTTTATAATGGTCTATTAAAGAAATAAGTTAATGACCTATTCTAAAATAAAAAAATAATAAGAATTATATCTGTAATTGAAATAAATTTTGTATCTTTGAAAAACTAAACTCTATTTATATATGTAAGAGTTTTTTACTAACAAGCTAATTACAGAAATTCTTAAAAATAAAAAGATGCACGTCTATTATACCAAAAGATGTCCATCTTTTAGTATAATAGACCTACATCTTTCCAAAATAAAACCTTATTCTAATAAAATAAAACTTCGTTTCAGTAAATTAAAACGAAGAGTTAGTAAATTAAAATAAGGAGTTAGTAAAGTGGTGGCATACAGTTTCACCAATTCAAAACTTATAATAACAAAAAAGCAACCCAAAAAGGTTGCTTTTCATTTATTAAATTATATTGGGTATTTTAATATCTCATTGAGTCTTCCGACATTTTTGTTACAACTTCATTTTGGAAATTGTATAGTTTAATGTATGTTTTTGAAGATGTGTTGGAGTTTTGTGGAGTGATTACAATAAAGTTCGTAGTTGTTGATGCTACATTATTATGGTCAATCCATGTTCCTGAGTTTGCGTAAATTGTTTTTTCTCCGTTATGGTTTTCTGATGCAATGATTTTAGCATCGTGTGTATGTCCAAAGATTACAATTCTTTTATTTGAGTTAGGATTTAAAAAATATTGATTCTTTGCTTGGTCATCTGATTCGCTTGGCTTAGCTGAATTTTGAATTGCTTGAAGGGTAGGGATGTTTACTTGAACATGGTTAAGTGCTTGTCTTTGGTTCCATGTGTCTTGAATACCTTTGTAAAGATTTACGTCTATAAATCCTCCTGGTGTTGCTTGAAATGGTATTAGATCGTTGATGGAATAGTTGCCTGTGTATCCATCAATATTTGTAACAATCATGTTTTCATTAAATCTGTTTTCAACAGGAAGTGCTTTAATTGCCCATTGCCATAATGACCAATATGCATAAAGTAAGTTTTGACTTTCATTTCCAGAGGTGTTTTGTGTTGCTGCTGGTAATGTGTCTGATGGTATGGTGCAGTGTTGTACATGATGTAGTGCTGCTATTCTTGTGAAGAAATATCCAGGAGGTAGTATGCTCCCTGGTGCTATATCTTGATTTGAAATTGGGTCAGGTGCACAGAAGAAATTATAGCGGTGTCCATGTTCAATTGCAAGTACAGGCATATCAGCAGGAGTGTATGTTCCTAATCCTGATTCATTATCTCTTGCTTGATTTATTCCAGGGAAAATAAGTTCAACATTTTCTGTTGTCATGGTTAAGTCGTGGTTTCCTGGAACATAAGTAACTAATATATTCCCTTCTTGAATTATTGCATTAATTGCATCAACTACCCCCTTATTAGCTAAGGCTATTCGTTGAGCAAAGTCAGCTTGATTGCTTCCTTCATAGGTGTTTACTGTGGCAGGAACATACCATTGGTCAAGTAAATCTCCTGCAATAACGAGTTCTTTAACATTTGAAGAGGCTTTCACTTTATAAAGCATCTTTTCAAGTGATTTAAGGTTGTTCTTACATTCAGCATAATCAAGATTTGCTCCAAGATGTATGTCGCTGATTACAACAATCATATTCCTCTCATTTGTTCCATTACTGAAAGGGTTTATTGTTGTGGGGATATTTGTTGCTTCTTCTTTATCACATGAAGCAAACATGCCAATGATTAGCATTAAGAAAAATGAATTTAATAACCTTGTAATAAATTTCATAGTTAACTTTTTTTATTTTGTTCCTACTCTTAAAGCTTTTCGGAATCCGCTTATAATAGTTACTGGACTAATATTCCTAATAAATGTCTAATTCTCAATTTAAAAAATGAATATATTTTATTGAGTAATTACATTTGAGGTGTGTTTATGTTCAACAAATATACAAATATATTAAATATAACCTAAAATTATTAGGAAATAAATGTCAAAAATTAATTTTTTTCTATCAATGGTCTTGTTGGAAAGTTTTTTTTGTTACTTTTGCCCCTTAAATTCTTTTAAAATTACTAATGAAATATCTTATATGAAAAAAATTATCCTATTTGTTATTGCTCTTTGTTTTGGTGTTAGCACTTTTGCTCAACCATATTATGGAGCAGGTAAAATGTATGTTGGACCTTCAATTGCGGGAGGATTTTTAAATTCTCAGGTGCCAAAATGGGAAGAAGGAATGTTTAGAGTATCTCCACAAGCTTCCGTAGGTGCATTTGTTGGATATTCTTTTTCTGATTTATTTGGCATTCAAGGTGAAGTATTATATAATGGTTCATTTAGCGATTGGAAATCTAATAATATTGATGTTCCAGTTATATTAACAGTTCAGTTTTTTGATCATCAACATTTTGGTTTAGGATTAATGTATCACCATCCATTTAACACATTAGGTAATATTCAAGGTTTTGTTGATTATGATATTCTTACAACGCAAAGTAGTAATATTTATGCAATAGCAGAGTTTTCTACATTAACAGAAAAAGTATTTAGATTTGGAAATTTTGTAATTTTTACTGGTGAAATTACAAAAACAAGAGCATTCTTTAAGTTTGGTTATGCTTTAATGCCAACCAAAGCTAATGTTAGAGTAAATGAAAATTATGCAGGAATTCTTGCTGATAATCCAAGTTCAATTAGTTTCAGCCCTTTCTTCTTTGAATTTGGTTTAAGGTATAATTTCTTAGGAATGCATGAAGATTATAATTATAAAAAATCTAATTCAAAGAGTGGCAGAGGAGGTAAGAGTAAGGGAATGAAGAAAGGTAAAAATAAAAGGAAATCATCTTCAAGAAGTAGAAGATAATTTATTACTTCTTATACCAAAAGAAAGCTTGGTTTTGTTTGCGTTTGCCTTCAAGGGTTTTTTCAATAAAGATTTTTTCTTT
>DHDW01000046.1:30513-52236 GCA_002399565.1 Bacteroidales bacterium UBA4866 | reverse complement strand
TCAATTAAAATTGAAGGAGTTGATAAAATAGAAAGCATAGCTATTTATGATATTCTTGGAAAAAAGGTTAAGGAAATAAACACTAATACTAAAGATATTGATGTTTCTTCACTTAATCCTAACACATACTTTGTTCGTATAAGTGCAGACAATAAAGTTGTTCAAAGAAAATTTATTAAACAATAGTATTCTTTTTTAGAACAAATACTACATTATAAAAAGAGCGAGGTTAAAAAATATCTCGCTCTTTTTTTGTCAAAAAAAACCTTGATTTATACCTAATTTTTCTTTGTTTTAATGTCGCTATAACTCGTTTAGAAATAATTATATAGGGAGTTGATGTTGGAATCATTGCATGATATTCTTGAATTCATGGCATGAATTACTAGGAATCATGCCATGAATTGGTTGGAATCATACCATGAAATAAACTAATTCATGGCATGAATTGGAGGAAATCATGGCATGATTCCGAGTATACAATGCCATTATTTGTGGATAAAAACGAAGTTTAAAAAGTTTTATATCCTGTTTTTTTAGTCCTATTCCTTATTTCTTTTTTTCTAAATCTCTTCTTTTTGAAAGAAATCCTAGTTTATTTTCTTTAAAAAGCTCCTACTTATTCATTTTTTGCTATTTTTGTAATTAATAATCATAATTTATTTGCCCTAAGGAAAGACTTATGATTAATAAAGAAAAGTTCTCATTGAGTAGATTTACTTAATAATTGGGGACAAATTATAAACCAAAAAACGAAATGGAATATGAAACTTTTACAAGAATTTAAAACCTTTGCTATTAAAGGAAATGCCATTGATATGGCTGTGGGTATCATTATTGGTGCTGCATTTGGTAAAATTATTACCTCTATTGTAAGTGATATAATTATGCCTCCTCTTGGACTATTAGTTGGAGGGGTGAATTTCACTGACCTTAAATTTGTTTTGAAAGAAGCTGTTGGGGATGTGCCTGCAGTTACATTAAACTATGGAAACTTTATTCAAGTTGCTTTTGACTTTCTAATAATTGCTTTTTCAATTTTTATGGTTATTAAATTACTTAATGCTGCAAAGAAAAAAGAAGAAAAGAAAGAGGAAGCAAAACCAGCTCCAGAACCTTCAAAAGAAGAGATGTTATTAACCGAAATAAGAGATTTACTTAAGAATAAATAGAGTTTTTCTCTTATTTCTAATCCTAAAATAAGGTTAAATTTCAACTTAACCTTATTTTTTAATGCTTAAGAAACACCTTTTTGCAACTATGATTAAAAAACTTATAAGAATACAATTATTAATCCTTTGTTTTTCTTTTATTGCCTATTCTTCCTTTTCACAAAACAATCATGACGCAAAACTTATTGGAGGAATGTATTTGAATGCTGGTTATTTGAAAAGTATTGACGATATCGCCTTAGGAATTGGGGGTAAAATGGCATTTAAGGTATGTGATAATTTTAGAATTGGATGTGAAGGATATGGAAGCAGTGCCACTTACAAAAAGGATGGCAGTTTTTATTCCATTGGTTGGGGTGGAGTTTTGGGAGAGTTTATTTTACCATATAAGAAATCATTATTTATTGTTGGCATAACAATTGGAGGAGGGAGCAATAGGCAAATGGAGATTGTTGTAGATAATAATTCTTCTGATGCTTTTGATTATGTGAAATGGGACAAAAAAGGAAGTTTTATTACTTCTCCATTTATTTCTTATGAGTATAAAATTTCGTCAAAAGCAAACCTAAGTGCAAAATTAGATTACGTTACTTCTCCCTCTGGAGATATTTTTCACAAAGGAATTAGGCTTTACGTTGGTTGTCTTTTTAATATGATAAACTAATAAATCATTATAATTATTTCGTCGTGCGGTATTTCTTTGCTTTGCAAAGTAACAATGTTGATAAGTGATCCCGCACGACAGATATACATTTAATTAGTAGAGCACCAAATAAATAATTGTGAATAAACTTGCATTTTGGAAAAATATTTTATACATTTGCAAGCAATCAAACCATACAATTATTAACCTAAATCATAAGATTATGAAGAGAGTTCTTTTACTTATTAAAGTATTTGCCATAATATTGTTTAGTGGAATTAGCATTCAGGGAGTAGGACAAACTCCCGGTGTACAAAGTGTTGTCAAGGAAATTGATAATACTGGAAACATCTACACGCAACAAATTGAAGTATTAAAGACTGATAAAACAATTATTCTTTCACAATCTTTCGACCAAAGCCATTTTGATTTCTATCTCGTTGATGAAAATTCTAATATTGTTAATCAAGTTTCAATTCCAGGACAATATATTGTTAAAGAATTTGAAATATTGGATAATGTTATTTACTTCTGCGGAAGTATTATTGCGGGAGGATTAAGTGATGGATTTATTGCGAAAGCGAAAGTACAAGATTTATTTACTAATGCCTATTTTAATTGGGATATTATTCAAACTACGAGCATTATCAACAAAATAGAAGTATACAGAGATAATATAAAACAGGAATTGAGTCATATTGTTGGGATAGGCTTAGATAAGATAGGGCAATATATTTTTGTACATTGTAATGAATTAAATAATTGGAATTATACTTTATATAAAAGCACTTATATTACTGAATATTTTGATGACATATTATTAAAAGAAGATTATAGCTTTCCTCCTAGTATATTCCAAAATATTTTTATCGTAGGCAGATATAATAATGGACAAAGAATTGTTGTTAGAAAATTTGATATGTATAATATTTCTAATTCAGAAAATTATTGGTATGATATTAATACTAATTTCCAGAAAACAGCATCTTATCCATTAGTTGCAGACTCCTTAATTTATAAATGGATTGCTGTTGCAGGAATAGTTCAAGATATTAATGGGTTTGAAGAAACAAATATTTATCAAATAGATATTTTTGGACAACCAAATGCCCCTGCTTTTGCAATGTATCAAATACAGTCCTATGGTAATTATAATATTGGTCAAGCAAAAATAAGAGATCTAATGTTTGACGGTACAGATATATATAATTACAATCTACTTGTTTTAGAAGATGCAGTCCCTTCAAGTCAATCCAATTTACTTAATTCAATATACTTATTAAATATGTTTCCAAATATTTCTGTACCTTATCAGGCAGATGTTCTTTACTCTGAAATAGGTGGAATAAATTATCCTTTTAATTGCTTATCTTCATTTAGTTATTATAATTTTATAGCTACTAGTATTTATCCAAACAATAATAATATAAACATTTGGAATGCTAATAGGAACGCATTGGGCGGGAATTGCAATTTCTTAATACAAGAACCTATAAATGTGGTAAATTTTGATGAAATGAATAATTGTTTTTTTACTAATATTCCTCCTCTTAATAACATATATAATAATTATATCACATGGAATATAGAACAAGTAATAATGGACGATAAAAGTACAAATACAATTTGCAATTAAAATCTTAATATTATGAAAAATATAATTTTATCAGTAGTAGCGACTATATTTTCGCTAACAGCAATAGGACAAGTTCCTCAATATTATGATAGTTGGATGTTTCCTGAGGCAATACAGCAAGGTTGCTTTTCAATTCCTATGATGTCAATGCTACCTTACTCTGCCCCCATTTCTACAGAATCTTATATGTATACCAGTGCATATGCACAACCTTATTTTACAGACTCAATAATTTCTATTAAAGGAATTGCCATATTAGGTTATTATCAGACTTTACCAAATTCTTCTCCTGATTCACAATACTATTTTCAAATAAGAGATTCAAGTTTGCAGAACATATTAGCATCAGTAAGATACGATACACTCCCATGTCTTTTTCCTTATCAATATTCTACTCCTCCTTGGAGTAGTTATGGAAATATGTTTTTTGAAGTATTATTTGATAGTTCAATATTTGTAAACTCAAGTAAATTCTATGCTACTATTACATGTCCGAAATATATCTCTTATGTTGGAACTTGTTGTATTGAGACAAATATTTTTGCTTTTTTTGAAAATCCCGTATGTCCTACAAGTGAAAGACCTCAATCTTTGATAAATAATAAATGGGATTCATTACCAAGTGTTAATCCTGGGAATCCAAACATACCTTTAATAACTACATTGTGTATTTTCCCAATTCTTGATACATTAACCTATCAAGGTATAAGTGAGCTATCCAATGTTAATTCGGATGTTGAGATAAATATTTATCCTAACCCAACAGAAAATGAATTAAATATTTCTTCCTCTATTGAAATAACAAAGGTTGAAATTTTAAATGTTATTGGACAAGTAGTTTGCACAAAAGAATTAAAGTCTAAAAATACTAAAATAGACATCTCTAACCTTCCAAATGGAAACTACATAACCAAAATCCACACTACAAAAGGAGTTAAAACAAATAAAATCTTAGTTCAATAAAGAAAAGGATTTATTAACTTATTTTATTATTTGGAAAGGTTATTTATCCAAGAAAGGTGTGATTATTAATATTTGCTTTTAAATGTAAGAAAAAAAGGGATTCCAATAATTGAAATCCCTTTGTACATCAGGCCGGAATCGAACCGGCACGAGTGTTACCTCACTAGATTTTGAGTCTAGCGCGTCTACCAGTTCCGCCACTGATGCGACTACTTGATCAACTCAAATAAGAGTGCAAAGGTACAAAGATTTTCTTTTTATGCAAATAAACCTTCGTTTTTTTTCTTATTCCAATTTTCTTCACTAATTTTGCACTTTCAATAAAACATCACTATTCATTATAAGCATCAACTATGCAAACAGATAAACCTAAAGACAGTGTTGCAATCTTTACTGGAAGAGCAACAGCTTATTTAGCAAAAGACATTGCAAACATTTATGGTAAACCAATTGGAGACTCACAAGTTCTTCAATATGCTGACGGAGAATTTCAACCTTCTTTTGAAGAAAATATAAGAGGAAGAGACGTATTTATTATTCAATCTACCTTTGCTCCAGCAGATAATTTAATGGAATTATTAATGTATGTTGATGCAGCAAAGCGTGCTTCTGCAAAAAGAATAATTGCGGTTATTCCTTATTTTGGATTTGCACGTCAAGACCGTAAGGACAAACCTCGTGTTCCAATTACTGCTAAACTTGTAGCTGACATTCTAACTGCTGTTGGAGTAACTCGTGTTATAACAATTGACCTTCACGCAGATCAAATTCAAGGATTCTTCAATGTTCCTGTAGATCACCTTTATGCTTCTTCAATATTTATTCCTTATTTGAGAGGATTGGCAAGTGAAAGTTTTAATTTAGATGATGTTTTGTTTGCATCTCCAGATGTTGGAGGTACAAAAAGAGCAAGTGAATATGCTAAGAAATTAGGTTGTGGATTTGTTATGTGCTACAAACAAAGAAACAAACCAAATGAAATTGGAACAATGCAACTGATTGGAGATGTTTCAGGCAAACATGTTATTTTGGTTGATGATATTGTTGACACTGGTAACACCCTTTGCAAAGCTGCAGAAGTTATTAAAACAAAAGGAGCAAAAAGCGTTAGAGCAATGATTACTCACCCTGTTTTGAGTGGAGATGCAGTTGAGAAAATTGAAAATTCCCATATGGTAGAATTAATTGTTACCGACACAATTCCTCTAAAACAAATTTCTTCAAAGATAAGAGCTCTTTCTGTTGCACCAATCTTTGCAGAAGCAATAAGAAGAGTTGAATTTAATGAGTCAATTGCTGACTTCTACGAAATGGCAATTAGCAAAAAAGGTTTAACAATTAAGTTTTAAGAAAATAAAGCCCTAACTAAATAGGGTAAATTAATAAATAAAAAACAAATAAGTAAGATGAAAACAGTATCTATGAGCGGTTCTCTAAGAGAGAACGTAGGGAAAAAAGATGCAAAATCACTTCGCAGAAAAGGATTAGTTCCTTGTGTAATGTATGGTGGAGAAGAACAAGTAAGATTTTCTGTTGATTTAACAGAATTCAAACCATTATTGTTTACTCCAGATACAAATTATGTTGAATTGAACATTGATGGAAAGAAAACTCTTACCATTCTTCAAGAAATTCAATATCATCCTGTAAGTGATGAAGTTATTCACGCAGACTTTTTACGTTTGTTTGATGACAAACCAATTACAATTTCAGTTCCAATTAAAGCAGTTGGAGTTGCTCCTGGAGTTCTACAAGGAGGAAAACTTGAAACTAAGATTCGTAAAATGAAACTTAAAGGTCTTCCTAACGACATCCCTCAACACGTTGAGATTAGCATTTCTAACCTTAACATTGGACAAGGAGTGAAAGTTGAAGAAATTGAAATTCCTAAAGTTGAAGTTTTAAATGTTAAATCTTCAGTTGTTATTTGGGTTAAATCAACTCGTCAATCAGCAGCTGCAGCAAAATAAAAATATTTTGAACATTGAGTTGTTATGGCGAGCAGAAATTGTTCGCCATTTTACTTTAAAAACTTAATAAAATGAAATACCTAATCATTGGTTTAGGCAATATTGGAAAGGAATATGAGAACACACGTCATAATATAGGTTTTATGGCTTTGGATTACTTTGCAAAAAGTCAAACCGATTGTGTATTTTCCTTAGAAAGGCATGCCTATATTGCAAAAACTAAGTTTAAAGGCAGAACAATTATTTTAGCAAAGCCTACCACCTATATGAATCTTAGTGGAAAGGCTCTCAAATTTTGGATGGATAAGGAAGACATTCCTCTTGAAAACATTTTAATTATACTTGACGATATTGCTCTTCCACTTGGAACCATTAGAATGAGAATGACTGGAAGCGATGGAGGACATAATGGATTAAGTCATATAATTGAAACATTAGGGCATAATAAATTCAATAGACTTCGTTTTGGAATTGGAGATAATTTCTCAAAGGGAAGACAAGTTGATTATGTTTTGGGGAAATGGGATGAAGGCGAATTGGCAACAATAAATCAAAAACTTGACACAATAGTAGAAATCATTAAATCCTTTTCAACAATTGGAATGGATAGAACAATGAACGCCTACAACAAAAAACCTTAAAGATATATTCTCCATAAATGCGAATATATCTTTACATATTTATATCTTTGCAAAGTTTTGGGGCGTTAGCTCAGTTGGCTAGAGCGTTAGACTGGCAGTCTAAAGGTCAGGGGTTCGACTCCCCTACGCTCCACTTTAATTAACCTTTCTTTTTAATAAAGAAATCTCCAATCACTCTTTATAATTAAATAATGCTACAAGTTTAAAGGGAACAAAACAAGGATTTTACGACACTTAATCTTTGTTTTGATAAAGTGAAAGGCATTTCACCAATTCTATTTGGAATTATTCAACGTGTTTTTTGAGGGTAAAACCAAAGACTGTTCCTTGTCCTATGGTGCTTCTTACGTTGATTGTTTGATTATGTGCTTCTATTATATGCTTTACTATTGCTAAGCCCAATCCTGTGCCTCCATATTCTCTGGAGCGTGCCTTATCTGTTCTGTAGAATCTCTCAAAGACTCTTTCTATATCTTTCTCTTCAATGCCTATGCCTTTATCTGATATTTCAATAAGGTATTGATCATCCATATCAAAAATCTTTATCCTTACTTCCCCATTCTCATCCTTACTGTATTTTATTGCATTCTCTATCAAATTAGCCAAAACCTGCCTTATTCTGCTCTTATCTGCCTGAACAACTGCTGGTTCTAAATTATGGAATACTAATACTACCTTTCTGTCAAAGGCTTTCAATTCAAAACTATCAATAAGTTCATCTATAAGTTGTGCAATGTTGAAATTGGTAATCTGAAGCTGCACCTCATCGAGCTCCAATTGGGTTATGGTGTCAAGGTCTTGAACTATGGCAATTAATCTATCTATGCCTGCTTCTGCTCTTATTAGGTATTTCTTGGTTAAATGAGAATCTTCCATTGCTCCATCAAGAAGTGTGGAAACATAGCCTTGAATATTGAATATTGGAGTTTTGAGTTCGTGAGCAACATTACCAATATATTCCTTTCTATACTTTTCAAGGGCGACCATATTGCTTATTTGTTTAACATTCTCATCCATCCAATCAGATACTTCCTGCTTTACATCATCAAGTCCTATTTTTGAAGATTTTATTCTATGCTTAAGGTCTATTTTAGATACTTTATAGTTGTAGATATTCTTGTAAATTGTTCTTACCTTATCGTAAAATTCTCTATCGATTGTGTATTTAACATAGAAATAGTTGGAAAAGATAAAAACAAAGGTGGCTACAATTGTTGGTAAAAAGAAATTGTCCTTAAACCAAACAAGTATTCCTGTCGAAAGGGCTATAAACAGGAGTGAGGAAAAGATAATAATTCTTATTGTTAAAGACTTTATTTTCATCTTCTTTATTCTTCGTATTTATAACCAACTCCTTTATAAGTTTTAATATTGTCTATCTTTAGTTTATCTCTTAGTTTGCGGATATGAACATCAATTGTTCTTTCTCCAACAATTATTCCATCTTCCCAAACAGCAGAATATATTTCTTCTCTTGTGAAAACCTTATTTGGTTTGGATGCTAAGAAATAAAGTAGTTCAAATTCTTTTTTTGAAAGAATTACTTCTCTGTCTTGAACAAATACAATATATTTTTCTCTATCTATTGTTAAACCATTCCTAACAAGAATATTATCACTTGTTTCTTGTTTTGAATTTGTTCCTGGCTTTCTTCTCAAAAGAGCGTTAAGTCGAGAAGATAAGACTTTGGGCTTGATTGGTTTTGAAACATAATCATCTGCTCCAGCATCAAATCCTGCAATTTGGGAATAGTCTTCATTTCTGGCAGTAAGAAAAATAATCATGGTGTTATGCAATTCTTCAATTGCTCTAAGCTCTGTGCATGTTTCAATTCCATCAATGCCTGGCATCATAACATCCAAAACAATTACATCAGGGATAAACTCCTTTGCCAAAGCAATTGCTTCAATTCCCGATTTAGCTGTTTTGGTAACGAAACCATCTTTAGTTAGTGAGTAAGAAAGAAATTCTAAGATATCTTCCTCATCATCAACTATCAATACTTTGTAATTTTCGTTTGCCATACTTATTTTGTATTTATTATATGGTTAATTTGATTGAAAATCTCTTGTGTCGGAAGTCCCATTACATTATAGTAGCACCCTTGAATCTTTTCTACACCAATCAGACCTATCCATTCTTGAATGCCATAAGAGCCTGCCTTGTCGTAGGGTTTGTAGTTTTCTACATAATAGATTATTTCCTCATTGGTTAATTGTTTAAAACTAACTTCCGTTTTTACAGAAAATGATTTTGTGTGGGATTTTGTTTTTAGAGAACAGCCTGTAATTACCTGGTGAGTTTGATTTGATAACTTTTTCAGTAAAGATATTGCATCTTCTTTGTCTTTTGGCTTATCAACTGTTTGAGTGTTAAAAAAAACCATAGTGTCTGCTGTTAGCAAAATATCTTTATCTTCAAGCTTATTTATATCAAATACTTTTGCTTTCTTTTCAGCTAAATATTCAGGGATAGAGGAATATTCTATATTGAGGGGATGATCTTCTTCAACATCAAACCTTACAACCTCAATCTTAAATCCCATTTGTTTCAATAAACTTAACCGTCTTGGCGATTTTGATGCAAGAATAATTCTATACTCCAATAATTCATTAAGACTTAGCATTTGTTTTGTTTATTAAACAATTAAAATGTTTTAGATTTTGATTTCTGTTCTTGGTCTTTTTTGAGAATTTCTTGAGATACTCGTCTTCCGTTTTTATATGTTACAATTGAAGACTTATTCCCGTATCTGTCATAACTAACCCACTGCCCAACTTGTTTGCCATTTGAATAAGTTCCTTCAGATGCTTTGTTGCCATTTTCGTGATATTCTGCCCATTTACCATCAGGTTTTCCTGCCTTAAAGGATTGTTCTCTTTGTTTGGCTCCTTGCAAATAATAGAAAGTTGAAATACCTTCTTTTAATCCATCCTTATAGTTTGTGATTTCTATCAAAACCTTTCTATCAGAATATCTTTCAACCTTTCCATGAAACTTACCTTTTTTATATTCTGAATAGCGGAATAAAACTCCTCTTTCATCATAGAGTTTTTCTTGACCATCTTTTAATCCATCTTTATATGATACTTCTGTTTTCAATGTTCCATCTTCATACCAATGACTCCAAAGACCCGATAGTTTACCATCTACAAATGAACCCTTATCTTTGGGTTTACCATTCTCATACCAACTTTCCCAAACTCCATTTTCTAAACCTTTTAAATAACTTCCTTTATGAAGAATATCTCCATTTTCATAATAAGTTATCCACTCTCCTTCTCTTAAACCATTGGTGTAATTACCTTCTCTCCATTTCTCTTTGGTTTCATAGTAGTAAATCCACTTTCCAGTTTCTTTATCATTTATATAATTACCTTCACTTCCCAAAACTCCATTTGAATAGTAGTAGTATTTCCAATTCCCTTCTCTCTTACCTTTTATTAAACTACCTTCCATTTCTTTAAAACCATTCTCATACCACCAAACAACATCTCCCTCTAATTCATCCTCCACATAAATACCAGTCATTTTCACCTTTGAGTCTTTGTGATACTCCTTATATTCTCCTGTTTTCTTTCCATCTTTAATTTCTACAGAATAATATAATTGTCCATTATTATAGTATGCTTTTTCGAATCCATTCTCTGAATAGCATTCTTGTTTTTTAATCTTGCCATTACTATAATAATATGTCCAAGTATCAATCTTTTTTCCTCTTTCATCGTAGCTGCCTTCGTGGTCTTTTGTCCCATCTTCATAGAACCAAGTCCAATTACCAACTCTCACTCCTTTGTCGGATTTATATCCTTTGGTTGAAATATTATTATTATTCCAATACTCTAAGTATTCCTTTTGAGAGAAAGAAGTAAGAAAGAAAATATTTAAGAAGATAAAAGTGAAGAAAAACTTTTTCATCGTGTATATATGATTTCTATTTTTGCTGGTTTAGTTGAATGCTTTGGTCCATTAAGAACAACTCTATTAGCTGTTGATGTTCTGGAATCAGGCATTAAATATATATCTGAAGATTTTACATTACCATTCAAGTAGTTTTGAAGGTGTGATGTTATTCGCATTTTATAAGATTTGGAAGCTTTGTCATAAGTCCCCATATAATGTTCTTGAGCAGGAGACAATGCATCGTGAATATAAATCATTTTCCCATTTTCATCTTTACGAAAGCATATGATTTTAGAAGGAATGTTTTGTGTCCCTCCAACGCTTGCAATATAATCTTCATTAACTGGAATTATTAGCATAGCTTGATTAAAGCCTCCTAAACTTTGAGTTGAATCATTATACCATTGCATAAGGTCATTAATATTCAATTTTGCAGCACTTATGCCTAAGGTTGCTAAATGTATTTTCCCTGTTGCAGAATTACAATCTAAAGTATCTGTTATTGATTTTCTTTTTAAAGCAAATTGTGAAAGCTCTGAAGAAGAGAAATCATAATCTATATGTGTAAAACGACGTGATGTTTGATCAAAAACAAAATTGTATTTTTGAGTTCTTCCTACGTTATCTTTATAGTATAGCATCATTCCTGAATTGGAAGAATACATATCAAAATATGCTATTATTCCATTTACATCAGTATTACTTGTTGGGGTTAGCTTAATATAGAATCCTTTAAAGAATTCCAAGAAACTTTTATTGCTTGAAAAACTTCCTGCATTAATAATCTTTTGAAGAAAATCATTTCCCAAATTTACTCTAAGGTGAGCAGGTAATTTACCTCCATTAATCAATACACTATCTTTTGGAGAAATAGTTATGGTTTGTGTTGCAATTGGCGTTGAATTATATTGCAACGAAGATTTTTTGAAATAGGAAGCAGAATCATCAAATGATTCTGTTATCTCAAATATTTCAACCTTCATCTCCATGGTTCTAATTGATGTATCTTTGGTGAATGCTCCAACATAAGACAAAGCAAGAACTATTGAGTCTGAATTATTTTTATAATAATCAAAGTCAATTGTGGTTGAAGATAAACTTACTTGTGAATAAATTGATGTTTTAACTAAGCCAAATTGATTATCTGAATATTGACCTAAAGTCATATAACGGTAATCACTTGTCTTTAATGAGTCTTCGTGAAAAACGAAAGCTTCAATATCAAAATTATCGTATTTGTTTGTGTTTAATTTGTCTGTATCATCAACCAAACCCATTCCTAACATTGGGTCTTCGTCTGTACATGAAATTAAAAAAAGAGGAATTAGAAATAATAAATATTTTAATCTAAACATAATATTGGAATAAATTTGTTTATATAAACGTGAGTATGTTTGATATGTTGTATCTGATAAGATTAATCTTCATCTAAAATCATAATCTTATCGTAGAGTTCATTTATTAATGGATATTGCTCTTCACTTGGAGCATATTCAATTATATGTTTTTTGTTTTGTTTTGCAAACTCAATTAACTTTGGGTTAACTTTGTCAGATGCTATAACTACTCCATCGGAATAGGAAATTGCAGCCATCATATAATTCAAATAACTAGGCTCCTTAAATAAATTCCAATCCTTTAAAGTTCCTCCATCTGATTTAAGTTTTTTGTGGAAATTTTCATTCAACTGTTCGGGGAATTCATCATCAATAAGAGTTAATATTATTTTTGACGTTCCAAACAATGGATTATTTTTATAATCTGTACGTTTAATGTAGAAAGGTAATAAAGAAGAAAACCATCCACTACAATGAACAACATTAGGTTTCCAATTCAATTTCTTTATTGTTTCCAATACTCCTCTTGAAAAGAAAATTGTTCTTTCATCATTATCTTCAAAAGCCTTTTTATTGTCATCAACAACATCGTATTTACGTTGGAAGAAATCTTCGTTGTCTATAAAATAAACCTGCATTCTTGCTTGCTGGATTGAAGCAACTTTGATTATTAATGGATGATCAGAATTATCGATAATTAAATTCATTCCCGAAAGTCTAATCACCTCATGAAGTTGATTTTTTCTTTCATTAACATTTCCGAATCGTGGCATAAATGTTCTGATTTCTTTGCCACTTTCTTGAATAAATTGAGGAAGTTTCCTCCCAAAATAAGACAATGGAGTCTCATCCAAATATGGAGTTATTTCCTGATTTACAAATAATACTTTTCCTTTTCCCATGAATAAAAATATAAATATTATGCAAAGGTAGTAAAAATAAAGGACATAGTAAAATTGTTGATTTAAAATTAACTTTCCTTGTCCTGAAGCATTGGAACAAATTTGAAATTGCCAAACTCTTGGGTTGTCAATTCTCTTTCTTTTTGCTTAGTTATTTTATACATTACTTGACTGTTAAGTCCAATTGGAACAACCAAAACTCCCCCTACTTTGAGTTGTGAAACTAATTCCTCAGGAATAGTTTCTGCTCCACATGTTATTATTATTTTGTCAAACGGAGCATAGGCTGGTAAGCCCTTATATCCATCTCCAAAATAACATTTAGGTTTATATTTCATAAGCTCCAAGACCGACTTTGCTCTAACATATAGAGGTTTATGTCTTTCAATAGTAAAAACTCTTACACCCATTTCACATAAAACTGAAGTTTGATAACCTGAGCCTGTGCCTATTTCTAAAACTTTTTCATTGGGCTTAAGTTCTAAGAGTTGGGTTTGAAAAGCTACGGTATATGGTTGAGAGATTGTTTGATCGCAACCTATAGGTAGTGCTTTGTCTTGATATGCAATATTGTCTAATGAAGAATCTAAAAATATATGTCTTGGGATATTACCAATTGCTTCTAAAACTCTTTTGTCAGTTATTCCTTTTGATTGTAATTCTTCTACAAGTGCTTTTCTTAGTCCTTTGTGTTTAAAGCTATCTATTATCATTTCTCCATATTTTAAGTATGCGAATTTACAAAGAAGTTCTGATTTAAAAGGAATAATTCAAAAAAAACTTCTATTTTTGTTCTTTATTATTATACTAAAGCACTTTTTTAGTACGTTAAGTTTAAAATCTTATTTTGTTTGTAATGAGTAAAAAATTATTCTCTAATAGTTATCTAACTATTATTTTATTGGCATTTGTATTTGGCATCTTTTTTATTAGTTGTAATGAATTTGAAGGCGACCAACAGACTCCTTCTTTTATTTATATTAAAGGATTTAATATGGTTGAAAACCCAACAATTCCGCAAAGTTCAACTGAAGGATTTCAAACTTCTGCAATTACTGATGCCTGGGTTTATGTTGATAATATTTATATTGGAACATATTCGCTTCCTTGCAAAGTGCCTATATTGAAAAAAGGAAATCATAAGATTGAAATTAAACCAGGGATTAAATTAAATGGGATTTCTCTAACAAGATCTGATTATCCTTTTTACACTTCTTACACAAACACTCATAATTTAAAAGAGTTAGAAACAGATACTATTGAAACTATGGATATTACTTATAGAGATGATTGGTCTGTATTTGCAATTTCGGAATTGTTTGAAAACTCTTTTCTTTCCTTTAAGACTGAAGGACTATTACAAGATACAAATAAGTTAATCAAACTTAATGATCCTACTATTGTGAAAAAAGATGGTCATCTTGGAGGGACTTATTGCGGAGCAATGTATTTAGGTGCAAATGAAACAACTTATAGGGTTATTTCTGATTCCATTTACTGTAATAATAAATCTACTGTTGTAATGGAAATTGATTATTGGTGCAATATCCCTTTTGGAATTGGAATGACAGGAAAGACTTCATCAGCTGCTCAAGCACAATATTTGAATGTTATGACCCTTAATCCAAATGATGGTAAAGGATGGCAAAAAGTTTATATTGTTTTGGGTAAAGTTTGGTCTCAGCTTTCATATCCAGAATATTTTAGAGTTTTTCTTACTCCTTTAAAGAAGGATGGAGTTCAAAATGGATGGATTTATGTTGATAACATTAAAATTATTCACTATCCAAATAATTAACAAAACCTTCTCCTAACAATAATAATGAATAGAAAAATTCAAGGTGCAAAATACCTTATCTCAGATTTAATATCAGCTCTAATTGCTTGGACTCTATTTTTCATTTTTCGCAAAACTACAATTGATGCAGGTAACTTTGATGATATCAATGCCGTTTTCAGTGATTCAAATCTATACAAGGGATTAGTATTCGTACCTCTTTTTTGGATTTTTCTTTATTTTTGTCAGGGAACTTACACAGACCCTTATCGCAAGTCAAGATTAAAAGAATTAGAACAAACTTTCTTTATAAGTTTTGTTGGAATAATTATTATTTTCTTTGTTCTTTTGCTTGATGACCAAATTTTATCATATCAAAAATACTATTTTTCTTTCTTTATACTCCTTATTACTCATTTCTTTATCACCTATATTCCCAGACTGCTAATTACAACAAAAGCTGCTAAGAAAATTCATAAAAAAATTATTGGCTTCCCAACAATAATTATTGGAAATAACTCAAAAGCAATTAAACTCTATAATGATATTGAAAATCAAGAAATATCTTCTGGAAATAAGATAATTGGATATGTTAATCTTGATAAAAAAAACAATGGACTTTCAGCCTATCTAAACTGCCTTGGAGACTATAAGGACATTGACAGAATAATTGCAGATAACAATGTTGAAGAAATAATTATTGCCGTTGAAAAGGAAAATGAAGCCAATCTTCACAAGATAATAACTCAAATAGAATCCAATAATAACGTTTTAATTAAAGTTCCTGCTGACACTACCGACATCCTTTTAGGTAGAGTTAAGATGTCTTCTATCTTTCAAACTCCTCTGGTTTTAGTTTCAAACGAGATTCTTTCAAACTGGCAGAAATTCATAAAAAGACTTATGGATATTTTGTTTGCCAGCATTGCTATTATTATTCTGATACCTATTTATATAATTACTGGAGCCATTGTTTATTTCACATCCAAAGGACCAATTTTCTACAAACAAGAAAGAATAGGTTATAAAGGGAAACCCTTCTATATGCATAAATTTCGTTCTATGTATTTGAATGCTGAAAGCGATGGAGTGCCAAAACTTTCAAGCGATAATGACAGTCGCATAACTCCATTCGGAAAGTTTATGAGAAAGGTTAGATTAGACGAAATACCTCAATTTTACAATGTCTTAATAGGCACGATGAGTTTGGTTGGACCAAGACCTGAAAGAAGATATTTTATTGATCAAATTGTTGAAAGAAACCCTGAATACACTCTTTTATTAAAAGTAAAACCAGGCATTACTTCATGGGGACAAGTTAAGTATGGATATGCTGAAAATGTTGATGAAATGATTGAACGTTTGCAGTACGACCTTTTATATATTGAAAACCTTTCCATTGCCACAGATATAAAGATTTTACTTTACACCTTTATTATTATTTTCCAGGGAAGAGGAAAGTAAATAACCACAAAAATAACTCCTTGTTTAATTTTACTGAAACGCTGTTTTAATTTACTAACTCTTTGTTTTAATTTTTTCTTTCTTCGTTTTATTTTGCTGAAACAAGGTTTTATTTTTTTAGTTTCTTAAAGGCTTTTAAATAAATATTCTTTATGCTATTCTTTTCCTCTTTTTCGCAAATTTCAACCAGTTGATTATATAATCTACTGTTTGCATATTTTGGTAAAATAATTATCCTTGAAAGTGCATATGCAGCACTCCATCGAACTACTGTTCCATTATCATTTGCATTATTTAAAAGAGATTTAATAGGTTTATCCAAGTCATTTGGATATAACATTGCTATATTCCCTATTAATCTTGCTGATTCTCTTTTTAGACTATTGGATTTTGAATTAATATAAGAAGATGCAAGTTTTAAATATTCGATATTTGAAATTTCCGGATTTGAATTAGTAACTGCCTCAATTGCTTCCATGCAATAAGCAATTTCAGAGTCTTTTAGTGTCTTACAAATCTCTATTATATCTTCAATTAGAATTTCATTGTTGGAAATTGCCAAAGTTAATTGTCTTACTTTCTCAATTCCTTTTGTTGATTTATTATTAAATAATTCTTTTATATCCATAACTTATTTTAATAAAAAACGCACAACTCAAAATAGTAATGCAAAATTATAAATTCCATTTATATAAAAAAATACAGCAGAAGATTTTCTCCTGCTGTATTGATAATATTTGACTATTTAAAAGCAATATGTTAGTATTCCCACATATCTTCTTCGTAATCGAATATTTTATCTTTTAAATTATCTGATTCTCTCAATGCTTCGTCTCCAGTTGTATATTGACTAATTGTACGAAGTCCATATACGTTAGATTCTTTAATTATATAGCTGCTAAACATTCTTTTTAGGAATATATCATCATAGCTTCTTCTTTGAGCATCATTTTTAAAGTTATATACTTCAGTGTTTGCTAACAATTCTCTAACTTCAGGATCATCATATCTAACCCAAAATAATGGAATTGTAATTGGAGGTGCTCCTTCTTCTTTTACTTGATAGTAGATTGGAGAGAAACCAGCTATTCTAACATCTTGAACTGTTCTTTGTTTATCAATAAACCAATTCTCCTTAATACGAAGAGTTTTGATATCATCTGGATTAAGTGGTATTAAAACTTTTTTAGTTACCTGAAATTCTGTTCCATCAATATCTACAGAGTCAATTGTTGTTTCTCTACTTTCAGAGAATGATAGTTTCACAGTAGGCCAATCAACTTCATTTTTAAACTCATCATCAGAATAAACCTTTATCTTTCCTTCATTAATTGCTTTTTCTAAAGCATAGAAAAGGTTAACTCTTCCTTGGTCAGGTTGTGTTGGATAATAGAAAACTTGATTTTGTTTTTCACGAAAATCAACAACTCTCCATATTCTCCATTGCCAAACAACATCTGCTTCTCTTACATAAGGGAAGTTAAATGGCTTTCTTTGATTAAAGGATATTTTTTCATAAAAACTATCTCTTGGTCCTTCTTCTGGTGCATCCAATACTTGGGCAAAAAGATTTGCACTAAATAATGAGATAACCACTAATAATATTAAAGATATCTTTTTCATAATCTAATATTTTATTGTATTGTAAATATCATTTGAGGGTTTTGAACGGATTTGTCTCCGTCAGGTCCTTTGGCTCTAATACCCTCTATGTAAACCTTGTTTCCTCTTCTAAGACGTTGAATTTGACTAATCATTTCTGGAGTAAATCTTGCTCCTCTTGAAACAAGTGGTGCTTGTCCATCTCCTCCTGTGTTGAAGGTCATTTGAAATTCAGTTACATTATATCTTACTGGAAAATCAAATCCATCCATTACCACTTTTAATTGTCCTTGTGCTACAAGAATTTCTTTAGCTATTCTTCCTCCATCAGATGAGCCAACCATTGCTTTTGGAGCTGGAATTTTCTTAACACGGAACTTCATATCTCCTTGTTTCATTACCTTTCCTCCAACATTTGCAGATACCACAATTTGTGCTTCTTGCTGTGTTTTTACATTAACAATGTATTTTCCAGCAGATACTTTACTTATGGTTGCTCCTCCGCCTCCATTAATCGTAACATTTAATTGGTCTGCACTAACTCCTGGTGCAGAAATAGAAACAGGATTATCTACTCCAATATAAAATACGTTCATATTGGTCGGAGAAATTGTTACAGCAGGTGCTGCAACGAAATATTCACCTGAAAATGGATATGCTTCTTCTCCTGTTGATTTTTTAACGAAAACTGTTCCTTCATATTTTTGATTTCCAGTTGCTCCTGCAGGGAATTTTAGTTTAATAATTCCATCCTCACTAACATAACTTCCTCCTCTTGCAACTGCTCTAAGTTGAGTTTTTGAGTCAATTGCTGCTACAAAGACTTCAGCCTCATAGGTATCTCCTTGCATAACGTAGTTTGATTTAGCTACAACTTTTGGAACTACGTTATCAAATTTAAAGTCATCAGCACTAACAGATATCAAAAGGTCATTCACAAGGTCAAATTCTGCATTCTGAATTTCAGACTTTAACTTTTTTAAGATAACTAAATCAGCCAAAAGAATGGTATTATTAAAATTATACATTTGCCAATTTAGTTCTTGACCACTTTTATTCTTAAACTTAGCTTGAGTGTTGATTTGCATTTTTTTCAGTCTATCTACAAATCTTGGATCTGCTAAAGTTAACATTTTTGCTTGGTAGGCTTCAATCTTTTTTCTTAATTCCATCGCTTTAGCTCCAGATCCAGTTTCACTTGCTCCAATAAAATATCTTGTAGGAGAAGTAGAATTGTCTTTTGACTTCACTCCTTCAAAACCTTTTTCTAATAATATCTTTTTTGCTTCTACTTTTCCTCCTTTTAAACCATCAACATAAGCAACCAAGTCGTATTGCATATCATCAATATATTTGACTATCTCATCGGTAGACTTCCTAACTTCTTGTGCTTTTATCCAATTAGGACCTACTTTTTCTTTATTAGCACTATACGCTCTTTCAAAATTATAATAAGAGTTGTCTATCTTTGATGAAAATAGTTTATTGGTAGTTTCCATGTTGTCACCAACAGTTACAAAGGCTTGAAGAATCTCAACAGACACATTTAGTGCTAACATCGCTGTTAGAACCAAATACATCATTGAAATCATCTTCTGTCTGGGGGTTTCCGGACAATTTGTTGCACCCATAGTATTCTATTATTTTGCGTTTATAAATTATTTAGCCATTAATCAATTTATGCTTTTGATTGCATTGCAGAAAGCATATTTCCATAGATATCATTTAATGCAGTAACCTTCTTAGAAAGAGCATTAACTTGTTCTTTATATCTTAGGACATTCTCTGCTGTATCAGCAAAATTAATAACTAAACTATCTATTTTTTCTTGCACTTGTTTGGTTGATTCTAATTGGGCAGTAGAGTTTTGAATTTGTAATTCATATAGAGCATTTATTGAAGATAAACTTGATGCCATAGTTTTCAATTCATTTAAGTATGATGAATCTCCACTTGTTAGAGCTACAGCTGTTTCTTTGTAAATATTTGATAGAGTAGAAACTGCTGTTGCAGCATCTTGAACACTTGCTAAATATTCTCCAGAAACCATCAAATCTTTATTCAAATAATCTGATGTTTTCTTATAAGAAGATGATAATTCTGCAGCAGATTCTGTAGCATCTTCCATATTTTTAATAAAGTTTTCAGTAGAAAGAGAAGCGTTCGAAACTGAACCTAACTGAGAAGCAGTTTCACTAAGATTTTGTAATCCTTTTCCTAAGCTTTCTATTAACTCTGGTCCAATTTTTGCCTTAGAAAGCATATTGTCTAAAGCTTGAGTTTCTGTTAATCCTGCTAATCCACTTAAATCAAGCTCTGGAACATCTTTCCTCTTTTTCCCTTTTTTCTTTTCTTCCTTCTTATCTTCTTCCATTCCTGCTAACTCAGGGTAAGCTAAACTCCAATCATATTCAACATGTAATGGTTCAAAAGCAGATACGAAAAATATTAAAGCTTCTGTTCCCATACCAATTGTCAAAAGCGCTCCTGCTCCAGCCCAGTGTTGAATTTTAAATAATGCTCCAATGATAACAGCAGATGCACCGATACCATATAGCTTAGCTGCCATATTTTTATAGAACTTACTTCTTACAAAACTATCTAAACCCATAATAAATTTATTTTTTACGTTTTAATATTAAATGATTAATCAATTTTCTGAATTAGTGTTTATAAACATTTGAAGATGTTTTAGGATTATCTCCACGAACTCTACCAAGATATGACTGAACGCAACGGAAACCTAAATAACTTTTTCCTGAATCTTGATATTCATATGCACGAGTTGCAGTTTGAATAAAGTGTTTTTGATCTTTCCAACTTCCTCCACGAATTACTTTTCTTTTCATTTGAGGACTATCTTCATCTGTAGCTTGGTAACCTGCAAATTGATTTAAGTCGTGAGCAAAATTATATGAAGATTCATTAAAGGAGTCTTCACACCATTCTGAAACATTTCCTGCCATATCATATAGACCAAAATCATTAGGAGCATAGTGAGCAACAATAACTGGTAAAACTCCTCCGTCAACATCATAATTTCCTCTCATTGGTTTGTAATTAGCAATGAAACATCCTTTTCCATTTCTAACATAAGGTCCTCCCCAAGGATAAGCAGCTCCTGGTGCACCACCTTTAGCAGCATATTCCCATTCTGCTTCAGTTGGTAAACGGAATTCTTCCATTCTTGAATATCCTTGTCCTTCTAAGTAATTATTCATCATAAATGTTCTCCAGATTGAGAATGCTTTTGCTTGACGATAAGTAATTCCAACAACAGGATAATCATCATAAGCTGGATGAGAGAAATAATTACGAGTTAAATTATCATTATATGAATATGCGTAATCATGCATCCAAGCTAATGTGTCAGGGTATACATTTATTATTTCTCTCTTTACAAGTTCTTTTCTGTTTTTTAATCCATTAGGTCTGCCTGCAAATGAAGAACCTTTTAATTCAGGGCTTAATTCTATTCCAGAATAATGTTCTTTCTTAGCAGCTGTTACATAATCAATCCAAAAATACTCATAATTTAATTTTCTTGCATCTAATTGCTTTTTATTATAAAATCTTTCTTCTGAAGGAATAAATAAAGGATCCAGAGCATCTCTTTCATCTGCATTTTTTAACTCCCAATCAATCTTTTCACTCCAATTAATTATTGGATTTGGAAGTTCTTCTCCATATTGATCAACTTCAATTAAATATTT
>DHDW01000046.1:6331-30335 GCA_002399565.1 Bacteroidales bacterium UBA4866 | reverse complement strand
GTAATTTCAGTTTCGTCCATCCAAAAAGAATTTAATTGTATCGTTTTTGGCTGTAAATTATAGGTAGAGTAAATATCTTCATCTGAAGAACCCATAGTATAACTTCCTTGTTGAACTTCAACCATTCCATAAGGCTGCATATCTTCAAATGGTTGTCTCCCTTGAACACCTATCAGTTCTCCATTGTCTGTCGATCCACATCCTACTGCTAATATAGCTAATGATGCTAATAAAATCAATCTTTTCATATTCTTCTAATTTTATTTTTCTGTCTATTTCAGTTCTAAACGTAAATTATTATGTTTAGTTACATTTTCTAGTTCATTCTTGTGTTTCTATAACTTGTTGGAGGCTTTGGTTGGTTTTCAACTTTAAAGCAGTATCTAACAAATAACTCAAACGAACCGTATGGTTTTAATCTTGTAATTGGAATATCATATGACATACCTAATTTGAATCCCCCTAAAGTTAATCCTCCTAATACACTTATTGCATCTTGAATACGGTAGTTTAGTCCTCCCCAAAACATATAATTATATTCTATTAATGCACTTGCATTAATTTGATAATTTACATAACCTGTTTCATCTGGTTCAATAAATTTTGCTAATGCAGATGGAAGAACTCTAAATTCAGGATAAGCGGGAATAGTCCATTCGTATCCAGCCAATAAATAATAATGTCTTTTATCTTCCCATTTAAGCTTTTCACTCCTTGTTTCCATCAGTTTTGATGAAGAAAAACCTGCATAAAACTTTCCAGGAATTTGATAATAAGCACCAAAACCTAAATCAAATAAAAAATCATTTTGTTGAGAAGCATCTCTTAGAACAGGATCTCTTGAAGTTGCTAATATTTCATCCAATTCATTTATTTGGTCGCTTCCAACTAAGTTTGCAAAATCAATTGCAGAACTAAATAATTGAGCTTCTAATCCAAAAGCTAAATTTCCTGTTGGCAGTTCAAATCTATAAGCATAATCAATTTTTACAAAAGTTTGATTCCAGTATCCTATCTTATCAGAAATTATTGTTGCACCTATGCCTCCGTGAAGGAATTTAACAGGAAAGTCAAAAGAAACATTTAAGGTCTGTGGAGTTGATGGCTTGCCTCCCTTTATATCAGTTAATTTTAAGCCCATCCATTGATTTCTATAGAATCCCGTTAAACACATAGCGCCATTACTTCCTGCATAAGCTGGGTTATATGATAAACGATTATACATATATTGAGTAAATTCTGGCTCTTGTTGTGAAAAGCCAATCAATGGAGCAATAATAACAATAATAACTAACAAATAAGATTTTGTTGTCTTAATGAGTGAAAATAAGATATTTCGTTTATACATGATGTAATAAATGTATGTAAAATTACTATTATTCAAATAGCTCCTTAACTCTTTTCCTTTAATTATTAGTAGTTTAGCATTTTTACAATAAACTTAATTGGGAAAATGCGTCTTGCAAAAGTAAAAATAAATTTTATATTAAAAAACTATATCTGCATTTTTATTTTCTACAATCCCTATTTCTGGATATTTTTCTTTAAAATCCTCAAATCCCTTTTCCAAGGTATGCATTGAAAGAAAGTACCTTATTTTCAAATTATATCCTTTATTATTCTGACCCATCAAACAAATTAAAAATTTCATCTTGTTTTAGCCAAACATCAATATAATCATTGCTAAGAATCTCAACTTTAACAGGAGCTACACCTTCTTTTATCATTTTAAGCTTCTTTGCAGCAATAAGAGACAGGTCAATAACTCCTTTCTTCGGACACCTATCATTTACTCTTACAATTACCGAACGACCATTATTGGTATTTGTTACTCTAACTATAGTATTTAAAGGAATTGTTTTATGAGCTGCAGTATATTTTTTTTGATCAAATTTCTCCCCAGTAGATGTTTTTCTATTAACAAATTTATTATGATAAAAAGTAGCCTTCTTATCCATCACCTTTTCTTTTTTTACTCCTTGATTAAAAGCAAAAAAAGGAATAATTAATATAATTACAATTATGAGGTTTTTTACCATTCTTTAGCTTCTTCGTGAAACCATTTGTTATGCAAACGCATAACTTGTTCTATAATATCTCTTACGCAGCCATCTCCTCCATTTTTATTGGAAATATAATCTGCAACCGATTTAATTTCTTCAACTGCATCTGATGGACAAGTTGAAACTCCTGCTTCAATCATTAAATCATAATCTGGAATATCATCACCCATATAAAGTACTTGTTGAGAAGTTAGTCCTTTATCCTTTAAAAATTTCAAAAAAATCTCTCTCTTATTTACTGATTCTGTATAGACTTCTTCTATTCCTAACATTTTCATTCTTCTGCATATACTTTCTCCTTTCCCTCCAGAAATTATTGCTATTAAATAGCCTTTTTTAATTGCATATTGTAAAGCAAAACCATCTTTAACATTTCCCACTCTAAATATGTTATTATCATCTCCTATCCATAAATTGCCATCTGTCATTACTCCATCATAATCAAATATAAAAGCTTTTATAGGTTGAAGTTTTTCTTTATAATTCATTATCAATAATATAAATTCGTCAATAAATAATTTTGGACATAATCCTTTATGCCTTCCTCCAATGTATAGAAATCTTCAGTATATCCAGCATTTCTTAATTTCTCCATTTTAGCTTCTGTAAAGTATTGATACTTACCTCTAATATCTTCTGGAATATCAACATATTCAATATTTGGAGTCTTTCCCATTGCATCAAATGTTGCTTTAGCTAAATCATAAAAACTCCTTGCTTTTCCAGTACCTAAATTATAAATACCTGATTCAGGTTGATTGTTCATTATAAAATCTAATACTGCGACCAAATCCTTAACATATATAAAATCTCTTAATTGCATTCCATCTAAATAATCTGAACGATGAGAACGAAACAGCTTTACAAGTCCTGTATTGTTAATTTGATGATAAGAATGGAATATAACAGATGCCATTCTTTGCTTATGATATTCATTAGGTCCATATACATTGAAAAATTTTATTCCTGCCCAAAATGGAGGCTTGGTCTCTTGCCTTAGAACCCAGAGATCAAAATCTTGCTTAGAACGGCCATAAGGATTTAGGGGTTTAAGTTTTGGAAGTTTATCATGATCATCTTCATATCCATTTTCTCCTTCTCCATATGTTGCAGCAGAAGAGGCATAAACTAAAGGAATGGAATTAAATGCACATATTCTCCATATATTCTTGGAATAATTAAGATTTAGATCTAAAAAGATTTTCCAATCAAATTCTGTAGTGTCAGTTCTTGCTCCTAAATGATAAACACCATCTATCTTACTAGCATTTTTCTCAAACCAGCTAATAAATTCCTTCCTGTCAATTTTTTTGGCAAATTGAAGATTTGAATAGTTTGATTTCTTAATATTAGAATTCTTCTTGAAATCATCAACAATAATAATATCATTCCTTCCAAGTTTATTCAATTTGCTAACCATACAACTTCCTATAAAACCTGCTGCACCTGTAACGACTATCATATTTCTAATTTATTGATTATTTATACGATTGATTAAAATTTATGTTCCATACTACTGCTCAAATGGAGTTCTGTCTACTGCTGAAACATATTCTAACATATTCTCATAAACCTCTCTCCATCCTATCCATTGATATCTTTCACTTAAAGATTGGTTATGCCAGACACTAATAAAATCTCCTTTTACAGCAATTATTTCATCTACAATTTGTTTAATTTTAATTAGAGCCTCTTCCTTATTTAATCCTAATCCATCTTTGAGTGCAACATCCATAATTGCAAAAGGATGAACTCTTAATTTTGTTTCTCCATCAATTTCTAAATCAAAAAAATTATATCCAGAACATATTCCCGCTCTAAATCCAATTGTTTTAGAATATCCCATAGAGTAATCATCACTAATCATATTATCCAAAAGCCTTCTGTAAGAAATAGGAAGACGAAATCGTAAGAAATGAAATCTACTTCTTAGTATTGGTTTGTGTATTACTTGTTCTAATTCTTTAATTTGAACAGACAATTCTTCCTCCTGGTCAAATGATGAGTATGATGGATGAATCCCTACTTTTGCATAATCACATAAATATTTTATTAAACGATGAAAACGCTTATTATAAGGGGAGATGTTTTTGTCATATTTCCCATATCTTCCAAATAGAATAAAATAAATTGTCTTGAGCTTATATTTCTTAATTAAAGATATTTGATAATCGAAATTATCGTAAGGATCTGTCTTCCCTCTAAAAATCACATTAAATCTATATCCACATTCTGAAAGATTTCCCTTAAAGAAATCCTTAGCAAACCCATATAACTTTCTAAACATTCCTTTTTCTTTAAAAGAATATGCAGAATCAATATCTATTGTATTGTAGAATCTAAAATAATGCTTTGCAAACTCCAAATCTGGATATATTCCTTTAAGTTTCTCTCCCAAATTCTTAACCCAAATATTTACAATTGGTTTATGTAAAAAACAATTCTGAAAAGCAAGGCTTTCCTCATATCTATACCTTCCATGCTTGTCTTGAATAAAAGGTAGATATTCCTCATAACGAGAAACAAAATAAAATGAAGCTGCTAAAACATCAAATGGGATAATACTATCTTTAGCGTATGTTCTAAAAATTGCAGGATTTTCCTCAAAATAAAAAACTTCCAAGTCTTTGATCTCAATTGTAGTTTCAAACAACAAATCAGTTGAATAAATAAATGGCTCATCTTTAACCCTATTTTTACAATAAGAAAACTTAGCTCCTATATGATTAGCAAAATTCTCCCTATTAGTAGTAATAGTGTATTCAATACCCAATATATCTTTTAAAATTAGGTTAAGAATATAACCTAAACGATTTGTAATTTTATCTACATAAACTAAAATCATAGTCTAACGCAATTCAAAGTTTTCTCCGAGATACTTCTCCCTGACTTGTTCATCTTCGGCAAGTTCTTTTGGAGTTCCTGATTTTAGGACGCTTCCCTCAAAAAGCAGGTATGCTCTATCCGTAATGGTTAGAGTTTCATGAACATTATGATCTGTTATTAAAACTCCGATATTCCTATTTTTTAATTTTGCAACAATATTTTGAATATCTTGTACAGCGATTGGGTCAACTCCTGCAAAGGGCTCATCTAATAGGATGAACTTAGGATCGGCAGCCAAAGCACGTGCTATTTCAGTTCGTCTTCTTTCTCCTCCAGAAAGCTGATTTCCTTTACTCTTTCTAATATGCATAAGACCAAACTCATTCAAAAGATCAACCATAATCTTAACTCTTTCTTTTGATAACAAGTCTCTAAACTCTAAAACAGACATTATATTATCTTCAACAGACATAGATCTAAATACAGAAGCCTCTTGTGCCAAATACCCAACACCTCTTTGAGCTCTTTTGTACATTGGCATATCAGTAATATCCATCTCATCAAGATAAACCTTCCCTCTGAAAGGCTTAATTAAACCTACCATCATATAGAAAGTAGTAGTCTTCCCAGCACCATTTGGACCAAGCAAACCCACAATCTCTCCTTGATTAACTTCGATAGAAACACCCTTAACAACAGTTCTCTTCCCGTATTTCTTTATTACATCTTCAGTATATAATTTCATAATTAAAATTATCTGTTTTAAACCCTCCTATTCATCCAAATTAAACCTATCAATCAGCAAAGATAATAAAATTTTTGAGAAATGAATTATCTTTGCACCTATAAATTACATTGCTAAATTAGAAATTAATGAATATTTTCTCTCAAAAACATAGGCTGTTACATAGTATAAAAAAGAAGAATGAATTTTCAATACACTCTCCATATATGTTTGATTTATACAATAGATTAATCAAAAAACACAAAAGAAATCCAATTAGATTAATACATTTATTTCAGGAAGAATTTGGCGAAAAAAATATAATTTTAATTTCTTCATCCTATGATGAATTTCAAGCAATACAAACAGTATTAATAGAAAAGTCAATAATAATTATAGACAAACCCTATCAATGTAAAGACTCATATAACGAATTTCTTAAAATAATTAGCGACCCAAGAAGAATTGTAATTATTGACCTATTCAAAATTGTAATAATATTTCAAAACTCTAAATTAAGCCCTCAAAAATATAGATTTTAAACTCTCAACATTTATGAGCAAATAGTACTAAAATTAACAACCACAGTTTTACTGGATATTAATTTTTATTTTATAACATCTTTTAGGTTATAAATTAAGTCCCGAGTTTATTAAAATAATCACCTACTTTTTCGATTTAATCACCGACTTTTTTCAAAAAAATCCCGATTAATTTAAGACTAACTATATTTTTCTTGAACTTTGACTTTTTACACTAACTAAGAGGAGTAAAATAGATTGTAAACAATGTTTATTCAATCCGATTAATCAAAGTTCAAGAAAAAATTTATAGTTTAATTAAATCTTTGTTTTCATTTAGGAATTGATATTCCAAGAGACTAAAATTAATATCTTCCAATAGTTTTATTTTAGTTTTATATTGTCTCTCCCATTTCTTATGCTTTGAAAATAGAAATCCTTTAGACAAAAAAGCATAAACAAATGGATGGACTATTAGAGTAAGATTTCTTTCGTTTTGCTCTTGAACTAAGTATTTTAAATCATTCTCAATCTCATCAACAATAATTATTGAGGATTTAATTTTGCCAGTTCCTTGGCATGCAGGACAAATTTCAGATAGATCAAAATGAATAACAGGCCTTACTCTTTGACGAGTTATTTGCATCAAACAAAACTTACTAAGAGGCAATATGGTATGGCGAGCCTTATCCTTAGACATAAGCTCCTTCATTCTATCGTAAAGTATCTTTCTGTTTGAAATAACATTTAAATCAATAAAATCAATTACAATTATTCCTCCGATGTCTCTTAATCGCAATTGCCTAACAATTTCTTCAGCAGCCTCCATATTAACCATAAGTGCATTTTCCTCTTGGTCTTGTGAAGATTTACTTCTATGACCAGAATTCACATCAATAACACACATTGCCTCAGTTTGTTCAATAACCAAATAAATACCTGAGCGTATTGTTACAACTTTCCCAAAGGAATTCCTAATTTGGTTTTGAACTCCAAATTGTTCAAAAATTGGAGTTTGAAGTTTGTAATTACGAACTAAATCTATTTTTTCAGTTGAAATTGTCTTTACGTAGGCTTTTAATTCTTCATAAACCTCATTATTATTTACATAAACATTTGAGAAGTCATCGCTTAATAAATCTCTCAAAATAGCTGTAGACTTATCAATTTCTGAAACAAGTTTATTTGGAGGTAGAGCCTTTGGGAGTTTCTTGTGAATTGCTTCCCATTTTGAAATTAAATTCTTTAGGTCGGCATCCAACTCTGCGACACTTTGTCCTTCGGCAACTGTTCTAATAATTACTCCAAAATTATTTGGAAGAATACTTCTAATTAGACGTTTTAGTCTATTTTTTTCTTCAGTACTTTTAATTTTCGAAGAAATTGAAATCTTATTTGAAAAAGGGATAAGCACTAAATATCTTCCAGCAAATGAAATTTCAGCACTTAATCTTGGACCTTTGGTTGATATTGGTTCCTTAGCTATTTGAACCAAAACTATTTGACCTTGCTTTAATACACTTTGAATCTTTCCACTCTTCTCCAAATTGGGCTCTAATTTCATCTTTTCAATTAATGCTGAGTTGGGATCTCCACTTTGAGCATTACGAGTAAATTTATTGAGAGAATTGAAATTAAGTCCTAAATCTAAATAGTGCAAAAAAGCATCCTTATCATACCCAACATCGACAAATGCTGCATTAAGTCCTGGCATAATCTTTTTAACTAAGCCTAAGTATACATCACCTACAATATGACTACTCTCATTCTTTTCTTGGTGAAGTTCTACTAAATACTTATCTTCAAGCAAAGCTATTTCAACTCCTGAATCCTTTACATCTATTATTAAATCCTTATTCATATATAGGAGCCGTAAATTTTATTTTAAAAAAATATTGCGAAATATTAATACTGATAACACTTCGCAATATAGGTTATTTATTTGATAATTATATTTCTATAATTCAAAAAACTTATAAGAAAAATCTATTTCTTATTCTTATGTCTATTCTTGCGCAAACGTTTTTTACGTTTGTGCGTTGACATCTTATGACGTTTTCTTTTCTTTCCGCTTGGCATTTTTTCTAAATATTAAATTATTTTACTTTTGTTTTGATACCACTCATGAAAACTTTTGCAGGTTTAAATGATGGAATATTGTGTGCAGGAATAATTACAGTTGTATTTTTTGAAATATTTCTTCCTGTCTTCTCTGCTCTTCTTTTAATGATAAAGCTTCCAAAACCTCTTAAATATACGTTGTTTCCTTTTCCAAGAGAATCTTTTACAACTTCCATAAAAGTTTCTACAGTTGCTTGGATGTTTACTTTTTCTAACCCTGTTCTTTGTGCAATTTCTGCAACGATTTCAGCTTTTGTCATGTCTTTTTTTAATCTTATTTGTTAACAATTTCAATATTAATATCTAACTTAATTAAGTAGATTGAGTTTGCAAAGATATAAAATTATTTATTCACACAAAACAAATTTATTCATTTTCAACAACTTTAATTTTCTAAATTTATTGTTTCTATTTCACAATCAATAATTTACCTCAATGTATAGAATATTAAAAAATCATTTTCAGTTGAAATGATTTTTTTAGCAGTAAATTATTCATTGTAAGGTGTAAAGTTAATTTGATAAAGTAAATTCATCTATTGTTGAAAGTATTTTATATATTTGCAAATTATTAACAATATCTATTTAGAGAAACAAATATTAATTATTAATCAAAAAAACAAGTTATGGCTGGAGTAAACAAAGTTATTTTAATTGGAAATTTAGGTAAAGATCCTGATATTATTGTTTTTGATGGAGTTAAGAAAGCTACATTTCCCTTGGCTACTACCGAGACTTACAAAAATAAAGATGGACAAAAGATAGAACAAACCGAATGGCATAACGTTGTTTGCTGGAGAGGATTGGCAGACGTTGCAGAAAAGTTTTTAAAAAAAGGCATGCAAGTTTTCATAGAAGGGAAACTTAGAAATCGTCAATGGGAGGATAAAGAAGGGAATAAAAAACATTCTGTTGAAATTGTTTCAGACAACTTTATGATTCTAACTAGAAATCAAAACTCTCAAACAGATCAATACCAAAATAATAATAATTCTATATCAGAACCTACATTGGCTAATATAATAAATGAATTCTCCGACACAGATACTCTTGGAGATTTACCATTCTAACGCATTTATTACATAAGAAAGCACCACTTATTAAAAAAAACAGGTGGTGCTTTCTCCAAAAACATGGCGATACATTTATAGCAAGTAAGTACTTTATTAAGGATATGCTTTACTTTATAGGTTTTAATTATTTATAACTTAAATTTGTCATAGAGTTATCTTTATGGGACTGGATCATATCCACTCCCTCCCCAGGGATGACAACTCAAAATTCTTTTTAGAGTTAATAAACCTCCTTTAAATGGTCCATATTTTTTTATCGCTTCTAATCCATACTGAGAACAAGTAGGGGTATATCTACATGATGCAGGAAAATGGGGAGAAATTGCCGTTTGATAGAAACGTATAATTCCAATCAAAATATAGTAAAATAGCTTACTTATCAATTTGATTATTGTTTTCAATTCTCTGTTTTAACTCGTTAATGATTCTTGTCAATGACTTGCTTACAACAATATTAATCTTATCAAATTCTACCATTTGTTGACTAACAAAAGAAAAAGCAAAATAAATATTAATTTTATTACCTGAAGAAAAATCTTTAATCTCTTGACTATTTAACCTATATGCTTCTCTTATCAATCTTTTAATTCTATTCCTACTAATAGAAAGTCTTTGATATTTCTTTGGAGATACAATCACTAATTTAACTTTTGGCGACTGACTTTCATTCACATGAAATTTTACACTTAATGGATAATTCAAAAATCCATCTTTACTAGAAAATAATTTAGCTATTTCAATTTTACTACAAAGTCTTTCACTTTTTGGGAACTTATACATTTAGTCAACATTTATTTTGACTTTGGTTTTTCTGCTTGAGTTTTAGCAGTTTTTTTTGCAGTAATTTTTAAAGACGCCGGAGCTTTTTTCTCTGGTTTTTTATTAAACTCTTCTTCAATTTTTAATTGATGCTCTTCCAACTCATTTGCAGTAAATGAAAGATATCTATCAATTGCCATAATCATAGATGGAGCCTCAATAGTTGGGGCTGGAATCAAAGTTCTAATTTTTGCTTCTTTCAAAGCAACTTGAGTATTAGAACCAAAAGCAGCAACAACTACTTTTTCATAATCAGACGGCTTGAAACTTTGTATAAATGATTTTACACCAATTGGGCTAAACATTACCACTAAATCAAAATTCTTGATGTCAACTTCACTTAAGTTTTTAGGCACTGAACGATACATAACAGATTTTGTATACGTTATTTTAGCTTTTTCCAAAAGCTTAAAATTCTCAGGAGTTGTTTCTTCAGAACAAGGATATAGAAATGTTTCGTTCTTATGTTTTATTATAACACTAATTAATTCTGAAAACTGTAGTTTCCCATAAAATATTTTTCTTTTTCTGTATTGAATATAGTTCTGTAAGTAATTTGCAATACTTTCTGAGACACAGAAAAACTTCATTGATTCAGGTATAACTAAACGTAATTCTTTAGCCAATCTAAAGTAGTTGTCTACAGCCAACTTGCTAGTAACAATCACTGCAGAATGATCTAATATACTAACTTTCGAATCTCTATATTCTTTATTAGTAATACCAACTACATCAAAGAATTTATTAAATGTAAGATTAAGATTATGTTTATCTATTAATACTTTATATTGTGATTTGTCAATATCAGCAGGAGCTGGTTGAGAAATAAGAACATTTTTAATTATTTGCTTGCTCATAACTATTGGCTAAAAACTTAATTATTATGAAAATAGATATTTAAATATTATTATTATTGGTAGAAATTCAACCGTGCAAAGATAAACAAATAAATAGAATTGAGATGCTTTTGTATTCTTGAAAACTAAAGCGAAACCTCTTATTAATCTAAATAAGAATAATATACTAATTGCAATAATACTTGCAATTAGGATTGAAAATTGAAGATTATTTGGTAAAAAATAGAACAAAAAAACAAAAGGAATTAAAACTAAACCATCTGTAATAAAGAAAAGGGTGTGATTAAAATTGTATTTAGAACATAAAGCCTCTAATCTGAATAATAATCCAAAGAAATATATCAACACATATTTTATCAAAAAAAATGTTAAGGCAACTAAAACTATTAGCAAATATGTCCCAAAATGAGAATTAATTGGAGAGTAGCTTAAATAGTTGTAGTAACTTAATGGAGCATAAATCAATAATGAAAAAATTGGAACAAAGAGAAGAATTGAAATTGAAAAAACTGTAATATTTGAGTACACCCCCTTAAAGATAAGTTTTATCTTTGAATAAAAGGCTTTAATAAAAATACTATAAATAAGAATTGAAATAAAGATTAATCCAAATACCCATCCATAAGTAGGATTAACTTCCCTTTCAATCATTTTTATATCTTTACTCACATAATAGTTTTTGTATTTGAATAAAGATTTCCTCTCAACCAGAACTGGAGTATAATCATTTAATATTTTAATATATTGCTTAAAACTAATAGTAGTAGATTCACTTTTAAGCGAATCAGGAATAACAAATAGAGGGTTTTCTATTTTTATATTCGAAATAGAATCAGCCTTATAGCTAACAGAATCTTGCATCACTATTACTTAGCAATAATAATTTTCTTAGAAATAATATTATTATCTTTTTCTATTGAAAGATAGTATATTCCACTATTTAAATTGGAAGTATTAATTACATTGTCATTATTTTTGGATAAAACTACAAGTCTTCCCATAGAATCAAATAACTTAATTAGAGAATTTTTATCTATATTAGTAATAGAAATGAAATCTTGTGCTGGATTTGGATATACAATAATATTAACTATATTATTACTTATATCACTATTATAAAGCATTATTCCATTAATTGGAAACTTAACATTATCAATCCAAACAGCATCACTCCCTCCTGATTGAGAATAATCTTTTTCATATTCCCATTTGAAATTATTTTCCCCTTGACTAACTGCAAATGCATAACGCTTCCAAGGAATTTCTCCAGAAGTTTCTAATACAGCAATATTATCAATATAGAATCTTAAAATATCATAGTTTTGTTCGGTTGAAGTCCTCATAAAGAAGATAATACTATCATTTACAATTGAACTATAATTAACATTTAAAGTTGTTTTGCTATTATTTAAAATTGAACCTGATTTCAATGAATAGCTTCCTTGATATGAATTACTTGGATTATTATCAATCGCCCAAGGATTTGTTGAAATATTCTCCCATGAATAAGAATTCAAATTTCCTGTTTCAAAAGTTTCAATATTTCCCATCATTGAGATTGAATCATAACGTTTTGCATTTCCATAAAGATTTGCAATGGCTCTCATTCTAAATCCAATAAGATTGTCTTGTTGATTGTCTGAATTGAAATTAAGCCTAAACTCATAAGAATAGTAAGCGTTTGGGGTCAAAGAATTTAAAGGAAGAATATTATTAGATATATATGACAAATTAGATGAAATGTTATCTAAAGAAACACTTCCTGCATGTGAAATATTATTTCCTGTATTCTTAACATCAAATCTTATTAAAATCTCTTCTCCAACCAAAGAGCTATTGGCTGTGTCAATTGTTATGGATAAATTATCTACCACAATATTTGGACATGAAGCTTTTGCTGAAAAAACTCTATTTGACAAATAACTATTTTCTCCCTCAATCTTAAAATAAAATCCTAAAATACTTTTATCTTCTATGCCATCAATAACCTTTATTCTAAACCTATTTTGAATTTCATGATTTGAAAAAGCAATCATAGAACCGATATATTCTACTGAATCTAAGAATATAATATTATTAGAATTAAACATTGATAATTTTACACTATCAATTGATACAGAGCCTAAATTTGCAAGAGTAAAACTCACATAATACTCTTCATTATTATTCAAAAGTGTTACTTCTTGAGACTGATTATTAGCATATTTAATATTGCTAATATTAATTAATGGATAATTTGGAGAAGCTACAACAATAGAATCAATAATTGGTTTAGAGAATTGATTGGTTATTACAACTTTTAAGAACCCTGGTTGGTTAAGCTGAGAAATAAAACTAATACTTGCTAATCCATTTTCATCCGCTTGTGAAGCTCCAATCAAAACTCCATTATGAGAAAGTCCAACAAATGCATAAGCATCTGTCTGGATTTGAAGACTTGAAGAACCAAGTGCAATTGTATCTGGAACATTATTTGTAATTGTTCCAGGAAGTCCAACATAAGGCATAAGAGAAGGATCTCCCATGAGATGATAAATTTCCCAATAATAGTCTGCTAAATCTGAACCATATTGCTGAACAGCTAAATTACCTCCTTGCATAATTTGACCAGAAGTTATATACCACCTATTAAATGGCTCATTATACTTATGGAATAATCTATCATAAGCTCCTAAATTATTGGAATCATAACTTGGATTCAAATTAAGAGATTTACTACCAACCGACCAATAAAAATCTTCATACCAATAAGTGTAATTACTTCCTCCAATTGCTCCAATACCTCCTTTATTGTTTGCTCTCAAAATAGCTTCTCCAAAACATTCATTCACATCAAACTTATTTGACAAGCAACAGTTGTTGATAAACATAGGAAACTTTCCATAATTAGTCATTGAATTAATATTAGTTGCAGAAAGAGATGGACTTGACCAACCCATTTCATCACAATGCGCCGTATAATTAATATATGAAAATCCTTTTTGAGAAATACTATCCCTAATTTGAGAAGAATAACTACCTGATGAAGGATTATAATATATTAATGTATCAATAGAAGGATTATTTTGTAAATATTGTTTAGCATAATTGACTTGACCATTTCCACAGGTTGGAGCTGGAGCTGATGTTTCCTTTCCTGCAACTAATAGAGTTTTCTTAAGAAATGCTGTATCTTGAAATAAAAATTGCTCATAATTAATTACCTTGTTTATGATATTCTCCATCTGCTGAACAGTTTGAGCAGAAAACCTACCATAAAATAAATCTGGTAAGAAATCACCTGTATATTCTGCATAGTATAAATCAGTAGGTGCAGGGTCTTCTGGTTTTGTTACTGTAGCAAAAGAAGGAATTTGTTGCGAATCTCCACAAATAAGTAGATAATCAGCTGCTGGAGCGTCTGCTGTTGCATTATCCCAAAGTGATTTAAGGTAAGCTTTAATTGAAGAATTTGTTGTTCCTACTCCCGCATCACCCTTATAAACTTCAACTATCTCTATCCCCTTTTCTCTTTTCCATCTTATAAAAGGCTGCAAAGTTTCTTCAAACATAGGGTCAGAAAGTATAATCATTTTCAAAGGACGATTCAACGGAGAATATGAAACTGTAGCAGAGAGATTTTTACCATTTAAAACAGAAGACTTTAAGAATGAAGATTGTTGATTATTATAAATTCTTTTTGCATTAATAGTTGATTTTATATCTGCATTCACAAACTTAATTGAGACATCAAAAGACCTAACAATCTCAATAACATTTTCACCAGGATTATATTTGATTGGAGATATTACCAATCGAGCCAAACGCATAGAGGACATAAAACCTAATTGTTCTACTCTAACCAAATCATTTCCAACAAAAGTATTAGAAGAATATACTTTATCATCTATAATAAATGACTCAAAGTCCTTACTCTTAGAAAGTGATTTTTGAGATGGAATAACCTTATACTTACCATATTTATCTAAAGAAATTGATTCAGTAATTATATTCTTATACTCAATTTGAATTTCAGCACCATAAGGGATTTCTATTAATTTATTATAGGTTGGTAGCTCAGGAATTCCAACTTTTTGAGTTCTTCCAAAATCCTCGCCCATATAAAGCCTGAAAAAGACTCCGTTATCTGTTTGTTCTGTGTCCAATCTCAAAAAATCAAATTTTTGAGAGAAAGATAAATCTTCCATAGACTCCTTTATGAATGGAGGATTATTAACTATATTATTATTATTTTGTCCAATAATATTTTGAGCTTCTAATGTTAAATTTGCAAGAATCAACAATAGCATCGCAAAAGTATAAACAATCTTTTTCATAGAAAACAATTTTAATTAAGCGTACAAAGGTACAATCATTTTTAATATTTTAGACACCAATACTCACAAAAAATTACGAATCAGACTCAACAAGGATTGGAAATAATGAAATCTATTTCTCAATCATTACTTAATTTAGATTCCATGCCAATTAACCTCAACAATAAATCAATTTAGAATATTACCATTTGGATTATTTACCATAATAAATTAGTTATATGAACATCAATCAAACTAATTTTAAAAGGAACAAAGAATAGGCATATTAGAATCAAGAATAAATTTATTAAAACAAGGAATAAATTTTGCAAGGTGGCAGGATGTTGATTGCATCCTGCCAGGATGTAATGTACATGGTGGCAGGGTGTATAGTGCAAGGTGGCAGGATGTAAAATTTAATCCTTGTTTCAGGAAACTATAATAAGGGTTTGATGCACTTTCATAAAACAAGAAAAAATTATAGCCAAAATTTGCATAGATAAATCAATAAATAGGAGGTAATAATTCTATAAAAATTTCTATAGATTAATTTTTAAAGAGAACAGCATTTAACATTCTTAGAATCTTATAAATAGCCTATGATTTTGAACAAAAGAAGATTTTTCTTTCCATTTTTTCTAAAATGTATTACCTTTGCAGATTATATTTATTATAAAGATATGTTTTCAAATTCAGAAAAATTCGTTGGAGAAGGACTAACATATGACGATGTCCTTTTAGTGCCTGCTTATTCAGACATTATACCCAGAGATGTAAAAGTAAATTCTCTTTTCTCTCGCAATATTCCGATTAATATACCTCTTGTTTCTGCAGCAATGGATACCGTTACTGAAGCAAAGATGGCTATTGCAATGGCTCAAGAAGGAGGAATTGGTGTTTTGCATAAAAACATGACAATTGAAAAACAAGCTGCAGAAGTCTTAAAAGTTAAAAGGGCTGAAAATGGAATGATTATCAATCCTATTACCATAGATAAAAATGCTATTGTTAAAGATGTTTTAGCTCTAATGAAAGAATATGGGATTGGAGGTATCCCTGTAGTTGACAAACAAAATCAGTTGATTGGGATAGTTACTAATAGAGATTTAAGATTTGAAAGAGATCTTAACAGACCTATTGTTGAAGTAATGACAAAAGACGTTATTTCTGCCCCAGAAAACACTGATTTCGAAATGGCAGCAGATATTCTTCAACAGCATAGAATAGAAAAACTTCCTGTAGTAAATTCAAAAGGAGTATTAGTAGGGCTGATAACTTATAGAGATATTATCAAACTAAAAGAACGTCCAAACGCATGCAAAGATAAAATGGGACGTTTGCGAGTTGCAGCAGGAATAGGAATAACAGCCAATATGTATGAAAGAATTGATGCTGTTATTGAAGCTGGAGTTGATGCAATAGTAATTGATACAGCTCATGGTCATAGTAAAAATGTAATTGAAGTTGTAAAACAAGTTAGAAAAAAATATAAAAATGTAGATATTGTTGTTGGAAACATTGCAACAGCAGAAGCAGCAATTGAATTAGCTAATGCAGGTGCTGATGCACTAAAAGTTGGTATTGGACCAGGTAGCATTTGTACAACAAGAATTATTGCAGGTATTGGAGTTCCTCAATTAAGTGCAATATATGATGTAGCAAAAGTATTGAAAGGAAAGAATATCCCAATTATTGCTGATGGAGGAATTCGTTATTCTGGGGATATTGTTAAGGCCTTAGCAGCTGGAGCAAGTTCAATTATGGCAGGTTCTTTACTTGCTGGAGTTGAAGAATCTCCTGGAGATACTATTATTTTTGAAGGAAGAAAATATAAATCATATAGAGGAATGGGTTCTTTGGAAGCTATGCAACAAGGCTCAAAAGATCGCTATTTCCAAGATATGGAAGATGATATTAGCAAATTAGTTCCAGAAGGAATAGTTGGAAGAGTACCATATAAAGGGACTGTATCTGAAGTAATTCATCAACTAACCGGAGGTTTGAAAGCAGGAATGGGCTACACAGGCTCGAAAGATATTTCTGAACTTCAAACTGCTAAATTCATTAAAATAACCGCTGCTGGATACGCAGAAAGTCATCCACACGACATAACAATCACCAGAGAAGCACCTAATTACTCAAGATAAAAATTAAACTTCTATGAAAAAATTAATTGGTTTATTATTATTTAGTTTCATTACTTTAATAACTTATGCTCAAACAGACAATGATATAGTTGTTGAAGTTGCAGGAGAGAAAATATCAAAGAAAGAATTTGTTGAAATGTATCAACGAAATAATCCAAATCCTGAAAAGAAAATAATCAAAAAGGATTTAGATGAATATCTTGACTTATTCATTAACTTTAAACTGAAATTAGCAGAGGCTAAAAAATTGGGATTAGATACACTTACTGAATATAAAAATGAAGTTAATTCATATAGGAAACAATTAGTTGAACCATATCTAAACGACAAAACCGTAACTGAAAGCTTGGTTCAAGAAGCTTATGACCGTTCAAAAGAAATTGTTAGAGCTTCACATATTCTAATTTTAATTCCAGCAAATGCAACTCCAAAAGATACATTGGAAGCATATAATAAAGCATTAAGCATTAGAAATAGAATTTTAAAAGGAGAGAATTTTGGTGAATTGGCAGCAACTTACTCTGACGACCCTTCTGCAAAAGACCAAACAAGACCAGAATCAAGCAATGTTGTAAAGGGCAACAGAGGAGATTTGGGCTATTTTTCCGCTTTTAATATGATTTATCCTTTTGAAACAGCATGTTACAATTTAAAAATAAATGAATTGTCAATGCCTGTTCGTTCTCAGAGAGGTTATCATATAATTAAGCTAACTGATAGAAAACCTACTCCATTTTCAACATGCAATATTGCTCATATATGGGTAAATTTTGACAATCATGCAAGCAAAGAAGAAGCAAAACAATTAATAGAAAACGCTTATTCAGACCTTCAAAATAATATTTCTTTTGATTCAGTTGTTTCTAAATACTCTGATGACAGATATTCTTCAAAAAAACAAGGCGTATTAGCATCTCAAAGAGTTACTAGTATGCCTGTTGAATACACAGAAATGATTATGCAAACTCCAATTAATTCCTACACTAAACCCTTTGAAACAAGATATGGATGGCATATAATTAAACCTTTGCTTTTAAATCCTGTTGAAAGTATAGAAGCCCAAAGACCAACTATTGAACAAAGAATTTCTAAAGATGTTAGAAGTTACAGAACAATTGAAGAGTTTATTAAGAAAAGCAAAGTAGAATATAATTTTAAGGAAGATTTATCTAAATTGGATGCAGTAATTAAAATTGTAACAGATTCTGTTTTTGTTAAGAATTGGCAAGTGCCAGAAAGTTTTGAAGGCAAAGAAAATATCTTTACAATTGGAGACATAGCATACACTCAAAAAGACCTTGCAAAAGAAATTGAAAAAAATCAACTAAATCAAACTCCAGAATATATCCCAACCTATGTAAACAATATCTACAGAAAAATTTCTGATGAAAAAGTATTACATTTTGCAGATATGAAACTTGAAACAAAACATCCTGACTTAAAAGTTACTATTGATGAGTTTAGAGATGGAATATTAATTTTTTCTATAACAGATAAATTTGTTTGGAACAAGTCAATAACAGATAGTGTTGGCTTAAGTAATTATTTTGAAAAAAATCGAGATAATTATATGTGGAAAGAAAGAGCAGATGCAACGGTATTTAATTTTTATAAAGAAATTGATATCAAGAAAGCAAAGAAAGTTATTCAAAAGGGAATAAAGAAGAAGAAGACAAATGAAGAAATAATTGAAATGCTTGCAAAAACTTTCAAAGTAAAAGAAAAAACAGTTGAGTATTTTGATTTCAAGTGGGGCAAGTATGAAAGAGGTGAAAATAAAATTGTTGATATGACAAATTGGACATTAGGAATAAGCGAACCAATTCAAATTGAAAAAAGAAATCATATAGTAATTGTTCATCAACAATTAACTCCAACAAATAAAACCTTAACAGAGGCAAAAGGGATTGTTACTTCAGACTATCAAGAATATTTAGAAACCCAATGGATAAAATATTTAAGAACAAATTATACATTTAAGGTTAATCAAGACGTTCTAAATTCCATAACCAACTAAAAATTATTTAATGAAAAAAATCATCTTAATCAGTCTAATCTGTTTATTTAACACATCTCTTTTTGCACAAACGAACGTATTAGATAAAGTAATTGCTGTTGTGGGAAAGAATATGATTAAACACTCCGAGCTTGAAACTTCTTTTTTACAACAAAAACAACGTTATGGAATAGTTGATGATGCCTATGCTGAAAAGTGTGATATTTTAGAAGGCCTATTAATCAACAAGCTTATGCTTCATCAAGCACAAATAGATTCTGTAAATGTTACCCAAGAGCAAGTAAATAGGGAAATGGATAATAGGATTAACTATATGTTGCGTCAAGCAGGCTCAAGAGAAGTATTGGAAAAGCAAATGAACAAGTCGGTTAGTGAAATTAAAGAATATTATCAGGAGCTAATAAAAGAGAATATTTTAATTAGTGAAATAAGCAGAAAATTAACTTCTGATGTTAAAGTTACTCCTAATGAAGTTACAGATTACTATAATAATATCCCAACTGACAGTCTTCCTATTGTAGAACAAGAATACGAATTTTCGCAAATAGTTATTCATCCAAAAATATCTGCAGAAGAAAAGAAACTTATTAAAGAAAGGCTAAACGGATACAGAGAAAGAATATTAAAAGGAGATAAATTCTCTACAATAGCAACTCTATATTCAGAAGATCCAGCATCTGCAAAAAAAGGAGGAGAATTAGGATTTTTCGCAAGAGGATTTATGGTTGCAGAGTTTGAGTCTGTAGCTTTTTCATTAAGAGAAGGAGAAGTTTCTCCAGTTTTTGAAACAAAATTTGGATTCCACATAATTCAAATGATAGAAAGAAGAGGAGATCAAGTAAATTGTCGTCATATTCTTCTTCAACCAAAAGTTTCTAATGTAGAGTTATATAGAACTAAAGTAACTTTGGATAGCATACACAATTTGATTAAAGAAAATAAGATTAGCTTTGAAGATGCAATTAAGCAATTCTCCGAAGATGCATCCAGACTAACAGGAGGAGCAATTATAAATCCTTATAGTGCAAGTGCACGTTTTTCAAAAGAAAATATCAACGAAATGATGGAAAACATTGATAAAATTGATTTTGAAAAATACAATCAAGGAGATATTATTGAACCAAACCTTTTCAAAACAGAATTAGGTTCATCATATAGACTAATAAAAGTTACCACAAAAATTCCTCAACATAAGATTAATTTAAAAGACGACTACGATAAAATATACAATTCAGCCTTAGAGACAGCAAAAACAAAAGCTATTTTGGATTGGGCAAATAGGAGAATTCCCAAAACCTATATCAGAATTGATGATGAATTTAAAGGTTGTGATTTTAAAATGAACTGGATAAAAAATAATTAAACTATGGAACTTGTGCCAAATGAACAATTGTCAGATGTGAAGCAATTAGATAGTCTAACGCAAAAAACAAAGCTCTTAAAGCAAGAGATTGGCAAAATAATAATTGGACAAGAAGAAATAGTTGAGCAAGTTTTAATTTCAATCTTTTCAAAGGGGCACTGCCTATTGGTTGGAGTTCCTGGACTTGCAAAAACTTTATTAGTAAACACAATTGCACAAGCCTTAGGACTAACTTACAACAGAATTCAATTCACTCCCGATTTGATGCCATCTGACATAACTGGGAATGAAGTATTGGATGAAAATAGAAAGTTCAAGTTTATTAAAGGACCAATATTTGCAAATATAATTTTGGCTGATGAAATAAATAGAACTCCTCCCAAAACTCAAGCAGCACTTTTGGAAGCTATGCAAGAAAAGTCTGTAACCATATCTGGAGTAACTAACAAATTGGATGAACCATTCTTTGTCCTTGCAACACAAAACCCAATTGAGCAGGAAGGGACTTATCCTTTACCTGAAGCCCAACTCGACAGGTTTATGTTTATGCTTTGGTTAGATTATCCTAGTTTTGAAGAGGAAGTGAATATTCTTAAAAGCACCACGACAGGTAAAGTAACAGAAGTAAACCCAATATTTTCTAAAGAAGAAATTCTAACAATGCAAGATTTAATTAGAAAATTGCCTGTTGCAGATAATGTTTACGAATATGCTGTTAAATTAGTTGAAAAAACTAGAGTATCTACTTCAAAAGCACATCCAATAGCTCAAAAATATCTTTCATGGGGAGCAGGACCAAGAGCCTCACAAAATTTAATTTTAGGTGCAAAATGCTATGCAGCACTAAAAGGTAAATATTCTCCTGACATTGAAGACGTAAAGGCAGTAGCTGTTTCAGTATTACGTCATCGTATTGTTCAAAACTATTCCGCACAAGCCGAAGGCTACACAACTGAGAAAATTATTATTGACCTAATAAATTCATAAGTTATGAAAAAACTAATCCTTTCTTTAGTTTTAATGATGTTTGCTATGAGTCTTATGGCTCAACCCAAACCAAATGTTGCAAATCCTCAAACAAAAGAAAAAGCAACAATGTCTTGCTCTAAGATAATTCTCCCTACCATGCCTCGTCAAAGGACACAACGTGGAGTTGCTCCTCAAAAACAATACCCAGAAAAGTTTGAAGCTTTCATTTGCTTTGAACAAGGACAACATACCTACACTAAAGACGGATTGGATGTTTTGGATAGCGTTTATAGATTAGCTTTTGACCAAGAAAATGGCAAATTCTACAAAATAACCATAATAGGTTATGACGATAACCAAGCCCTATCTGAACAAAGTTCTTCTTTAGCAAGAGATAGAGCAATAAGAGTTTTTGATTACTTTGCTTCAAGAGAAGGAACCGAATACATTGTGAGAAGAACTCCAAGCAAATATTACCACTCATGCGATGGGGAAACAGAATGCGTAATAAAATACAAGATGCCTTTTGATTTCAAATGGATAAACCTAACAGGTAAACCTCAAGCAGAGAAAACAATAAACGGAATCGACCTAACAAGTAAAGCATACATTCTTGTTGAAAATAATCCAGAAGAGGCCTTAGGCAAATTCAACGATTACTATTTCCCAATGCAAGACACAACAATAGTTTCTAAAAACATGTCAATGCTAAAAATGCCAAAAGGGGCATTAGGCAGTTTAACTCACACCAAAGATACAATTGATGCTCAAATGGATCTTAGTTTTGAAGACTATCTTTCTTTTGAAGAAATAACAAACAACTATTCATTAGTTCCACATAAAAGACAATTTATACTTAAGGCCGGTTATTTTGTAGTTAAATCAAATCGTCAACCGAACTATGAGACTTGTAAACAAAAAGAAAATTATAAGCCAGAAATAACTATACGCCTTCCATTGGAAATGCAACAAAACGAAGCTCGTCTTAAATTCTTTGCCAAAACATATAATCCAAACGGAACTTGGGAATACAAAGCTGTACCAACAACAAAAGATAAAGATAGAGAAACAAAACTTGAAGCAATAATAGGTAACTTTACCGCTTTCCAATTAGATACTATTTATGTAGGGAAAAAAGTAGCTGAAGATGAAATGTCCAACTACTTCTATCCCGCAAAAGAAGGAGAGCCAGGAGCTTTTAGAGCTTTGGGTGGTTGGTTAAAACCTTACAAATTAGATAAACGAGGCACAATCATTATGAAAAAAGACATGGAGATTATGCTTCGAAAACCTAAAGAATAAACTCTTCTATATCTTTTTCTAACTCTTTTGGTGCAACAGATGATTCAAAACGTTTGATTTTGCTTCCATCTTTTGACACTAAAAACTTAGTGAAATTCCATTTTATTTCGTTTCCTTCTAAAAATTCGGGAGAATTTTCTTTTAAAATACCTGATAATTTTTCTCCTATTTCTTTATTTGGGAAACCTTCAAAAGGAGCTTGAGATTTCAAGAAATTATATATCTCTGGAGCATTCTCTCCATTAACATCAATCTTTGAAAACATTTGAAAACTAACTCCAAAATTTATACTGCAGAACTCTGCAATTTCTCCATCAATTGCTGGCTCTTGAGCAAGGAACTGATTGCAAGGAAATCCCAAAACAACTAATCCTTTGTCTGCATATTTCTTATTCAACTCTTCCAATCCTTCATACTGACCAGTAAAACCACACTTGCTTGCAGTGTTTACAATCAAAAGAACTTTATTTTCATATTGGGCAAAGTCAATCATTTGACCATTAATTGCCTTCATCTTAAATTGGTGTATCTTTCCCATAATTATTTTCTTTATTAAATTATTACTACTATTAATTATTTATAAGGTAATAACAACAAAACATATTTTTTTATTGTTGAACGCAAAAAAAAATTGATATAAGACCTAAACAAATAAGAAGTAAATATATGAACTATAAATGTTTATCTAATATTCTTTATCTTATGCATCCTAAGATTAGGGATAAAGGATAAGATTGCAAATATGTAAATAATTATTGAAAAAATAGAATATTTTATTCAAAATAATTTCGTATATTTGCAGACCTAAACCATTCATTAGGTTTGTTTAGGACTATTTATCTTAAACCCAATTTCTGGAGAACAAACTCCAATTCCTAAAATATATTAAAAAAAAAGATGCACATCTT
>DHDW01000046.1:2382-6205 GCA_002399565.1 Bacteroidales bacterium UBA4866 | reverse complement strand
ACATCTTTTGGTATGAAAGATGCGCATCTTTTGGGTAAAAAGTCCTTGATTAAAAAGTTTTTTATAAGGACTTTGTAGTTTTATTCCTTAATTAGGATGATTTATTCCCTATATAATTTCAAAATAATAAGGATTATTTGCCAAGAAAAGTCTTATTAATTCTCAAATAAGAAAATTAGACTCCATTTTAAGAAAAGAATCAAGAAGTTATAAAAATATTTCCCTACCTTTGGACTTTGAAAAGAAATAACAAGTTAATAATGAATTAGCATCAGATTATAAATCCTAATAATAACATAGGGGGGATTGCTTATCGACTTTGTTGCTTTGCAATGAAAAGAAATCTCACACGATGAAAAAAACAGGATATATTTTCCCATATTCTCTTAGAGCAATTCTTATTATATCATTTTGATTAAATTTAAATACATGATTTATAGGTTAATCAGAAATATTTCCAAAAAAAATTTCCAAAATAATTTTTTAATCAAATTTTAATTTATACATTTGTCGCGTAATATCATTTAACTTAAAATTTAAATGACTTTTTTTGATTTTATAAATATAATCAGTCTTTACTTCAAAGACATATTTTTCCTTTGCAAAAATGCTTTTCTTCAGCAAGGGGTGTTTGTTTATGTGCAAGCACCTAAAATCTATTGAGATAAGCTGATCACATAATGTATTCAAATTAATATTGCTTATCTCTAATACATAAGACAAATAAATAATTAATTTACGAAGAAAAATAATATGAAAAGAATAATATTTATAATATCATTTATACTAACTTCAATTATTGCAAATGCACAAACGGGTTGCGATGTAATAATTACCAGCAATTTTGAATCTCAATGTGTTTTAACCACAGAGAAAGACGATGCTTTAAAAGAGAATGAAGGCTTAATGCTTGCTTGTAAAGAAAGTCAAGTAGAATATTATGCTGATACAAGTTCCTATGTAATCACTTATAATTGGACAGTATTAGGAGCATCAAGCTATACATTAATTAATAATGGAGCAGGAGTAAGAGTTAATTGGAGCAATGGCAATACAGGCCAAATAAAGGTTCAAGTAATAACACAAGACGGAAGTATTTGTGAAGCTATAAAATACATTACTCTAATAGAAAAGCCCCAAATAGCCTCCAGTTCTACACCTAATTACAGATGGGAAAATGGCGTAAAAGTCATAGAAGTCTGTTTAGGAGAGACTGTAACTTTTACCAATGAATCCACAACAAGCAGTACAGATATTGCAGGGCACTTTTGGAAAAGCATTTATAGTTCAGCTTCCACAGAAAACTACACAATAGAAAATATTATACAAGAAACAAAGGTAACACATAAGATAGTGAACAACTGTGGATGCGAAGATGAAGAACTATATGAAATAAGAATATTGGAAGGGCAAAAACTAGAACTCTCTTGTTATGGAACAGTGTGTGAAGGAACAGAAGTAACCTATGAAGTTTTAAATTCTAATTGCAATCAATACAACTGGTTTGTAGAAGGAGGGATAATAAAATCAGGACAAGGTTATCCTAAAATAACCATAGAGTGGGGTAACCCTCAAAGTGGTTATGGAATATTAGGATTAGATGGATCACTTTGTGGCGAAGGCTATTGTCCAAAACCAGTGTCAGTTAAAATACCAATTATAACCGATAATGCAGAAATCTCAGGTCAAACAACAGCCTGTGTAGGAGATGCTGTAGTTTATTCATTACAATTATGGGGAAGTACAAAATACACATGGGCGATAACTCCACAGCAAGGAGTATATCAAAGTCAATATGAAAATGCTAATGAAACATTAATACAATTTAACACCCCTGGAGTATATTATTTGAACGCAAACTATAATTGTGATTTTTTAGAATGTGGACCATTTACTTCACAAACAAAAATAATAACAGTAAAAGAAAAACTGGAAATCAAAAATGAGAGAGAGAATATTTGTTTAGGCCAAAGTGCAACATTTACATTAAATCATAATTCAATAGCAGCAACATGGAAAGTTTATAATGCAAATAATCAGCAAATATATACCGCTCAAATAGATACTTTAGTTTACACACCAAATCAAGCTGGAAAATACAAAATAACAGCAGAACACCCTAACTATTGTAATGTAGCAGAGTTTAATATAAATGTAAAAAATCCACCTCCTGCTCCAACTATAAATGACACACTATACGTTTGCCCTAATGCTTCAGTATTATTACAGGCAACACCGGCATCCCCATTATATAGTTTAGTGTGGAAATCCTTATGTTCAACTCCAGAAACAGAAGGGACAGGAAATGAATTTACTGTTCAATATTTAGGTGACACATGTAATGTAGAAGTATATCATTATGATAAAGAAGTCGGATGTTTATCAACAACATCATCTAATTTTACATTAGTTGATTTTAATCTTTTACCTACAACATTACCAACATCAGGGATAACAGTATGTATGGGATCTACGATAGAATATATGAATGACGAAGTTCCAAATCAAAGTCCTGAAGTATTGTATGAATGGGACATAGATTCTGCATATGCAGCAACTGTTATTGGAGATAAAACAAAGAATAATACAAGTATATTAGTTAATAATTCAACCTTATCATCATTTAATATAATCTTGAAACGAAAATATTGTACTGATCTTGTTGATTCAATCACTATACCTGTTACAATTGTAAGTCCACCTCCAGCTCCAACAATTACACCATCTCCTATTCCAAGTGTTTGTGTAAACACTCCTGTTACTCTTACAGGCAATGGAGCAATAACCAATAATAATGAAGATTTTAGCTGGTCAATAGATGGAGATGCAAGAGTTTATAATGACTTAAGAACTATTACACATAGCTTTTCAGTATCAGGAATACATAATATAGAACTTTCCTATCACCCTTATTCTGTATGCCCTGCGGCAAAGGTTAATGCAACAATAAATATTATTCCTAGTCCAATATTTTCACTACATAACAATAATAATATTAGTGTTAATGTTGTAAGTCATGATGGAGGGTACTACACTAGCTATTCTTGGACAATAAACGGTGTTCCAAGCAACAATACAACTAGTACATTAACAGGAGTACAAGAAGGAGATTATATTTGTTGTACTGTCACAAATTCTTCAGGATGCTCTTCAGAAGAATGTATTACAATACAAGAAGGAGTTAATCCTCCTGATTGTGATACTATCCATATAATTTATAATGGAGATTCTATTTGTTCTAAACAACGAATAACTGTAAGTGCAATAGATAATCCAACTCAAAATCCTGTAAGATGGGTTGTGTCTCCTAGTAATCTTCAACATTTAATAAATCGCATAGGTATCAATGATGCAGAAATTACATTTAAAGAAGTAGGTATTTATACAATAATTGGATATGTTTCTGATGGGTCAAATTGTTATATAAGCAATGCCATTAATGTAACCATTCCTGTCATTCTGGATTTTGATGTTGAATATAATTGTACCCTTCCTAATTTAGGAATAAAAATAACTGATAAATCCAAATACTATCCTTCTGTACCGACTAGAATCTTTAATACATATTCACAAACAGGATCGCTTACTATGAATTCTTCTCAGACAATTGGAATTTTGCCTATGGCTCTTCCTCCTACATCAATCATACAAGATACAGTAATATTAACTGTTGGAGGATGTACTCTAAAAAAAGCTATAACCCTTTATCCTAAGATTACAAGTGCAACAATCACATCTACTTATAATAATAATTCCTGTCAGAATGTGCCTTCACAACTAACAGTTAATGTCAATCCTACTACTTCAGCATTTAAAAGCTGTA
>DHDW01000046.1:0-2186 GCA_002399565.1 Bacteroidales bacterium UBA4866 | reverse complement strand
TTATAATGTCAGTGCAGTAGTTACAGATGAAAATAATTGCAGTGTTCCTACTCCAACAATTATTATTAAATTATATGGAAATCAGCTTGCTACTAGCAAACTTTCTACTCCTCCGCTTTTTTCTCCTATTTGTCCTGGTTTGCCAATAACCATAACATATAGTCCTAATTTACAAACGACTCCATCAAGTACATATTTATGGAATTTAACTCCTCCAACAAACAATTCTAATACTTATCTAACTTATAAAACAGATGATTATTATGTGAGAGCAACAAGCAATATAGGTTGTATTGGAGAAGCAATGATAAATGTACCTTTTAAGAATAAACCAAATGCCTTCATTACTTGTAATAATGAATACTGCTTAAATGATAAGATAGAACTATTGGGAGATGCTGGGGCTGGAAATATAACTTATAATTGGGATGTAATTGCTCCTGATAATAGCTATGAGCAGTATTCAACTCCAAATATTTCATTTATTGCAACTCAAGCGGGCAATTATTCAATTAGTTTAACAGTGGATAATGGTGAATGTTATAACACATATATTAAATATATTGATGTATGGTCTTCTTCTAATCCTCCAACTATTAATTTTGCAGGTAATCAATGTATACATCAACCTCCAGTAGTTTTAGGTGCTAATGCTCCTAACGGAGAAACAATCCATTGGAGTAATGGTGTCTCTAATTCTACGGCACATTATTACTCTCCAGGTGTTGCACTTGCGTATTATTATGACCAACATGGATGTAAATCAAAAGAAGCAAAAAAAATTATCCCTTCCGCTCCTAATTTTGATGCTCTTCTAACTGGATGCTATAAGAGGTGTAAAATAGATATTCCTCCTTTTTTAAATGTATATAGTATTTCTAAAGATTCAATAAATTGGCATTGGTTATTAGACCAAACCCAAATAGCTAATGGTTACAAAGATTATCTTTTCTCACCTTTAACATTACCTTTAAATGGATTTGGAAGATATAATTTAGATGTTATGTATAATAACAATATCTGTAATACAGTTTCTCCGAGCTTAGTTATTGAAGAGGAAGATTGTCCTTGTGAAGGTATAGATATTAAAGTTACATCAAAACAACATTTGGAAGAATGTAGAATAATTTATGATGTTGAAGTAGAAATATGTAATAATGGATATAGTGAAGCTTGTTTAGAAGACCTTTTTGCTAACACAGAAGGAATTAATATATTACATATAGATAATTTCCCATTAAATATATCTCCTGGTCAATGTGAAATAATTAAGTTCAGTTTTGAAGTTCTTAATCCTTTATCAAATAGTGCATCATTCAGAATTTATGATGCTTGTAATAAGTGTTATATTGATTTCTCAATAGATATCAATGTTGAGATATTAGATTGTGAAGAAGAAATGATTTTAGAGTATGTAGAATTATATCCAGATTTTAGCTCTCAAACAATGGCTTACTTCAAATTTGGAATTCACTTTCCTAATAACCCTCAGGCAATATTTAGAGTTTGGTCAGAACCATCTCAGGTATTAAACTATAACTTTGATCAAGGAGGTGCAAGAATAGATGGTTTGGCAATGTTTGACAGAAATCTATTGGAACAATTGGCAGAAAGAGGCGAGAAGGTTTGTTTCCATGTTCTAATGTGTAAGGATAATGTTATTAGAGAATGTGTTATTTGTATAGGTGCTAAAGAACTGTTAAATATGATAATAGAAAATGGCTTCAAGTCATCACCAATACAGAATGAAAACAAAGAAGAAGGAAAGGCAAATTCTCAACAAATAAATTCTCCTTATTTAGTTCCTAATCCTGCATCTACTTATGTTAAGGTTGAGGGAATTGAAAAGGATAATATATCTGAAATCCTTCTAATTGATATGCAAGGAAAGAATATTCAAAAGGTTAGTGAAACTGATATCTTGGATATCCAGAAGGCATTAAAAGGAACATATATAGTTAGAGTTATCAGTAAAGACAGTAAGGTTTACTATCTAAAATTGATTAAAAACTAATACTGTATTAAAGGTAAGTACTGCAAAAAATATTGCAGTGCTTACCTTTTTATTATCAAACATCCATTTAATAAAAAAAACATAAATTCAATATGAAAAAGCTAATAATACTAATTGTGATAACAATAGTTTCTTTTAATCTTTACTCACAACAATGGGCAAAGAGTTATAC
>DHDW01000011.1:2874-29930 GCA_002399565.1 Bacteroidales bacterium UBA4866 | reverse complement strand
AGAAGATAATTTATTACTTCTTATACCAAAAGAAAGCTTGGTTTTGTTTGCGTTTGCCTTCAAGGGTTTTTTCAATAAAGATTTTTTCTTTTTCGTTGTGCGGAATTCTTTGCAAGCAAAGCGACTAAGTCGATAATTTTAATCCCTTACTTCATTTACAACAATAATTTAAAGGATAGCATATCTTAGTTAATGGTTATTGATTTATTTATCGAACAACATATCCTAATAATAATTAAGTGTGGCATAACATATACCGCACAACGAATAACTTCATATAATTTAATTGGGAGTAAAGCTTATAAATTTGCTTATTAGATATTTATTGGTTTATTTTTTTATGATTCATTTACTATATTTTGACAGTAAAATGTTTATTTTGTCAATAATTTGAATATCTTTGCAGGATAATTTAGAAATATGGATACTGACAACAAAGCAAATATAATGGATTTATTTATAAATAACTCTGTAATTAGCACAGATGATATTTATAATTACTTTAAATCTTTTGATCCCAATATTAATAGAACTACAATTAATTGGAGAATATATAATTGGATAAAAAAGGGTATTCTCAAAAGAATTGGAAGGGGCGTCTATGAATTGGGAGAAACTAAAAGATTTAATATAGTTCTTTCTGATAAAGCAAATAAAGTTGGCGTTTATTTAAAAAAACATTTTCCCTATATTGATTTTTGTATTTGGGAGAGTAGTGTTATTAATCAATTTGCACATTATTTGACTAATAGTAATAATATATTTATTGATGTGGAAGCCGATGCAAAAGAGTCTGTAATTTTATATTTAAAGGAGAGATATAGCTCTGTTTATAATATCAATGATATAAGAAATAATATTGAGGATTACACTAATGCGATTATTGTAAGAAGACTAGTTTCAGCATCTCCCATAGAAAAATACAATGATATATTTATTCCTGCAATTGAGAAAATTGTTGTAGATATTATAATTGATAAGGAGTTTTTATGCTATCAGAATAATAATATTAATAAAATTATAGAAGCAGTATTTAACCACTTCACTATTAATGTAAATAAACTTCTTAGGTATTCAAGTAGAAAAGGGAAAAAGGATGAGGTAAAAGATATATTACAACTATATATCGACAAAAAATAATAATTATTGTCATGAATTTGAGATTATGATAAGTAAGGAAAGTATATCGAAAGAGAATATTGAGCGAGTAGCTAAAAATAATAAAGCAGATAAGATTTTAGTTGAAAAAGTTATTCGTGCATTATTTTTATTAGAGCTATTGATTGAGAGTAAATTAAATTTTGTTTTTAAGGGAGGCACAGCATTAATGTTGTTGCTTAATTCAACAAAAAGACTTTCGATAGACATTGATATTATTGTGCCAGATAAATGCACGGATATTTGTTCAATATTAAATTTGGCTATTGAGGATAAAGGATTTATAAGATTTGAAAAAAATAAAAGGAAGGTTGAAACTTCAATATTTAAGGAGCATTATAAGATATTCTATAAGTCATCAATAGATGGTAATGAATCCAATATTCTTTTAGATGTATTATTTGAAGAAGTTCATTATAAAAATATAATTGAACTACCAATCAATTCTACATTTTGCATAATTGAAAACAATCTCAATAGAGTTAGAGTGCCTAACTTTAATAATATTATTGGAGATAAGTTAACAGCATTTGCTCCTAATACAACAGGTATACCCTATTTAAAAAAAGATAAAGAAATGGGAATGGAGATTATTAAACAAATGTATGACATTGGAATGTTATTTGATAAGATAGATGATGTTTCAATAGTTAGAGATGTTTTTAATTTATTTGTTCTTACAGAAGCGAAATATCGTAATTTAAAAATAGATAGCAGTGATGTATTGCAAGATATTTATAATAATTCATTATCAATTTGTTTAAGGAAATCAGTTGCAAATTCTAGGTTCGATATATTGAATAATGGTATTAAACAAATAAAACCTTTTATTTTTTCTGAATCATTTCATATTGAAAAAGCAATAACACTTGCTTCAAAGGTGGCATATCTTTCTGTATTAATAGACAATGGTAATAAAAATGGTGAGATTAAAGAAGTTGATTTTTTCAACAAAGGTATAGATATGTTAAATTGGGAGATAAAACAACCCTTTGAAACCAAACTTAATAAATTAAAAAAGACCAATATTGAAGCATTTTATTATTGGTATAGAATATATGAACTTTTTTTGTCAGATTACTCTGAAAGGATAATATGATAATTCTCAATTTGGCTTAATTTTGAATTATAAGACATCCTCAACGAAATTTTAGGTACCAAGATGGGAAGAAGATAATTTATTACTTCTTATACCAAAAGAAAGCTTGGTTTTGTTTGCGTTTGCCTTCAAGGGTTTTTTCAATAAAGATTTTTTCTTTGGTCATTATATCTATGCCTGTATAGTACATTTCTGTTGAAATTGTCATTGGAGTAGGAGTGAAGTCTTGCACTTGTTCCAAACGATAACCCAATTGCTTGGTTTTTTGTGCAAGAGATTGCATATCTTTTAATGTACACAATGGATGTGAAGAAATGAAGTAGGGGATAAGTTGCTGTTTAAGGTTGTGTTTCTTGTTTAAATCATCAAAAAGATGTTTTAGAGAAATAAATTGATTGAATGAAGGTTTTCGCATCAAATTCAAAATCCTGTCTTCTGTATGTTCCGGTGCAACTTTCAAACGTCCTGAAATATGATGTTGAAAAACTGTTTCAAAATATTCTCTGGTGTGATATTTCTTCTCTTTTTCTTTATCAATGCCAATAAATAAATCATATCTTAACCCACTTCCAACAAATGCTTTCTTAATATAGGGTAGTGCTCTAACTTTTTGATATAAATCTAAAAGAGGTTTATGGTCAAAGTTAAGGTTATTGCATATTTTTGGGAAAATACAAGAGGGTTTAGAGCAGTTTTGACATAGCTTTAAATCTATCCCTTTCATCTTATACATATTTGCAGAAGGAGCTCCCAAATCACTTAAATAACCTTTAAATTCTTGGTCTTTCGCAATTAGGTCTATCTCTTTTAGAATTGAGTTTTCACTTCTTGAAATAATTTGCTTTCCTTGATGAGCTGCAATGGTGCAAAATGAACATCCTCCAAAGCATCCTCTATGAATGTTTACAGAGAACTTTATCATTTCAAAAGCTGTTATTTTTCCTCTTTTAATGTATTTTGGATGTGGTTTTCTTTCGTAGGGTAGGTCAAATGAGTTATCAAGGTCTGTGGATGAGAAATTAGGGTTAAATGGATTGATTATAACATAACCTTCTCCATGTTTTTGAACTAATCTTTCACCAATAATTTTATTGGATGTTTTTTCAATTTGAAGTATGGATGTGGCTTGTTTGGTTTTGCTCTTTAAACAATCTTCATAGGAGGGTAGTTCTATTGTTTTCCAATTATCATTATTTGGAATTTCTTTTGAAATAAATCCAGTTTGATAAATATCTTTTATCTGGCTAATCTTTTCACCTTTATCCAAACGCTGAGCAATTTCCACAATTGTTTTCTCTCCCATTCCATAAACAAGCATATCGGCTTTGCTATCAACCAAAATGGAAGGTTTTAAACTATCTGACCAATAATCGTAATGAGCATTCCTTCTCATGGAGGCTTCAATTCCTCCAAGAATAATTGGTGTTTGAGGGTATATTTCTTTAAGTATGTTGGAGTACACTATTGTTGCATAATCAGGTCTATAACCAGCCTCTGCACCAGGAGTGTAAGCATCATCACTTCTTTTCCTTTTTAAAGCAGTGTAGTGGTTTACCATAGAATCCATAACTCCTGCACTTACTCCAAAAAACAAACGAGGTTGCCCGAGTTTCTTAAAATCTCTTAGGTCATCTCTCCAATTGGGTTGAGGGATAATGGCAACTCTAAAACCATTCTTTTCAAGCACTCTTCCAATTACAGCATGTCCAAAGCTGGGATGATCAACATAAGCATCGCCACTAACGATAATTACATCTACATAATCCCAGCCAAGACTTTCAATTTCTTTTTTTGTTATTGGAAGAAAGGACATTCAGCAGTTATTTATTCTTCAACAATTTCAATGTTGTTAAGGAAATCAACGCTCTTTTGCATTAGAGTGAACATTATTTCGTCTTCTTTTATAAAGTTTACTTCCTTGCGGTATTCTTCAACAAATGATTCAATTGCTGGTGAAGATTTCAATCCTGTTTGTTGTTTTCTAAAATCAAGAGCTTGTGAAGCATTGAAAAGTTCAATTGCAAGTATTCTTTCAGTGTTGTTTACAACTCTATAAAGTTTTGTTGCAGCATTTGAACCAAATGAAACATGGTCTTCTTGTCCTTGTGAAGAGTCAATTGTATCAACTGACGCTGGTGTGCAAAGTTGTTTTGATTGAGAAACAATTGATGCTTGTGTGTATTGAGGAATCATAAAACCTGAATTCAATCCCGGATTTGCAACCAAGAATGAAGGAAGATCTCTCTTTCCAGCAATTAGTTGATAAGTTCTTCTTTCTGAAATTGAACCAAGCTCAGCAACAGCAATAGCTAAAAAGTCAAGGTTAATTGCGAGAGGTTGTCCATGGAAGTTACCTGCTGAAACAACTTCATCAAGTTCAGGGAAAACAGTTGGGTTATCTGTTACGGAATTAATTTCAGTTGTAATTACGCTTGCTACCCAGCCAATAGCATCTTTTGATGCTCCATGAACCTGAGGAACACAACGGAATGAATATGGGTCTTGTACGTGTTGTTTCTTTTGTTTAATGATTTCACTCCCTTCAAGAATTTCTCTAATATTTTGAGCTGTTTCAATTTGTCCTTTATGAGGTCTTACTTGATGAATTGGGTCAAAGAAAGGTTCAATTCTTCCATCAAATGCTTCCAAAGAAACACACATAATAAGGTCAGCAAGGAAAGAAAGTTTTTGAGCTTTCAAAATACTCCAAACAGCATAAGCACTCATAAATTGTGTGCCATTAAGTAGGGCTAAACCTTCTTTTGATTTTAATTCAATTGGTTCCCATCCAAATTTCTTATTTATTTCTTCTGCACTGTAACGCTCTCCTTCATAATAAACTTCTCCCAATCCTAAAAGAGGAAGACACATATGAGCCAAAGGTGCCAAGTCGCCAGATGCTCCAAGAGAACCTTGTTGGTAAACAACAGGATATACTCCTTCGTTATAGAAAGAAATCAAACGTTCAATGGTTACTAATTGAGCTCCTGAATTTCCATAAGAAAGAGATTGAACTTTGTTCAAAAGCATTATTCTAACAATTTCCTCAGGAACTTCATCGCCCATACCACAAGCATGAGACATAACCAAATTCTTTTGAAGTTGAGAAAGTTCTTCTTTGCTTATTGAAATATTACATAAAGAACCAAATCCAGTTGTTACACCATAAATAGGTTCTTTTTGGGTTTCCATTTTCTTATCAAGATAGTTTCTGCAATTATTTATTCTTTCTTTTGCATCATCTGATAACTCCAATTTTACGTTGGAATTTAATATTTCTTCAACTTGTTTTAGCGTTAACTTCTCATCGCTGATTTTATGTTTTGCCATATATTTATTCTTAGTTTTAATTAATTACTTTTAATGGATTAGCGACTACAAAGGTAGTAATTTTTTTGTACTTGGTAAAGGTTTGGTGATATTATAGATAATAGCATGAGTTATTTATTCCTTAATTAAGCCGAATAAATGGTATGAGTATGGTGTGTTTATGATTTTAGTAAGCCATACTAATTATTAATTGAGTTAGATAATAAATGGTATGAAATAAGATAATGTTGCTTAATTACTGATGATTTGCTGAGTAGAACTAATATTTGATTTTGGATTAGATAATGTTAATTAATTGTATATTAATATATTGTATTGTGGTTAAACAAAATATAAGTAAAATATTATGCAATATATATATTATTTTTTTCTATATTTGCAATGTTTTATGATAAATGCTGAGTTTAAAAGAGTCTAGCTCAATGTTTATTATTTCTTTTAATAGACTCTATAGAATTATTTATGAAAAAATTTTTTTTATTTTGATTTTATCATGTGTATTCATGGTGTTTTCATGTTCGGACAGAGATCTAGAGAATAGTTTTGATGCTGTAAAGCTTCAAAAAAATAAAATTTCTGCCAATTCAATTAAATTAGGTGTTAAATCAGTTGGAAATCCTATTGAGTTGTTATATTCTCAGGAATATCTAATTGAAAAATTTAATGAATTAAATCGAAATTATTCATTAATAATAAGTGATATAATTGATGATTCTTTAGAAGAAAGACCTTCTTTATTATTTTATGGATATGATAAAGTTGGTCATAATTATATGACTTTTGGTTTTTCTTTAGTCAAGATTGAAGATGAAAATGGTAATACTGAATATTATCTTGATCCGAATGATATTGGAGACCCTAATATTGCTTATGTTGCTGGTGGTGGTCATACCTTAATATTAACAATATGGTGTGAAGCAAAGAATGGATGTGAAAGATGTGAAGGACCTTATTATAATCAAGGTAAATTAGACTATGATTGTAAAAAATGTAATACTACGGGTTCAGGTTCTTGTGTATTAAAGAAATCTATTACAACAGCTCCCAAAGTTAATATTAGTTCCTTTTTGTATTACTAAATGAGATTATTCTTTTTTATACCTATTATTTTATTGTTCTCATGTGATGGAAAGATAAAAAATAGTAATCCATCAATAAAAATAATAAAAGATAGTTATGATATTGGTAATGTAGCTCCAAACACAATCACAAAAGGTTATTTTGTTATTCAAAATATTGGAAATTATCCTATTAAATACTGTAATTTAGTTGTAGATTGTAATTGTACGAATTTAGATGTAAATATTGGAGATAGCATAAATCCAAATGAAATTGATACCATAAATTTTACTCTAAACACAACAAATATGATTAGTAATAGTGTTGTAAATAAATGTATTAGGATTTTAACAAATTCAAAGCCTGACTTACATAGATTTTATATAGTAGGAAAGATTAGGTGAAAAAGATGACGTTCAAAAAGTATTTCATTCGGCACATTACGTGAGTTTTATTTTAAAAATCTGATTATTTCAAAATTGTGAATCAAACCAGCAGTGACAAAATATTTTTTTTGATTTTTGTAATAGGCTTTTTGTTTTGTAATTAAAATTAAATAGTGATTTGTTTTATGGATAAGAAAATAATTTATATATTTTTATTAGTGATTTTTGTTTCATGCTCTACTTCTAACAAGGCTAAGAAATATTGGGAAAAAGAAGTCGTTAACCAGTACAATAAAGAATATATTAGTTTTAAGGTTAATAAATATGATAATCAAACCAAAATCTATGACTCTATCATTTATTATGTAAAAAAATCTACACCAGGTTACTTTGCAGTAAATAAATATGTAAAGTATTCTATTCTCAAAAAAGATAGTGCTAAAATAGTTGACTTAATGTCAGACGAATTAATTCTTACACAAAAGTCTGATTCCATAGGATATTTTCTCTGTGAAGGAATAGTAATGGGGAATGCAATGGATTATTATTATCTTTTTAATGCTGAGAACAAGTATTTACTTCCTAGTTTTAAATTTATAAGCTCTCAAAATATTGATGGGATAAAATATAAAATACTGTCCTTTGATAATAATAATCAATTTACAAAAGATGAATCAACAGGAGAATGGATTCAAAACCATAATGAGGTTTCTTTATTCGTTAATAAAAAAACAAAACTTGTTGATAGGATAGATATAACGCAAATAGAGAATAATACTATTATTGATTATGTTAATTATTATTTTTCTGATTATAATTATGATAATCACGATTCTTTACTTAGTTCGTTCTTTGATTTTAATAGGAAAGAATACAATAATTTTGATAAGATTTTAGATGAAAGATGGTACATTTTTGAGGAAGATAATGAGAATAATGATTCAGTTTTAAATGACCAGTTCCTCAATTATCCAATTGTAAGTCTTGATGGAGATACAACTTCAATTAAAGAATTTGGCGGTTGGTTATTATTAGATTTTTGGTTTGTTGGTTGCAAGCCTTGTTTGGAAAGTTTTATTATTTTTAGCGAGGAGAAACAAAAATATGGAGAATTGTTTTTGGAAAGAGAAGGTATTAAGGTTCTATCAATCAATCCTATTTCTTCTAACTCTAATCTCATAAGAAAAACCATTGAAAAATTTGAAATTACAGACCATTTTTATCATGCAAAGGGTATGGATAAACTTTTACCTACAATAAAATATATGCCACGTTTCTTGTTAGTTTCACCTGACAGGAAGATAGTTTACAATTCTAATAAATTGGGAGATTATTCCGAAATAATAAAAATACTTCGTTCGTATTAATATTATTCAAACAAACTACCAATTTCACCTTGTTTGTTTGGATAGTTCTTGCCAAGATGTTGATATGCTAATGGTGTTACTTCTCTTCCTCTTGAAGTTCGCATTAGAAAACCTTCCTGAATAAGGAAAGGTTCATATACTTCTTCAATTGTTCCCGCATCTTCTCCAACAGCAGTTGCTATTGTTGTTAGCCCAACAGGTCCTCCCTTAAATTTATCAATTATTGCTGAAAGAATCCTATTGTCCATTTCGTCTAATCCATGCTTGTCAACATTTAATGCCACAAGTGCCATTTGAGCAATTCCCAATGTAATTGTTCCATCTCCTTTAATTTGTGCAAAATCTCTAACTCGTCTTAATAGAAGATTTGCAATACGAGGAGTTCCTCTACTCCTTTTGGCAATTTCTTCTGATGCATTGTCTTCAATTGGAGTGTTTAGAATATTTGCAGAACGTTTTATGATTTTATTAAGAGTGTCGTGGTTATAGTATTGCAATCTTGAAGTTATTCCAAAACGAGAACGAAGTGGTGCAGTGAGTAGTCCTGAGCGTGTTGTTGCTCCAATAAGAGTAAAAGGGCTTAGTGCAATTTGAACGCTTCGAGCATTGGGACCAGATTCAATTAAAATATCTATTTTATAATCTTCCATTGCAGAATAGAGATATTCTTCAACAACAGGACTTAAACGATGTATTTCATCAATAAATAGAACATCATTTTCTTCCAAATTGGTTAAGATGCCTGCTAATTCTCCTGGTTTATCTAAAACAGGCCCTGAGGTAAGTTTTAAATTTACTCCAAGCTCGTTTGCAATTATATGAGAAAGGGTTGTTTTCCCTAACCCAGGAGGTCCGTGTAAAAGAACATGATCTAAACTTTCATTTCTTTCTTTGGCAGCCTGAACAAAAATTTTAAGGTTTTCAATAATTTGAGGTTGCCCTGCGAAACTATCGAATTGTAAAGGTCTCAAAGCTCTTTCGAAGTCTTTTTCAGTGTTGTTTAGTCTTGATGGATTGGGGTCCAAATTCTCGTTCATACAAAATAATTACGAAATAATTTTTGTTTTGTAAAATTTATGTCTATATTTGCCAAAAATTATATTGGAAAATTATATTTGCAAAGGTACTAATTTCCAGCATAAGTTAACAATAAAATTAATTATTAATTTAAAAATTAATGCTTATGATGTCTCAAATTATAGTTGGAATTGATTTTTCTACAACGTCACTAACTGCGTTAAAATTGGCTGTTGATATTGCCAATCGTACAGGAGCAGATATTTTAATGGCTTGGGTCGAAACCAAAGAAAAAGACCTTGAAGAAGCAAAACAAGAATTAAACAAATTAGCAACAGATTATAAATCTAAATTGAATGGGAAAAACATTTCATACATAATTTGTCAAGGAAAGGTTTATCAAGCAATTGCTAAATTAGTTAAGGATGAAAATCCAGATTTACTTGTAATTGGAGCTCATGGCAGAAGTGGTTTTGATGAAAAATATGCTGGTCAAAATACTTTTAAATTAGTTATTGAGTGTGCTTCTCCTGTTTTAATAGTTAGAGAAACATTTAATTTTGATAAACATCTTGAAAAGATTATTCTTCCAATTGACTCTTCAAGAGATACACGTCAAAAAGTTCCTTGGACAATAGAGTTTGCAAAGATGTTCCCTCAATCTCATATTTGTATTTTGGGAGTACAAACAAGTAATATTAAGTCAGTGAGAAATGAAGTGCGTGGTTTTGTTTTAAGTGTTGAAAAATTCTTAACTCAACATAATTTGCCATTTACTACTGAATTTGTTGACACAGAAAATATTACAACAGCAACATTAGATTATGCAAAAAATATAAATGCAGACCTTATTGTAACTATGGTTGAGCAAGAGAAGACTATTACTAACTTCCTATTTCTTGGTCCATATTCACAACAAATGATTAATCTCTCTCCATTCCCAGTTTTGATAATTCCGAATGTTCAACTACACGGAGCTGCTAAATAATAAGTTCTAATTAAAGAAATGACAAGACTAAAAATACTAACACTAATAATTACTGTAACTCTATTTGCTCAAAATTTAAAAGCCCAGGTAGAAGTAATTGCCGATGGGAGATTGCAAACAATACTTGAACAACATATTGCTTTTAATGAAATTTCACGAACAGCAATAGGTTATAGAATTAAGGTTGGGGTTTTTACAGGAGCTGGCTCCAAACAACAAGCATTTGATTTGAGGGATGAGATAATTAATAATTTCCCCGATTTAAGAGCATATGTTTTTTTTGAAGAACCTAATTTTACTGTAAAGTGTGGAGATTATTTAACAAAATTAGATGCTTTTGGTCCCTATCTTAATTTGAAAGCAATATTTCCTTCTGCATTAATCATAAGGGATTACATAAATTTCCCAGTAATTTCAAAAGATGACTTAGTTCTTCCTGAGTATTTTGAGGAAGAAGAATAAAGAATAAAATAAGAATAAAATAATATGAATACTATTAAAGACTACATTGAAGAAAACAAAGAAAGATTTTTGAATGAATTATTTGAACTCATTCGTATACCATCAATATCCTCAATTGAAGCTCATAAACCAGATATGATTAGATGTGCTGAATATTGGAAGAAACTAATTCTTGAAGCAGGAGCAGATAAATGTGAAATAATGCCAACTCAGGGAAATCCTGTTGTGTATGCAGAAAAGATAATTGACCCAAAATTAAAAACTGTAATGATTTATGGTCATTATGATGTTATGCCAGTAGATCCTGTTGAATTATGGAATACACCTCCTTTTGAGCCAGAAATTAGAGATGGAAAGATATGGGCTCGTGGAGCTGATGACGATAAAGGACAAGCTTTTATGCATGCAAAAGCATTTGAATATATGGTTAAAACTAATCAATTGCCATGTAATGTTAAGTTTATGCTTGAAGGAGAAGAAGAAGTAGGTTCTCCATCACTTTATCCTTTCTGTGAAGAAAATAAAGAATTGCTAAAAGCAGACATTATTCTTGTTTCAGATACCTCAATGATTGATAAAGATACTCCATCAATAACAACTGGATTAAGAGGATTGGGTTATGTTGAAGTAAAGGTTACAGGACCAAATAGAGATCTTCATTCTGGACTTTATGGAGGAGCTGTTGCTAATCCAATAAATATTCTTTGTGAAATGATTTCTAAATTAACAGATTCTAATAACAATATAACAGTTCCTGATTTCTATAAAGAAGTTGTTTTTGTTTCAGATGAGGAAAGAGCACTAATGGCACAAGCTCCTTATGATGAACAAGAGTATAAAAACGCTCTAAATGTTGATGAACTTCATGGAGAAAAAGGTTATTCAACAATTGAACGTACAGGCATTCGTCCTTCATTAGATGTTTGTGGAATTTGGGGTGGTTATCAAGGAGAGGGAGCAAAAACAGTTATTCCTTCAACAGCACATGCAAAAATCTCTTTCCGTTTGGTTCCTGACCAAGACTATAATGTAATTACAGAACGTTTCCAAAAATACTTCGAAAGTTTAGCACCAAAGAGTGTTAAGGTTGAAGTAACTCCACTACATGGAGGTTATGCTTATGTTTCTCCAATTGATATGCCAGCGTATAAGGCAGCTGAAAAAGCTTATCAAACAACCTATGGAAAAAGACCTATTCCAACAAGAAGTGGTGGTTCTATTCCAATTGTTGCAGGATTTGAAAAAATACTTGGAATTAAATCAATTCTTATGGGATTTGGTTTAGGTTCTGATGCAATTCACTCTCCAAATGAAAACTATCCATTGGAACAATTCTTTAAGGGAATTGAAACAATACCTTATTTCTATAAAGAGTTTGCAAAAGAAAATTAATCTTAACTCAAATAGATATTCAATCATTAAGCAGAGCTATTTTTTAGGTCTGCTTTTTTTATTTGTTTATCCTTTCATTATCGTACATCCACTTAGCATCATTTCTTAAAGCTTCTTCAATGCTAATGTTTTCTTTCTTAGCTTTTTCAATAATTAATTTATACCAAGATGGATTATTCTTTATCTCAGTTATAATATCATCAATTCTTTCTTGTTCAGTAAGAGTGATGGATGATTTAGTATAAAATGTTTGAGTGTTATTTAATATGTTGCTGATTGATAGGGTTGATGCAATAAGGTTTTTACCGGTTATTCTAAAAACACTACACTTATGTCCTTTTTTTATTGAAACAGCTATATTATTACTATGATAATTTCCAATAGAATTAATGTGGATATTATTGATTGATACTGTATCAACAGCATTTTGACTTGCAATTGAAACATTAAATGTTTTGTAAGGACTATAATACAATACTATTATTGTATCACAAGTAATATCATTTTGTTTTTGAGGTAAATCCACTCCTTTAAGTCCTGCAAAATACATAATAGCATCGTTAGTTTTGCTTGTTTGTTTGAAGAAGCAAACCCAAACCTTATCATGCACTTTATTCTTTAATGCAAACTTTTCATAATTGTCAATGAAATTATATTTCTTTCCCAATTGTTTAACAAAGAAATCTTTCCAACTAAAATATTGTTTTGTTACCCACTGTCCCATATAGGAAGTTGTGTTGTGAGCTTGTTCAAAACAAATTGGAGTTGTGGTTGAGAAATTAGGAATAACTTCTTGCTTTATTGCATAATCAGCCATTTCAAAACGAATATTTGATGTTTCCATATCATTTGCAACAGCTCTATTACTTGCTTGGGTAAGTGTGTTAACCCAAAACAAAAGCACACAAACAAAAACTTGAAATATAATTCTTAAAGGTTTTGAAAAAGATGCAAGGTTTAAAATAGCAAACAAAACCATCAATAAACTTAAAGTATATCCAAAGAAAGAAAAGAATGTAGGCACATAACTATGCCAGTTTTGCAAATAGTAATGAGAGGAGGAAGAAACAATCAATAGGGGAATGTAAACAAGACATATTCCAAGAAGAAAACCCCAGAGAAGATGAATGTATTTGATGTTTTTGTATTTATTTAAAGCATAATAGGTCAAAGTCATTACAATCAATCCCTGAACCAAAACAACCAAATCCATTCTATAAGTTTTGAAAATCCCATCCAAACTCATTGTGTGTTTGAAAAGCAAACCATTAAATTCATAAAAAACCTGCAAAGGAAAAGATAGCTTACTCATTAAGGTTGCAGTTGAAAACAAACCACCAATTGTTAAATCATCTGAAAGAGAAGCACCAGCATATTTAGGAGGATAAAAATACTGAAAACTAAAATAAGCAATCAAATAGATTAAACCTCCAATAATAAATGGAAAAATATTTTTAAGAGTCTTTAAGTAGTTTTCCTTTGTTCTGATTGAAAAAACCTCATTCTTCCAAATAGCAACCATAAAGAAAACCAAGTAATACATCATAAAGGTTTCATAAAACAAGGTTGCAATAAACATTAGAATTGCAGAGATATATAGATATTTCTTTTTCTTTAAGTCAAAAAATGAAATAAAGAAATGCAGTGAAGCTAAAATAAAACAAAAACCAGTTGTAAAAAAGAAAGGATAAGCAGTTGTTATGGAATGGAAACCAATAATTTGAAAGCTTGAAGAAAGGAGAATAGCAGTAAGAAGAGTAATTGAATTGCTTTTAAAAACTCTTTGAATTAGAGTAGAAAATAAAACAAAACTTGCAACAATTGGAAGAATATAAGTTAAGTCAAAATAAATAGGATTATCAATTAAGTAGGGAACAGTTTGAATATAGCGAGAAATGAAAAAATAAAACCTTCCTTGTAAATATGGCCAATTCCCAACAACATGCCCCCAATGACCTTTGCAAGTTTCAGTATATAAATCTATATCATCACCAACAGTAAATCCAACCTTTGTAAGAGGATAGAAGGTGATGATATAAACCAAAAACAATAAAAAGTAAATAGTAAACTTTTCCTGATTAAAGTTATTAGTGTTTATTTTCATATTCTTAATATTTAGTCTTATCGATTACAAAAGTAATCCTTTTTAACTAAATAAAGAATACATTATTGAATAATATATTTGTAGAGACGTGATTAATCACGTCTCTACATTTTATAATAATGATTTTAATTGTTCTGTTATTGAAGAAATTTTTTGTTCGGCGTCAGATAGTTTTTTTCTTTCGTTCTCTACCACTTGTGCTGGGGCTCCACTAACAAATTTTTCGTTTGAGAGTTTTCCTTTAACGCTTTTGGCAAAACCTTCATAGTATTTCAAATCATTTTGAAGTTTCTTTATTTCTTCTTCTTTGTTTATGGTATCTCCAAGAGGAATAAACATTTCTGTTGTGCGAACCATAACAGATAAGGCACCTTCTTTTTTATCAGCGATATATTCAAGATTAGAAATATTACAAAGCTTTGCAATTATGCCATCAAATTCTTTATTATCATTTGAAGATTCTTTAACGAAAAGTTCCAAAGCAATTTTTTGAGCTATATTCTTTTCATTTCTAACTTGACGTATTGCAGCTATCTTTTCTTGTGCAAAAGCAAAGTCGGAAACTATTGTAGAACGGCTTTCAAATATCTTTGGCATTTGAGCAATCATAATATAGTCGTTTTCATTTCTTTCTCCAATAATATGATAAATCTCTTCTGTTAAGAAAGGCATATATGGATGAAGAACTTTCATTAGGTCTTCAAAAAGCATTATGGTTTGATTATAAGTCTCTTTATTAATTGGCATTTGATAAGCTGGCTTAATAATCTCCAAAAACCAAGAACAGAAATCATCCCAAATAAGCTTATAAACCTTCATTAAACTTTCACTCAAACGATATTTTGCAAAATCATCTTCCAATTCAATAAGAGTTTCATTAAGTTTTTCTCTAAACCAGTCAATAGCAATTTTTGAGTGTTGTGGTTGTTCAATATCTGCAATTTCCCAACCCTTAATAAGTCTTAAAGCATTCCAAATCTTATTAGAGAAGTTTCTTCCTTGTTCACAATAGCTTTCATCAAACAAAAGGTCGTTTCCAGCAGGGGAGGACATAAGCATTCCAACTCTAACACCATCAGCACCATAATTTTCAATTAAACCAATTGGGTCAGGACTGTTTCCAAGCGACTTACTCATCTTTCTTCCCTGTTTATCTCTAACAATTCCTGTTAAATAAACATTTTTAAAAGGTATTTCTTCTTTATATTCTAAGCCAGCAATAATCATTCTTGCAACCCAGAAGAAAAGAATTTCAGGAGCAGTGATTAAATCATTGGTAGGGTAGTAGTATTTAATATCTTTATTCTCTGGATAACGGATTCCATCAAAAACACTAATTGGCCATAACCATGAAGAAAACCATGTGTCCAAAACATCTTCATCTTGTTTTAAATCATTAAGTGTATAGTTTTCATTAGGGAATTTATTCAAAGCAATCTTCAAAGCTTCTTCACTTGATTTTGCAACAACAATCTCTTTGTTTGGCAAATAGTAAGCAGGAATACGTTGTCCCCACCACAATTGACGAGAAATACACCAATCCTTAACATTCTCCATCCAATGGCGATAAGTGTTTTTGAACTTAGCAGGGTGGAATTTAACCTCGTCATCTTCCACAACTCTAAGAGCTTCTTTTGAAATGTCTTCCATCTTTAAGAACCATTGAACAGAAAGTTTAGGCTCAATTACAGCATCAGTTCTTTCAGAGCAACCAATCTTATTAATATAATCCTCTTCCTTAAACATTAAATCAGCTTCTCGTAAATCCTCAACAATCTTCTTCCTGCAATCGAATCTATCCATTCCTTCATATTGCATTCCAAATTGATTTAATGCTCCATTATCATTGAAAATATCTATGCTGTCCAGTTTATGTTTTAAACCAAGAGTGTAGTCGTTAATATCGTGAGCAGGAGTAATCTTCAAAGCACCAGTACCAAATTCTCTATCAACATATTCATCAAAGATAATTGGAACAGCCCTATTAACTATTGGAATAATTACTTTCTTTCCTTTCAGATGAGAATATCTTTCGTCCTCAGGGTGAACGCAAACAGCAGTATCTCCCAAAATTGTTTCAGGACGAGTGGTTGCAACCACAACAAAATTATCTTCTGTCTCAATCTTATATTTTAAATAATAAAGTTTAGAGTTTTGTTCCTTAAAAATAACTTCTTCATCACTAAGAGCAGTCAATGCCTTAGGGTCCCAATTCACCATTCTAATACCACGATAAATTAGTCCTTTATTATATAAGTCAACAAATACATCAATAACCGATTCGTAAAGAGCATCCTCCATAGTGAAGCGAGTTCTTTGCCAATCGCATGAAGCACCAAGCTTTTTCAATTGTTCCAAAATAATTCCACCATGTTTTTCCTTCCACTCCCATGCATGAGAAAGAAATTCATCTCTTGTAAGGTTTTTCTTATCAATCCCTTCTTCTTTTAGCTTAGCCACAACCTTAGCTTCTGTTGCAATGGATGCATGGTCAGTTCCTGGAACCCAACAAGCATTCTTACCTTGCATTCTTGCTCTACGAACCAAAACATCTTGAATAGTATTATTGAGCATATGTCCCATATGTAGTATTCCAGTTACGTTTGGAGGAGGAATAACAATACAATAAGGCTCTCTTTCATCAGGCTCAGAATGGAAAAGATTATCCTTAATCCATTTATCATACCACTTGTCTTCAATTAGCTTTGGGTCATACTTTGCAGCAAAATCACTCATAGGAATTATTATTTTTTCTTTTAATACAATCTGCAAAGATAAATGTTTTCACTCAAAATTAGAAATCAAATTTTCAAAATACTATTTTGGTACAATATTTGCTATCTATTTTACATTATAAATTCAAGTATTTGCATTAATCACATAATTTAGTTTTATGAAAAGAATAATCGTTATTTTAGCATTAGTTTTTAGCTTCACTTTAAACTCTTTTGCACAGGAAGAATTACCTACTTATAATGGAAAAATAGATCAAGTGAAGGTCTTTTTGCAACAAGCACAAATTGAAAAAACAGTTTCATTCCCTCTCAAACAAGGAAATAATGAAATAATACTTTCGGGCAATTCACAATATATGCAAACTCAAAGTCTTCAATTTACCTCAATAAACGATTTTATAATAACCGATTTCACCCCATTTATTCAATATGTACAACCCACACAACCCTCCGAAGAAAAGCTATCCAATGAAAAGAAACTAAAACTAAAAATCCTTAGAGATTCACTTGAAATTTTAAGCAACCAAAATTCCGATTCCTACACCCTCACTTCCATACTTAGTAGAGAAAAGCAAGTTTTGGATAATATGAAAATAATCTCTCAACCACAATCCATAGACTCAATCCCCAAAATTAAGGATGGACTAAGCTATTATAGAGATAAGATGGTGGAGATTAGTAAAATGCTTCAAAAAGAAAATGCAATAGTATCAAAAAGAAGCATTAGAATTAAAGAGATAAATAATCAAATCAATATTATACTTCAAGGAGCAGAAAATAACTTTCAACCACGCAATGAATACTATATAAGACTTAATATTTACAGTGAAAAGAATATACCAATGTCTAAACTTAGCTATACATATAATGTAGGAGGAGTTTATTGGCAACCATTCTACGATGTGAAATTTACCAAACCATCCGATCCTGCATCCTTTGTTCTAAAAGCACAATTAACCCAACAAACAGGAGAAGATTGGAACGATGTTAAACTAATCTTTTCAACCGAGCAACCAAATTCTGGAAGAATATTAGGAAACCTATATCCTTACTATTTACAACCTCAACAACAACACGCAAGAACTTATAGAAAACAATCCAATAATGTAGAAAGTTTAGCTGCAAAATTATCTGGTGTTTCAGAAGATGCAGCTGAATATGCTGTCCCAATGGCTAATGCAACAAAATATTCCGAAATGACAGTATCACAACTAACAATGTTAGGAAAAGAATATGAAGTAGGGATGAAACACACAATAATAAGCGATGGGAAAGAAAAAATTATAGCCCTTGAAACCAAAAGCACAAAAGCCGACTACAAACACTACGCAATACCAAAAATTGAAAAAGCAGCATATATTTCAGCCCTAATGCCACAATGGGAAGACTTGGAACTAATGGATGCAAGTGGTAAGATATACCTTGAAAACAATTATATAAACGATACATATATAAGCTCATCCAACACCGAAGACACCCTTAACCTATCAATAGGACAAGACAAAAGAGTGGCAGTAGATAGAAAAATTGCAAAAACAAAACCAGAAAAAACAGGACTACTAAGCAACACAATAGAAACAATAGTAACCATAACCCTTTCAATAAAGAATAATAATCAAACCCCAATAGACATAAATGTAGTTGACCAAATTCCACTCTCCAATCAAGAAAATATTAAGATAACAACAGGTGATTTGTCAAAAGCACAATACGATGAAAAAACAGGAAAACTAACATGGGATTTCTCCCTAAAAGCATTGGAACAAAAAACCATAACCTTCAACTACACAGTCCGCCAACCCAAAGGAGTAAATATAATATTGAATTAAACTAATTAATTTATTATTCAGAATCAAGATTTACAGGATTTAAAGATTGATAGGATTTCAATTAAGAAAACAAATTTGTTGTGCGGTATATGTTATGCCGCACTTTTTTATTATACGGATTTCTTTGCTGTGCAAAGCGACAAAGTCGATAACTTGCTAAGGCAAGCGGCAAGACGATAATCAATTCCCAAAAAACATCAATCATAATGAAAAATATAAGGGATATAAATAAAAATATATCGGACATATACAAAAATATAAGGGATATATTTACAAATATAAGGGACATATTTTCAATTATGATTAAGATTTATTTTCAATAACTCCTTATTCTATTTCAATAACTCCTTATTCTAATTTGCTGAAATAAGGAGTTATTTTAAAAAGATTTATTTGCCTCTTTTATTTATTTATCATATTTATCGGATAAATCTTATTAAATCTTAGGATTATTATTTATACCTTTGCAATGTTATGACAGAGAATTTAGAATTGTTAAGCATTAAGGATGCAAGTGTTTGGGCAACAAGATATTTAGGTAAGAATGTTACGCCTGCAAATATCTCCTATCTTGTTAATTATGGTAAGGTATCGAAGGTTGGAGAAAATGGAAGCACTCAGGTTGTAAAGGAAGAATTGGTAGAGTATTATAGCAAATATAAGTCGGATAGGGAAAGTTCGTGGAAAGAGAAATTGGGCGATGATTTGAATTGGGCTTTATCCTTCGAGGAGTTAAAAGAATCAGAAACTACTAAGCATGTTAATAGACTTCACCCATATAAGGGAAAGTTTATCCCTCAATTGGTTGAATATTTTTTGGATTCTAATACAGATAGTTTTAAGAAAGAGGTTTATTTTAAAAAAGGAGATATTGTCTTAGATCCTTTCTGTGGTAGTGGAACAACATTAGTTGAGTCTAATGAATTAGGAATTAATGCTGTTGGTATTGATGTTTCTGTTTTCAATACACTTATTTCCAATACAAAGGTTTCTAAACATGATTTACATAAATTGGAGGTTGAAATTAAAAGGATTACCAAACTTCTTTATGAATTTATCTCCTCTACCCATACCCTCGAATTTGAACAAGAATTATTAGCAGAGCTTTCTGTTTTTAATAATAAATACTTCCCTGTACCTGAGTTTAAACGCAAGGTTCAAATGAAATTGATTGATGGTAAAAAATATGGTGAAGAGAAAGAAAAAGAGTTTTTGCCAATCTATCATCAATTAGTTAAGAAGTATAATATTGAATTGCTTCAACCAAATAATAATAGTTTTCTTGAAAAATGGTATATTAAGCATATCAGAAGAGAGATTGATTTTGTATTTCAAGAGATTAAGAAGGTTGAGGACGAAAACACTAAGAAGATATTAACCATAATTCTAAGCAGGACAATGCGTTCATGTAGGGCAACTACTCATGCGGATTTAGCAACATTAATAGACCCTGTAATTACTACCTATTATTGCTCTAAGCATGGAAAGATTTGCAAACCATTGTTTTCTATACTTAAATGGTGGGAGCAATATGGCAAGGATACAATTAATAGATTCAAGGAATTTGACTCATTAAGGACAGATACTAAGCAGATTTGCATTACTGGGGATAGCCGTCAGGCAGATATTATTTCAAAAGTAGAGAAGAGGGATAAAGAATTTGCAGAGAAAATTAAGGAAAAGAAAATAAATGGCATATTCTCTTCTCCACCCTATGTTGGTTTGATAGACTACCACGAGCAACATGCTTATTCTTATGATTTATTTGGCTTTGAGAGAAAAGATGAATTAGAGATAGGACCGCTTTATAAGGGAAACGGATTAGCAGCAAGAGAAAGCTATGCAGAAGGGATATCCGATGTATTAATCAATTGCAAGAAATACTTAGCAGAGGATTATAATATTTTCTTAGTAGCAAACGATAAACACAACCTATACCCCAAAATAGCTGAGCGTTCAGGAATGAAAATAGTAAACCAATTCAAACGCCCAGTACTAAACAGAACAGAAAAAGACAAGGGAGCTTACGCCGAAATAATATTTCATTTAAAAGAAAAATAAAATGGCACTTACAAATGAGCAAAGAGAAGAAATCCAAAATGTTATTTCTAATTGTTTGAGAAATAAATTTAAAAACTATGTTCCTCAAAATAATTATATGCCATTTCATTTTAGATTATTAGGTAAGGATAGGATGGCATTATATTCTTTTATGCAGTCCTTGCTTACAACTTTTGGAACTTCTATTTTTGAACCGGTTGCAGCAGCGTTAGCACAAACTAAATTTGCTCGTGTAGAAACTCAGTATGTGGTGGGTAATACTATTTATAGCCAATGCCAACAATGTGTACAAACAATAATTAATGAATTAACGATACAGGCTAAACCAAATAAAATAAATGAATTAAGTCGATTAAATAATTCATTGAGAGGGGATATAAATAGTCTTAAACCAATGAAAGTAGATTTGTTTTTGGAGACAGAAACAGGGGAGCAATATCTTTTCGACCTTAAAACAGCTAAACCAAATAAGGGTGATTTCCAAAAGTACAAGCAAACACTATTAGAATGGGCAGGAATTACCTATACAAATGATAAAGATTTAAAAGTTCACTCTCTTATAGCTATACCTTACAATCCATATCATCCAGAGCCATATCAGTTTTGGACATTGGCTGGAATGCTCGATTTAGAAGAAGAACTGATGGTAGATAAAAGGTTTTGGAATTTCTTAGGAGGAGAAGGTGCTTATGATGAATTGTTAGAGTGTTTTGAAAGTGTAGGTATTGAGATGAGAGATGAAATAGATGCATATTTCTCTCGATTTAAATAAAAGAATCCTTTTATACTCATACAAAAAACATAACCTAATAATAAAAAAGTGTGGCATAACTTATCGGCTTGCCTTAGCAAGTTATCGACTTTGTCGCTTTGCAGAGCAAAGAAATACCACACATCATTAATAATTTATTTGTTATGATATATATAATTTCAATTTTAGCTTCAATTTTTGTTATAATTATAACAATAACTTTGATATGGAGTTTATGGAAATATCTTAGAGATGATACTCGGAATTTAAAAAATAGTTTAAAAAAAGATGGTAATAAAGATGATAATAAAGATGATAATAAAGATGATAATACTACTATAAATATCACTATTAATATTAAACCGAATAAGGAAAAAGATTTTTAAATTGTTTCCATTCGTTGTGTAGAAAAATATCTATCTTCTAACATATCCTAATAAAAAAAAGTGCGGCATAGCATATACCGCACAACATAAAGGATTGATTGAGGCAACATTAATCAAATTGAATTAAAATAGAAGATCAATTGGGATTTTATTTGTAGTTTTGAGGGTTGAAAAAATAAGTTATGGAAAAGGATCTTGATTTTGAACTTCTTAATTATGCTTACTTTTGTGAGGCTGAAAATCTAAGAAATTTTCTTAATGATAAGGAGAAAATAAAGGAGATTGATAACGATATTATTGAACTTGCTAAGGATATTTCAATTTGTAGTGTTATTGCCTGGAATAAAGATGGTTGGAGAGAAGAAACCGTGCCATTAGTTTTGATTTTTAGAGAAAGAGCAAATAAAGCGTTAGAAGTCTGGAAAAATTACTTTGGAGTTGAAAGATTGAAAAAGCCTGATTATTTTAATAAATACTCAGAGAAGATTTATTGTGATGATGAATTTGGTGGGATGTTTTACCAGGAAGATAAAGAGAGAAATTTAAGGCATGGAGTGCGGGATATTGATTTGAATCTTTATTTCTATACTTGTTGCTTTAATATAGAAAAAGTTAAGGGGTTAATAGATAAAGGAGCAAATATTGATGCAAATATTGTCATAGATGACATAGCTCCAATTGAATATGATTCCCCAAGGCAAAGGGTTGTTAATGAGACTTCACATTTAGCTACATATCTAATAGGTTTTGTTTTTGAAGATTATCTTAAAGATGGAATCCACTTAGATAAATGCGTAAAAGATTATTTTGCATATTACCTTATAGGTTGGGGAGCTCATGAAGATATGTTTAATTTACTAACTAGTGGGGAGTATAATTACTATCTCTAAAGTATTTTCAACTTTAGAGATTAATTATTGCAATTAATATTCTTATCTTTGCAATATCATGAATAATAGACACTATAAAATATAATATAATAAAAATTGTATTTTATTGCTCTGTATAGATGCTTATTTATTGATAATTTCTTACACATTTTTTTGAGACTAAAAATAAGAAGTTATTTGATTTATGTTTTATAGGAATATAAATGGTTTGGAGGAAGTCGCTGTTTTTAATTGATTAAAGGCAGCGATTTATTTTTGTGGAAAATTTTCCTATTCTTGCAATAATATTATTGAAATTAAGTTTTTTTAGTATGTAAAGTAAATTCTTTTGAATGGAGGATTTTGAAATGATAGATTAAATAAATATCAAATATTAGTTTTATGAGAAGGTTTATTGCTTTGGTTGTGATTTTAAACTTGTGTTCTTATACTTTTTCTCAAAATGAGAACAGAAAAACAATGAATTTGAATGAGTGTATTGAGTATGCTAAGGAACATAATTTAACTGTTAAGAAAGCTAAGCTGTCTTATGAACAAAGTCAATTGGGAACTTATGAAGCTAAACAAGCTCTTTATCCTGACCTTAGTTTCAGCAGTGGTCAAAACCTTTCTTATTACAACGAAAAACAATCTTCTGGCTTAGATAAATTATCTTATAGTGGTAGTTATGGGTTGAACAGTTCGGTTACTCTTTATAATGGTGGTAGGTTAAGAAAGAATATTCTTCAAAGTCAAAAGCAGGAAGAGATTAGCAGGTTGGAGATTAAAAATTCAGAAAATCAAATTACTGTTGCTATAATTCAATATTATGTTGAAATTCTTTTTGCAAGCGAATCTGTAAATATTCAAGATGCTATTTTAAAACTTTCTGAGCAACAACTAAAACGTTCAGAAGCTCTTTTGAAAGCTGGTAGTATTTCAAAGGCTGATTATGCTCAGCTTGAAAGTCAAAATGTTTCTTATAAATATCAATTGGTTCAAGCTAAAAACTCCTTGCAAAAAGCTAAATTAGATTTAAAACAGTTGTTGGAGTTGACTGATGATATTGAAATAACTATTCCTAAGATTAGTGATGAGGATGTTGTTGCTCCACTTCAATCATTAAACGATATTTACAAAAACAGCTATGATTATTTTGTTGGCATTACAAACAGCAAGAATAATATTGAGTTGTCCAAACTGTCAAGAAGTATTGCAAAAGCTGGTTATTTACCAACAGTTAGTTTAAATGCAGGACTTAATACTGGTCATAATTCTCGTAGTACTTTAAATTTGATGAACCAGTTGAAGAGTGGTTTCTTTGAATCGGTTGGTTTAAATATTTCTGTTCCTATTTTTTCTCGTGGACAAAACAAGTCTAATGTTAAGAAAGCAGAAATATCTATTCAACAATCTGAATTAGATCTAACGTTAGCTGAAAAGGATGCTTGGAAAATTATTGAAATGCTTTATCTTGATGCAATAAATAATCAAAACTCGTTTATTGCTGCAAAAGCAAAGGTTTCTTCGCAAGAGATATCTTATCAATTGGTTGAAGAGAAATTTAATCTTGGAATGAAAAATACAATTGAATTAATGACTGAAAGAAATAACCTTTTAACTGCTCAACAGGAAATGCTTCAATCAAAATTTCAAGCAATTATGAGTAAGCAGTTAATGCTTTTCTATCAATTGCAACCCTTAGACCTTAAATATTAATAATCATAGAAATAAATCAGATAAAAAACTAAATTCTTATGACAAAGAAAAAGAAAATAATAATAATTTCAGCAAGTATAATAGTTATTATAATTGCATTGTCTTTGATATTTTCTCCAAAGAAAAAGAACCTAATATCTCTTGAAAAGAAAATGGTGGTTAAAGAAAATATTAGCACCTTAATTACTGCAACAGGAACGGTTAAACCTATTAATCAAGTGGAGGTTGGAACTCAGGTTTCAGGAATAATTAAGAAGTTATATGTTGATTTTAATTCTGTGGTTAAGAAAGGTCAGCTTTTGGCAGAGATTGATAAGGAAATGTTGGATAATGAGCTTAAAGCAATGAAGTCTAATCTTGATGCTTCAAAGATTGAATTTGATTTTCAAAAGCTAAATTATAACCGTCAAAAGGAGTTACACTCTAAGCAATTGATTAGTGATGCTGAGTTTGAACAAGCGCAATATAATTATGATAAGTCTAAGACAAGCTATGAAATGGCTCAATCCAACTACACTAAGGTAAAAACCAATTTGGCTTATGCCACAATTTATTCTCCAATTGATGGAGTGGTTTTAAAACGTGCTGTTGAAGAAGGACAGACAGTTGCTGCAAGTTTTAGTACTCCCAATCTTTTTACAATTGCTCAGGATTTATCCAAAATGCAAATTGTTGCTAATGTTGATGAAGCAGATATAGGTGAAATTAAAGAAGGACAAAAGGTTGAGTTTTCGGTTGATGCTTATCCTGATGTGGTCTTTAAGGGTAAGGTTCAACAAGTTCGTTTAAATGCAACCACAACAACCAATGTTGTTACCTATGAAGTAATTATTGATGCTCCAAATGATGATTTCAAACTTAAACCAGGCTTAACTGCAAGTGTTAATATATTCACCAATGAAAAAACAGATGTGTTATCAATTCCATCAAAAGCTTTGAGTTTTAAACCAGACCAATCTTTATTGGGAAAGAAATGGATAATTAAAGAGCCAAAGGATAAGAAAAAGAAATTTGTGTGGGTGGCAGTAGGTGATACTTTAAAAACAAAAGAAGTTCAAATTGGTATAAATAATGGATCTAAGGCTGAGATTATTGGTGGATTGAAAGAGAAAGAAGAAATTGTTGTAGGTACAATTGATAACTCAATAATCAAAAAAGAAGGTTCAATGTTTGGACCTAAACACTAATGGTATGAGCAATACAATTATTGAAATTAAGAATCTTAAAAGAGATTTTCAAGTTGGTGAAGAAACTGTACATGCTTTGAGAGGTGTTAGCTTTTCTATTGAAGAGGGAGAGTTTGTTACCATTATGGGAACATCAGGGAGTGGGAAATCCACATTGCTAAATCTTCTTGGATGCTTGGACACTCCAACAGATGGAGAATATTTTTTGGACGGAAAGCCAGTTGCTAAGATGACAAAGAACGAAAGAGCAATATACAGAAATAGAAAAATTGGTTTTGTCTTCCAATCATACAATCTTTTACCCAAAACAACTGCTTTGGAAAATGTTGAATTACCACTGCTTTATAATTCAGAATATTCTGCATCACAAAGAAAAGAAAAAGCAAAAAAGGCATTGATTGATGTTAGTTTGGAAGATAGAATGTATCATAAATCACAACAAATGTCAGGAGGTCAGCAGCAAAGAGTTGCCATAGCCAGAGCATTGGCAAACAATCCTCCCATAATACTTGCCGATGAGCCTACAGGAAATTTAGATACAAAGTCTTCTGAAGAAATAATGAATATTTTCAGAACGCTTAACAAGGAGGGCAACAGTATAATTTTAGTTACCCATGAGCCTGAAATTGCAGATAATGCAGACAGGGTTATTGTATTTAAGGACGGGTCTATAATTGAAGACAGAAGGAAAGAGGGTGTTGAAAATAATTTGGCTTGAAAATATTAAAATAGCCTTTCAATCTATTTTATCTAATAAGATGCGGTCTCTTCTTACCATGCTTGGGATAATTATAGGTATCAGCTCCGTTATTTCAATAGTTTCAATAGGGGACAGCATGAAGGGTGTAATGGATGACCTATANNACAGGAAATTTAGATTCAAGAACATCATACGAAATACTTACCCTAATGCAAGAATTACATTCAAAAGGGAGAACAATAATCTTTGTAACTCATAACCCTGAAATTTCAGAGTTTAGTTCAAGAAACATTGTTCTAAGGGATGGAAGAATTATTGAGGATAGGCTTAATGAAAACATAAAAAGAGCAAAACAAGTTTTGGATTCATTGCCAAAAGAAGATTAGTTATGAATATAAATAATTTAATATCAATTGCTTTTAGGGCATTGATGAATAATAAAATGAGAGGTTTCCTG
>DHDW01000011.1:2105-2769 GCA_002399565.1 Bacteroidales bacterium UBA4866 | reverse complement strand
AATGAGAGGTTTCCTGACCATGCTTGGGATAATTATTGGGGTGTCTTCTGTAATCATTATGCTTGCTATTGGTGAGGGGTCAAAACAAAGCATTACAGGAGAAATATCCGATATGGGTTCCAATATGATTATGGTTCAACCTAACTATAATAGGGAAGGAGTTTCAAAAGGAGCCTCTTCAATGGAGAGCTTGAAGATTAAGGACTATGAAGATATTGCCTCTGAATGCCAATATATAAGTGGTGCCTCTCCTTATGTAACTGCAAGTGGACAATTGATTTATGGCTCCAATAATCATCCAATTAGAGTTGAGGGAGGAAATGAGGATTATCTTGATATTAGAAAATATAAAATTCAAGACGGAGTAGGTTTTTCAGAATCGGATATTAAAAACTCTGCAAAAGTATGTATTGTGGGTAAGACTGTTGTTGAGAAGTTATTTACTAATGGTGAAGACCCAATAGGTAAGATTATAAGATATAATAATATTCCATTCCAAATAATTGGTGTTCTCAAATCAAAGGGTTCGAGCACTTTTGGACAAGATCAAGACGATGTTTTGTTAGCACCCTACACCACTGTTCAAAAACGTATTATTGCCATAAATCATTTGCACGCAATTTTTACATCCTCTTTAAGTGCAGAATATTCTTCAAGGGCTATG
>DHDW01000011.1:1810-2000 GCA_002399565.1 Bacteroidales bacterium UBA4866 | reverse complement strand
CAGAAATTAATGATATTTTAGAAAGAAATCATAAGTCAGAAGAAGGAAAAGAGTCAGATTTTACTGTTGAATCACAAGAGCAAATACTTGAACAAATAAATACCATAACAACTTTTATAACAATACTATTAGGTTCAATAGCTGGAATATCATTGCTTGTTGGAGGTATTGGTATTATGAATATTATGTA
>DHDW01000011.1:251-1737 GCA_002399565.1 Bacteroidales bacterium UBA4866 | reverse complement strand
GGAATTGGTATTATGAATATTATGTACGTTTCGGTTACTGAGAGAACAAAAGAAATTGGTTTGAGAATGTCAGTTGGAGCAAGAGGAAAAGATATTCTTTCTCAGTTTTTGGTTGAAGCCATAATAATCAGCATAACGGGAGGACTTATAGGAATTTTATTTGGTTCAGGAGTTTCATACATAATTAGATTAGCATCTGGGTGGGCAGTAACAGTATCAACATTTTCTGTTTTGCTTTCCTTTGCAGTCTGCACCATAACAGGAATTTTCTTTGGATGGTATCCAGCCAAAAAAGCCGCCAACCTCGACCCAATAGAAGCTATACGCTACGAATAAAAATAAAACAAAGAGTTAGCAAAATAAAACCTTGTTTCAGTAAATTAGAATAAGGAGTTAGTAAATTAGAATAAGAAGTTATTTTGAATACCTTCCTATGGTTTCTTTTAGGTAAGAAAAATCAATATTTTGTGCTTCTATTGTTATTTTTGATTTTTTGTAAATGGGTTCTCTTTTGGTTAGAAGGTCTTTAAGATATTCTTCTATTTCTTCTTGGTTTTTGTTTTTTAGGAGTGGGCGTTTTTGTTTGGAGTTTTTTTGACGGTTGATTATTGCTTTAAATGGCATTTCTAAATAGATTGAAATACCTTTATCGTTTATTATGTCCATATTATCATTAAAACAAGGTAATCCTCCTCCTGTGGAAATTATAACGTTATCTTTTACAACTAACTCTTTAAGGATATCGTGTTCAAATTTGCGAAACATTTCTTCTCCAAATTTTTCAAAGAAATCAAAAATGGAGATTTTATATTTATCTTCAAAATATTTGTCTGTATCAATAAAATTGTAATTCATTATTGAGGCAAGTTTCTTCCCAACAGTGCTTTTACCACTAAACATAAATCCAATTAGAAATATCCTCATTATCTTATTTTTTATTAACGAGTGTAAGCTGTTTTATCTAATGAGGCAAAATCTTTTGTCAAAAACTTATAGTATCCAGCAATAGCAACCATTGCAGCATTATCGGTGGTGTATTGGAATGGTGGAATAAAAACTCCCCAATGATGTTTATTACCCAATTCAATTAGTTTCTCTCTTAAATATGAATTTGCTGAAACTCCTCCTGCAATTGCAATGTCCTTAACTTTTAGGTCTTTGGCTGCTTTCTCCAACTTTTTCAAAAGCATTGAAACAACTCTATGTTGAACAGAAGCACAAATGTCATTTAGGTTTTCTTCCAAATAGTTAGGGTTTTCTTTTAAGTGGTCTCTAAGGGTGTAGAGAATGCTTGTTTTAACTCCTGAAAAGCTATAATCATAGTTAGGTATATGTGATTCTGCAATTTTTAAAGCATTTATATTTCCTTCTTTTGCTAAACGGTCAATATGTGGTCCACCTGGGTAGGGAAGTGAAAGGATTTTAGCAACCTTATCATGGGTTTCTCCTGCTGCATCATCAATAGTTTTACCAATAATTTCCATAT
>DHDW01000011.1:0-137 GCA_002399565.1 Bacteroidales bacterium UBA4866 | reverse complement strand
CCAATAATTTCCATATCGTATGGTGAACGAACAAGAATTATTTGTGTGTTTCCTCCACTTACCAATAGACAAAGAAATGGAAATTCAGGAAATTTTGTTTCTGAATTATCCTTAATGAAATGTGCCAATACGTGTGC
>DHDW01000028.1:92965-93130 GCA_002399565.1 Bacteroidales bacterium UBA4866 | reverse complement strand
AACTAATTTTTTATAATAAGGAAAGGCTAAAAGTTTTGTGGAGTCGAGTTCATAGCTCTGATTAAAATAAATCTCAGCCATACAAAGCAAAGCATCAGGATAGTTACTATCTATGGAAAGAGCTTTATTCAAGAACTCAATTGCCTTATCGTCCTTACCATTATT
>DHDW01000028.1:73101-92825 GCA_002399565.1 Bacteroidales bacterium UBA4866 | reverse complement strand
GGCTTTTGGGTTAGTTTGAGCATTAAGAGAAAGGTTGACTGAAAAAGAAAAAAGGAGTACAAGAAATAGGCTTAAGCTTTTAGAAAAAGAGATTAAGGTATTTGCATGTATTTGTGGCTTTGAAGGGAGATTCTCCATTTAGGATTTAATTTAATATATTCAACAATTCTGTGCATCATTTTATTTCTAACGCTCCATTCAGGTTGTAAGTATAGCAAACAATTATTTATATTTACTTTAGAGGCATATTCTTCTGCAAAAGCTAAGTCCTTTTCCTCACAAATAATCATCTTTAATTCATTTGCATATTTCATATTCTGTTCAAGTGGAGGAAAGTTTCTTTTTGCAGAAATACAAACCCAATCCCATTGTCCACTCATTCTGGAAGAACCTGAGGTTTCAAGAATTGTTTCAATTGAATTTTCTTTAAATTTTGTGCAAAGTGGATTAAGATTATACAGAAGCGGTTCTCCTCCTGTAATGATAACTGATTTTGCAGGATATGTTAAGGCTCTTTCTACAATATCATCAATATTTGTTGGTGCTAAAACAGAGGCATCCCACGCTTCCTTAACATCACAAAAATGACATCCAACATCACATCCTCCAATACGAATAAAGTATGCTGCTCTTCCTGTGTTATAACCTTCTCCTTGCAAAGAGTAGAATTCTTCCATAACAGGAAGCAATTCCCCTTTTTCAATTCTTTCTTCCTGTGTCAAGATATTTATATATTAATCTTATTTTAGTAAGTAATTATTATTCTATCCAAGTAAATTGTGCATGCTTAAAGAACCACTTACCATTAACTTTTTCATAATAACTTTCCCCTCCCTGATAACCAAATCTATAGGAAACATATGCTTTATTCTTATATTTATTAAAAGTAATTTTATTAACATCTGGATGAGTTGTAATATGCCAATAACCACCCCAATGTCCATAAATTATTCCTAATTTAGTTAGAATAAATTTTTGTTTTTCTTCGCTTTTACCTTTTGCATAAGCAGGGGCAAATATTGTAAAAGATTTATGTCTGTTACCAAGAAATTTATTTAATATTTTTATCAATTCTTTATCCTCATATATTACTTTAACTCCATTAAAGTTGAGATTTGGTCGAAAATTAGTTATACTATCGTAAATTAATACTTGTGGTTCAGTATCCTTCAGGAACATACTCCAACCCCAATCATCACTAATAGTATCTGAATCATAAACTTTATAATAAATGAGATTCGAAACTATGATATATTTATAGTTAGAATACATGGTTGAATCTTCACTTCCACTCATTTTAGAAAATGTAAAAGGATTATAGAAATCTTGAAATATTTCATATACATCCTTTTGTATTTGTGATAAAGAATCTAAAGATTCAATTGGTTTATCTTTTTTGTGCCAAGTATCTAAAAACTCAGTATATAAAGAATCAGATTTTAGCTTATAAGCTTTCTTTAAATCTGATAATTTATCTTGAGCAATACTCTCAAAACAAGAAAATAACAGAATAAATAATAATATTCTCTTCATTTACTTTTATAGTTAATCAATAAAGATTCAATTGAATTATTTATTGATATTAATCCTCTGGATAAATTTCGTGTTTGTAGGCTTTTAGGGTGTTTTGTAAAAGAGAAACAACTGTTAACATACCCACTCCTCCTGGAACTGGAGTTATTTGAGAACATTTTGGTGCTACCTCATCAAACTTCACATCCCCAACAATTCTATAACCTTTTTCTTTAGTTGCATCTTCAATTCTGTGAATACCAACATCAATTACAACTGCACCATCTTTAACCATTTCCTTTGTAATAAATTCTGGCTTACCTATTGCAACAATTAAAATATCGGCGCTTAAGCAAATCTCTTTAAGGTTATTTGTTTTGCTATGGCAAAGAGTTACTGTACAATTAGCATTAGAGTGGTTTCTTGACATCAAAACTGACATAGGAGTTCCAACAATATTACTTCTTCCAACAACAACACAATGCTTACCTACAGTATCAACTTTTGCTCTCTCAAGCATTGTCATAACTCCAAAAGGTGTAGCTGGAAGGAAACAAGGCATATTGTACATTAATCGCCCTCCATTCATTGGATGAAATCCATCAACGTCTTTTTTGTAATTTATTCTTTCAATTACTTTTTGTTCGTTTATGTGTTTTGGTAGAGGCAATTGAACAATAAAACCATCTACTTCATTATCATTATTAAGAAAATCAACTGTATTTAGTAATTCTTCTTCAGTTAGTGTTTCTGGGAAACTATATACAGAAGACATAAAGCCCACTTCCTTACTTTGCTTTTCCTTACTTGCAACATAAGATTGACTTGCTCCATCTTCTCCAACAATTACAGCAACCAAATGAGGTGGTCGTTTGCCTTCATCTAAAAGAGCAATAACTTCTTGAGCCAATTCTTTCTTTATTTCGCTGGCAATTTGCTTACCATCAATTATTTTTGGTGCTTTTTCCATTTTATCTTCTTCTTAAGTTTTTTAATGCATTCATTTTGTTCCCCCCACTAACCATCTTCATCATCTTTCTTGTTTCCTCAAATTGCTTCAACAAACGATTAACCTCTTCAATTGTTTTTCCACTTCCTGATGCAATTCTCTTTCTTCTGCTACCATCAATCTTTGAAGGGTTCTCTCTTTCAAATGGAGTCATTGAACCAATAATGGCTTCAATACCTTTAAAAGCATCATTGTCTATATCAACATTTTTCATCATCTTTCCAATCCCTGGAATCATTCCCATAAGGTCTTTAACATTACCCATTTTCTTAATTTGATTTATCTGGCTAAGAAAATCGTTAAAGTTAAAATCGTTTGTTTTTAGTTTCTTGGAAATCTTTCTTGCTTCCTCTTCATCATATTGCTCTTGTGCTTTTTCAACCAATGAAACAATATCTCCCATTCCCAAAATACGGGAAGCCATTCTCTCAGGATAGAAAACATCTAAGGCTTCCATCTTTTCACCAATTCCAACAAATTTAATTGGTTTATTGACAACGTGGCGAATTGTTAGAGCAGCACCACCTCGAGTATCACCATCGAGTTTGGTTAGAACAACACCATCAAAATCTAATTTATCATTAAATGCTTTTGCAGTATTTACAGCATCTTGACCAGTCATTGAGTCAACCACAAATAATGTTTCTTGAGGATTGATTGCTTTCTTAATGTTGGAAATTTCGTTCATCATTTCTTCATCTACCGCCAAACGACCAGCAGTATCAACAATCACAACATTAATTCCCTTATCCTTTGCTGTCTTAACAGCATTTTTTGCAATCAAGACAGGATCTTTTGTTTCCTGTGTATATACATCAATTCCAATCTGCTCACCAAGAACCTGCAATTGATTTATAGCAGCAGGACGATAAACGTCTCCAGCTGTCAGTAAAACAGATTTTCCTTTCTTTGTTTTTAAGTAATTGGCAAGTTTTGCAGAAAAAGTTGTTTTACCACTACCTTGCAAACCTGCAATAAGGATAATAGCTGGTGAGCCTTTAATGTCAATTTGCTGAGCTTCCTTACCCATTAATTCGGTAAGCTCATCATTAACAATCTTAATCATCAATTGACCTGGCTCAATTGCAGTAAGAACATTCTTTCCTAAAGCCTTTTGTTTAACAGTATCGCAAAACTCCTTAGCAATAGAATAACTAACATCGGCATCAATCAAAGCTTTTCTAACTTCTTTTAATGTTTCTGCAACATTAATTTCAGTAATCTTGCCATGACCTTTCAGTATCTTAAACGATTTCTCTAACTTTTCACTTAAATTTTCAAACATAGAACAATTTAAAATTATGAATTTATACAATTAACCTGCAAAAATAATTCTTTTTTACCTAACAAAGAAATATAATCTTTTCCCATAACAAAATTAATTAGTGAAATGAAGGGGAAGAGATCATTTTTAATAAAAGTTGTATCCAAAAAGGAGTCAGTTTACAGAAAAAAACAAGAATGACTTTTTGGTTAACAATAAGAGAAATACTACTTATAAATCAAATACTTCTCTCTTATTTTTTTAAACTCTTTCAAGTCTTTTTTCCAAGTCTTTTTTATGTCTTTTAAATGGAGGTTTTGTTTTATTTGGGCTTTTAAGTCCTTTGTTCCTGCAAGTTTATCAAAGAATGGTTGAAAGAAATTATCTTTATTGGGGAAGGCGTCATACATCTCTTTTAAATAGCTTAGGTTTATACCTTCGTGATGTTCTAACTTAAGCTTTAATCCTTTACATTGCTGATTTTTATATGGAGGATTATCACTTACACCCTTTATTACTGTTGGAGTAAAGCTAATAATTTCTTTAGTTTTATATCTAATAGGTTGATAGTTAGGGAAACCTATAATTTCAAATGGAGTTTCTGTCCCTCTTCCAACACTTATGGGTGTTCCTTCAAACCAACAAATTGATGGATAAAGTGCAATTGCATTATCTGTTTTGAGGTTTGGACTTGGATAAATGGGTAAAGAATAAGGAGTATGATGAGTATAGTTTTCTATAGGAATTATTATTAGTTTGCAGGTTAATTTGCCCACTTCTCCAATTACTCTTTTTGAGGAAGTCCCCAACCAGCCTTCTCCATTTATCATACTTGCATACTCCCCTATTGTCATACCATAAACAATTGGCACTGGATGCATTCCAACAAAGGAAACAAGTGATGTATCTTTTAAAACAGGTCCATCAATATAGAAAGCATTTGGATTTGGTCTATCAAGAACAATTAAAGGAATGTTACTTTCCGCACAAGCCTCCATAACATAGTGAAGTGTTGAGATATAAGTGTAAAATCTTGTTCCTACATCCTGCAAATCAAAAACAATAATATCATTTTGTACAAACTCTTCTTTCTTAGGCTTTTTATTATTTCCATAAAGAGAAATTATTGGAAGATTTGTTTTCTCATCTATTGAAGAATTTATCTTTGCACCAGCCTCTGCCTCTCCTCTAAAACCATGTTCAGGACAATAAATTGCTCTTAAATTAACTCCCAAACTAATTAAAGAATCTACCAAATGAGTTTTCCCTATCAAAGAGGTCTGATTAGCAACAATACCAACCTTCATTCCTTCAAAACAATGCAAATACTCTTCAACCCTTTCAGCTCCTGTTTGAATTTTTTGAGCAAAAGAGACATTAAAGCTAAACAAGAAAAGGGTAATCGAAATTAAACTATATATCTTTGTCATAATATTCCTATAATAATTATTGCAAAGATAATTAAAGTAATTGATAAATGATTTGTGTTATTCTTTTCTATAAGTGTATTCTCCAGAAGGGCAAGTTTCACATTGTGGTAAGGCTCCAGTAAAAACTAACTTCATAGAATTTTCAGACTGTTTATAAATGATAAACTCTAAAGAAATACTATCTCCTTTTGTTAAATAAAGCATTGTATCATTCTTGATTTCATAATTATAGTTTAAAGCATCAAATAATGATTCTGCAGTTGTTGTATTTTGTGCTAATAGAGTTCCATTATCATCATTAAAATTAAGTTTCAAGTATCCATCTACATTGTATCTATAATCACTACAAACCCAAACATCATCTAACTCTATTTCTTTATCCTCACAAGAATAAAGCATCCCAATACTTAATGCTACAATAAGGATAATTGCATGTAAACTTAATTTTAAAATTAGATTTTTCATTTGACAATTTCTTTTTTAATTAGTAATAGGGATTCGCTTTTCAAATTCCAAGTAGTTTTGATAATTATTATAATATAGTCTTAGTGTATTATTGGAAATACTATAATTACTTACATTATTAATGCATTCAACAAATAAGTTTCCATCATAGACCTCAGCGATTTCAGTTCCCACTAAATTTTCAAATTTAAAATAAGAATTTTCTGTATTAATAACGTAGTCTCCACTTATGTTATTGACCGAAGAGCGAATAAAGATTCGTTTATTAAGTTCAAAACGTAGGAAGAAGCAATCTTCATCAGTAGGGTTTGGACAGATTGATGTTTGATTTTGAACATCCACAAACTTAGTCAATTTCCACTCCGAAAACTCTAATTGAGGAGTTGGCTTTGGTGTTGTTGGATTCTCGTCTTTTTCCTTACAGGAAGAAAAAATGCTAATACTTAGTGCTGTTGTTAATAGAACAGCAAGCAAACCTAATTTTAAAATTCTTGATTGCATTTCTCTTTGTTTTTTGATTTATAATAACTTATTAACGGGAGCTTACATATATTTATTTCATTAAATAAAGATAACCAAGGAAATATCTGTTATTATTAATCAGAAAAACAATACAAACGAATAGATTATTTCTCATATCAAATCAATTATTATCTTTATAGAAAACATAAGACGCCAATGTTTTATTATAACAAAAAGTATCTTTATCAATTCCCTGCAAAACAAAATCCAAACGCTCTGGTATAGCTTTACTCTTATTGTTTCCAACTTCAACCTTAATAATAATTCTTTTAATTCCTCTTTCCTTAAAAGCTCTATCGCATAATATCTTTACTCCCTTTGTTATTATTCCTCTACCTTGATACTCTTCTTTTAGCCAATATCCTAATTCTGTTGTTTTTGTATCAAGATTAGTTTCTTTAAATCCTATAATGCCCAAAAATGTTTCACCTTCTCGAATAGCATAAACCAACTCATTCGAATTTATTACAGAAATTATATATTCTAATGAGTCATTAATGCTTTTAGTAAAAGGAACAAAGGGCAACCACTCTTCAAAATAAGGTCTATTAGTATCAATAGCATCAAAAATATCTTGTGCATCTTCCTTACACAATTCTCTTAAATAAAGATTTCCTTCAATACAAATCATAAAAAACAAAATATTAGATTACAAAGATACGAATAAAGAGTTTGAAAAAGGAAGAAATTTTATTTTCACTTGATTTAAGTTTATCAAACCCTTATATAAGTTTACAAAGATCAAGTTTAAGTTTTGCATCCTGCCACCTTACACACTGCATCCTGCCACCTTACATAGTGTATCCTGCCACCTTACATAGTGTATCCTGGCAGGATGCACTCAACATCCTGACACCTTGCAAAATTTTTACTTGATATAAATAAATTTTCTCTTGATATCATTAGTTTTTTTCCTCGTTTAAATAAAAAATAATTTGATGAAAATTTCTTCTTTATGCTTAAAATATAACATTTAACTTATTTCTTGCCACAAAAAAAAGAGGCAATCTCAATTAAGATTACCTCTAAAAGAAAATTATTCTTTTTACTCTTGTTTTCTTATTTTGCTGGTTGCATTGCTGCTGGTTTCAAACTTACTCTAACATGATCTTTATGATCGATGTATTTTTTAGCTACTGCTTGAACGTCATCTTTTGTTATAGCATTTACTGCTGCTTTGTATTGTTCAAGTGTTCTAAGTGGGTTTTCATACCAAATTGAACCTTTAATTGATGATGTCCAGAAGTTATTTTCTTGAATATTCTTTTCTCTTGCACGGATTAATTGTTCTTTAACCTTTGCTAAGTCAACATCTGTTGGTCCTTCATTAATGATTTTGTCTAATACTCCCCAAGTTGAATTTGTTAGTTTGTCAATTGTATTTGGGTCGCATCCATAGAATGCCATCATTGTAGCTTCTGGTTTTGGATATTTGTCAAAAGTTAAACGGAATGAAGGTGAGTATGTTCCTCCCAATTCTTCACGAATGGTTTCTGTTAGTTTAATGTCACAAATATCTCCAAGTATGTTTGTTGCCATAACTTCTTTTTGGTTCCATTCAAATGGTCTGTTTGTTATTAAGGCTAACATTCCTTTTTCTGCTTCTCCTTTATAAACTACTTCATCAATAACACCTTTAGCAAATGATGTGCTCTTGTCTTGCCATTGTTCTTTCTTTCCTTTTGAAGGCATTCCTCCAATATATTTTTCAATTAAAGCAATTGTTGTGTCAACTCCGAAGTTTCCTACGAATGTGAAAGTAAAGTCTGATGCATCTGAGAAACGTTCACGGAATATTGTGTACATTTCATCAATATTCATTTTCTTTATTTGTTCTTCAGAAGGAATTAGGATAGTTCTCTTATCATTTGGATACATAGTCTTCATTAACTTCATTTGGAAGTCGAATTCTGGCATATTTTTAACCATTTGAATTTGAGTTTGTAGTTGAGATATTTCTTTATCTAATATGTCTTTATCTTTTCTTGGAACTTCAAAGAACATATACATATATTGTAGAAGAGTTTCAAAGTCTTTTGGAGATGAACTTCCTCTAAATCCTTCTTCCAAATCATCAATGTATGGAGTTACTCCCATGTTTTTAGTTTTCATAAACTTCATCAATTGAGAGTTATCGTAGTTACCAATACCACTACCATCAATAATTGAAGCAGCATATTTTGCATTTATAATTTTATTGTCTGGATAAAGAGATGTTCCTCCTGCACTCCATGCACTAACAAGTATTTCGTCGTTTTTGAATGTTGTTGGTTTAAGAATAACTTTTGCACCATTAGAAAGAACTAATTCAGTAAATCCAAATTCTGCATTTTCTGTTTTTGATTTAACTTTTCCAGCTTTTGGTTCTTTTGCAAGGAAAGGTTCTGTTTTAACGTTATCAACATAAGGTTTTGTTTTTGCTTTCTTTACTTTTGCAACTAAGTCAATAACATCTTTTTCAGTTGGAACCTTAATGCCTTTCTTTTCTGGCATAGTTATATTTACAACGAAGTTTTCATCAGTAATCCATTTTTTAATTAATGCGTTTACTTCTTCAAGAGTAATGTCTTCCATTAATTCTTTAGCATAACGGTTTTCAATTCTTGCTCCAGCAACTGGTGTTCCTTCTAAGAAATTGTCAACATATCTTGCTGCCAAACGTGAACTTTCTGTCTTTGATTCTTCTTTTGCTTCCTTATCATATTGAAGTAATAAGTTTTCTTTAGCTCTATCTAATTCTGTTTGAAGGAAACCATGTTGAACTGCTCTTTGATTTTCCATCAAAACTGCTTCAAATGCTGGCATAACTTTTCCATCTTTTGCTTGAATAAATCCCATAAAAGCATCTGTTGGACGTGCTAAGAAATTACCGTAACCAATTCCTGCATACATAAATGGGCAATCTTTCTTATCTGAAAGCTCTTGTAAACGAGCATTAATCATTTGATCAAATAGTCCGTGAATTAATTCTTGTTGACGGAAGTCACCAATAGTTTTAACTGGAGTATTTGGATGTTTGTAGAAAAACTGAATTGAATTACTTGTTGCTTCTTTGTCTGTTGCAATTGCAATTAAAGGTTCTTTATTGTCAGGTAATGTAATAACAGGACGATTTAAAGGAGTTGAAGGAGCCACATTCATTTGGAAATAATCTTTTATCTTTTGTTCCATTTCATCAGCATCGAAATCTCCTACAACAATTATTGCCATATTTTCTGGACGGTACCAAGTTTTGTAGAAACGTCTGATTGCTTCTGGTTTGAAATTTTGAAGACTTTCATAAGTTCCAATAGGAAGACGTTCTGCATAAAGAGAACCTTTTAACATTGTAGGCCAAGTTTTCATTCTCAAACGGTCTTGAGCTCCTTGTCCCAAACGCCATTCTTCTGTAATAACTCCACGTTCTTTTTCAATTTCTTTATCTGTCATAAGCATTCCAAATGCCCATCCATCAAGAATTTTCAATCCCATATCAAACAATTCTGGTTTGTCTGTAGGAAGAGTTACCATATAAACTGTTTGGTCAAATCCTGTGTATGCATTAATTTCACGACCAAATACAATTCCTTCTTTTTCTAAATTGTCAATTAGTGTGTTTCCTGGGAATTGTTTTGTTCCATTAAATCCCATGTGTTCAGTGAAGTGAGCTAATCCTAATTGATCTTTTTCTTCAAGAACAGATCCAGCATTAACTGCAATTTGAAAATCTGCTCTGTTTTCTGGTTTCTTGTTTGCTCTTACATAGTAGGTAAGTCCATTAGAAAGTTTGCCATAACGCACTTTTCCATCTAATTTGATTTCCTCGTTTAGATCAAGAGCTTTCTTTGCTTTTTTTGCTCCAGGTTGAGCAAATCCTGTAGTAACGATTGTTAAGCACAATAACATTACTAATAAAAGTTTACTTTTCATTTTGTTTTTGTTTTGGTTAATAAAGCTATTTAATTTTATCATTTGTTATTTATTGAATTATTGTTTGTTGAATCTTCAAATTCTAATATATCACCTGGCTGACATTCCAACACCTTACAAATTGCTTCGAGTGTTGAAAAACGTATTGCCTTTGCTTTTCCTGTTTTAAGTATCGAAAGATTTGCAGGAGTTAAATCAACCCTTTGAGCTAATTCTCCTAGGCCTATCTTTCTCTTTGCCATCATCACATCTAAATTTACAACTATCGACATCTCTTAATTTCCTTTCACTATCTTAAACCGTTAAATCATTCTCTTCCTGTATGGTCATTCCTCTTCTTATTACTTCAATTAAAGAAATAAATAATAACCCTATGAAAATATAATCCCATGAAATTGAACTTAATCCTATTATTGGATTTAATGTAAATCCTTCTATTAAAAAATATTTTTTTAAGAAAATAGAATCAGAGAAATAAATTATAAGCTCAAATAATGGCATTGCTATAAATCCATAAGATATATATTGGAAACGTTTTATGTTTCTTTTATTAAAAATAAAGTGGTGAAGATTTTCTTTTTCGTTCTTAATACCTCTAATTATGCTTGAAAGAATTCTGCTTGATTGAAAGAAAACAAATATTAGAAAGAATAAGTTAAGGTTAAGAGCCAATAGAAAAACAATCTTAAAGATTATTGGAATCTTGGTATTAGTGCTATTCTTAACATTAAAAGCTATTCTGTAAGAGTCAATATAAGAAGTAACTACTGCATCACTATTCTTTGCCTTAATAACAAAATCATTAGAGTTAGAAATTTTGTTAGGAGTAACCTGAGCCAACATAATTCCTAATTTTGATTTGGGAAATGATGCAGATATTTCACGAGCTCCAATAAAAATAAAGTAAATAAGAAATAATGATAATGCAATAATTGTAATATCAAATCCTATTTTAATTGTTCTTAATGTATTTATTTTTGTACTAAGTTTCATAAACTGTCATTTTAACGATGCAAAATAACAATTTATTTTTCGAATAAAAAAATATTTTTATCGAAAAACGATAAATAAATTTCTTTTTACGATAAATATAAATCTACCAACCCTACTGGAGCATTGATATATATTATCTTAGCGTCTCTATCGACCTTATGAATTATTTTATCAATTATTGGAATTAATATTTCTTTTTGATGGAATTTTATAGAAAAAAGTGGTTGAGCTGGGTATTCAATAACAGACTCAATTATTCCTATGTTACCTTTTTCACTATCGACAACTTCATAACCAATTATTTCATGAAAATAAAACTTATTTCCGTCAAGTTTTGGAAGAATAGAAAGAGGCAAATAAAGATCTTTTCCAATAAGTTTTAAACTATCATCGGGAGTAATGTTTTCAAATCTTACAGTTGCCTTATTCCCATTCAATCTTATTGAGGTAATTGGATAAAGTACTAAGACTTTATTTATTTCAATATAAACACCATCAAGCTCTGAATACTCCTCTGGCTGATCAACATCAAAAAACAAAACCAAATCACCTTTAAAGCCAAAAGGCTTAACAACCTTCCCTAAATAATAAGCTTCTTTTCTGTCCATAATAAAAATTTTTAGATAAAATTACTACCATTAAATATGTGTAATTATTGTTTCGGAATAAAAAAAAGACCGTTCCTTATTAAAGAATACGGTCTTTGCAATCATTATGAAGAATTATTATTTACAATTATTCAGCTTTTGACTCTTCTACTTCAGTTGTTTGTTCTGAAGTTTCAGTTTCTGCTTGTGCAGAAGCTTCTTCTGTTTGAGCTTTTGATGCTTCTAATTCAGCTCTCTTAGCTGCTTCAATTTCTTCTTTCTTCTTTTCGATATCTGCAATTCTTTTTGCATTCACTTCCATTTCAGCTGCTAAAGCCTTTTTTGCATCTAATTTCTTTGAATTTCTTTTTTCTTCTTTCTTTGCAGCTATCTTGTTATCTTTTTCTGTTAACCATGCATTAAATTTAGCATCTGCAACTTCTTGAGTAATTGCTTTCTTTTCAACTCCAATTTGAAGATGACGTTTTAGCATTGCCCCTTTATAAGAAAGAATTGCTCTTGCTGTATCGGTTGGCTGTGCTCCATTTCTCAACCATTCACAAGCTCTTTCAGTATCCAAATTAATAGTTGCAGGAGAGGTCATAGGATTATAAGTCCCAATCTTTTCAATAAATTTTCCATCACGTGCTGCTCGAGCATCCGCAATAACGATATGATAAAAAGGTTGTCCCTTTTTCCCATGACGTTGTAGTCTGATTTTTACTGCCATAATAGCTTTTAATTACTTGTTATTAAAAATATTTAATGTGCAAAGGTACATCTTTATTTAATATACAGCAAATTTCAAGCATTATTTTTATGTTTTAATCTCTTCACTAGTATCATAATATCAATAATCATAAATTAAAATCCAAATAAACATTTCTATTTACTAAACACTATTTTAATTCCATGCTATAATAATTATTCATAAAGAATGAGGTTTATAGTGATAAGAGTAAAATGAATATATTTGTTTAGGTGTAAGGTTATGCACAATTATATGTCTTAATATATAAATTGATTATTTTGAGAATTACAAAATATAAAATGGAAGATTTATTAATAAAGGATAAAATAAAAGAAGCTAATCCATATTTGTTTCAAAAGATTCAAATGAGGATAGCAAAAAAAGATTTATTACCTAAATGGGCTTATAAAAGTATAAACGTTGGTTTTGCTTTCTTAATCTTATTTATGACCCTTAATATATTATCTTTTACTAAAACCGATTATGTATCTAAAGAAATATCACAAAAAACTTATGATAAATTTATGGAAGATAATTATTTTGACATCTTGGTAAATTATTATCCTTCAGAATTACTTAATATAGAAAAATCTAAATAATGAAAAAGTCATATTTTATTGGAATTATAATAACATTACTATTATTATTAGGAGTAAATATCTTTTTCTTTTTAAGTAATAGTTGCTGTTCTAATTTAAAAGAAGAAAAGATTATTGAAAAATCAAAAATTCAATGTTATGTCTCAGAAACTCTTTCTCTTGACAAAGCACAGCAGAAAAAATATACTATTATTAAAAAAGAACATCAAAATATTGCTATTCGAATTGCAGATAGTTTGCATCTTTCCCAAGAAGTTTTGATGAATTATATTGAAAATAAACCTTATGATACTACAGCAATTAATAAGCTTGAAAATAAAGTAACTTATTTTCAAAAACAACTTTTGCATCAATCTGTTGAACAATACTATAAACTAAAAAATATATTACATAAGGATCAAATCTCATCAATGGATGATATTTATAGACAAATATTTGTTTGTCGTCCTACTTGTAAGAATAATTCTAAATGTTGTTGTAACAATGGGAAAAAAACAAGCAATTAATTAGGAGTTAAAATATTTCTTTATACCTTTGTAACTTAATAAAAGAGTGATTAAATAAAAAAATGAAGGGACTCGGATATATATTATTTTTCTTTTTTGTAATATTTACATCATTTCACAGTCCAAATATTCATAAGGATAATACTGTGGGAATGATGGAGATATATCAAGATACGGACTGCCATAATCATCAACATACAACAAATCATCGTTCTGGTTCTTGTTTGTATCATCGTTGCATTTTCTCTATATATTACTTGGATTTTAATATTAATTTTCAATGTTATTCTTCTTCAAAAGTTCAGTTTCCTGTATATAATAGCACATATACCTCTTTCAATATAAGTTATATCTGGAATCCTCCTAAATGTAGTTAATATTATTTTTTTATTTCCTTATTTATTTATCAAATAAAGGGGGTTATTATGTAGTTGTATTAACTTATTTAGATATTTATATATGATAAAACAAATCATTCATTTTTCAATAAAGAATAAATTTATTATTGGACTATTTGTGTTTGCATTAATTGGTTGGGGGGTTTACTCTGTAACTCAATTACCTATTGATGCAACTCCAGATATAACTAATAACCAAGTGCAAGTTATAGCGCTTGCTCCATCTTTAGCCGTTCAGGAAGTTGAAAGTGCAATTACTGCACCTATTGAAGTGGCTGTTGCAAATATTCCTAATATTATTGAACTACGCTCCATTTCTCGATTGGGCTTGTCCGTAATAACAGTTGTATTTAAAGATGATGTAGATGTGTATTGGGCACGTCAACAAATGAGCGAAAAGCTAAAAGAAGCAGAAGAGCTAATTCCTGAAGGATTAGCAAAAATAGAATTAGCTCCAATTTCAACAGGATTAGGAGAAATTTATCAATATCATCTTGCTGTTGATAAAGGATATGAAAACAAATATTCTCCTATGGAACTTCGTACTATTCAAGATTGGGTAGTTCGTCGTGAGATGTTAGGAACTCCAGGTGTGGCTGATATTAATAGCTATGGTGGATTTGTTAAGCAATATGAAATTGCTATTAATCCAGAAACATTAAGGAGTATGAATCTTACACTTAATGATATTTTTGATGCTCTACAAAAAAATAACGAAAATACAGGAAGTGCTTATATTGATAAAAAACCTACAGCTTATTTTATTCGTGGTATAGGTTTGATAAAAACATTAGAGGATATTGAGAAAATTGTAGTTAAAAACAATGCATCAGGTACTCCTATTTTAATTCGTGATGTTGCAACTGTTCAATACGGAAATGCAACTCGTTATGGAGCATTTGTTGTTGACACAACAGAAGCTGTTGGTGGAGTTGTAATGATGCTAAAAGGAGCTAATGCGAATGGTGTTATAAAGAACGTTGAAAAAAGGATAGAATCTATTCAAAAATCTTTGCCTAAAGGAGTTAAAATAGAACCTTTCTTAAATCGTTCTGATCTTGTAGATAGGGCAATTGGAACAGTTTCAAGAAATTTAATTGAAGGAGCTTTAATTGTTATCTTTATTTTGGTATTGTTCTTAGGTAATATGAGAGCGGGGCTGATTGTAGCTTCCGTTATTCCTCTTTCATTACTTTTTGCAATATCATTGATGAATTTCTTCGGTGTATCTGGCAACTTAATGAGTTTGGGAGCTATTGATTTTGGTCTGATTGTAGACGGATCGGTAATTATTGTAGAAAGTGTAGTACATCGAATCTCTTCTTTGGGCAAAGATCGCCATCAAGGAGTTGTAAAGCTTTCTCAAAAACAAATGGATGAAGAGGTTTTCCAAGCTTCAGGCCGAATAAGAACAGCAGCAGCATTTGGTGAGATAATTATCTTAATTGTTTATATGCCTATTCTTTTTTTGGTAGGTATTGAAGGGAAGATGTTTGTCCCAATGGCACAAGTAGTATCCTTTGCTATTTTGGGTGCATTTATTCTTTCTCTAACATATATTCCTATGATTTCTGCTTTATTTTTAAGCAAAAAGACAGAACATAAACGCAATTTCTCCGATAAGCTTATAGATTGGATTCATAAAGGTTTTACTCCTATTATTAAATTTGCACTTAAGCGTAAATTACTGATATCTCTTTCTGCTATTGTATTATTTATCTTTAGCTTGTTTGTATTTAGTAGTTTGGGAGGTGAATTTATCCCACAACTCGAAGAAGGAGATTTAGCTGCAGGTGTAATTACTTTGCAGGGAGGTTCCCTTTCAAATACTGTTGAACAGGTAAAAAAAGCTAATAAAATATTACTTGCTAATTTTCCTGAGATAAAACATACTGTATGTAAAATAGGAGCAGGTGAAATACCAACCGATCCTACACCAATGGAAACGGGAGATTATATCATAACTCTTAAAGACAAAAGTGAATGGACAAGTGCTAAAACTCGAGAAGAACTTGTTGAGAAAATGGAAGAAGCTTTGATTCCTTTGGCAGGTGTAAAATTTGAATTTCAACAGCCTATTCAAATGCGTTCAAATGAATTGCTTTCAGGTTCAAAGCAAGATATTGCAATAAAAATATTTGGTGACGACCTTAATACATTATCAGAAAAAGCATCAGAAGTTGAAAAAATAATTCAAAAAATAGAAGGTGTTGAAGATATTAATGTTGAGAAAGTTACTGGATTAGCTCAGGTTCAGGTTGAATATAACAGAGATCGTTTAGCTCAATACGGTATTTCAATTGAAGATGTAAATCGTATCTTACGTTCTGCCTTTGCAGGAAGTCAGGCGGGAGTTGTTTATGATCAAGAAAAACGTTTTGGGCTTGTAGTACGTTTAGATAAAGATTATCGTCAAGACATAGATAATATCAAAAACTTAATGGTATCTCTTCCTAATGGGGGGCAAATACCTTTTGAACAAATTGCTGATATTGAAATTAAATCAGGTCCAGCACAGGTTACCAGAGAAAATGCTCAAAGAAGGATTACAATTGGTTTTAATGTTCGTAATCGTGATATTGAAAGTGTAATAGATGATGTATCTAAACAAATTGATAAAAAAGTACAATTACCAACTGGTTACTATGTAAATTATGGAGGTCAATTTCAAAACCTTCAAGCTGCAAAAGCAAGATTATCTATTGCAGTTCCTGTTGCTTTATTACTAATATTTGTGCTTTTGTTTTTCACATTCCATTCAGTAAAACAAGCTTTATTAATATTCTCAGCTGTACCCATGTCTATAATTGGTGGGATTTTTGCTCTATGGCTTAGGGGAATGAATTTCTCTATTTCTGCTGGAGTTGGATTTATTGCATTGTTTGGTATAGCAGTACTTAATGGAATTGTACTTATTGCAGAATTTAATCGACTCGAAAGAGATGGAGTCACTGATATTGTAGAAAGGGTACTAAAAGGATTGCACACACGTTTGCGTCCAGTTTTGATGACGGCTTCAGTTGCCTCACTTGGTTTTCTTCCTATGGCATTATCAACTTCTGCAGGAGCAGAAGTTCAAAAACCATTGGCAACAGTTGTTATTGGTGGATTAATTACAGCAACTATATTAACTCTTATTATCTTACCAATTTTTTATATTGTCTTTTCAAGTAAAAGTTTTAAATCAATATTTAAACGCAAATCTGCAAAAGCCTTGTCGTTGTTAATATTATTATTTATTGGATCATCTTTTTATAATACTACAAATGCTCAAGAAATAAGAAGAATAAATTTAAAACAAGCTATTCAAATTGCATTGGATAGTAATTTATCTATACGTTCTTCTGCTTATTCTGTAGATATTCAGAAAGCTTTAAAAGGAAATGCAATTGATATTCCAAAAACTTCTATTGAAGGACAATATGGTCAAATAAATTCATATTCTAAGGATAATACTTTTACTATTTCACAGTCATTTTCATTTCCTACTGTTTACGTAAATCAAAATAAATTAGCAAATGCAAATGTGAAAAGCAGTCAATGGGAGTTAAAAACGTCTCAACTTGAAATTGCAACACAAGTAAAACAAATTTACTGGCAACTTGCTTATTATTACTCAAAACAGAAATTGTTTGTACTTCAAGACAGTCTTTACTCAAGATTTCAATATGCAGCGGAGTTAAGATTAAAAACGGGAGAAACAAATCGTTTGGAAATGATTACAGCTCGTTCGCAAAGCATGGAAGTTAAAAACCAATTAAAGCAAGTAAATGCTGATATAAATATATTAAATCAGAAATTGAATATACTTTTAAATACAACATTAACTATATATCCAACCGATACTGTATTATGTCGCTTTGATTTTTCTCCATCAGCAGATAGTTTATCAATATCTGATAACCCTTCATTAGGACTTGCACAGCAGCAACTTGAATTATCAGCATTAGAAACTAAATTAGAAAAAAGCAAGATGCTGCCTGATTGGGGAATTGGATACTTCAGCCAAACTATGCAAGGGACTCAGGAAATAAATGGACTTCAACGCAGTTTTGGTCTTGGAGATCGTTTTAATGGTGTTCAAGCTAATATTTCAATTCCACTTTGGTTTACTCCTTATACTTCAAAAATTAAAGCAGCAAAAATTAAACAACAAGTTGCTCAGATTAATTTTGAAAATTATTCAAAATCACTTATTGGAAACTATAATTCCTTAATAGAAGAATATTCAAAATATAGTAACAGTCTTGATTATTATGAAAGACAAGCTATTCCTGAAGCTGATTTAATTATTGATCAAGCAACAAAAAGTTATCAAACAGGATCATTAGATTATTTTGGTTATATCCAAAGTCTTAGCCGTGCTTTGAGCATTAAGCTTAATTATCTCAATGCACTTAACGACTATAACCAAACAATTATTTCTATTGATTTCATTAAAGGTAAAATCTTTTAAACAAATGTATTATGACACAAAATAAATTTATATCATCAGCAATTATATTTGCTATATTTATATCATTAGCCTCTTGTAGTGGCGGCAAAAAAGTAGACAAAGAAGCTAAAGAGGTTGAAATACTACCTGAAAATATTGTTGAAATGCGAGAAGATCAGATAAAACTTGCCGACATTCAAATGGGAACAATTGAATACCGTTCAATAAGTGGTACACTTAAAGTAAGTGGATTAATAGGTGTTGCTCCTCAAAATCTTGCAACAGTTTGTATGCCTATGGGTGGTTTTGTAAAAAGCACAAAGCTTATGCCTGGCAATACTGTTAAAAAGGGACAAACGCTTGCTGTTTTAGAAAATCCTGAATTTGTAGACATTCAGCGAGATTATCTTGAAGCAAAAAGTAAATTAAAATTTACTAAGGCTGAATATGATCGTCAAGAAGAACTTTATAAAAATGGTATATCCTCCCAAAAGAATATGCAACAAGTTACCTCTGACTACAAAAGTCTAAAAGTTCAAGTAAATGCCTTGGAACAGAAATTATCACTTATAGGCATTAATCCTTTAAAATTGAATGAAGATAATATAAGCAGGTCAATAGCTTTAGTTTCACCTATTTCTGGCTATGTAAAAACAGCCAATATAAGCATTGGAAAAAGCGTTTCGCCATCAGATATTTTATTTGAGATAATAAATACAGATAAACTATTCCTTGAGCTTAATTTGTTTGAAAAGGATGCAGATAAAGTTTCAAATGGACAAAAAATTCATTTCTTTATTAATGGAGAAAGAGAAGAACATGAAGCATCAATATATCAAATAGGAAAGTCTGTGAATGCGGATAAAACTTATAAAGTATATGCAAATGTTTCAAGTCGTTGTAAAAATCTATTACCAGGAATGTATGTTAATGCACATATAGAAGCTTCAACTAATGAGGTAACCTCTATACCATCAGAAGCAATTGTTAGCTTTGATGACAAGGATTATATATTTCTATTTGTAAGGAATAAAAAAGAAGGAGGAAAACCTTTTACTGAATATAAGATGATGCAAGTACATAAAGGAGTTTCTGATTCAGGATATACAGAAATAACTCTACCAGAAGGCTTTGATATTAAAAAGATAAAAGTGGTTATAAAAGGAGCATATAATCTGCTTTCAGCAAATAAAAATGCAGGCGAAATGAGTTGTTAATCAATAATAAAAAAATATTTATGAAAGAAATAAAAGCATTTGTAAAACCATTTAAAGTAAATGATATATTGAATCAATTAAAGTTAGATGGTTTTCCCAATATAACTGTTTCTATGGCTGAAGGTAC
>DHDW01000028.1:65752-72996 GCA_002399565.1 Bacteroidales bacterium UBA4866 | reverse complement strand
AGGTACAGGTAATTTTGAAGGAGATGAATCATCTATTTCAACATACTTTTCTATAACAGATAGTAAAGTCGTTCAAATTGAAATAGTATGTAATGATTCTGATGTTGAAAAAATAGTTAGTATTATTTCAAACAAAGGACGAACAGGCAATCATGGTGATGGTATTATATATGTTTCCGAAATTCAAAAAGTTTATAAAGTGAAAACAGGTTTGGAATCTACTGTAGATTAGTCTTTTTTACTTGGAAAAATATAAAATAAATGGAAAAATATAAACTTAAAAATCTTGATTGTGCCAACTGTGCAAATAAAATCGAAGATAAAATTAGAAAAATGGAAGAAGTGAAATTTGTGAATGTTAATTTTGCAAATTTGACACTTACCATAGATACATATAATATCAAAAAGGTTATATCAAAAATTAAAGAAATTGAACCAAAAGTGGAAGTCTTGGAAAATAATAAAGATAATAATGTAAGTGAATTGTCAGAACACAGACCTGCAATTATTAAAGTCGTTTCTGCTCTTTTAATTTTACTTATCGGTATTATATTTGAGAAATCATTACATAATACCCCCTTCCATTTTGCGGAATATTTTGTATTTGTAATAGCTTATATTATTGTAGGGTGGAAAGTGATTGCTGAGGCTGTAAGAAATATATTAAAGGGACAAATTTTTAACGAACATTTTCTAATGACTATTGCTACATTAGGAGCTTTTGCAATAGATGCAATGCCTGAAGCTGTTTCTGTAATGCTATTTTATGTAGTAGGTGAATTGTTTCAAGATATTGCAGTTGGTCGTTCTCGTAAGTCAATAAAATCATTGCTTGAAATCAAACCTAATTTTGCAAATTTATTGATCAATGGCGATGTTAAAATTGTTTCACCTGATGATATAAATGTTGGAGATTTAATAATTGTAAAAGCTGGGGAAAAAATACCTCTAGATGGTGAAATAATAGAAGGAAGTTCTTTTTTAGACACTTCTGCTTTAACTGGCGAAAGTGTACCTCGGAAAGTTAAGGAAAACGATTCTGTATTATCTGGTATGATAAATCAAAATGGACTTCTAACAATAAAGGTAACGAAATGTTTTAGAGAATCTTCTATTTCAAAAATCCTTGAAATGGTTGAAAATGCGTCTTCTAAAAAGTCTCAAACTGAAAAATTTATTACAACATTTGCAAAATACTATACGCCAGTTGTTGTCTTTGGTGCATTGCTATTAGCCGTTTTACCGCCTATTTTATTTGCAAGTCAAACATTTGGTGATTGGATTTATCGTGCTTTAGTAGTTTTGGTGGTTTCCTGTCCTTGTGCTTTGGTTATAAGTATTCCTCTTGGTTACTTTGGTGGTATTGGAAGTGCATCCAAAAAAGGAATTCTTGTTAAGGGTTCTAATTTTCTTGATGTCCTAACACAAGTAAAAACAGTGGTATTTGACAAGACTGGTACATTGACAAAAGGTGAATTTAAAGTTTCAGAAATCGTTACATTCAATAGTTTTACAAATGAACAAATAATGGAATATGCTGCTTATACTGAAGCTAATTCAAATCACCCTATTGCAAAATCAATTTATGATGCTTTTGGAAAAAATATAGATATTTCGAGAATTAATCAGTTTGAAGAGATATCTGGTCATGGAATAAAAGCTGTTATTGATGGGAAAACGATTCTTGCCGGTAATGACAAATTGATGCATAAGGAAAACATTAATCATCCTTTTTGTAATGTCAAAGGTACGGTTATTCATATTGTAATAGAAAATATTTATGCTGGTTATATAATTATTTCTGACACATTGAAAGATGATGCCATAGAAACAATAAAAAAACTTAAGGCAAAGAATATTCTAACAGTAATGCTCACAGGCGATAATAAATTAGCTGCAGCAGATTTTGCAACAAAATTAAATATTGATAAATACTATGCAGAACTTTTGCCAGAAGATAAAGTAACTCATATTGAAAACATGATTGATAAAAGTAATAATGGTAAAATTGCATTTGTTGGTGATGGCATTAATGACGCTCCTGTAATTGCTCGTGCTGACATTGGTATTGCTATGGGTGCTCTTGGTTCTGATGCAGCAATTGAGGTCGCAGATGTTGTTTTAATGACAGACTCTCCTTCAAAAGTGATTGATGCTATTGATGTATCAAATAGCACAAGAAATATTGTTTGGCAAAATATAATAATTGCAATGGGAATAAAACTAATATTTATTATTCTTGGGGTATTTGGTATTGCTTCGATGTGGGAAGCTGTTTTTGGTGATATTGGTGTTACTTTAATAGCTATATTTAATTCTATAAGAATATTGAAGAAATAAAAGAGAATGTAAATATATTGTAATAGCATCCCTAGTAAGGACTGCTATTATAATATTCATATCTTTATTGTTGTTCAACACATATAAGTTCCAATAATAAGCTGTAACTCTGTAATCATTATTTTATAGAGTTACAGCTTTATTTGCTTCAATAATACAAACTCAATGTTCACATTTTTCTTATATAATAAGGTGAATACAATACAAAAATTAGTATTTGTCAACGAGTTATGCATTTACTATTTATTTAACAATCAATCAAGCTTGAATTTATAATCAGAATACTAAAGACATAAATACTTTCTTTTGTCGGAGGATGGTACTTGTTCCGATATGCAGTATATTCCTTTTAATAACAATATTTTTTTTGGGTGATTATAAGCAATTTCCCTATGTTGAAATCATGTTAATTATGGAATAAATACTTCTTCAACATCCCAATTCTTTCTTATATTGATTGGCTTTTGATAGTAAAATACTTTCTCTGGAAGAATATTTAATTTATAATTACCATAATCCCATTTCTTATTATTATTTGAATCTACAATAATTTTGAGTTTATATCCTCCTTCTTTTAGATTGAGGAAATAAATTCTTTCTTTATTTTTAGCGTATGATGTCATTATTTCTTTTCCTTGGATATCTTCTAGCACTAAGATATAATCGTTTTGTGATATTGAATCATCGATGCTAAAAAAGAAATTACCATAATCAATTTCATTATCAACAGTCAAATAGAAACTAATCGAGTCGTTTACTTGACCTAATTTATTTTTTATCAATCCTTCTCTTATCTTAATTTGTTGTTTGGTGCCTTGTTCAAACTTATTCCCTACATTAATATAAAGAGGAGATGTTGAAGATGGTTTACATTTAATTATTGTAGTGTCTTTTCCATTTATCTTAATAGCATCGAATGAAAGAGTATCATTATTTATTGGAAAAGGCATTTCTAATAAACATTCGGAAAAATAAGGCAAGTTTTGTTTTGGAACAACAAAAGAAAAAGTATCTTTCAATTCTTCTTTTAATCTCTTAACATGATAAAGCTCAACATCTTCTTTTAATCCAATATCAGTAACAGAAAACTTAATTGAATCAAATCTTTGCCCTAAACTCCAAATATCTATACTATCTTTTTTTGAATTTAATTCCAATAAAAGATTTTTATCTGTCTTTCCAATAAGTTTTGGATAATTAAAAACAAAATTCAAGCTATCAGTAGTTGGATTAGAAAAAGCAAGTTGAATATGGTATGGAGATATTAATTTACTTGAAGAAAGATTGATTGAAGTATCCCTAGGCTCATAGAAATAAAGAATATTATTTGTTTTAACAGGCATTTTCTTAGTTGTATCATTGGTATATAATGCAGCTTCAATCCTTTCATTTGAAAAAGCTATGGCTTCATCTGCGAGGTCATAAAGAAGATTTTGATTCTTATCATCAAGAACTAGAATTTGATAATTACCTTGAGCTATATTATGAAACGTAAAGTTCCCTGAGCTATCTGTTCTTGTTAAATAGTTTGGCTTTAACTTCGACACAATATCTCTTTCCTTATCCTTGTAAAGCATAACATATTTTCTTACAACAGGTCTTAAAGAATAAGCCTCAAGAACATTACCTTTATATTCAAAAGTATCAATTACTTTTCCTGTTGAAAAACTATAAACAAAATTATTTAACCTATTTCCTTCTGTATAATCAATAATTGAACTTCCAAAATCAAAAATATATGTTGTATTTTCTTCTAAAGTATCTGTCCAGCTAACTTTTAGAGTTTTTAAATGAGCCTTAACTACTGGTTTATTCTTAAGTGGAGGAGAAATAATCATTTCTTCTGAAGTATTTTCAGTGCTAATATACTCATCAAATACTATTTCAAACGATTTTTCTTTAAAATTAGTTGAGTTATGTGGAGGTTTTGAAGATTTAGCTTTTGGGGGTATCCTATCATATATCCCTCCGTTTGGAGTACCTATTTGAGCACAAGAGAAAAATAAAACAGATAAAGCCCCACAAATAATTATTTTTGAAGCAAATGTGTTAATCATTTCTCTGAATTTATTCTTTTTTCTCATTTTCTCTTTTTGACAGTTTAATTTATATTAAATCTCTTTGTCTAACTACTTCGTACATTAAAATTCCTGCAGCAACAGAAACATTAAGAGATTCAATATTAGCTTTTATTGGAATCTTTATTCTTTTATCACATAATTTAATAATCTCTGGAGAAACACCAGTATCTTCAGAACCCATTACAATCATTAAACTTTCCTTCATTGGAACTTGAGTGTATATTTCTCCTCCTTTTTCTGTTGCACAATAGACATTAACACCCATTTCTTTTGCAAGGTTTATTGTAGTTTTGAGGTTTAACTCTCTACATATTGGTATTCTCAAAAGAGCTCCAGAGGAAGTTTTGATTGCATCTTCATTTATTTGAGCAGAAGAATATTGAGGGACAATTATTGCATCAACTCCTGCACATTCAGCACTCCTTGCAATTGCCCCAAGATTTCTTACATCAGTGACCCTATCAAGCATTAGAAGAAAAGGCATCTTACCTTTTTCAATAATTTGCGTTACTATTTCTTCAAAATTATAGTATTCAATAAGAGATATAACAGCAACCACTCCTTGATGATTATTTCTGGTTAATCTATTTAACTTTTCAACAGGTACATATTGAACTACTGTCTTTCTTTTTGCAATTTCTTCCTTTAATTCTTGCAAAAGGCTTCCTTGCAAAGTAGATTGAAGAAAAATCTTTTCAATTTCTTTTCCACTTCTAAGAGCTTCTACCACTGGTCTAATTCCATAAATCAACTGCGATTCTTTCATATTTTTTAGGTTTTTATTCTATTATTTGTCCATCTTTCATAAGAAGTTTTCTGTCGCTCATATTAGCTAATTCTTCATTATGTGTTACTATTAAAAATGTTTGTTTATATAAATCTCTTAGGGAGAAAAATAAGCTATGAAGTTCTTTAGCATTTTGAGAATCCAAATTACCAGAAGGTTCATCTGCTAAAATAATTGAAGGTTTATTAATAAGAGCCCTTGCAACTGCAACTCTTTGCTGTTCTCCTCCCGATAACTCAGAAGGTTTGTGGTGCATTCTGTCTCTAATTTGGAGAATATCAAAAAGTCCTTCAGCTTCCTTGATGGATTCTTTCTTACTTTTTCTTGCTATAAAAGCAGGAATGCAAGCATTTTCAATTGCGGTAAACTCTGCCAAAAGATGATGAAACTGAAAAACAAAACCAATTTCTTTGTTTCTGAAATCTGCAATTTGCGATTCTGTCATTTTAGTAGTTTCTTTTCCGTGAATCCAAACCTCTCCTTTATCAGCCTTATTTAAAGTTCCAATTATTTGTAAAAGTGTAGTTTTTCCTGTACCAGAAGCTCCAACTATTGAAACAATTTCGGATGAATTTATTCCAATATTAATTCCTTTAAGAATTTGAAGATTTCCGAATGATTTATATAGGTTTTTAACTTCAATCATATAATTATCTGTCAATATTTTTTCTGTTAAACATTACATATCCAAAGTTCACTGATATTGTAAATGGATTAGATTTAATATCGTCTCTTTGATGATATCCTGCAATTATGCTCAGGGGTCCTATTGGAGTATTAAATACTAATGTTGAACTAATTATTAGATAAATTTTATTAAAAAATTCAGTAGAATAGGTAGGAATATTATTGTCTTTGGTTATTATTCGAGAAATTGGTGCAAAAAGATTACCATTTAATCTAAACGAAGCATCAATTCTATAAAAACTTACCTTAAAGATGTTTTCAGTCCCAAATGCCAAATATTGATTAGCCCTATATTCTGGCATGAATTGAGTAAAAGTCTCCAATGTTGGAGCATAAACTCCAGCATTTAGAAGTGTTGAATTATAATTTAAAAAGAGGTTTTGAAAAGAATAGAATACATCTGCATTAAATCCAAATGCAAAATTTTTAGTAATGTCAAAGTATTGTTTATGACGGAAACTAAATTGCATCCATCCGTGAATCTTCTCTTTTGAATCTGAAATAGTGGAAGTATTTCCTGGCTTAAATTTCTCTTTTCCATGTATATATTGCAATTGTATTTTGGAAAAAATTCCAGATGTTGGAAACTGGAAATCATTCAAAGAGTAAAGACATCTTGTTAAACCTGAAGCAAAATGATGAAATTTTGTATTGTCGGCCGTATCGTAAATGGTAGTATTCTTTATATTAAAATACTCATCATCAACAAGCCCATAGCCTGCATTAAAAACCAACTTGTCTTTCACTCCAATTGGAACTCCCAAATTAAACTGAATATTTGTTTCGTTTTGAACTATATAGTTTAGAGGAGAGAAATCAAAGAAGTTTGTTTTTAAATTATAGTATCTCCATTTGTTTGCATTAAACTCTATTTCTGCATAAAATGGAAAATGAGAAGAATTATCTAATCGAATACCTGTCATAAAAGAAGTGTAATATCTTCCTAAGAAAATATTAGTTTTTAGCTGCCATGAATAGTGATGTAGATAATTATATTCTGTTCCGAGATATAAATGAGAAATAGGATTGGATGAAAGCAAACCTCCTACTTTTACTTTAAAACTCTCTTGAGTATTTACGTTTAGATTTAAAACATAGGATTGAGAAAAGTTATTATAATATATGTATGGTTGAACAGATTTAATATTTCTATCAAAACATAATGAGAAATAGTTCCTCTTAATCTGTTCTGAAAAATTACCATTCGAAGAATTGTAAAACAAAGAACCTTCAATATAATGCTTTTGAGCTTGATTTGCTCCCTCAACTACTACATTATTAATCACGAAAGATGGTTTTTGATTATTGAAATTCTTTCTTAGAAGGTCTAATTCTTCTTTTGTTGTTGA
>DHDW01000028.1:65169-65509 GCA_002399565.1 Bacteroidales bacterium UBA4866 | reverse complement strand
TTATAATCTGTTTCTTTTGTAACAATATTCTGCAAGTATGAAACAACATCTCCTTCTCTGGGTGGAGGATAGTTTCCTGAGATTTTAACACCAATAATAATGTCAGGATTATATATTTCTTGCATTTCTTTGGAAGGAAAATTATTATACATACCTCCATCAAACATTACCTTCCCTTCAATTGTTATAGGGGTAAAATAGAATGGGAATGTCATTGATGCTCTAACAGCCTGACCCAAGTCTCCTTTCCGTCTAACACTTGCTTTTCCTGCTTCAATATCTGAAGTAATGCAAAAAAAAGGAATCATAAGGGAGTCAAAATTATTATTAGCAACTGCAG
>DHDW01000028.1:57447-65081 GCA_002399565.1 Bacteroidales bacterium UBA4866 | reverse complement strand
ATTATTATTAGCAACTGCAGATGCTCCAGCAAAGATTTCCATTAAAGCATAATCCATCTGAATTGGATTTACTACTGAAGAAGGTATTTGAAATCTAAATTTATTTTTTGTATCAAAAGTGAATGTTACTAAAGCTGGATCTTTTTCGTTTTCTTTGTAGAAATAGGAATAGTTTTTATCCACTTTTCCCGAAAGCCAACGTTGAAAATCTTCAGAAAGAAATAAGCCTTTCATTTGTTCAACGCTGTAGCCAGAAGCATATAATGCTCCAACAATTGCTCCTACTGATGAGCCTGCAACATAATCTATGGGGATATTATTTTCCTCCAAAGCTTGAATTGCTCCAATATGGGCAAGACCTCTTGCTCCACCACCACTAAGAACTAATCCCACCTTTTGTGTTCTTTGAGAAAAACAAGGTGAAATTGCCATTAGAAGCGACAGAACAAAAAGGATTGCCTTATTCATTAATAATGATTTATTCTTATCGTTAAAAGATAATTAAGCATTATCTAAAGCTTGTTGTAAGTCGTCAATTATGTCTTGAGCATCTTCAATTCCAACAGAAAAACGCACCATTCCTTCTCCAATTCCTGCACTCTTACGAGCCTCTGGAGTCATTTTGGAATGCGTCATTGAAGCTGGATGTTGAATAAGAGTTTCAATTCCTCCTAAAGAAACTGCCAAAATACACATCTTAACATTATCCATTAGTTTCTTTCCTGATTCAAGTCCTCCCTTTAGTCCAAAACTAATCATAGTTCCTGTTCCTTTCATTTGTTTTGCAACCAAATCTCTTTGATTAAATGAAGCTAAACCAGGATATTTAACCCATTCTATCTTAGGATGGTTTTCCAAAAATTCAGCAACTTTAATTGCATTCTCTTGTGCTCTTTCTATTCTGATTGCAAGAGTTTTCACTCCACGAATTACCATATAAGCTTGATGAGGGTCCATATTTCCACCCAAGTTAAACATCATTCCTTTAATCTTGTCGTTAAGTTCTTTTGTTTTTGAAATAACAATACCGCCTACAATATCAGCATGTCCATTTATAAACTTAGTTACGGAATGCAAAACAACATCTGCTCCCAAGTCAATAGGGTTTTGAAGATAAGGAGAACAGAAAGTATTGTCAACAACCAAAACAGCACCAATTGAATGAGCAATTTCTGCACAAGCCTCAATGTCTGTTATGTCCATTGTTGGATTAGCTGGTGTTTCAATGTAAATCATTTTGGTATTAGGCTTAACTGCTGCCTTTATTTCATTTAAATCTGCAGTATTTACATAAGAAGATTGAACTCCAAATCGAGATAAATGTTGCTCCATCATAACTCTTGATGCTCCATAAACTGCTGCTGAGCTTATCATGTGTTCATTTGAATTAAGCAAAGCCATGTAAACTGTTGAAACAGCAGCCATTCCTGAAGAAAAAGCTATTGAATCGTATCCATGTTCCAAAACAGCAATTTGGCGTTCTAATGCCTTAACTGTTGGATTTCCCATTCTTGTGTATATATATCCTTGCTTTGTTCCTGCAAAACATTCTGCTCCATCTTCAGCACTTTCAAAAGCAAAGGTTGATGTTTGATAAATTGGCACTGTTGCACTTTTATATTCGTCGTGATGACCACTATAGTGGATTAGTTGTGAGCTAAAACCGTAATCTTTTGGATTTTCCATATTCTATATATTATTTATTAAACGAAAATTAAATTTCTCCTGCAAAAATACAAAACAAATCAATACAATAAAAAATATTCTCTTCCTAAAGCAATGCTTTTATTGAAAATAAACATTATTTACGCTATATATATTAAGTTTATTTTTCCTTTGTCAAAGATTATTTTTATCAAAACAAGGAAAGAGATTACTTAAATCAAGAATAAATTTATTTAAATCAAGAATAAATTTTGCAAGGTGGCAGGATGTTGATTACATCGTGGCAGGATGTAGTATGCAAGGTGGCAGGATGTAGTATGCAAGGTGGCAGGATGCAAAATTTAATCTTGACTTACGTAAACTATAATAAGGCTTTGATAAACTTTTTTCAAACATAAATTTTTTTATATGCAAATTCCAGCAGAAAAAGCATTATTGAAATTTCATTTCCCCCCAAAAAAATCCTACTTCAAATTATCATTCAAATCCAAAAAAAGACTTTTTATGATTTTAAAAAGCAGTATATTAGCTACTATAAAAAAGAAAAAAGAAGTTTTTGTTGGTTAATTCACGATTATGGTATAATTTTGCAATCCAATTACATGATTTTAATATAAAATAAAAATATAATGAGACCTAACTTTAATAATATTGACCTCAACGCAAAGGAGAACAACTCTTCAAAAGCATGGGAAAAAATAGAAGATAACGGAACAAACTGGTTGACAGCAGAACAAATACCTGTTAAACCAATCTACACTCCAAAAGATTTGGAGGATATGGAACATCTTAACTATGCAGCAGGAGTTGCGCCTTTCCTTCGTGGACCATATTCAACAATGTATGTAATGAAGCCTTGGACTGTTAGACAATATGCAGGTTTCTCAACAGCAGAAGAATCAAATGCATTCTACAGAAGAAATATTGCAGCAGGACAAAAAGGACTTTCAGTTGCTTTTGACCTTGCAACTCACAGAGGATACGACTCTGACCACGAAAGAGTTGTTGGAGATGTTGGGAAAGCAGGTGTTGCAGTGGATTCAATTTTAGATATGAAGATTCTCTTTGATCAAATTCCATTAGATAAAATGTCTGTTTCAATGACAATGAATGGTGCAGTATTGCCAATACTTGCCTTCTACATTATTGCAGCAGAAGAACAAGGAGTTTCAATGGACAAACTAAGTGGAACTATCCAAAACGACATCTTAAAAGAGTTTATGGTTAGAAACACTTATATTTATCCACCAAAACCATCAATGAAGATAATTGCAGATATCTTTGAATTTACTTCAAAGAATATGCCTAAGTTCAATTCAATATCTATTTCAGGTTATCACATGCAAGAAGCAGGTGCAACTTGTGATATTGAAATGGCTTATACCTTAGCTGACGGATTAGAATATTTGAGAGCAGGTATTAATGCAGGAATGAGCATAGACCAATTTGCACCAAGACTATCATTCTTCTGGGCAATAGGGATGAATCATTTTATGGAAATAGCAAAAATGAGAGCAGCAAGAATGCTTTGGGCTAAATTGGTTAGTCAATTCAACCCTAAAAGCCAAAAATCACTTGCACTAAGAACACACTCTCAAACTTCCGGATGGTCATTAACCGAACAAGATCCATTTAATAATGTTGCAAGAACATGCGTTGAAGCAACAGCAGCAGCACTTGGACACACACAATCACTACATACAAACGCACTTGATGAAGCAATTGCTTTGCCAACAGATTTCTCTGCCAGAATTGCTCGTAACACTCAAATCTATCTTCAAGAAGAAACAAATATTTGCAAAAGTGTTGATCCATGGGCAGGTTCCTACTATGTTGAAAGTCTTACTCACGAAATTGCACACAAAGCTTGGCAACATATCCAAGAAGTTGAAAAATTGGGAGGAATGGCAGCTGCAATTGAAAGTGGAGTTCCTAAAATGAGAATTGAAGAAGCAGCAGCAAGAAAACAAGCTCGCATTGACTCAAACAGAGATACTATTTTGGGAGTTAACAAATATCGTTTGGAAAAAGAAGACCCAATTGAAACTCTTGAAGTAGACAATACTGTTGTTAGAGAAGCTCAATTAAAACGTTTAGCTGAACTAAGAGCAAATCGTAATGAAAAAGAATGTCAAGAATCATTGGAAAGACTTTCTGAAGTTGCAAGAACTGGAAACGGGAACCTGTTGGAATATGCTATTGATTGTGCAAGAAAGAGAGCTTCATTGGGAGAGATTTCAATGGCAATGGAAAAACATTTTGGACGTTATAAAGCAAAAATAAATCTTATTTCAAACGTGTATAGTGCAGAAACAAAAGATAGTTCAAGCTTTAAGAAAGCAGTAGAACTTGCAGATAAATTTGCTTCAATGGAAGGACGCCGACCAAGAATTATGGTGGCTAAAATGGGACAAGATGGACATGACCGTGGAGCTAAGGTTGTAGCAACAGGATATGCTGACATCGGATTTGATGTTGATATGGGACCACTTTTCCAAACTCCAGCAGAAGCAGCTAAGCAAGCCGTAGAAAACGATGTTCACGTTCTTGGAGTTTCATCACTTGCAGCAGGACACAAAACTTTAGTCCCTCAAGTAATTGAAGAGTTGAAGAAACTTGGAAGAGAAGATATAGTTGTTATTGTTGGTGGTGTTATTCCTCCTCAAGATTACGATTATCTATACAAAGCAGGTGCTGCAGCAGTATTTGGTCCTGGATCAATTATCTCTGAATGTGCAATAAAAATACTTAACCTTCTAATTGAAGCTAACAAATAGTTCAATAGTAGATTAAGTTCAAATAATAAAATAACTCCTTATTCTAATTTTAGAAATAAGGAGTTATTTTTTTGTTGAATTAGCTATGATTAATTCTTATAGCATTCCAACAAATCCAATCTTAATTGCTATATTATTTAATCCTAAGTCAGGAAAATCAGATACTCTTTGTTTTGAGAGAGATAGATATGAATTGGAAAAATAGAATGTGTGGCGATATTCTCCTGCAATAACAAAATATTCCTTTGGTCCTCCAAAACGAAATTCTAATCCAAGTGGAATATAGAAATTGTTGTTCTGAGTAATTGTCCAAGCATTTCCAGCAATGGAATCCATAGTTAAATTATTGTCAGAAGTTCTTACATAATTATATTGATTAGCATTTAATCCAATCCCAACTCTTGGAACTATCATAAATCTCTCATTTTTCAATTTAATAACTGGATAACCTAAGTTAAGACTAATTAAAGATGTTAATACATTTAATTGTTTATTATTAGATTTATTTACATTTCCTTCAAATCCCAAGTCCATAACAATTTCTAATCCAAAAGGTGTTACTCCACCAATGTTAAAAAGTAATCCAAAATTAAAGTCGTTAATATCTCTCATCGCTAACTTATTATTTATGGCTTTATTATCATTAAGGAATGAGCCAGTAAAACTTAAACCAGATATAAACTTTGCTTTTTTCCTATTAATATCAGTCTTTGCTTGATAAACTTCTGGGACATTATCGGAAATGTATCTATCTATTTTTACTTCTTTTTCAATAGTAGTTTTTCCATCAATAGTTGTTGTTATGGTTTGTGTTGTTATGGTTGAATCACCAACTTCTTTTGTTTCTACAACCGTTGTTGTTGTTTTACTAACATTTTGTCCTTGTGAAATTGCACAAGCTCCAAGAGCAAGGACTAATAGAATTGTCTTTTTCATACTTAATAATTTTTTTTGATTAGTTTTTATTGAAAATTCCTGTTAAACCTATTTTTATTGCTAAATTATTTATTGTAAACTTTGGGAAATTATCTACTCTTTGCAAAGTGTTTGGCAAAAGTGCTCCAGTATTAAACACATTTAAGCGATATTCTAAGCCAAAAGACAAATAAGAAATTGGCAGTAGTCTATAACGAAATTCAACACCCAAAGGAATATATAAATTATGACTTAAAACCGCCCAAGAACTTTCTTTTAACTCTTCAAATGAAATTGCCCTACTATAAGTTCTTGAATATTGTAAATTAGTTAAATTATACCCCAATCCAGTATATGGGACTATCATATACTCATCATTCTTCAAAATAAAAGGATAACCAAAGGTTAATGTCCCAGTATTTGAAATTGACTTTAAGGTTTTATTACTCGTTCTATTGATTATTGATTCTACTCCATAACTTACCTTAAACTCAATTCCATTTCCAAATCTACCTCCTAAAGATATATCTCCTCCCAAATTAAGATTATTTATTCCCTTCATCCCTAAAAGAGAATTCAATCTCTGGTTATTATTGAGCGTTGTAAAGTCTATATTAATTCCTATTATAAATGCTTGGAGATTTTTATTTGTATTATTTTGAATAGTTTGATTAGCTTGTGCAGCGTTAGAGTTTTGTTTTGTAGTATTTAATTCCTCTTCTTTTACCTTAGAAGATGAAAGTATTTCTTCATCAACCCTTACTTGGTCTCCAATTCTTGTTTTAGTAATTTTCTTGTAAAAAATTGAATCCCCTATCCTTTCACTTCCAATCCTTACATTAATATTCTGATTGTTATTTTGTGAAAATAATGTAAGAGCTAAGCAGACAAGAGATATAATTAAAAGTATCCGTCTCATAGGTTTTTAGTTTTTGAACTTAGGTTAACCTTTATTATAATTTCAAACGCAAATAATAATTTATATATTGCATCGTTTTATATCATTATTAGAACTAATAATTATTTTTTATGCTTAAGAAAATTGCATTCACCCTTTTGCTTTGTTGTGCATTTTTTGTTTCAAAGGCTCAACAAGAAATTTACGAGGCTTACTCTGTTTTAAATCTGCGTTCCTCTGCTCGTGTTGCAAATCTGGGGATGGATTTTCTTGCCTGGAAAGTTAACGATATATCTGTAGGTATAACCAATCCTTCTATATTATCAAAGGAAATGAATAATCAGTTTGCTGTTGGCTACACTGATTTGTTTGCAGGAATTTGGCAAGGCAACGTTGCTTACAGTCACACTTTCAACAAAATTGGTAGCTTAAGCTTTGGTTTAAACTATATTGGCTATGGGAAATTCCAAAGAACTCTACCTAATGGAGATGAAGTTGGAGATTTTACTGCTAATGACTATATGTTTACCATAGGTTGGGGAAGAATGTTGGATAGTAATGTTTATATTGGAGCCAATCTTAAACCTATTTTCTCCCAATACGAAGATTATTCTTCTATTGCATTAGCTTTTGATTTAGCAGCAACTTACATAAGCAATAACAGAAGCTTTACAGCAACACTTATGGCAAGAAATTTTGGTACTCAGCTTAAATCGTTTAATGATATTGAAGAGAAACTTCCTTTCCAGCTTGAACTTGGTGTGTCAAAAAAACTAAAGCATGCACCTTTGCAAGTCTTTGCTATGGTAACTAATTTGCAGAAATGGGACTTAAGAGAAGACGACCCTCTAAATCCAAGAGATGAAATTGATCCTTTTACAAATGAAATTAAAAGAGAAAATCATTTCTTAGGAACATTAGATAATATGTTTAGGCACTTGAATGTTGGGGTTAATTTTGAACTTTCAAAGAGTTTTTACTTGGCCTTTGGTTATAGCTGGAAGCAAAGTCGTGAAATGTATTTGAATGATGCTTTTTCTTTAGCAGGCTTTTCCTATGGATTTGGAATAAACATAAAACGTTTTCAGTTGAGCTACGCAAGAAATGAATACCACAAATACGGCTCTCCAAACCATTTAACCCTACTTGTTAAATTGTAGTTCTCTTTCAAATCCTTGTTTAGAAACACATTCCTTTTGTATTTGAAAACTTTACAAGCATCTCCTCAGCTTTTTATGCTATAGGATTTTGTTTATATAATGTTATTTTCATTTACGATAGTTATCTGGCAAGCCCAAGATAGTTATCTCACAACTCTGCGATAGTTATCTCAGATTAAAAAAGTGCGACTTTTCTTCTAAAAAGTGCGACTTTTTGAT
>DHDW01000028.1:32129-57355 GCA_002399565.1 Bacteroidales bacterium UBA4866 | reverse complement strand
AAAGTGCGACTTTTTTGGTCGGAAAGTGCGACTTTTTGAGTTTCGTATAGTTATCTCGAGAAGTTTGGATAGTTATCTTTCGTGTTTCGGATAGTTATCTTGCAGTCTCAACAACTCCTGTTTGATGATTTAATTCACTTCCTCTAAGTGAATGAGGAATACAAAATATTGTTATCATTACAGAAAAAGCGATAATTGATGTAATTCTAAAGATTTTCTTTTTAATGAACAACATATTAATAAGGAGGATGACTAATGCTATTAAGGTTTTATTGTCTGTTAAGTCATAGCCAAAAGGAAATCCACTCCAATATACTCCAAATGCATATTTTTGAACAATTGGACCAAAGATAAATCCTCCAATAAAAAGAGTTATTAGTGTTAGAATAAGATAGCGAACAACATTCTTTTTGTTAGCAATTGCTAAAATTAGTCCATAAGCTGCAAAAAGCATGGATACAAACATAAATATTATATGAGGGATTAGAACTCCTGCTGGAACTTCGCCTTTAAAACGAACTATTAAAGCATCTTCTTCAAAAAGATTTTGGTCGTTTATCTTTACATAGTATTCTAATTTCCCTGCATTAGGCTGTATTGGCAAATCAGCAACAAGTTTTTCATCTTTTCTTTGAAAGTTTATTGAAGTAAAGGCATCATTAGTAGGATATTTCCTGTAAATAAGTTGAGCATTTGCAGAAGTATCTGCAATATTTAGAGTAATGGTATTGCGGTTTGCAGTTGCTGAGCGAGGAAATGAAAGTTTATATTCTTTATTATTTATGGTTATTGTAGTTTTTTTTGGATTTGTTGGGCCAGTTTTTCTTTGATAAACACTTGTTGCAAGAGTTAGAACAACTGCAAGAGCCCAAAATAGAGCAATGGTTGATTTTTTCATAATCAATTATAATTTAATCTTAAGTTCTTTGGTTTTCCCTTCTCGTTTTATCTTGACTTTGTATGTTTGATTCTCTTTTAAAGTTCCAAGAGCATCCATATAGGAATAAATATCAGTAATTTTCTTGCCATTAAGTTCAATAATAATGTCTCCTGTTAGCATCCCTGCCCTATCAGCTGGCTTTCCTTTTGAAACATTTTCAGCTTTTAAACCATCAGTACTTCCAGTTACATCGGGCATAATACCTAAGGTTACTTTAACATCTGACATATGTCCCTTATTTTTTGTTTCAGCAACTCTTCTAAACCTTAGTTTATTCTTTCTGTTAGCAACATCATTAGCAATATCGAAAGCTAAAGATGAAACAATATCCATTCCTTTATAGTTTAATTTATATGGAGTATCATAATGAGTGTGATAAGTTGAATCAGCCCCAGTTGTAAAATAGAAAACAGTGATATTCTTTGCATAGAAAGACGCATGATCTGAAGGAGCAATTCCACTTGGAGAAAGAGAAGCCTTCAAATTGTTCTTCTTTGCGTATTTCTTTATTATCTTTTCCGATTCTTTAGAAGTTCGACTTCCTCCTACTTTTATAGAATTGTTTTTTAGCTTTCCAACCATATCAAAATTTAGCATAGCAACAATATGTTTTGAGTCAAAAGGCAAATCCTCTACAAATTTCTTTGAGCCAATCAAACCTTGCTCTTCACAAGCAAAAGCAATAAAGATTATACTTCTTTTGGGCTTAATTGAAGAAGTAGAAAACTTTTTAAGCAAATCGAGCATAAGAGCAACTCCAGAAGCATTGTCATCAGCACCATAATGAACCTTGTTTGTTTCTTTTGAACGAGAGCCACCCATCATTGAGCCTAAACCCAAATGGTCAAAATGAGCACCAATAACTATATATTCATTTTTAAGTATTAAATCACTCCCTTCCAAAACTCCAACAATATTTCTTGAGAACTTGTTCTTTGGACCAGCTTGCTTGCTATTCATTGCAATTGATTCCATATCTTTGAATGCTACTTCTTGATAGAATGTTTCAAACAAAGGTTTAAGATTTGCTTGCTTAAAGATATTGGTTATATAATCAACAGCCAAACTATCTCCTTTTGAAGAAGGAAGACGACCTTGCAACTCTTCTGAAGCAAGATAATAAACAGCTTTTTCAATATTATAATCTGAAATTTTGCCTTCTTGGCAAAAAAGATTCGTTGTTAGAAAAGATAAAATAATTAGAATTAGGGTCTTTTTCATATTATGGCAATTAAGAAGTTTAATTTATTAATCGTCTCTTGGCTGAATTATCATTCCCCACTTTCTTTTAGATGCGCTCTTATCCAATATCTTTATTTCTTCAATAGCATATCTTCCATTAGGATGAATACCTATAACATCAATGATTCCATCGTGTTTCTTCAAAACAACCTTACTTAGAGAATAATTATTCTTTCTTTTCCATTGATGAGTGAAACTTTCTTCTGGAGTTTCTGGACGATAGTTTGGACAATCCCAAATATGAACTTCTGTCTGGAAAATTTCTCTCCAACGATATCCATTATAAGACCAAATTCTAATGACATTAAGATTTGACCAATCTCTATTTACTGACATAAAAGAAATCTCATCACCACCATCACCATCAAGGTCTCCTTCATTTATTAAGAAGAAAACTCCCAAATCTCCAGGCAAATTAAGTGGAGTTATATCATCATTATCTGAAAAAAGCTTAGTTGCACTTTCATATAACATTTCATCAAATCCATCTCCATCCCAATCACCTCTAATTGCAAAGCGTGTATTTTCATTCTTATTCCAAGTCCATGATGCTGGGTCAGAATTATTCTTAACAACATCTGTCCATGGTTTGATTTTTTCTTCGCTTTGGTTATTTTGGTTTTCGTTTTGAGCAACTAAAGTTTTAGCTCCAATCAATATTATTAAAGCAAAAGCAATTAAAATTATTCTTTTCATATCAATGAATTGTTTTTATTTTTATATAACTTCTTCGTATCGTAGATTTTCTATAATGTAATTTTGTCTTTCTGGAGTATTATCTCCCATAAAGAAAGCAAGAACTTCCTTAATTCCACTTTCTTTATTTAAAAGAACTGGGTCTAAACGAATATCCTTTCCAATAAAATGTCTAAATTCATCAGGGGATATTTCTCCCAATCCTTTAAAACGAGTTATTTCAGGATTAGTTCCAAGTTTAGTTATTGCTGATTGTTTTTCATCTTCAGAATAGCAATAAAAAGTCTTTTGCTTGTTTCTTACTCTAAACAAAGGTGTCTGAAGAATGTAAACATGTCCAGCCTTTACCAATTCAGGAAAAAACTGCAAGAAGAAAGTCATTAATAACATTCTAATATGCATTCCATCAACATCGGCATCGGTTGCAATTACAATATTATTATATCTCAAATTCTCCAAATCTTCTTCTATATTTAAAGCTGACTGTAAAAGATTAAACTCTTCATTCTTATAAACTAATTCTTTAGTTTCTCCATAACTGTTAAGAGGCTTTCCCCTTAATGAAAAAACAGCTTGTGTGTTTACATCTCTTGATTTTGTTATTGAACCTGATGCAGAATCCCCTTCGGTAATAAAAAGTGTTGATTCTAATCTTCTATCATCTTTTGTATTATAATGGATTCTGCAATCTCTAAGCTTTTTATTGTGAAGACTTATCTTCTTTGCACTTTCCTTTGCAATCTTTTTAATGCTTGCAATGTCTTTTCTTTCTTTTTCGCTTTGAACAATCTTTTGAAGAAGTCTTTCTGCTGTTTCTGGATTTTTATACAGATAGTTATCTAAATTTCTTTTAACAACATCAACAATAAAGTTTCTTACAGTTTGTCCCTTTCCATTTGGTTCCATATTGATTGAACCAAGCTTGGTTTTGGTTTGAGATTCAAATATTGGTTCTTGAATCCTTAAACTAATTGCACAAATTATCCCTGAACGAATGTCTGAAGGCTCATAATCTTTCTTATAAAACTCTCTACAAACTTTTGTTAATGCTTCACGAAAAGCTTGTTGATGAGTTCCTCCCTGAGAAGTGTTTTGACCATTCACAAAAGAATAGTATTCTTCTCCATAAGCTTTATCAGAGTGAGTAAGTGCGAATTCAAAATTATCTTCTTTAATATGAATAATTGGATAAATAATTTCAGAATCTATGTTGTTGTCCAAAAGATCATAAAGACCATTCTTGGAAGAGTATTTCTTATTATTATAGGTTATTACTAAGCCCTTATTCAAATAAGCATAGTACCAAATCATCTTTTCAATGTATTCGTCAATGAAAAAATAATTCCCGAACAATTCTCCATCTGGAATAAACTCAATAACTGTTCCATCCTCCAAATTGGAGATTTCAATCTTATTATCTTTAACTACTTCCCCTTTTGAGAATTCAGCATCTTTTGACTTTTTATCTCTAATGGATTGAACATAAAAATAACTTGAAAGAGCATTTACAGCTTTTGTTCCAACTCCATTCATCCCTACTGATTTCTGGAAAGAAAGTGAATCGTATTTTGCTCCTGTATTTATCTTTGAAACACAATCTACAACCTTACCCAATGGAATTCCTCGACCATAATCTCTTACCCTAATCTTCTTAGTTTCGAAATCAATGTCAATATCAATATTTCTTCCAAATCCCATTGAAAACTCATCTATGGAATTATCAATTACTTCTTTTATAAGAATGTAAATACCATCATCTGGGGAAGCTCCATCACCCAATTTCCCTATGTACATTCCTGGACGAAGTCTAATATGTTCGTTCCATTTTAATGATTTAATGCTTTCGTCGTTGTAATTGGCTCTATTTATTTCTTCTTCCATTGTCATAGAATGCAAAAATACAAAAACTTTTTGTTTGTTGTTTACATTTTCTTTACTTTTGCTGTTTGAATAGAAAAACAATATATTATTATGAAAAAACTAAGCCTATTTTTATGTGTTTTATTTATTTCGTTAAGCTTTTCTTCCTTTGCTTCAAATTCTCAATTTAATCCACCAACCAACTTAACTGCTTCAAATATTTACTTTGATAATGCAACTCTATCGTGGAGTTCAGATACCAATGCTTATTTATGGATTTTATCTTATAATATTTCTCAAAGCAATACACCTATTGAGCAAGTTCTTTCTACTAATTCGACTCAAGTATTTAATTTAGTTTCCAGTATAACTTACAACTGGAAGGTTAGAATGATTGACATAAATGGCGACACAACCCTCTGGTCTGAAGTTGCAACCTTCCAAACTCCAGATGAAATAACTGGATGTGATAATATTTCGGGATTAAGTATTGATGCAATGGGAACTAATGGAATTACTGTTCAATGGCAAGCCAATCCTAATCAAACAGAGTGGGAAATTGTTTATGGAGAGTTAGGTTCAAATCCTGATTTGGATGGAACAAGAGCAATTGTTTCAAATTATTTCTATGTTATTCCTTCATCTAACTTAATACTTAATAACTGGTATCAAATTGCAGTTAGAAATAAATGTTTGGGAGCAAATAGTGGCTGGTCTTATATCAATACTCGTTATATTTCTAATCAATTTTACGACCTTCCTGTTCAACAAACCTTTGAAAGTGATGAGCAAAATGCAATCTTTGGGTTTGTTAATGGCTCATTAAACCCTTGGGTGCTTGGCAATGCTTACAATACAACTTTAGATGGAAGCAATTCTATTTACATTTCAACAACTGGAGGTGCTAACAATAATTATTATCCCTTGGCTCCAGCAATAAGTTATGCTTATATTGATGTTTTAATTCCTGATTACGCTTCAAGTTTCTATTTGGATTTTAAATGGAAATGTTTGGGAGAAGCATCTAATGATGTTATGAAAGTTTACTTATTAAATTCTAATTCTTCATTAGATATTTATCAACTACCTCAAGATGCAAACAGAATTGGACAAATTGCATATAATAATCAAAACTCCGATTGGCAAAGCGAGCATATTGAAATACCAGCCGCTTATATTGGGCAAGTTAGGAGATTGGTTTTTGCTTGGCAAAATAACTCCTCTATTGGAGGTTTGGGAGGAGCAATTGTAGATGATATTTACATAACTGGAAGATATTGTGCAACCCCAACCAATCTAACTCATAGTTATGTCTCATCCAATTATGCAAATCTTAGCTGGGACTTTGCTCAAGAACAAGAATTTTTCAATATTCAATACAGAAAAATTGGAACAACCTCTTGGAATCAAGTAGATGGAGTAACTTCTCACCATATATTAGAAGGTTTAGATGACAATTCAACTTACATTTACAGAGTACAAGCCGATTGTGGTTTAGAACAAAGTTTCTACTCCGTAACAGATACTTTCACAACTCTCATTCGTTGTCTTGCTCCTGAAGATGTTTACGCTATTTCCTATTCAACAGATAGTGCAATTCTTAGTTGGAGTGATGATCCTAATGTTACTCAATGGATATTGGAATATGGAGTAGATAATGGAGAAAATACAAACTACACAAGAAAGATTGTTTTCTCAAGACAGGACACTTTAAGAAATCTTACCCCTGACACTTATTACAATGTAAGAGTAAAAGCCATTTCTCTTCAAAATGACACTTCCATTTATTCAAACACATATCGTTTCCACACACTTTGTCCTTACATTACTCAATATCCTTCAAATGAATTACCAAACAGCATAACATGGACAAACCCTAATGGATATTCCAACACATATTCTTGCTGGGAAGTTAAGGGAGATACATTACTTTCCCCAGTTTACGACTTCTCTCAAATTGGATATCCAGAACTTTCCTTTAAGTTTCAATTCTTAGATAGCGTAGCTTCATTTACCTCCACAAAACTATTAGTTACAAATGACGGACTCATATTCTACAACCTAAAAACCCTATACCAAAGCAACACATTAGCAAATAATACCATTGAACTCCCTCATTATATCAACGAACATTTTATCCGATTTGCCTTTGTCCCTTCCTACTATCAAGTTTCAGTTGCCAACATCGAAATTCAAGACTTCAATGTTATTGAAAAATGTAAATCCCCATCAGAAATAACCATTTTAGAACTCAATTCAAACAGCGTTAACATTGACTGGACAGCATATTCCAACACTACAAGCTGGGATATTATTGTAACAGACACCATCCTCAACACCTCAACAAACTTTTCAACCACAATTCATCCATACCTTATCACTAACCTCCTTCCTAACCGTCCTTATAAGATTTGGATAAGGTCAAATTGCGGAAACCAGATGGATAATACTTGGACAAAAACAGTTATTCATACCCTTGAAGACCTCTCCTGCCCAACACCAACCAATTTCTACGCCTATCATATTACAAGCACAAAAGCAGATGAAGCCATATTCTGCGGTTGGGATGCATTAGAAAGCACAATGTGGGAATTCCAATACAAACAAAAATATGCAGTAGACTGGACAAGCCTTATCCTATTCACAAACCCACAATACGTTTTGAGGAATTTGGATATGGAAACAGAATATATGTTTAGAGTAAGAGCAATCTGTTCTTTAGCAGACACAAGCTACTGGACTAACACAGTAAACGTAAGAATAAGCGGCTTAGAAGACATCATCGACTATAGCAAATTAGTAAAAATCTATCCAAATCCAGCAAAAGACATTCTAAATATAGAAACAGAAACTAACGACTTCACCCAAACCAAACTAATAGACCAAAACGGCAGAATAGTAATGACTTGGGACAAACTACCAAAGAATATAAACGTTTCCTCTCTCCCTCAAGGCAACTACTACTTGCATATAAACACCCCTCAAGGAAAAGTAAATAAGAAGATAATTATTGCAAGATAGAGATTTTGATTAAGAATTAGGATATTTAGAAATTAGACTTGCTCTTTTAGGATTTAGACTTGAATATTTAGGATTTAAACGAAGATATTTAGGATTGAGAAGCCTTCGTTGTAGTCTGTAAAGCCACTTTTTCAGGTTAAAAAAGCCGCTTTTTGGGGTCGAAAAAGTGGCTTTTTGGGGTACGAAAAGCGGCTTTACAGACTATAGGGAAGCCTTCTGAGTTCTAAATAAGTAAGTCTAAATCCCAAAAAAAGAAGTCTTAGGACAAGAAGAAGAAGTTTAAATCCAAAATGATAGTAAAATTCAATTTAATAACTTAAACATTTATAATTATGGGAATAAGATATTTTAGAAAAAAGATAAAAGTAAACATCAACGGACAAACAGTTGATAAATTTGTTGCAGATATTCAAGAAGAAACAGTTTTAGATTTTGAAGATTTAGCTGAAATCATCGAGAAAAAATCAACAATGTCTCGAGGAGATATTGCAGGAGTATTGCTTGAGGCTGAAAGCGCAATTGCAACAATGCTCTTAAATGGGCATCCATTCAATTTTGGAGCATTAGGCACCTTTTATCCAGCCATACAAGCAACAGCATGCGACACTCCAGAAGAAATTACAACCAAAACAATTAAAAGATTCTATCCCCTTTTCAAACCCTCAAAATTTTTAAAAGACAAATTTAAAACAGCCGTGTTCCGCCTTGGCGACAATAAGGTTAGAGAAGTTAAATATAAGAGAAAAGAGAAATAAGAGAATGAGAATATTCAATAATACACTTATAATCACATTCATTTGTATTGCTTTGTTTTCTTCTTGTTTGAGTAATAAGTATACAATAAATGTTATTGAAGATTTAAGAAGGAAGGGAATTACACTGTTAGCAATTATTATTCTTGTAATGACAGTATCTGTTATAATGGTGGAGTTTTTTGCAATAGACCTCTAAAGATTAATTTCGATAAATTTAAGATTAAAAAAAATAATCTAATTTTTAGTGGAACTATTGAAGATGATAGGAGTGGTGATATTATTCCTTATTGTTCTATTACTAAAGGGATATTCAATAAAAATAATGATACCATAATCCTTTTAGAACAACTTAGCATCACTGATACAAATGGAAAATTTGAAATAAACACAAAAGTAAAAGATAAAGATTGTATTGTGTTCTATCCCATTTTAGGCTATTTTGCAAGGATATATGAAATTAAAAAGAAATAACTCTCATAGTTTTGAGATATAGAATCTAAATCATAGATATAAACTATTCAGCTATTTCTTAATCTTTTTTAGTAAGCTTGATTATGGTGTTTAGCATCTTTTCTGTTTGGGCGGCTCCTTCTCCTAAAATAAATCCAATTTCTTGCACTTGACGAAGGTTTTGTTGGATTACATCGGTTACTCTATTTATTATTTCTTGTGGTTTGTCTTCGTTATCGTAGAGGTTTCTTACCAAAATAGCAACTCTTTTATGTGGTATTAATGCAAAGATTGTTACATTAACCAATCTGTCTGAAAACTCTATATCTTTATTGATAAATGCTTCCTCTCCTTTCAAAACAAAGTCTATTTGAGTGGAAACGCTCTTTGGAACTAATGAGTTTACATTGGCTCCTATCAATCCTGGTATTATTTCATCTATTTCTTTAGCTTCATCTCCCAATATTTCAATAAATGAAGCATTGGAATCGGCTATTTTCATATTCTCATCAATCATTGCAACCCCAATCTTAAGGTTGTGTATCATCAAAGACAGGGCTTTTGAGGCTTCTGCATTATGGGTTTGTTGTAGATGAAGAATATCTTTTAAATTATGTATCTCGTCTTGTGAGGATATAAGTTCTTTTGTTGTTGTTTCCAATTGTTGATGGAATATACGATTTCCTTTTTGTGTGTGAGTAAAACACATATCTTCTGTTGCTATTCCCTGTGCTATTGCTTCTGCAAGACCATAACATGTTCCATATCCACATGCTCTGCAATCGGTATGGCGTCCACTTGTTGCTTTATCTAATTTCACAAAAGCTTCTTCCATTTCTTCTTGAGTTGGGGTTGGAAGAGTTTGCTTGTCTTCTTTGTAATTGCAAATTATATCGGGCAAAACAGAGTGCTTTAACATATTGTTTTCCCATGTCTTTTTATCAAAGTTTGCAATTCTTTTCTTTACATATTCTGTAACTAGGTTATGTCTTATAAATTTCTGTCCTTTTGCCGATGAGCCTGGTCCTGCAATACATCCTTCACAGAAATAGAGGTTGAAATTCTTGTTAAACTTATTCCCATGTTCTGAAAATTGCTTTACAGCATCAATTGAATCGTCTGCTCCGTGTGCTGATATAAATTTCCCTTCAATTAGGGAGGTTGACAAATCGCATGCTTCAACAAATCCTTCTGGAATTGGATACAAGGCTCCTTTAAAACCTAATGGAGAATCAAAATCGGAAAAAGAAACTGATTCTTCTCTAATCTTAAGTTCTCTAAATATTCTTCTGAGTTCTCTAAATGACAAAACAGCATCTAATTTGGCAGAGTTTTGATGACGATTAATATCTTTTTTTGCTCCAAGACAAGGTGTTATGCTTACTATTTTTAAGTCTTTTCCGTAAACATTTCTTAATACAGTTGCTGTTGCATTGGCTGGAGAAACAGTTGGGGTTATGTTGCTCACAAGGTCTGTTGCATATTTTTCAATGTACATATTCATTACAGGACAATGTGATGTTAGAAGAAATTTGCCTGAATTATCATTAGCAAAATTTGCTTGTCGTTTTGCAACTAAATCAACGCCAAAAGCAACCTCTGTAACGTAATCAAAACCTATTTCACGAATCATTCTAACAAATTTTCTGTAGTCAGCAATATCTTCAAACTCCCCTGCAATTGAAGGGTCGCAAATTGCAGCCACCTTACTTTCACTCTTTATTAATTCCTTAACAACACTTATTGAATCCGTTACATTAATAGCATTAAATGAACAAGCCTTAATACATGTTCCACATCCAATACATCTTTCTTCAATAACTTCAGGATAAATACTTTCCTTACTTACTTTAATTGCCTTAACTGGACATTTCCTAACGCAAGAATAACAAGAGGTGCAATTCTTTTGATTAAATGTATATACGTTGTTGCTCATAAAACCATATTATTATTTGAATACAAAACTAATATAAAAAAGTAAAACACACAACAAAATTATTTATTTATCCATTTTTTCGCTCTAAAATTTGCAAATACAATCAAAATAATCTATTTTTGCACCTTGAAGAAAAAAAGTTTCATGCAACAATTTAAAATTTACATATTATCAACCCTGTTTGCTATTGGACTGCTTATTAGTCCAACAGTTTCCTTTGAGGAAAGAGTTGATATTGCATTGAAATTTGAATCGGGCTTATTGATAAAGAACAAAGTTATATTTGGATCTTCTGATTCATTTATCTCTGCTGCAAAATCTAATTCCAGATCTAATTTAGAATTAATTCTTTCTGAAAGAAGACAAGGTATTTCAAAACTTGACAACCCAACCTTTGCAGATCAGTTAAGTCTTTCTGTTGTTAACAATCCTTTTGATAAGTATTCTTACTATAGAAGTAAGTGCCTTCAACGCTATAAGGTAGCAAAATCAATCTACCAAATAGGTTCGTTACTTATATAATCCAAATTAAGTCTTTTGTCTGTTTCTAATTGAAAAATCAGGAAGTCAATTAGAAATATTTATCCTATCATTTTTATGGATTTATTTGTTTTAACGCCAAAATATCGTATTAATGATATAGGAAATTGGGACATAAAGCTTTTTTCAATAAGTAATTACAAACAATTTGACAATTTGTTTTAAACATATTAAGCTACTCTTTTAATAAAAAGGGTAGCTTTTTTTATTTTATCACATATCTAAAAACACAAATTATTCATCATCATTACAACTTCTCTTCTAATCTTCCTAACTCCTTAATTAAAAGCAACAAAACAAAGAATAAATTTATTAGAATAAGGAATAAATTCGTTATGGTCGTACCATAACTATATTATGGTCGTATGATAACTGTGTTATGGTCGTACCATAATATTAGTAAGGTACGACCTTACTCAAGTAAGGTGGCATGTTACTTATAGTAAGGTGCCACCTTATGAAAGTATCCTGCCACCTTACAAAAATTAAACCTTGTTTTAATAAGCTAAAACAAGGTTTAATTATGATAGAATCAAGTAAAAATAATTTATCTCTTTATTCTTTCTATGGTTTTAGGATTAGATAACTCTCTAAAAGCATCTTTTCCTATCTTTCTATGAGTTGAATTGGATGATAAGGAAAGCTTTTGAGCAAGTTCTAAAGCGTATGGATGAAGGTAAAGACTTCTTTTACCTGTCTGTCTTAATGCCCAATTGACTGCCTTCCAAACAAAATTTCTTTCATCAAAGGCATATTCCTCAATAAGAGGAAGAAATTTTAAAAATTCTTCATCTGGCATTTTCTTAACCCCAATTGCTAATCCTGCAATCAAAGAAAAGGATGTTCTTCTAATATATTCCTTCTCACTTTTACAATATTGAAAAATCTTTTCTTCTGCAAAAGGTGTATATCTATATAGATTATAGCAAGTACCATCAACAATAGCCCAATTGTCAAAATCTTCTGTCCAAGCATCCATTTGCTTGCTTGTGATTTCATTTTTATCGGCTATAAGTGTTGCTATCATTCTTGCTTCGTGATATTCTTTTTGCCAAAGCTCAAGAGCAAGTGGATGATTAATTTTTATTTCTTTGGAAATACTTCTTATTTCAGGTGCAGAAATCCCCAAAACAATTCCTCCCTTTACTCCAAAATACTTAGCTTGAGCTATCTTTTCTTCATCAGATAAAGAAATCAATCTCTCAACAATTGCATTTGCAGTATTCATTTAGTTTTTAGGGGTAATAAGTTTGAGATATATTGGGAAATGGTCGCTTATTCCTCCTTGATATTTGAACCCTTTATAGGTACTAAAAGGAGTTATCATGGTTTGATTTGGATTATTGTCAATAAGAAAATCTTGCATAAAGATATGTGAAGTTGCGGAAGCAGTGTCAATCTTTTGAATCAAATCATAGGAAACTATCATTTGATCAAAATTAAGCATCTTCCCCATGTAAGTATAAGAACCACGCTTGTCTTTGTCCTTATTCATAAGATTAACAAAAGTTGGAGTATGATTATAGTATTTTGCTAACTTAAATCCTTCCTGAATCGTTTTATCCCAAGGATTATCGTTAAAATCTCCCATAATAATTATATTCTTTTCTCCTTTATCGTAAAGTTCTTTAGCTTTCTTATATATTAAATCAAAAACAGCTTTGCGAAGTGGTCGATTTCTATCTTGATTTCGCCTTGAAGGAGCATGAACAACAAAAATATGAAGAGGAACTTTATTTAATATTCCATTAACATATAGAATATCTCTTGTTGGTTCATCAATGATAAGAGATTTATCAACTACAATATTTTCGTGTCTAATTACTTTAAACTTATCCTTTCTATATAGCATTGCTACATCCATTCCTCTAATGTCGCTTGAGTTATAGTGAATGAATTCATAATTACCTTTTTTCAGAGGTGAGTCATCGCAAAGAGCAGAAAGGACTCTATCGCTTTCAATTTCACATAGTCCAATAATTGAAGGAAGATTGCCTTTAGACATTGCAATATAAGTTTTTGCCAAAAGGTCTTTCTTCAGGTTAAAGCGTTCCCAATTCCAATTGCGTGGAGAATTAATTGTAAAGTCATCATCTTTTGAAAGAGAGTCATTTGTCGGATAGAAAAAGTTCTCACAATTGTGAAAAGCTATTATTTCTGTTTGAGATTTTAGGAGTTGGGGTAATAGCATAATGATAATTAGAAAATAATATTTTTTGTATTTACTTATCAATACTCATCAATATTTGTTTTGAAAAAATAAGGGCGTTATGCTATTAAGCAATACGCCCTTATGAAAATTTTGTTATTATTGTGCTTTATAGAAAGGCATTCTAACTACAACAGCTTTAAGCAGTTTTTCTCTAACCTTAATATAAATTGCTGTATCTTTTTTGCTAAAAGCAGTTTGAACATAAGCAGTTCCAATTGCTTTTGACAATGAAGGAGCTTGAGTTCCTGAGCATACTCTACCAATAACATTACCTTCTGCATCACAAACTTCGTATGCTTGACGAGGAATTCCTTTGTCTATCATTTCAAACCCAACAAGTTTTTTAGAAACACCATTTACTTTTTGTGCTTCAAGAAATTCCCTATCAATAAAGTTATTTCCTTCTTCAAACTTTGTCAACCAACCTAAGCCTGCTTCAATTGAAGATGTTGTATCGTCAATTTCATGTCCATAAAGACAGAAACCCATTTCCAAACGAAGCGTATCTCTACAACCAAGACCTGCTGGCACTATTCCAAATTCTTTTCCTGCTTCAAAAATAGCATCCCAAAGGATTGTTGCATCTTTTGGAGAAAAATATATTTCGCATCCACCTGCTCCAGTGTAACCTGTTGTTGATAAAAGAACGTTTTCAACTCCAGCAAGAGTAAGGTATTTAAAAGTGTAGTATTCCATATCTTCAACTGGAGTAGAGGTAAGTTTTTGCATAACCTTTAAAGCCAAAGGTCCTTGTATTGCAAGTTGAGCATAAGAATCAGATTCATTTGTAAAGTCTTTTCCAAGTTCTAATCCCATTTCTGTTGCAATCTTACTCATCCAATTCCAATCTTTTTCAATATTTGCAGCATTAGGAACCATAAAATATTCTGTTTCACTAACTCTGTAAATTAGCATATCGTCAACAATACCACCTTTGCCATTTGGTAAAACTGTATAAAGCACTTTGCCATCGAAAAGTGAATCTATATTATTTGAAGTACAGTACTGAATAAAATCGTGAGCCTTTGGCCCCTTTGCTCTAAACTCTCCCATGTGAGAAACGTCAAAAACGCCAACAGCATTTCTTACGTTATTATGTTCAGCAACTAATCCTTCATAGGAAATTGGCATATTGTAGCCTGCAAATTCAGCCATTTTGGCACCAAGAGCAATGTGCTTTTGTGTAAACGGTGTTTGTTTCATATCTTTATTTATTATTTTATTGAATATATTTATTAGTTTTGTGTTTAAAAATGCAAATTTAGACTTTTTTATTTGTTAATCAAAGCTTTTTAGTTCTAATTTACTTCCATCCCATATTGCATAACTACTTGCATTTATCCAATCGCTCAAAATTATTAGCTTCTTGTTATCTTCAATTATGTATTCCTTGTTGAGATGACGATGCCCAAAGACAAAATAATCTATTGGTTTTTCTTTAATAGTCTTTTGACAAAATTTATACATTTCTTCTTTATGTTCCTTATCCATCAAATCTTCTTCAGAGTGAGACTTACGGCTTGATTTTGACCAACTATTTCCAAAAGCAAGTGCCCAACGTGGATGAATGGAAGCAAACAAAGCTCTAATTATCTTTGAGCCAAAAAGACTTTTCATAAATAAATACATCTTGTCTGTTTTGTCTAATCCATCTCCATGAGCCAGATAGAAAGTTTTGCCGTCAATGTTTTGTATCAATTCTTTTGTGCAAACTATCATTCCTATTTCTTTTTGAAAATAATCTCTAATCCATTGATCATGATTACCCGTAAAGAAATAAACCTGAGTTCCCCTATCAACAATTGATGCTAATGTTCCAAGCAAACGAACATAGTATTTGGGAACAACATATTTATATTCATGCCAGAAATCAAATATATCTCCCATAAGATAAATTGCTTTTGCATCTTTTTCTGCCTCCAAAAGGAATCGAACTAACTTCTTCTCCCTTTGAAGAGATTCCTCATAATTGGGAACTCCCAAATGAATATCAGCAACAAAATAATATTTATTTTTTATCATTTCTTATTTGCCAATTCTTTAGTTTGTGTGGAAATAGAATCTTGTGCTGCTTTTGTTTTTGCATCATCAATCAAATTCTTTAGTCCAATTGTATGTTTGTTATTTGGATATTTCTTATTTAGCTCTGCATAAACTTCCTCATATACGCTTAAGTCTTTGTTGAGGTTAAACAAATAGTGATTATCAAAAGAGCGATACAATGCAATTATGCAAGATAAAGAGCCTTTATTGTCTTTTAGAAACTTTCTTATAATATCTTTTTGATGTATTTCCAACATATTGTATTGGTCTAAAAGCTCAGCTTTAAACTCCTCAAAGTTGGACACATATTTATTTTCATAAAGTGTTTGTTTGATTTCCGCCAACACAGTGTTGGTTTTGATGTATTGTTGATTAAGTTGATGAAGTAATTCCGATTCTTTTGAATTTTTAACTGAATAGGTTGAAGAAAGTGAATTAAAAGAACCTGAGATTATAATATCTTCTTGCTTTTGAGGTATAAGTGTGATGTAATCATTTTCATTTCCCATCAAAACATAGATTGATGGTTCTTTATATTTATAGTCAAAACTAAACTTCCCTTTTTCATCTATTTCAATTGTATCTATAGGCATTAATCCTTGACCTGTCATTTCCAAAAAATAAAGGCTTTTGCTTTCCCCATTATTCAATTGACCGCTTATTCTAAAGCTGTCCTTATCTATTTTATTGCATCCAGCAAACGCCAAAAGCAAAACTATTATTCCCAATATCTTTTTCATAATCCAATTATTAAATTTTATTTGTGTAACTTCTCAATAAATGATCAGCAATAGTTAGAGCAGCCATTGATTCAACTATTACAATTGAACGTGGCACAATACATTTATCATATCGTCCTTTATTTTCAATTTTATGTATTTCTCCTTCTTTGTCAATACAAGAAACTTCCCTATACAAAGTTGAAATTGGCTTAAATCCCACTCTAAAAAATATATCCATTCCATTTGAAACGCCTCCTTGTATTCCTCCAGAGTGATTTGTTTTGGTTGAAAAATCTTTATTCCAATTGTCCATTTGCTCTGAGCCATATTCCATACATCCTTTAAATCCATCTCCAAACTCAAAAGCTTTAACAGAAGGAATACTTAACATAGCTTTTGCCAAATCAGCACTTAATTTATCAAAAACAGGCTCTCCCAATCCAATAGGCATATTCTTTATTTCACAAGTAATGGTTCCTCCAAGAGAATCTCCTTCCCTATTAAGTTTTTCAAATTCTTTTTCAATCTCTTCCCTTTGAGTAGAATAATCCCAATTACCTATTTTTTCAATTTGTGCATTGATTATAATATTTGCTTTATGCTTTAACAACAATTTAGCAACACTTCCTCCAACCACTCTTGATATAGTTTCCCTAGCTGAAGCTCTTCCTCCTCCTGAAGAAGCATTAATACCAAATTTTCTAAAATAAGTGAAATCTGCATGAGAAGGGCGAAACAAATCTTCTAACTCTTTATAGTCTTCCTTTCTGAAATTCTCATTCTTCACAAAGAATGCTATTGGAGTGCCTAAAGAAATATTATTTTCAATTCCAGAAACAAAAACAACATTATCTTTTTCATTTCTTGGAGTAGAAATATCTTTTTGAGTTGGTTTTCGTCTTTGAATTTCACTGTTAATAAAATCCATTTCAATAGTCAAACCAGCAGGACATCCATCAATAACTCCTCCAACAAAGTCGCTATGTGATTCTCCAAAAGTAGTTAATTTAAAAACCTTACCAATAGTATTTCCTGCCATTATTTCAAAAATGTATATTCTCTTAAGCCTTGCAAAATTATTGAAAAAAAGAGTTAGAGCAAAGGTTTTGATAAAATAAAAAATAGTGCATTCATTTTCTTTTAGTCTGCAATCAAAAAAAACGAGACACGTTTTGAATTAAAAAGAAAAGAGACGACATTGAAAAATAAAATTTCTTTGTAGTCTCTTCCTTATAAAAGGATAAATTAAATTCACAAATAGAATTTACATTTAAGCTATATTAATTATCTTTACTTCCCAACAATTACTTTTCCACTAAGAGTTTTTCCATTAAGAGATACATTATAAGTATAAGCTCCAGCATTAAGATTTGAAACATCTACCCTGTTTCCTTGCTTAGCACTTAACTTAGCTTTCTTAACCAACTTCCCTTGTATATCAAAAAGCTCAATTTCTCCTTTCTTAAAATTAGTTACTTCAATATCAACGTAAATATAATCCTTTGCAGGATTAGGATAAACTTTTATTCTTTCCTTTTCTTTTGTTGCAATATCAATTAAACTAATTATTCCATTTGGCATAAATTTAATTACGTTAGTTGTGCCAGTAAACAAGTTATAAAGAGTTGCAAATAATCCTCCATCAGAAGTTGCTTTAACTCCATTAATTTGTATTGGTTGCAAAGTGTCTATTATAAACCTATAATCAAAATTAATATTGCCATTAACTCCAAAATTCAAAATCTGCATTACTCCAGAATAATTTGAATCAAATATACCTGTATTAGCATCTAGAAAAGTACAATAATAAATAGAATCCTCATTTATAAAGTCAACCCTTGTTTGATAATCTGGACTATATTCATTATAAAAAGATAAATTCTCCATATCAATCATTATATTTGATACTTGAATCATTTGTTTATCATTTAATATATTGATGTAATATCTATATATATCAGCCCCTGTACTTAACGCTAATGGAGAAATTGTAACTGCAATGGAATCATTAATAGATTTAAAATTATAAAGCATTATTGACGAATCAAAAGAAGCTGAATCAAAAATTTCAAAAGTTGATTTATCAATATAAAAAACTTTTGTATTGTAAGCTTGTAAATATTCCCTGGGAGTTTGATATAAAACAAAAAAATCATCCTTCTCTGAAATAGCATATCCTGCATATCTATTTGAACGAAGATTTTCGTAATCTTTTAATACAACTCTTTCTCCCAAAGAATCTACTACCAATAATCGAGGAAAACGCCAGTCAATATCATTCTCTATTGCTAGTAATAACATAGCTATATTTTTATCTTTTGTTACAAAAGATTTTATTGGTTCTATAGTTGCAATGCTATTTTCATTTTCTGATTCAGTATATATTAATTCGGTATCAATATTATTCCCATTTAAGTCATTATAATAAAAATAGATTGAATCAATTATAAAACTATTAACATTATTATCTCCTTTTATTATTCCATGTGTTCCATAAAGTAAATTATTAAGTTTAAAAAACAGAGGATTTATAAATGAAGTATCAATAGGATTATAAATTGAATCAATAATATTCAAATCATTATCAATTTGATAAACAATCATCCCATTTAATGAATAATGTGCAAACCAAAGTACATTATCATTATCATAATCTTTAAAAGGATAAGCATGATTATCATAGTTTCTCAAGATAATTTTATTATCAATTGTATCTACTTGTGCATTTATCTTTACTGCACTGCAAATAATGATAAATAGAAATATGATTCTTTTCATTATGTATTTGTATTAATTATAATCTTGTTTACTTTCCAACAATAACTTTTCCGCTAATAGTTTTGCCATTAAGAGATACATTATAAGTATAAGCTCAAGCTTTAAGATTAGAAACATCAACCCGATTCCCTTGTTTAGCATTTAACTTAGCTTTCTTAATTAACTTCCCTTAATTTTCAAATAATTAAATTTCAAGTTACAAATGTATATCTTTATTTTTAGAAAACAAATTTTTAGAAAATATTTTTAATTTTTGATTGGAAATATTGTTGTTTTTTATCATTATTGTCTGGTAAAAACCATAAACAAGACCGTTGCAAGACAAAAGCTCATATTAAAACAGGACTTACCGACTTTTAAGGTTGTGTCCAATTATCAAGGAAATGATAGAAGATAAGAAAAAGGAGCAATAATAAGAAGTTTCAGCAAAATAGAACTTCGTTTCAGTAAATTATAACTTCGTTTCAGTAAAATAAATCCTTGTTTTGTTCTCTTAAAACAAAGTTTTAATGTGGTTATGGTATGGAGTGAAGGGATGCTATGGTATATACCATAGGGCAATTGGGGTATATACCGTAGGAATGCTTGGGTATATACCACAGATATTTCTATAAAAAAGGGAGAATTTTTAAGGTATTTTTATTTCTCTTTAACGTGATAATAAAGAATTTGGCTGTAGCTTCTTTACTTTTGCAAAGGTACGAAAATTTCTTTGTTTTGTCAACCTTATTTAAAATATTTTGGGAGGGTTGAGGTTTTAAACACTAATAAATTAGTACTTTTGTAGATTAAATCAGGTTTTTATGCAAAAAGGAGGTTTTTTACCCAAACAAATCGTTTATTTGCTTTGGACATATATAATTGCTATTTGTTTTTTCTTTGTTTTTAGACTTGCAATCTTGCCTTTAAACATTGAATCTGTTAGAGAAATTCTTTCTGAAGAAGGTGGCCTTATGCTTTTGTTTAAAGCTTTCTTTATGGGCTTTAGGTTTGATACTCTAATTTCTTGTTTTGTGCTTTCCCCTTTTCTTATTAGTTTGATTTTAGCCTATTACCTGAATATTAAAAATAGAATATTCTATAAGATTAATCATTATGCTCTTGTTGTTCTTTTCTCCTTGTGTTTTGCTATTTGTTGCATGGATATACCTTATTTTAAATATTTCTTTACTCGTTTCAACGTTCAAGCATTTACTTGGATTGATAGTCCTCTCTTTGTTTTTAAGATGATTTCTCAAGAGCCTTCCTATATAGTTTACTTTTTTATTTTTGTAGGAGTTATCATTCTTTACTCCTGGTTGATGTTTAGGAACTACAAAAGGTTTTTAGGCAATATTAAATCAAATAAAGCAACTGAAAACAGAACAGCTAAAACATATATCCTTAACTCTCTTTTGTTTATTCTTCTTATTGGCCTTTGCTTTTTGGGAATGAGGGGAAGAATTGAAAAGAAATCGCCAATGAAAGTGGGAACTGCTTATTTTTCCAACAATCCTCTTATCAATCAAATGGGACTTAATCCAAACTTTACACTAATAAAAAGTATTGAAGAAAAGTCAAAACAAGACAATAAACCACTTGATTTAATGGATAAGAATGAGGCAAAGTCTTTTGTTAATCAAGAATTTATCAGGATGAAATCCTCAGGCAATAAAAGAGAAGTGGTGCTTGGAAAAAAGACTAATGTTGTTCTTGTTATTATGGAAGCAATGGGAACATGCAATATTGGACATTTTGGAAACACTCAAAATTTAACTCCTAACTTAGATTATTTACTAAATAACTCTGTTTCCTATGAAAATGTTTACACTGCAGGCATACACACCTATAATGGAGTCTATTCAACCCTTTTTGGACAGCCAGCACTTATGCATAAACATTCAATGAACCTAACCATTATCCCAAAAATTGAAGGAGGATTGCCCAATGTGTTAAAAGAAAATGGCTATTCAACCCTCTATTTCACAACACACGATGATCAGTTTGACAATATTGGAGGATTTCTTTCCGCAAATGGAGTTGAGAGAATAGTTTCTGTTAAAGACTATCCAAAAGATGAGGTAAAAAGTACACTGGGAGTTTCAGACCATGTGATGTTTAATAGAGCAATTGAAGAAATTAATTTTCTTGACAAAACAAAGCCTTTCTTTGCAACCTTACTTACTTCAGCAAACCATGGACCATACATATTCCCAGAGAATATTCCTTTAAAACCAAAATCAAAAGACATTAAAGATAAAATGATTGAGTATTCCGATTGGGCAATTGGAAAATTTATTGAGAAAGCAAAACAATTCCCCTGGTTTGATAACACTGTATTTGTATTTATTGCCGATCATGGAGCCTATAAAGGAAAAGCAGATTTTGAATTACCTTTATCCTATCATCATACTCCATTCTTTATTTATTCTCCATCAAAACTAAAACCCAAAAAAGTTGAGAATATTGGACTTCAAATTGATGTTGCTGCAATGATTTCTTCCTATTTGGGAATAGAAAACAATAAAACTCTTGGAATTGACTTTGAAACCTATCCTCGACTTTATGGTTATTTTTCAGCAGACGATAAGCTTGGGGTAATTGATGATGAATACTACTATATTTGGAATAAGAATGGAACAGAATACTTATATAAGTACAAAACTTCAGATAAAACAAACTATATAAATCAAAAGAGAGATAAAGCAAAGCAAATGAAGAAGTACGCTTTCTCTATGCTTATGAATTAGAAAGGATATCCAATACCGAAATTGAGTTTTATATCACTAAATTTAGTGTTAGGCAAAACCCATCTTTGGCTTAAATCTTCGGAAGGATCCCATAATTTTATTGCAAAGTCAAATCTTACAATTATAAATTGAAGATTCAAACGCAATCCTAAACCATAACCAAGAGCCAATTCATTATAAAACCTATTAAACTCAAATTGTCCTCCTTTCATATCCTTTTGGTCATAAAGAGTCCAAACATTTCCCACATCAAAAAAGGTCGCACCCTCAAAAATGGAAACAATAGGAAAACGATATTCAATATTTCCTCCAATTTGAATATCTCCAGAGCGGTCGTATCTTAATTGTGTTTGGTCCATCTTTGATGAGCCAGGTCCCAATTCCCTTAATTCCCAAGCCCTATGATTATTATTTCCTCCAGAGAAGAAACTCTTTTCATAAGGAAGGCCTGTAGAATTTCCATAAGGGACGCCAATACCACCATAAGACCTAAAAACCAAAGATTGTTTTTCCGTTAGGTAGATATATTTCTTTATATCAAAGTCTGTTCTTACGTATTGATTGTAGGGAATGCCAAAAATGGTGTATTGTTTTAAATCGTTTTGAGACGATTTAGCCGTTTTATTTACCAAGTTAATTATATTGCCTGCAGATTCAATATTAAAACGGAAATAAAGAAAATCTTCTTTCTTGTTAAGCTTTTGGGAATTATAAACAAAACTATATCTACTTGCTGTAACTAAATGGTCGGAATATTGATATCTTATTCTCCTATCCAATGTCCCAATAAAGTCCACATAATCTTGACTTGTTATGTTAACTTTAACGAAGTTGATGTCAATAGGGATTATTGCATGAGTATATTTTGTGGAATAGTTCCAGCTATATCCGTAGTTGAGGTTAAAAATTGAACGTTCAAAATAGGTTCTTTTCTGAAAATTGTACCCAGCCTTAATTGTTGTGTGAGGAAGGAATTGCATTGAGTAAAACTTTGTTCCAAAAGGAATAAGGAAACGAGGAAACTCAATTCCAAAATCAATTCCTGCTTCAAGAGCATTAACTAATGACCAACGGCTTATTGTATCTACTCTACTGCTAAAAATATCACTTCTCATTTCAAAAGCTGCTTTAGCGTTAGAAGAGAATATTTCAGCATTTTTGAAAATATTCTTATGAGAAAGACCAACATTAAACTCCATACCAAGATTTGAGCTATTGGTTTCTATAAGAGAATTATTAACTGCAGAGAAATTGGCTTCCAAAGAAGTTGATATCTGAACAGGCTTAACTAATGAAAGTCTAATTACACAATCTAAAAGAGAAGTATCTAATTCGGTTAAATTATTATCTAAAAATGAAGGAATATAAGAAATGTCAATAAACTTAAAATTCCTCAATTGATTTAAAGCATTATAGGTTCTTTCTGCATAAACAGGAGAAAACAAGCTATCTCTTTGAAACATTACGCTTCTTAAAATAGGCTTAATATTCATCTTCTTTGGAGTTGGAGCAATCACAATATATTTGTTTAGTCCAAATTTATCTTTTTGTCTATGATAAATAATGCTTGTGTCTAATTTTGAAAGGTCTGTATTGAGAAGTTCAGTTGAGTAGTCAGAATAGATATAAATATTCCTCATCTTATATTTTTTAAATAAAGAGAAAGAATCATCATTTGCAATATTAAGAGTATCTTCTTCAATTGTTAAAGATTTGCGTTTTGAGGAAATAAATAAATTTACTTTTGCTGAGTAATTATTATTTGCAGTATCAACATTGAATAATATGTATTCAGAACTAAAGTCGAAATAACCTTGTTTTCTAAGTTCTAAGGTAAGCCTATCTCTTTCATCAGAAAATATTGTTTCATCATAATAAATCCCTTTTTTAATGGTAGTATTAGACATTATATTTAAAACAGAAGGCAAAATAGTACTGTCTTCTGCACTTACAAAGAAAGTATCAATTTTATAACGCTTCCCAATATTTACATGATAAAAAACTTCTGCCTTCCTTTTCTTATAAATAACACTATCTACAACCTTCCCATCAAAACACCCCTTAATTCTCAAATAATCCTTCATCTCTTGAGAAGAAGAATAGGTCATATCTTTATTAAACTCAACAGGCTTTTGCCCCAATCGTCTAAAAATATTTCTATGTAAGAAATTAACTATTGAATCCTCTCCTGAAGGAGAAATGCTATAGAAATACATTCCCAATTTAACTCCCAAGAAAGTGCTGTTAGGGTCTTGCCTAACTAAATTTACAAAATCTGATTTAGGAAGAGTCTTACTATCTACTAAAACCTTGTTTTTGGATAGCAAATATCCATCTTTTGAAATATGTTTATAGGGGCTACAAGCCGTAATTAAAATTACAGAAAGAAAAAAAATGAATAGTAAGTTTAAGCGTTTTTTAATCTCCATCTTTGTTTTGTAATTGTCCTATTTTAGATAATATTCTTTCGCATGCACCTATATTTTCTTCAATATAACCTCTACAAATATCTGAACTTTTTTTGTAATAATCTTCTTTTTCTAATAATTTATCAATTATTTCTGCTAATTTGTTGCTTTCATTGAATGAAAAAGCCCCTTCTTTCACAATTAAATCAATAGCTTCCTTAAATTTAATATAGTTATGGCCAAAAATAATTGGTTTGGCAAATGTTGCAGCTTCTAAAATATTGTGAATTCCCACTCCAAAGCCTCCTCCAATATAAGCAATTGTTGCGTATTTATATAAGGAAGATAGAATTCCAATAGAATCGATAATTAATACATTATCCAAATTATCTTTATTGCTATAATCTATATTCTCTATTTCAGAATAATTAATTGATTTTGGGAAAAGAGATTTTATTTGTTGGATGTGAGAATTATGTATTTGATGTGGAGCAATAATTAACTTAAAAGAAGACTTAGTATTTTTCATTGCTTCTTTCATCATTTCTTCATCCTTCTCCCAACTGCTTCCCATTAAAACTACTTTATCTTTTTGACAGAATTCTTCTATCTTAGGAAAATCTTTTGCTTTAAGTGCAATTTCTGCAACCCTATCAAAACGAGTATCCCCAGTAATAATACAATTATTCAGTCCAATTGAATTAAGTAATTCTTTTGTTTGATTGTTTTGAACAAAGAAATAATCAAAGTTCTTAAGTTGTTTTCTGTACCAACTTCCCCAACGAGAAAAGAAATACTGGTTTGGACGAAGAATTAGAGAAACTTGATAAACTTTTGCTCCTTTTTGTTTTACTATTCTAATATGATTATACCAAAATTCATATTTAATAAAGA
>DHDW01000028.1:825-32037 GCA_002399565.1 Bacteroidales bacterium UBA4866 | reverse complement strand
CAAAATTCATATTTAATAAAGAAAACATAATCAGGATGAGCAAGTTTTATGAATTGTTTAGCATTTTTAATTGAATCACCTGGCAAATAAACCACAACATCTGCCTTATCGTAGTTTTTTCTTATTTCGTAACCAGAAGGAGAAAAGAAAGAAACTAATATTTTGTATTCAGGATATTTGTTTTTAAAATTCTCAATTAAAGGTCTTCCTTGTTCAAATTCACCCAACGAAGCACAATGGAACCATGCTACCTTATCTTTTTTAGAAATACCTTCTCTAATTTTTTCAAAAGTTTTTTTACGCCCTTTAATAATTAGTTTTGCTTTTTTATTGAAAGGACTAACCAAAAAGATTGATGAAGTGTAAAGAGCAATAAAAATAGAATAAATATATCTCATCCTAATAATAATATACTTTATCTGCATCTCTTCCAAAGAAAGGGAACATCCAGCCTGCCTTTATTGTCCACATTCTATCTTGAAAAATTTTATCGTAACTATAATTGTAATTGATTTGATATATTCTTGTAGTTTTAGTCCAAGCTTGATTAAACTCAATTCCAATATAGAAGTTTGAAAAGTTTTTCTTTCCCATATGCATATAACCTACAAATCCTGAAAGCATAACTCCTCTCATTTGTCTATCGTATAGTAAAGCATAATCTCCTTCCAATTGTTCAGCTATTTCAAGAGTTGATTGATAAATAATTTGATGCTGCAATCCTCCAATACCTGCCATTAACATTAATCCTGAATTAGGTCTTTTCTTACTTAAAGGAATAATTTTACCAACTTTACCAACCAAACTCAAATTTCTATTGTAAGCAACAACTCCTGCATCAGAGCCTTCCTTAGAAATAACAAATTCAGTTCCATCATTTGTCATTATTCCAGAAAGAATGTCTTCCTTATTCTTAACATTATCACTGCCAAACCCAAATCCAAATTCAAGCATCCAAACAAAATTCTTTTTTGTCTTCCACCCAAAGTTAGCATTCAAATTCATAAAACTTTCATATTTTTTCCCCATTTCTCCATCAGGAAATGTCCACCCAATTGCTGCTGAGCAAAAAGGAGTTGAAATTGGTTTATCTTGTCCAACAATTTCCTCTCCATTCTCTTTTGTTTGAGCCAAAAGAGAAGTAAAAGAAACAAGTAAAAGTGAAATAAAAACTAAATGTTTCATATTCGTTATCTTAATTAGAATTATTCTTTAATAAATTTTATTGATTTTCCTCCCAAAATAATCATATAAACTCCTTTATTCAAATCCTTAATTGAAATATCTGTATTAATATCATTAATTCTTCCTTTCATTATTTCTATTCCCAACATATTGAAAATTGAATAAGAAAAAATATTAGAATTTTCAGGTAAAGAAACTCTAAGTAAATCTTTTGCCGGATTAGGATATATATTAATTAAGAATTTATTGTCTTCTATTTCACCCAAATTATCTGGTATTTTAGCAAGAATTACATCTTGGTTATTCATTGAATTAGAAGCAATATTCACATTATAGATTGTTTTTGGATAATACCTATCAGCACTATAAGTTATTGAATAAATTCCTGATTGAATTGGACGATAGTAATAGCCAGTTGAAGCTTTGGAATAAACTTCTGAATTAAATACATCGTGACTATTAATAAATATTTTTGCTCTTATAGGCTCATTTGTCAAACTATCTCTAACATATCCATGAAGTCCTTTTTGGCATGTTTCAATATAAGAAATCAATCCGCCCTTTAAATAATTCCAATAGTTATTAAGTAGTGTCGTAGATAAACTTTTATCTGATGAAACTTCAAAAGTAATTTCTCTTGAGTGTTTAAAATAGGTTTGATAGTCTTGTCGAGAACCATCAACAACATACCAATCTCCTCCATTAGTATATCCTGAATGAGTAACATCTCTAAAGAAAGTTGAAGGAGCTAAAGGAGATATTGAGTCAATAAATTGTTGGCAAACTGAGACAAACCAATTTGCATCAGCATGTGATTGAGAATTTGAAGTGTAGGTGTCGAAAGGATAATTTAATACTTCTGCTCCTCCATGTAAATTTGCAGATATTGAAAACTCATTACTATCTGCATAAGCCATAAAAGCAAGAGTTTCTTTTTGCCAGTTTTCTCCATCGGAATGTCCTCCATTTGGGACGGATGGGAAATTTCTATTTAAATCAACTGCATTAGCATTATAGCGAGTAGCATAAGAAACAGAGTTATTGCCATAAGCATAAGTTCCGTCTGGATTAGCCAATGGATTAATAAATACTTGAGTATTATTTATAATATTTGTTGCTCTTTGATCAATTCCATAATTAGTCAAAAGCCAATCAGCTAAACGAAGCATTAAAACATAACCAGTAATTTCATCTCCATGCATTGTTGAAGTATAGAAAAATTTTGGTTTATCAATATCAGAGTGGGGATTAGAAGAAATTTTCAAAGCCAGAATAAGCTTATTGTCTTCAGAAAAACCAATAGTATCTAATTTACAAATATTAGGATAACTTGCAGCAAATCGTCTCATCATGGAATCATAAACCAAATATATTGGATATCTATCCCAAGAGCTCATTTGTGAAAGGTTGGTTGCCATTGTTAAGGCTTTGGGAGAAGATTCTGTGTATAAACTATGCTTTAAGTTTAGTTTGAGGAAATTATCATACTGCTTTTCATTAACATATCCAAGCCAAAATTCTCCTTTAGGATAATCTAAACTAATTGTTTTAGCTATAATGTTAATGTCTTTAATTTCAGATTTAGGGATAAGAATTTTAGCTTCTTTCCTTGAGCTAAGTTCAAGTCGTACTTGCTCAACAACATTGTTTTGAGAGAAAGCAATGTTTTGAAATATAAGAATTAAAAATAGAAAAAGTATCTTCTTCATTGTAAGTGATAATAATCTACAAAAGTACATATTTATTTTTTAACACTAAAACTGGATAAGATTTTCTTTTGTTCATAATTTGTAAAACGATAATTTCTTGTTATTTTTGCCAAATACTCAACGTTAAAAACAAACAAAATATTTAATCTATGAAATCATTAAAGTTATTACTTATTTCCTTTCTTTTGTTTAGCTCTGTGGCAATTGGGCAAAATAATGCAAAATCAGATTTAGTTATGGAGAATATCTTAAATCGCAAGAGTGTAAGAAAATACACAAAAGAAGAAGTTAAGAAAGAGCAGTTGAAAATGCTTGTTAGAGCAGGTATGGCTGCTCCAAGTGCAAGAAATAGTCAGCCTTGGTTGTTTTTTGTTATTGACGATAGAACAATTTTAGATAATCTTGCAAAACAACTTCCTAATGCTAAAATGCTTTTAAATGCAAAAGCTGCAATAGTTGTTTGTGGTAATTTACAAAAAGCACTTGAAGGAGATGGAAGAGAGTTTTGGGTGCAAGATTGTAGTGCCGCAACTCAAAATATTCTTTTGGCTGCTGAAAGTATGGGATTAGGTGCTGTTTGGACTGGAGCATATCCAAGAAAAGAAACAGTGAACATTATTAAAGTAGAATTAGGGCTTCCAGAACATATAGTTCCTCTAAATGTTATCCCTATTGGATGGCAAACTGGTGAAGAAAAGCCAAAACAAAAATACACTGAAGAAAACATTCGTTGGAATAAATGGGAAGATAAATAAAAGAGGCTGTCTTATAAATTTTTTGAATAGTAATTTTTTCAGATTTGTAATTACCAATTAGGTATTGAAATATCCTTTAAAACGAAATTTAAACATCAACAAAAGAAAATTTCATAATGTGGAGCATAAGAATTGAGGTTAAGTATTTTTATCAGGAATAAAAGATAGATATATAATAATATACCAATGTCAAACTATAAAGAAATCGAGATAAAAAAGATTGAGTTTTTATTTCATTTTATTTACACGCCGTATTTCGATATTTTACACGCCGTATTTTGATACGTTTGACGCCGTATTTTGATGTGTTTGACGCCGTGTTTTGATGTGTTTTACGGCGTGTAATTTTTGACAACACTTTATCTTAATCCAAAATACTAAAAAACAAACATATATAAGTAAGGCATTATAGATAAAATTACTACCTTTGAATTGTGAAAATAAAAGCAGAAAAGTATAAAAAAGAGGCTGTCTCTTGAATTTTGAGACAGCCTCTTAGATTAGTTGTTGTTTCCACTTCTGTCAACATAATAAGTATGTAAATACTCGTGAGATTTGTAGCAACCAGGTGAACCCCAAAGATCGTAGAATTTTTGAATGGAAGGATTTTCATGTGATTGACGCAAATGTTTATTTTCATCTTCAGCATATAAAATACTCATTCGTTTTTCTTTAACTTTTGTATCATGACTTCTTGGTTGACCACCTCCAGTTATACAACCACCAGGACATCCCATTACTTCAATAAAATGGTATGGAGAAGTTCCATTTTTGATTTGTTCCATCAAAAGTTTTGCTCCTGCCAATCCACTTGTAACGGCAATTTTCACCTCTAAGCCTTCAAATTGTTTGTATTGAGGAAGTACTCCTTCTAACTTAATTGTTGCTTCCTTAATTTGACTAAGACCTACAATAGGTGTAACATGAAGGTTTTCGAAAGGAAGATTTTTCCCCATGAGCAAAGCATAAACTGTTCTAAGGGCAGCTTCCATAACACCACCAGTTAATCCAAATATATCAGCTGCACCAGTAGAGAATCCCATTGGTTCATCAAATTTTTCATCAGGCAGGTTTTCAAAATCAATACCAGCCTGTTTAATCATTGAACCTAATTCTCGAGTAGTTATTACAGCATCAACATTCTTCATTCCATCATTTTGCATTTCTGATCTTGTACATTCAAATTTCTTTGCAGTGCAAGGCATAACAGAAACCACAAACATCTTCTTTGCATCCAAACCTTTTTGTTCTGCATAGAATGATTTTGCCAATGCTCCCAACATCATGTGAGGAGATTTGCATGTTGACAGATTAGGAATTTGTTCTGGATAATAGCTTTCAACATATTTTATCCAACCAGGAGAACAACTTGTTATCATTGGTAAGGTTGCTTTTTTACCAGCAAGAACATCGGTAACTCTATGCAAGAATTCCATCCCTTCTTCCATAATGGTTAAGTCAGCAGCCCAATCAGTATCGAAAACATCATCAACACCTAAAGCTCTAATTGCTGCAGCCATTTTACCAGTTACAGATGTGCCAACGGGATATCCAAACATTTCTCCCAAAGCAACTCTAACAGCTGGTGCTGTTTGGAAAACAACTCTTTGATTTGGATTATTGATAGCTTCCCAAACCTTTTCTGTAGAATCAGTTTCTTTTAATGCTCCAGTTGGGCAAACAACTGTACATTGTCCACAAAAAGCACATTTAACATCTCCAATTGGCAAATCCATTGAAGGGGAAATAGTGGTGTCAAATCCTCTGTTTTGAGCATTAAGAATTCCAACACCTTGCACTTCATTACATACTGTAACGCATCTTCTACAAAGAATACATTTTGAAAGGTCTCTTGTGATTGAAATTGACTTATCTATTTCATTTCTACAAGAAGTCGTTTCAAATCTATTTTCTCCAACTCCAAGAGTTTCTCCAAGTTTCTGAAGTTCACAAGTCAAATTACGGTTGCAACTTAAACAAGCTTTGGAGTGATCAGAAAGCATAAGCTCATAAAGGACCTTTCTTGCTTTTATAACCTTAGCTGAATTTGTATGTACAACCATTCCTTCTTTAACTTTAGTCATGCAGGCAACCATTAAAGTCTTTGCTCCAACTACTTCAACAGAGCAAATTCTGCATGAACCAAATTCGTGAACTCCTTCCAAATAACAAAGATTTGGAATGATAATACCATTATCTTTTGCAGCTTGTAAGATTGTTGTGTCTTCTGAAGCTTTTATAACCTTATTGTTAATTGTTAATTTTACCATTTCTTTATCTCCTTTCACAATGTAAGCAACGCATTGATTCTGCAATTGCATTTAATTTATGGAAACCTAAAACTACTTCTTCAAATGTTTTCTTCCTTTGATTAGGAGGCAACATGTCTTTTTCAAATTGTTTATGATAAACAATTTCGTCTTCATCATAAACAGAAGGGATGTCGATTTTTTGACCTTTGTTCAATAAGCCATTTCCACCCAAATACAAATCAATTGTGGTTGCAGCTTTTTTCCCATCAGCAATTGCATTGATTACATCTTCAGGACCTCTAACTATATCTCCTCCAGCAAATACTCCTTCCATAGTAGTCATCATATTTTCTGGATTAGTAACGAATGTTCCCCATTTTGTTTGACCTATTTCGTTTTTACCAATAAAAGGTAAATCGGCATATTGACTAACTGCAGGAATTACATAATCAATATCTAACATAAAATTAGAACCTTTAACTTCAACAGATTTTCTTCTGCCTGTTAAATCAAAGTCAGATAATTCCATTTTAATACATTCAATTGACTTAACTCTTCCATTGCCATCATCAACAAATTGAATAGGAGTAACCAATTCCATAATTTCAATGCCTTCTTCTACAGCTTCAATAATTTCTTCATAGTAAGCAGGCATTTGGTCAATTGTTCTACGATAAACAACTATAACCTTTTCTGCACCAATTCTCAAAGCTGTTCTTGCAGAGTCAATGGCAGTATTTCCACCACCAATAACTGCAACAGTTCCACTAAGTCTGAAATTAGGTTCAAAATGGATTTGTTTAAGGAAAGTAATACCATGAAAAACTCCATTTAGGTTTTCACCTTTAATATTGATTTTTTGAGGAAATTGAGTTCCTGTTGAAATATAAATTGCTTGATAATCTTCTCTTAATTGTTTAAATGAAATATCTTTCCCGATTTCAGTATTTAGAATAACATTAACTCCTTGCTCTTCAATTAATGAAATTTCATGTTGAAGAATATCTTTTGGTAAACGATATTCAGGAATGCCATAGGCCAAAACTCCACCTGCTTTTGGTTCTGATTCATAAACATCAACATCATAACCAATGTTAACTAAGTAGTGAGCACAAGTTAATCCTGATGCACCAGCACCAATAACTGCAACCTTCATATCTTTCTTCTTAGGGAATGTCATTTGAACCTTCCAAGGCATTTCGTTCTTGAAAGCATAATCAACAACAAAACGTTTTAAATCTCTAATTGCAATTGCCTCATCAACAGTTCTTCTTCTACATTTAGACTCACAAGGACGAGTGCAAATTCTTCCACAAACAGCAGGGAATGGATTTTCTTGCATAATTAAATTATAAGCATCTTGGAATCTTCCTGCAGCAATCAATGAAACATAACCAGAAATATTAATATTTGCAGGACAAGTGTTTTCGCAAGGAGATGTAAACATTGCAGAACAAACACCTGCACGACAGTGTTTCTTGTTAATATGTTCTTCATACTCATCTCTAAAGAAACGAATTGTAGAAAGAATTGGATTAGGAGCTGTTTGACCTAAGCCACACATGGCAGTTTGTTTAATTGTTTCTCCAATTTCTTCCAAAAGTTCAATATCTCCTTTTTTGCCTTGTCCTTGAGTTATTCTTTCCAGAATTTCAAGCATTCTCTTTGTTCCAACTCTACAAGCAACACATTTTCCACAAGACTCATCACGAATAAAATCCATAAAGAAACGAGCAGTATCAACCATGCAAGTATCTTCGTTCATAACAATAAGACCTCCAGAACCCATAATGGCTCCAATCTTATTTAATGAATCATAATCGGCAGGAGTGTTTAAATTTTCTTTTGTAACACAACCTCCTGATGGACCTCCAATTTGAGCTGCTTTAAATTGTTTTTTGTTTGGAATACCTCCACCGATACTGTAAATTATACTTCCAATGGTAGTTCCAATTGGAACTTCAATAATTCCAGTATTAACAACATCTCCTGCCAAAGCAAAAACTTTTGTTCCTGTTGCATTTGGCAATCCAAAACCTGCATACCATTGTCCTCCATTACGAACAATCTTAGGAATATTGGCTAAGGTTTCAACATTATTGATAATGGTAGTACGTTTGAAAAGTCCTTCTTGGAATGGGAAAGGAGGTTTTTGTTTTGGTTCACCTCTCTTACCTTCAATTGAAGCAAGAAGTGCCGTTTCTTCTCCACAAACAAAAGCACCTGCTCCAATACGAATATCCAAATCAAAACTATAATCTGTTCCAAAAAGATTTTCTCCCAATAAACCATATTCCCTAGCTTGATTTAGGGCTTCTTTCAAACGATCAATTGCAATTGGATACTCAGCACGAATATAAACATAACCTTGAGAAGCTCCAATACCAAAAGCACTTAAAATCATTCCTTCTATTACTGAATGAGGATCTCCTTCAATAACGCTTCTATCCATAAAAGCACCAGGGTCTCCTTCATCGGCATTACAAACCATATATTTTACATCGCTCTTTTGCATGTAGCCGCTTCTTAACTTAACTCCCGTTAAGAAACCAGCACCACCTCTACCTCTAAGACCTGATTTTTCAACCTCAACAATAACTTTTTCAGGATCTTTGCTCATTATGGCATTAGCAGCAGCAATATAACCATACTTAGCAATGTAAGCATCAATATTTCCAAATTCAATTGCTCCACAGTTTTCCAAAACAAGTTTGGTTTGAAGCTTAAAGAATTCAATATCATCAATGCATGGAACATAACGTTGTAAAGACTTGTCAAAGAAAGTATATTCTTCACAAACCTCTCCATTCATAATATGACGATTAACAATATCTTTCGCCTTTTTTGGAGTTAGTTGAGTGTAAAATATTCTTTGAGGAAGAATTAACACAACAGGTCCTACAGCACAAATGCCCATACAACCAGTTTGAATTACATTAACTTTATCATTAAGACCTAAAACGCTTAACTCGCTTCTAATGGCATCATCCACTTCCTCACAATTGGAAGACACACAGCCACCACCTCCACAAACCAATACATTAAATTTATATTTTTCATTTTCAGCCAAATACTCTTCCTTAATATCATTTAGCTGTTTGAGTGTAGTAATTTTTTTCATATCCTATTCCTCCTTTTTAATATTTAGCTAAAATAGACTTAAGTTTGTTTGGGCTGACTGACTTATAAACTGTTTTGTCAATCATCATTGCAGGAGCTAAGCCACATGCTCCAATACATCTTGCAATCTCTAAAGTGAATTTTCCATCTTCAGTAGTGTCGCCAATTTCAATTGAAAGTTGTTTTTGCAACTCGTCAACCAATTTTTTCCCTCCCCTAACATAGCAAGCCGTTCCCATACAAACTAAAATTGTATGCTCCCCCCTTGGTTTAGTGGAGAAAAAAGAATAGAAAGAAACAACTCCTGAGATTTCGCTTACTGCCATTTTCATTTTTGAAGCAATGAATTCTTGAATTTCAAGAGGCAAATAGCCGTAAATTTGTTGAGAAGCATGAAGAATTTGGATCAAATTGCTTGGCTTAGCCTTATACAAATCAATCACACTCTCAATCTGCTCTAATTTGCTGAGATGATTATTTTCACAGCAATTACTTGATTGGATTTCGTTCATAGATGAACCTCCTTTTTTAAAAGAACTTTAAAAAAAACTTAAAGTTCAGGGTTAATTATTCTGTTAATTGTTATATTGTATTATATTTTTCCTAATATCTATGCTTATCAGAGCCTTATAATTGAGGGCTCAATAATACATTTTTTTATTGATTTATGCAAGAAAATTAATAAAAAAACAATAAGTTATAATGTAGTTTTCTTGAAAAACAGCATTTTAAAAGTGAGATAAATTCTTTGTAGTCTCTTATAATCCTTATTGACTATTTTATTTTTGGGGAAAAATCCAAAGAGAAGGGATTAATATTATCTTGTTAGGTGAGAAATAATTGATTTATGTTGAGGAAATTCTTTTATTAAATCTTCCTTTTTAGCCAATTCAAAATTAGTAAATGAAAATTCAGGAGAAACAGCACAGCTTAATAATGCAAAACCTTTCTTTGAAGGAATATCGGCAGCAAACCAAGTGTTAGGTTCAATGGCTAATTGGAACTTATCACCAATTTGAGAAGAAAGAGAATGAGTCTCTAAGCTTCCATCCTTATTTAGCAAGTAAATACTTATTGGTTCTCCAATATGAAAAAACCAAACTTCAACAGAACCTAAACGATGAAAAGCCGAAAAATCATCCTTTTCCAATAAATAATAAATTGAACTCATCAAAAAATTACCATCTCCAGACTTATTTTCCGAACAAAACACACGCTTAAAGAAACCCCCTTCAGGATGAGGAACTAATCCCAAATAATCGATAACCTCTTTTGCTCCCATAGATTATTTTTTTATTAGTTAATGTTTTATTTTTATCCTAAGCATTAAAGGAGTTATTATATAAGAAATAGTACAGGAGAAATTGCTGTAACAATTATGTTGCCATATTGTTTTGGAATAAGGTTTTACAAATATATTTCTTCTAACTATTTCTTAGTTGTTGTCTTCTTTGCTGCTGTAGTTGTTTTCTTTGTTGTTGTTCTAGAAGCTGCTTTTGTTTGTTTTGTTGCTCTTGACGAAGTTTTTTTCGTTGGAGTTTTCTCAATTATTTCAAGGCATTCTTCAAGAGTAAGACTTTCTATATCCTTAGTTTTTGGAATCTTGTAGTTACTTCCATTTTGTTTAATGTATGGACCATACATTCCATCCAAAATTTCAATTGAACTATCTTGTTCAAATGATTTAAGAACTTTCTTTTCTTTTGAAGGTTTGTTTTTAATTAATTCAATACACTTTTCTAATTCTATTGTGTAAGCATCTTCAGTTTTAGGAATAGAAACATTTGTTTTACCATATTTGATGTAAGGACCAAATCGCCCAACATTTACAATAACTTCTTCTTCCTCATACTTACCTAAATTTCTTGGCATTTGAAATAATGTAAGAGCTTCTTCCAAAGTAATTTCTTCAATTCTTTGGTCTTTCTTCATTGAAGCAAATTTAGGCTTTTCATCGTTTGAAGTTTCTCCCATTTGCACCATTGCTCCAAAACGACCAATCTTTGCGTAAACATTATGTCCAGTTTTTGGATCTTGTCCCAAAAGTCTTTCTCCACTTGTTCTTTCCGATTTGTCTAATGCAGTTACAACTTCAGTATGGAATGGTTTATAGAAAGAGCTTATCATCTTTTGCCAATCCTTCTTTCCTTGAGATATTTCATCAAATTGTTTTTCTAAATTGGCAGTAAAGTTATAATCAATTATATCTTCAAAATTTTGAACAAGAAAGTTATTAACTATTGTTCCTATGTCGGTTGGGAACAGTTTGGATTTTTCTGCTCCATAATTTTCTTTCTCTTTCTTTTCTTTAATTTCGTTATTTTGAAGTGTTATTATTTCAACTTCTCTTTTCTTTGCAGGACGGTCTTCTCTTACAATATATTCTCTTTTTTGAATTGTACTAATTGTTGGAGCATAAGTTGATGGACGACCAATTCCTAAGTCTTCAAGTTTTTTCACAAGAGTTGCTTCATTATAACGTGGAGGTTGAAGAGTGTAGGTTTGTTTAGCAATAGAATCTAACAAACTAAGATTATCTCCTTTCTTTAAATCGGGAAGTTTTGAAGACAATTCTTCATTTTCTTCATCGTCATCCTTTGAAACTGAATAAACTTTTAAAAATCCATCAAAGATAATGATTTCTCCTTGGGCAATAAAGTTTTCCTTACGAGTAGATATATCAATATTAATTGTAGTTTTTTCCAATTTTGCATCTGCCATTTGAGATGCAATTGTTCTTTTCCAAATCAATTCATACAATCTTTTTGCAGAAGCATCACCTTCAATGGTTCTATTCTGCATGTATGTTGGACGAATTGCTTCGTGAGCCTCTTGAGCGCCCTTACTCTTTGTTGAATATTGTCTTGTTTTAACATATTCAGCTCCAAAAGTATTTTCAATCTCTGTTTTAGCCAAACTTAAAGCCATTTGAGAAAGGTTAACAGAGTCTGTTCTCATGTATGTAATGTGTCCAGCCTCATAAAGTTGTTGAGCAACAAGCATAGTTTTTGAAACAGGGAAACCAAACTTACGAGAAGCCTCTTGTTGAAGAGTTGAAGTTGTAAATGGAGGAGCAGGAGTTTGCTTTGAAGGTTTTTTCTCAACACTGTTTACAGTAAAGATTGCACCAATACAATCCTTAAGGAATTCAAGCACATCTTCTTTTTTATCGAAACGCTTATTAAGAGTTGAAGAAAGTATTTTTGTTGATGATGGGACTTTAAATTCTGCAGTAATCTTAAATGAAGAAGTTGGAATAAAAGAGCGTATTTCATTTTCTCTTTCAACAATCAAACGAACAGCAACAGATTGCACTCTACCAGCAGAAAGAGATGGTTTAACCTTTCTCCAAAGAATTGGAGAAATTTCATAACCTACAATTCTATCTAAAACTCTTCTTGCTTGTTGAGCATTAACTAAATCAATATCTATTTTTCTTGGATTTTCAACAGCTTTAAGAATTGCAGTCTTTGTTATTTCATTAAAAACAATTCTCTTTATTTTTACTTCATCCAAATTAAGAGCCTCTTTTAAATGCCAAGCTATAGCCTCTCCCTCACGGTCCTCATCGGATGCTAACCAAACAACCTCAGCTGCTGAAGCATCTTTCTTAAGTTCTAAAACAATCTTCTGTTTGTCTGAGGGTACTTGATAGTTAGGTTCAAAGTTATTTTCAATATCAACACTGATATCTTTTTTTGAAAGGTCTCTAATATGACCAAAGCTTGATTTAACAACAAAGTCTTTGCCTAAAAACTTCTCAATAGTCTTTGCCTTTGCAGGCGACTCCACAATCACAAGATTTTTTCCCATAGCTATTTTTTAAATTTACAGCTGCAAAAGTACAACAAAAATAAAAAACGCCAATAAAATAGATTCTTTATATTATTTTAGAAGAACCAAGCCAAAGATACGACTAAACCATTCTGATTTGATTTAATGCCATCATCATCTGAAGCAGTCTGATAATATATATCATCAGGAATTACTTTCAATGGAGTTTTGAAATTATAGAAAAAAGCAATGCTTGCTTGTATTTTCCATACTTCAAATCCCAATCCTGCATTCATCCCCCAATTAAAGTTTTCATGAGAGTACTTAATTGTTGAAGGAGCTTTTGTTAAAGAATAATTTGGCAGAACAATATCACCCGAATTGTGTAGCATTATCTCTAAGCTTGGACCAGCAAAAGCAAACACTTTAAAAGGTTTAATTCCTAACTTATATTTAAAATTTACTGGAATTATTAAATAACCAACATTAACTGATTTCTGCAAATCATTTCCTTTAATCATTTCCAATTCGTAAAGAGCTGAGACTTCAAACCCAATGCCTAAAATTGGGAAAATACATTCAGAGGTAAGTCCCAAATTAAAAGGTCTTGAAGTTTCAATTTGTGCATTTTGAATTTCAAGATTTTGAATATTAAAAGGTACTCCTGCTTTAACCCCAAATTTTAATTGTGCAAAACTACTAAGCTGAACAACCATGAGGCAAAAAATAAAAAATAATAACTTCTTCTTCATAATACTAATTGTTTTTATATATTTGCATTAATAAAAAGTGATTTAAAATGAAAAGCATCCATGTGTTTTTAATTCTTACAATCATACTTTTTTCATCTGCAAATATAACATATTGTGGAGAAAATTTGTATAATAATTTGAATTTTATTGAAAATAAAGGTCAATGGGAAAGTAGAATTATTTTTAAAACAACTCTTACCAATGGAGCTGCTTTTATAGAAAAAAACTGCATAACATTCTATCTTTCTGATTATAGAAGAGAATGTAAACATGACAATTTAACTCCCAAAAATCATAATTGCGAAGAACATCAAACTATAATTAATAATCATGCATTTAGGCTTAAACTCCTTAATAGCAAAGAGCCAAACAATATTATTCCAAACCAGAAAAGCAATAACTACAACAACTACTACATTGGAAGCGATAAATCCAAATGGGTAAGTAAGGCTTATTCTTATGGAGAAATACTTTACAAGGATATTTATTCAAATATTGACTGGAAGGTTTATTCTGAAGGGAACAATATTAAGCATGATTTTATTTTACACTCTGGAGCAAAGGTTGAAGACATTTCTCTCTTCTACGAAGGAATTGAGAAATTAAACATTAAGAATGAAAACTTAGTTTTATACACCTCCCTTGGGCAATTAATTGAAGTAAAACCTTACGCCTATCAAATTATTAATGGAGATAGTGTTAAAATTGAGGCAGAGTTTGTCTTGAATAACAACATAATTACTTATAAAATTGGAAACTATAATAAGGATTATGATTTAGTTATTGATCCAACACTAATTTTCTCAAGTTACACAGGCTCTTTGGCGGACAATTGGGGATTTACTGCCACTTATGACAAAATGCGAAATGCTTATCTTGGAGGAATTGTTAATGGAATTAATTACCCCGTAACTATTGGTGCATTTCAAACAACTTATGGTGGAGGGAATTGGGATGTTACTATTTCAAAATTTAGTCATGACGGAATTAATTTAATATATTCTACTTACTTGGGAGGTTCAAGCAGTGAAATGCCTCATAGTTTAATTGTAAATGAATATGATGAACTAATAGTTTTTGGAACAACAGGGAGTATTAATTTTCCCACAACAACAAACGCTTTTCAAAGAATATTTTCAGGAGGAGATTCTGCTTCCTATGATGGTTCAATAAATTTTACTCAAGGATGCGATATTTTTATTTCTAAATTTGCTCACGACGGAACATCTCTTGAAGCCTCAACCTATGTTGGAGGAACAAAGAATGATGGATTAAACTTTAGAAACTACTATAATGAAAATCAAGTTTATTATGTAGGTAACGATTCTCTTTATAGTAATTACGGAGATGGAGCAAGAGGAGAAATAATAACAGATGACATGAGTAATATTTACGTTGGATCATGCACCTTCTCACAAGATTTCCCAACAACCCCCAATTCATTTAATCCAAACTATATTGGCAAGCAAGACGGAGTTGTTTTCAAACTTGATTTTAATCTTTCCACAATGCTATTCTCTTCCTATATTGGAGGAAGTGAGGATGATGCAGTTTTTTCAATAGATACTGACGATGATTATAAGCTTTATGTTACTGGAGGAACTGTTTCTCATAATTTCCCTACAAGCTCATGGTCATATTCTCCTACCTTTAATGGAGGAAATACTGATGGCTTTCTTTCTTTAATATCATATAACGGAGAAGCCTTGCTTGCATCTACTTTTTTTGGTTCTGACAAAAAAGATCTTTCTTATTTTGTTAGAACAGATAAATATAATAACCCTCATATTTTTGGGACTACTAACGCTACTGGCATGACTTTAATTCATAATGCATCTTACAGCATTCCAAATAGTGGTCAATTTGTTGCAAAGTTTTCCCCTAATCTTCAAAGCCTTACATGGAGTACAGTTTTTGGTTCGGGAATTGGAAGACCTAATATTTCAACTTCAGCTTTTGCCGTTGATGTTTGTGGAAGAATTTATTGCACTGGCTGGGGAGGCATGGGAAACTTAACTACAAGTAACATGCAAACAAGTTCAAATGCTTTTATGCCAACAACTGACGGAGGAGATTTCTATATAATTTCTATTGCTTCCGATGCTTCCTCATTGGAATACGCAACTTTTTTTGGAGCCAATGGAATTGCAGACCATGTTGATGGAGGTACAAGTCGTTATGACAAGTTCAGCACAGTTTACCAAGCAGCTTGTGCTGGATGTGGTGGAAATCAAGGTTTCCCAACATATCCTTCAAATGTTTATGGTCCAAGAAACCGTTCAAGTTATTGCAATGCTGCTGTATTTAAATTTAATGTTCATGAAGATTATGCTGTGGCTGATTTTGGATTTCCTCCAATTGGTTGTGCTCCTCAAACAATAAACTTTCAAAACTACGGAAGAGGAACTTCCTTTATTTGGGACTTTGGCGATGGAACTATGTCAAATGACACAAATCCAACTCACACCTTCAATACAAGTGGACTTTATGAAATTACTTTAATAGCAAACTTTGAAAATGGATGTGTTACAACTGACACAATGAAACATACTATTTTGGTTTTGGGAAATACTTCAAGAGAAATTGACTCAATTGGAACATGCCCCAATTATGCAATTCAAATTGGCATTCCTCCAATAGCTCACAGCAATTTAACCTTTTCATGGACTCCAGCAGAACTTCTTACAGACCCAACAATATCTAATCCATACGCAATCATTAATCAAACAACAGATTTCAGATTAATTCTTACAGATGGAATATGTAGGGATACCATTTACCAAAGGGTTTATATTAAAGAATTAGAAATTGATATTCAAGACTCCATACATACTTGCAATAGCCCTATTGATTTAATAGTTCCTGCACAACATTACTCTTGTTATAAGTTTTCTTCTTCAAGAGACTTCTCTTCTCTAATTAATCTTGACACAACAAACAATGAAACAAGAGTATATTTAACCCAAAGCCAATATATTTATATTTGGGTTGAGAAAGACGGATGCTCTGGATTAGACAGTGTTTGGATAAGCTTTAATGGAACAAGCTTAACTGTTCAAACAACCGACATAAGTTGTTTAGGAAATAATGATGGAGAGGCTACTGCCATTATTAGTGGAGGAATTAGTCCTCATACTTATGAGTGGAGCAACGGACAAACTGGAGTAAGTTCAATTTCTGGACTTTCTCCAAACAACTACTGGGTTAAAGTTACTGAAGCCACAGGTTGTAACTCAACCCTTCCTTTTACAATCTCAACACCAATTGCTTTAAATTACTCATCCAATAAGATTAATAACCCATGTAATGGAATCTGCATTGGAGAAATAAACATTAATCCTTTGGGAGGAACTTCTCCTTACTCAATTCTCTGGGAAGATGGTCAAACTCAATTTTCTATCAATAATCTTTGCTCAAAAGACTATATTTTTACAATAACTGATGCAAACAACTGTACACTTACCGACACAATAAGCATTATTAATGAGGCTAATTTCATTACCATTCTAACAAAAAAAGACCTCAACTGCATTGAAGCTTGCAAAGGAGAGATAATGGCTAATGTTGGAGGAGGAACAGCTCCTTATTCTTACATTTGGAGTACTGGCGACACAACACAAACCATAACAGACCTTTGCGTTGGAGATTATAATGTTCAAACAACCGACACCTATGGATGCAAATCTTCAGACACAATATCCATAGTTAACTTAGATATATTCCGTGACTTTGAAATTCAAGCATCAAAAACAGAAATTTACGATGGGGAAGTAATTACTTTGAGTGTAACTCAATATCCAGGCTTAACGTATCTATGGACTCCATCAACATATATTTATAACCCAAACTTAGCAAGAGTAATTGCAACACCACTTCAATCCATAACCTATCAAGTCTTTGTTACCGATGGAAATGGATGCGATTTCACTGACAGCATAAGAATTAAAGTGGAAGTAATTAATTGTGGCGAGCCCAATATATTTATCCCTAATGTTTTTACACCTAATTCCGATGGTAAAAACGATGTTATAATGGTAAGTGGAGAACACATAGAGAAAATTAAGTTTATTATTTTTGATCGTTGGGGTGAAGAAGTATTTGCAACAACAGATAAAAACAAAGCGTGGGACGGAACTTTCAAAGGACAAGATTGTCTTGCAGGAGTATATTTCTATCGTTTGGAAATAGAATGCGGACTTGGCAGAACATTCAAAAAGAGTGGAGACATAACACTAATAAGGTAGAGCAAATTTAAAGAGAAAGAAAAAAGATTAATGGCAAAACAGAAATACTATGTAGTTTGGCAAGGACATAAAAAAGGAGTATTTGAATCGTGGCAAGAGTGCCAAGAACAGATTAAAGGATTTGCTCAAGCACAATACAAATCATTTAGCAACAAAACAGAAGCAGAATTTGCATTTAAAGAAAAAGCAGAAAAACATCTATACGCAAATGCAAATAAAAAGAACTCCACACCAACACAAACCCTAATTTCCAATGTAGGCTCTCCCATAATGGAAAGCATAGCAACCGATGCAGCATGCAGTGGCAACCCTGGAAAAATGGAATACCAAGGAGTAAGCACCAAAACCAAAAAACAACTCTTCCACTACTCTCATCCTTGTGGAACAAACAATATTGGAGAATTCTTAGGATTGGTTCACGGACTCTCCTACCTCAAACGCCACAACCTCAACCTACCTCTCTACACCGATAGCGTAAATGCAATGAAATGGGTTAAGCAAAAAAAATGCAAAACCAAACTTGAACGCAACCAAAAGACTGAAGATTTATTCCAATACATTGAAAGAGCCGAAAAATGGCTTCAAGAAAACACCTACACAACCCAAATCCTAAAGTGGCATACAGAAACATGGGGAGAAATTCCAGCAGACTTTGGCAGGAAATAAAGAATAGCTATTCAGAAAAAGAGAATAACGTATTTTTTATTTCCTATTTCGTTTCTTAATAGTTTTGTAGAATTTTATACCCACCATTTCCTTTCTCAATTTAGCCTCAGCCTTAAAAGTAATCTTACCAACCTTAACCTTATTAGGCTTGCATTCTTTTTCAGAGTCGCAAGGCTCACCCGTAACAGAAAGACTGAATGTTCCTATTCCGTCCAACTTAATTTTATAACCCAACTTCAACCTATTTTTCAAAACAATTGAAAACGCTTTCAAAGCACCCACAACATCAGGCTCCGAAAGACTTGTAGCTTCAGAAATATCCTTAGCCATATCTTCCGTACTAAAATGCCCAGCCGAAACAGCATTAGGATAATACTTAATTACTTCCTGACCATCCTTGTCAATAAATTTTTTAGCACTAACGCTATAATACCTTCTCATAAACTTTATATTTTTAAATTAAACAATATTTCCACAAATATACAAAAAATAATTTAAAATAGAATAGAAAATTAGAAAAAGACTGAAATAAATCTTCAAACACTTGATTTAAAATTGCTAACATAGGATAAAAATTTCTCTAAATCAAGTATAAATTTTACATCCTGGCAGGATGTAGTATGCAAGGTGGCAGGATGTATAGTGTAAGGTGGCAGGATGCACACAACATCCTGCCACCTTACAAAAATTAAATCAAGTAAAAAGAAATTTATTCCCTATTCTAAAGAATTTATATCTTGAGTTGAGAAAATTATATAAGGATTAATAAAACTCTCGTCTTGCGGGATTTGTAATCCCGTATGATAAAGGAAAATAGATATTAGAGAAGAATTAAGAATATATAAAAATATTTCCCTAACTTTGGACTTTAAAAAACAATTAAAAAGTTAGTCATGAATAAGTATCGGATTGAAAATACTAATAATAATATAATGAGGAATTACTTATTAACTTGTAGCCTGCAAAGCAAGAAATTCCTCACTATAGAGAAGATGATGAAGAATACTTTGATATTATTTTTTATTTTATTGACTAACTTGTCTTATGGTCAAAAAACTGAATTCAAAATTTATCCCGTTGACGAAAGCAGACAAGACTCTACTCTTTACAAATTCGTTGAAATTTTAAAAGAAGTCATAATGAATAAAGATACTTCTAAGCTATACAATATGCTTGATGAAAATATTATTTCAAGCTTTGGTGGAGGTATATATGGAAAACAAGGATTTATTGAAACTTGGGAACTTGAAAAACCAGACAGTTCATTAGTTTGGGGATTGATGAAAAGAATTATTGATATGGGAGGCGTATTTGAAGAAGGCGGTGTTACTGAATCAACTCAAGATAGTATGTCTTTTCGCTTTCCTTATACAACTTCAACTAAACTTTTTGAACCAATTTATAAGAAATACCCATATTACGATTTTGACCCATACTTTACTATGATATGTATTAAAGAAAATGTGCCCGTATATAAAAGACCAAATAAAAAATCTTCTTTTGTTGGAAAATTAAGTTATGATGTTCTTTGCATAAACTATAATAAGAAAGAACATTATAAAGTAGACAAAACTGATGGCAATAGGGAATGGTTTTATGTAAGTACTTTGGACAAATCAACTAAGGGTTGGATATTATATAATGTTGATGAAATTTATTTTCTTGCTGAATATTCACTAATCATTGAAAAAATCAAAGGAGAATATAAAATTACAGGTTTCTTCCCTTACGATTAATTTTCCTCAAAGCAGGTTTTATCTTTCAAAAAAAATTTATTTCTTCTTTGGTATAGTTACCGCTTGTTTTGTCCAGTTGTTTAGGAATGAAACTACTTCTTTTTCGCTGTATCCTTCGCCTTTTTCAAGGTAAGCGGAGTTTTGGGTGTGGACTCTTTCGCCTTTTTCGTTAAGGATTACAAAAACGGGGAAACCAAACCTTTCGGGGTAGCCCAAACGTTTCATTGCTTTGGGATTTTCGTTGGCTTTGGAGTAGTTGATATGTATAAAGACAAAATTATCTTCTAAGGCTTTCTTCACGTTTTGGTTGGTGTTGGCAAATTCATTAAACATCAAGCACCATTTGCACCAATTGCCTCCAACCATTGCAAATACATATTTATTATTTGCTTTGGCTGTTTCAATTGCTTCAAGCAGTTGTTTATCTCCGTCTTTTGTTTCGTCATATACTTTTTGTGAATAAAGTATGTTGGAGCTAATTAGTATGGCAATAACTAAAATTAATATTCTCTTCATGTTCATAGGGTTTTAATTTTGCAAATTTAGAATAAAATAGATTTCTCAAATATAATTTGGAAGATATTTGTATTTTTTATATATTTGCTTTTCAAAATTTGGCTATTCACTTTATTAAAAAATATTATTTATGAGCATTAAAGGAACAAAAACAGAACAAAATTTGTTGAAGGCTTTTGCTGGAGAATCTCAAGCAAAAAACCGTTACACTTTCTTTGCAAAGGAAGCTAAGAAGGAAGGTTATGAACAAATAGCTGCTATTTTTATGGAAACAGCTATTCAAGAAGAACAACACGCTAAACAATTCTTCCGCTATCTTGAAGGAGGTATGTTGGAGATTACTGCAATGTATCCTGCAGGAATTATTGGCACAACTCCTGAAAACCTAAAGGCTGCTGCTGAGGGAGAAAATGAAGAATGGACAGATCTTTATCCTGAGTTTGCTCGCATTGCTGAAGAAGAAGGTTTCCCTAAGGTTGCTGCAACTTTCAAAAATGTAGCTAAAGTAGAAAAAATGCACGAAGACCGTTACTTGAAACTTTTGAAAAACGTTGAAGAAAACAAAGTTTTTGAAAGAGATGAAGAAGTATTCTGGTATTGCAGAAACTGCGGTTATGTTCATTTTGGAAAGAAAGCTTTGGAAAAATGCCCTGCATGTCAACACCCTAAAGCTTATTTTGAAATTCAACCTCTAAACTACTAATAAAATAAAACCTTTTATTAGTTGATTTAACCAAAGACAGCTACCAAGAATTTGGTAGCTGTTTTTATTTTATTCTATTGGTTTCTTATTTAGAATGGTTGAGGTGTAAAGGTAACGTTTAATGGAACGTTTTGGGGTTTTCTCAAACTCTTCTTCTTGAAGATAGATATAGGAAATTTGGCTATAGGCAGGAAGTTCTTTGTTTAACTCTTCCTTTATTTTTCTAATTATTGACTTTGAGTGAACAATATCTATCTTTTCTTTGTCTAACATATCCTGATTCAAATAAACCATAGCTACTAACTTTCCTTCTTGTTCCAAAACAATACTTTCCATAACATATTCCATTGAGTTTAGTTTATCTTCAATTTCTTCAGGATAAATATTTTGACCACTTGCTCCAAGAATCATATTCTTACTCCTTCCTTTAATGAAAAGATAACCATCCTTATCTATTAGTCCCAAATCTCCTGTTCTTAACCAACCATCTTCAGAAAGTACTGCAGAAGTTGCTTCAGGATTTTTATAATATCCCATCATAACATGATCTCCCTTAACCATTATTTCTCCAACAATATTTTCACTGTCAGCAGAGTCAATCTTTATTTGCATTCTTTGAGTAACTTTCCCACAAGAACCTTGTCTAAATGTTTTCCAGTTGGAATAGGTTATAATTGGAGCGCATTCTGTCATTCCATATCCAATGGTATATCTTAATCCTAAGTTTTTAAAGAATGTTTCAACTTCTTGATTAATGGCTGCTCCTCCAATTATTATTTGATTGAACTTGCCTCCAAATGCAGTATTTATGGAAGTAAGTATTTTATTTTTAATTATGGTGTCAATAATTGGAGTATTCAGTAATATTTTAATTAGAGTCTTATCAATCATTGGTTTTATTTTAGACTTATATATCTTTTCAATGATTAATGGTACTGCAATAATAAGGTCTGGTTTAACACTTTCAAATGCTTCTGCAATAATCTTTGGACTTGGAACACGTGTAAGGAAATGAATATGCATTCCAACCATAAATTCAAAGATTATCTCAAAAGCCATTCCATACATGTGTGCCATAGGAAGCATTGAAATAATATTCATTCCTGCTGTCATTTCTGGTAATTCTTCTGTGGCAAAAAGAAGATTGGAATTTATGGCTTTATAGGGTATCATTACTCCTTTTGAAAGAGATGTTGTGCCTGAAGTGTAGTTGATAATGGCTAAATCATTTATATTTTCACGTCCATAGTTAACATTTTCTCTACGAAATCCTTTTGGATATTTCTTCTGAAACCTTTCTTCTATTCGTTGAAATGCTCTTTTGCAAGGAGCACAATTAGAAGAAACCAAACTGAAATCGGTCAAAAGAATAATTCCATTTAATCCTTCCATTTTCTTTTCATCTAAACTTTCCCAAACAACATCTCCTACAAAGAGTAATTTAGCTTCAGAATGATTAACAAGATGATGAACTGCTTCTGGTTTGAACTCATGCAAAATTGGAACAGCAACAGCTCCATAGGTAATGATAGAAAAGAAACTTATAGCCCAATTAGCAGAATTTCTACCACAAAGAGCAATCTTATCTCCTTTTTTAATTCCACATTCTTCAAAAAATATATGAGCCTTTGCAATTTGTTTTGCAACTAAAGAATAATATTTCGGCTCAGCCTTATAGTCAGAAAGAGCAGGGTAATCCCAATGATTCTTTAAGCTCTCTTCAATATTAGCAATAAAACTATCTCTATTCATAAAAAATAAAATATAAATTGAAAAGGCAAATATAAATAATAATTTATATTTGGAACAAAAACACAACTTGAAATGTTGATTTATTGAAGAATGGTATTATTCTAATGGATGATTATATTGGTTAATCAATCGTTCCGTTGTGTGGGAAAGGTAATCTATAACTTAGCTTATACCTAATCTATAACTTAGCTTATACATAAACTATAACTTAGCTCATAGCTAAACTATAGATTAGCTCATAGTCAATCTATAGATTAGCTCATGGCAAAACTAAGGTTTACTTATAGCCAATCTATAATTTTACCCATAGCAAAACTAAAGTTTGCCCTTAGCTAAATTACTAATTTACTCTATGCTTATTTATAATTTAGCTTCTGAAAAAAGAAATAGGCAGAATTTTGTTCTGCCTATTTTGTAAAGGATTTTAATGATTTGAATGTTTTAATTACATACATCATCAACTCCAAATCTGATACTACGCTACGCCATTAATTTCAAGTTTATATAGATATCTTTTAGTAATATTCACATAAATATTCCAATAAGAATCTCCTCCATCACAACTAAAAATTACTCTCTTCGATAACTCTGCTTTTGTTTGGCTTCTTTTATACAACATATTTATCCAAATAATAATATCTCCATCTTTATTGATAAACCCAACATATTGACGAGCGTATTTATTAAGAGTTTTACGTGATATTGAAGTACATATATTTAAGTCTGAAAGATATTGATCAATGTGGCTTTTTAAAATTTCTTCACAAAGTTTAATATCCTGTTTTGTTGGAGTGTATCTTTTTTTTTGATTTTCTATTGACATAAATACAAAATAATCCTTATTAAATGCATAGCCATAATAACCTCTACCTTTAAAATACTCTGAGTTTTGAGAAAACAAAACAAAACAGTTTAAAAGTAACATAAGAGATAAAAACAATATTTTCTTCATAATTATCTATAATTTATTGGTGATTTATTTCCGTTGTGCGGATATGTTATCTCGAACTATATTATATTAGCATTTATTCCTCAATTGGATGATTATATTGGTCAATCAATCGTTCTTGTTCATCTTCAGAAATAATTAAAAGAATATCATTCTCAATTAACTCTAATTGACCATTAGGAATTAAAAATTTACCATCTCTCTTAATCATTATAACCAAAGTCCTTTCTGGAAGAACCATATCATTTAGATTATTCCCTTTCTTTAGCATATACTTTGTTAATTGAAGTTCCTTAAGATGAACATTCAACTCTTCTGGAATTTCAACTCCAAAATCACTTGGTTTATTATTATTAGGAAGGTCTAATTTCAAGAACTTTGCAACGCTTGTTATTGTCATACCCTGAACAACCAAAGAAACTAAAGTAACAATAAATACTATATTAAAAATATAATTGGAATATGGAATATTAGCTACAACTGGATATGTTGCAAAGATTATTGGCACAGCTCCTCTAAGTCCTACCCACGAAATAAAGGTTTTTGAACGGAAATCAACCTTTCTAAAAGGCAAGAGGCACAAGAAAACACTGGCTGGACGAGCAATCAAAATCATAAATACACTTATAAGAAGACCTATTGGAAGTAGATAAATCATCTCACTTGGATTGACTAAAAGTCCTAAAGAAAGGAACATAATTAGTTGAGCAAACATTGTGAGTCCATCTAAAAATGATGATATCTCTTTTTTGAATACAATCTTATTATTACCAACAATTATACCAGCAATATATACAGCAAGATATCCATTTCCCTTTAATATGTCAGTTATGGCAAAAGTGAATAGAATTATACTAAACAACAAAAGAGGATAAAGTGAAGGATATGGAATTTGAACCTTATTTATTAGCTTAACAGATAATTTCCCAACTGCAAACCCTATTGCACCCCCAACTAAAAATTGTATAAAGAAACTTCCTATAACATTTCCTATACCAATGCTTGAAGAAGATATATATTGTATTAGTGCAATTGTAAGCATATATGCCATTGGGTCATTACTTCCACTTTCTAATTCCAATTTTGGGCGAAGATGATATTTGAGTTTAATATTTTGAGAACGGAGTATATTGAATACGGAAGCTGAATCGGTTGATGACATTGTTGAAGCTAAAAGAAGTGCTGTTGCCAACGGAAGTTTTACATTGGTAAATTCAAAGCCTGTTATCCAAAATATAAAAAATCCTGTAAGTAGAGCCGTTATTAAAACCCCAAAAGTTGAGAGGACAATTCCTTGATACATTATTGGCTTTATCTCTTTCAATTTAGTATCCATCCCTCCCGAGAAAAGGATGATACTTAATGCAATCATTCCTATAAACTGAGCCAATTCTGCATTGTAGAACTGAACTCCAAGACCATCACTCCCAAATAGCATTCCTACAATCAAGAAAATAAGTAAGGTTGGTATTCCAAATTTAGAACTTGCTCGAGAAACTATAATACTAATAAAAATTAAAATCGCTGCAACTAATATTATATTGTCTGGTGATATCTCCATATAGCTTTGTATTTAGTGAAATTCTTATTCTTTTATCATATCTTTGATTATATTTCTAACCTCCTTATCCAACTCTTCTAATGTTGTACAACTATATATAATAGATAATTTATCCGCTTCAATATTTAAGCCTTTTGAAAAATAACTCCAATATTCTTTCATCTTATTAACTGATGTAGCAGTTTTCAAAAGCTCTGCATGCAATGCAATCATTCCTTCTTCTTTTTGAAAATATTCGTTGGATTTAATTTCAAATGGCAAAAGTGGATTATTTATTAAGCCCCTTCCAAGCATCCAGTCATTTATTGATGGAAATCGAAGTTTTAGTTTATTGAAATCTTCCCTTGAAAATATATCTCCATTATAAACAACTCTTTTATTTACTTTAGGAATTATATCTTCAAAGCAATTTAAGTTGACCTCTGATTCATATTTATCAACTGCCAAACGAGGATGAATAATTATGTTTTTGATTGGATAGGAATTAATGATTGGAATTAGTCTATAAATATCTTCTGTATCTTCTACTCCAAGACGAAGTTTTAGAGATAAGCTAATTGGAATTCTATTTATAACTCCTTCTATTATATTTTCTATTCTTTTAGTGTCTTTGAGTAGTCCTGCTCCCCTGTCTTTCTTTAGAGTTCTTTCGAAAGGGCAACCCAAGTTCAAATTCATTTCCTTATAACCCAAAGAGAAAAGAGCTTCTGCAATTTCAATCATTGCATTAATATCGTTTCCCAATACTTGAGGAATTATTTCTAAATTAGAAGTATTATTTTCTTTCAAAACATCCCTAAACTTCCTTTTGCTAAAACTATTACTTCCATGCGTAATAGAAATAAAAGGGGTTATGGCTTTATCAATAATATTAGGGAAAAGCTTATCATAGGCATTTCTAAACAAATAACCTGTCAAATTTTGCATTGGAGCCATTATAAGCTTGTCTTCGGGAGAAAAAAGCTTTGTTTCAAATACAAATATATTTTTTGTTTTTACTTGAGGAAATAAAACTCTTAATTCTCCATTCATAACTAATAATTATAATAATCTTTCCACATCATACTTAAATGCTTAAGTATTTCTTTTTCTTTTGGATTGTTACCTGTTTCATAAAGTTTCTCCCCTATTAAACCATCTGGCATAAACTGCATTGGGATAAAATTATTTTCGTAATCATGAGCATATTTATAGTCTTTGGAATATCCAATTTCTTTCATAAGTGAGGTTGGTGCATTTCTTAAATGAAGTGGGACAGGCAAATCTCCTGTTTTTTCAACAATGGCTAATGCTTTTCCTATTGCCATATAGGTTGAATTGCTCTTTGGAGAGGTTGCCAAATAAACTGCCATTTGAGATAGAATTATTCTGCATTCAGGATACCCAATTTTATTTACTGCTTCAAAGCCAGCATTGGTTAAAAGCAATGCATTTGGGTTAGCCATTCCAATGTCTTCGGAGGCTAAAATAACCATTCTTCTTGCAATAAATAATGCATCTTCTCCTGAGTTTACCATTCTTGCCAACCAATAAACAGCTGCATTGGGGTCAGAGCCTCTAATACTTTTTATAAAAGCAGAAATTATATCATAGTGCATCTCTCCTTTTTTGTCGTAGGAAGAAAGATTTTGTTGAATAATGTAAGAAACCTTTTCATTAGTAATTATTGTATCTTCTCCAAGTTGAGTTACTACTATTTCTATTGCATTCAAAAGTTTTCGAGCATCTCCACCACTTATTCGCATTAGAGATTGAGTTTCTTTTACATCAATTGCTCTATTCTCATTTTCTTTATAGTATTCAATGGCTTTATCAATTAATTGCATCAAATCTTCCTTCTCTAAGTTTTTAAGAATAAAGACTTGACATCTTGAAAGTAAAGGGGTAATTACTTCAAAAGAAGGATTTTCGGTTGTTGCTCCAATTAATGTTATTATTCCTTGCTCAACTGCTCCAAGTAGTGAGTCTTGTTGATTTTTGGAGAAACGATGTATCTCATCAATAAAAAGAATTGCCCTATCTCCCTGCTTGGCTTTTTCTATAACTTCTCTTACATCTTTAACTCCTGAATTGATTGCTGAAAGAGAATAGAAAGGACAAAAAAGTCTATTGGCTATAATATTAGCTAAAGTTGTTTTTCCAACACCTGGAGGTCCCCACAAAATCATTGAAGGAATATTTCCACTTTCTATAGCATTTCTAAGTATTGCACCTTCTCCAACTAAGTGCTTTTGACCTATATATTCATTTAATGAATTGGGGCGTAAATATGCTGCAAGTGGTTTATTCATCTTATTTTATCTATAGATAAGAAAAACTGTATTCCTTTTATTCAAATCAATTTTAGTCTTTTTCCAGCCATTGGCAGTTTTGGTAATTATTTGTTCTGAAGTCATTGAAATATCAACTCCAATACATATAGAAGTATTAGGATTGAGGTTCTGAGTCAAACTCTCCAACATTTGATTATTCCTATAAGGGGCTTCAATAAATATTTGTGTTTGATTAGTTTTAATGGCAATTGCTTCTAATTCTTTAATCTTTCTTGCTCTTAGAGTCTTATCAACTGGCAAATATCCAACAAAAGCAAAGTTTTGACCATTAAAGCCTGAAGCCATAAGTGCCATCATTAAAGAAGATGCTCCAACCAAAGGAACAATTTTAATCCCTTTGCTTTGAGCCATACTAACAACCATTTGACCAGGATCTGCAATACAGGGAAGTCCAGCCTCTGACATCAAACCAATGTTCTTCCCGTTTTTGATTGGGTCTAAATAATCCTCTATCTCTTCAACTTTAGTATGTTCATTAAGAATGAAAAATTCTACCTCCTCAAAATCTTTCTTATAACCTGCCTTTTTGAGAAATCTTCTTGCTGAACGCAAATCCTCCACAATAAAACAATCGCAATGATTTAATAGCTCCAAATTAACTTCAGGAATAGAATACTTCAAATCATTATCAGCAATTGGTGTAGGGAATAAATATAGTACTGCATTATTCATCTTAAGTGCAAAGGTAATAAATTCAATCGTTTTTCCATTATTTTAGTTAAAAAAAAGACAATAAATCAATAAAGTTCCTACTTCTTTTAATTAGAAAGTGCTTAAGGTTTTTGTTTTCTAAACTTTCCCATTGAACATAATAATGTACACTCCATTTAGAAATCCCTAAATAAGCTTCTGAACTTATTTAATAACGTTTCCTTCTAAACAAACTTCCTTTCAATCTAAAAACAATGCCATTGTTTTATTGAAACAACCGCATTGTTTTTGGTAAATAATGGCATTGTTTTGGCAAAACAACCGCATTGTTTTGAGATCAATGTCTGATTTGAATTTTTCCTAATCCGCAATTTTGCATGTATATATCTTATTATTATTTCTTTATATAGACTTTAAATCTTACCAAATCTTGTTTCATTTTAGTATCATGGCACTAAATGAGATTTATTTATTGATTGGATGAGAAAAGATGGTTTCTATCTTTTATTATATGTGCAAGCTTATTGTATAATAGGTCATTCTTATCGGAGAATAATGATTCTAATACTAATTTATTAAGATTTATTTTGTTTTGTATGGTTTTGTTTCCTAATTTTGCACGATTATTCTAATTAAAAACATATTTCTTATGACTAAAAATATAGAATTAATCAATTGGGTAAATCATTGGAAAGAGATTTTTCAGCCTAAAGACATTCATTGGTGTGATGGCTCTGAGGAAGAAAACCAAAACATATTAGATAGTATGGTTGCAAGTGGAGTTGCAATCAAACTAAATGAAGAAAAAAAACCAAACTCCTACTATTTCCAAACAGACGATTCAGACGTAGCAAGAATTGAGAGTAGAACATTTATTTGCTCTAATAGGCACGAAGATGCTGGTCCAACAAATAATTGGAACGATCCTAAATCTATGAAAGAAGAAATGCTAAAGGTTTATAAAGGAGCAATGAAAGGAAGAACAATGTATGTTATTCCTTTTTCAATGGGACCTTTAGGCTCAGATAAATCATATATTGGAGTTCAATTAACAGACTCGCCTTATGTTGTTGTTCATATGAGAATAATGACAAGAATGGGTAACCCTGCTTTAGATATTTTGGGAGAAAATGGTAGATTTATTCCTTGCATCCATTCTGTTGGTTATCCATTGGAAGAAGGACAGAAGGACATAAAATGGCCATGTCGTCCAATTGAAGAAAAATATATTTGCCAATTCCCCGAAACAAAAGAAATCTGGTCTTTTGGTTCAGGATATGGTGGAAATGCTCTTTTAGGTAAGAAATGTTTTGCTCTACGTATTGCCTCAGTTATTGGTAAAGAAGAAGGATGGTTGGCAGAACATATGTTAATTTTGGGAATTACAAACCCTAAAGGAGAGAAAAAATATATTGCAGCTGCTTTCCCTTCAGCATGTGGAAAGACTAACCTTGCTATGTTAATTCCAACAATTCCTGGTTGGAAGGTTGAAACAGTTGGAGATGATATTGCATGGATGAAATTTGGAAAAGATGGTCGTCTTTGGGCAATTAATCCAGAGAATGGTTTCTTTGGAGTTGTTCCTCAAACCTCAATGGATACAAATCCTAATGCATATCAATCTATTCAAAGAAATACTCTTTACACAAATGTTGGTCTAACTCCAGACAAGGATGTTTGGTGGGAAGGAATTGGATATGATTGTCCTGAAGGAACTTTAGATTGGAAAGGAAGAGTTTATGACAAGACTTCAAAAGAGCCTTGTGCCCAAAGCAACTCACGTTTTACAACTCCTATATCTGAATGTCCAGTAGCTGATCCAGAATATAATGAACCTAATGGAGTGCCTATTTCTGCAATTTTGTTTGGAGGAAGACGCCAATCAACAATTCCTTTAGTTTATGAGGCAAATGATTGGAATCATGGAGTTATGATGGGTTCAGTTATTGGTTCTGAAATTACTTCTGCAGTTATTGGACTTAATGTAGGAGAGCTTAGACACGACCCATTTGCAATGAAACCATTCTGTGGATACAATATGGGAGATTATTTTGCTCATTGGATAAATATTGGCTCAAAAACTCAAAAAGAAAACTTACCAAAGATTTTCTGCGTTAACTGGTTTAGAAAGGATAATGGTAAATGGTTGTGGCCAGGTTATGGAGAAAATTCAAGAGTTTTAGCTTATATATTTGATCGTTGCAATAATGAAGACATAGCTATGAACTCTCCTATTGGCAAGATACCTAAAACAAATGCTATCAACACTCAAGGTATGGATATTAAATCTGAGCAAATGGAAAAGCTAATGAAAATTGATAAGAAAGAGTGGTTAAATGAACTTAAGCGGACAGAAAAGTTCTATGAATTGTTTGGATCGCATCTTCCAAAAGAGCTAAGTATGCAAATCAGCAAACTAAGAGAAAGAATTAATAGCATAACAGAATAACGAGAAGAATTTAGATACATTCTACCAAATTAAATGTACGTTGCCTGATTTTTCATATAATTTATCTTCAAAGATTGTCTTATACTTCAGCTTCCATGCATATAA
>DHDW01000028.1:0-612 GCA_002399565.1 Bacteroidales bacterium UBA4866 | reverse complement strand
ATAGACTTCAAAGTGTACGCTTTCTATGTATTGTAGTTCTGTATAGTAACCAAATTCGGTATTTGCTACATCATATGGGGTTATCGCATTGGGTAACCATACATTGACTTCTGGTATAAATTTTACTGTTAAGTAGAGAGTTATATTCATTGGGCAGCCTTCACCTATTTGATAGGTATTAAAATAGGTTCCTTCTTCAGTTCTGTAAAAGCCAAAGTTCGTGTAGGCTGTGCCTGAGTATATGGTATCGTATATGACTGTGTCTCTTAAATTTGTTACTTGTAGGTTTAAGGTGATTATGCTATCGCATCCTCCTAATGAGCTTAGGTTGCGTGTAAAGATGCCTTGAGTGTTTTCATTAAATCCATTATCATAATAGGTTTCTCCTTCGCAGATTGTGGCATTGATATTACTATTATAGGATTGAACAACTGTAAGGTCTAATATGATTGTACTATCGCATCCATTCATAGTTTGTAGTTCTTGTGTATATATTCCTTGGGTGTTTTGATTAAATCCGTTTTCTGTATAGGTGTCTCCTTCACATATAGTCGCATTTATTGTGTTAATGTAGGGCTCAAGTACGTTTAAGTGTATTAGATATGTACTATC
>DHDW01000026.1:36354-50973 GCA_002399565.1 Bacteroidales bacterium UBA4866 | reverse complement strand
GATGTGCATCTTTTTTTAATAAACTTTATTGGGGAATTTTGTATTAAATCTCTACAGACTTATTCTTAAGATTTTGTATTTGCAAATATACGAAATTTTTCTTAATTAGTCAATACTTTATTTTGAGAATTGCAAATTTTAATTTTTAACTTTTAAACTGGGGTTTAGAGGTTGAAAGGTTTAGTTGTTTAGCTGTTGTAAAGGATTGAAAGTCCTTATAATAATAACGTGTGGGATTACTCATCGGCTTGCCGCTTGCCTCAGCAAGAAATCCCACTCAACAAAAATCCAATTAATCCTGTAATCCCAAGAATCCTGATTCTGACAAAGGGAAAAAGCAATCAATTAGAAGCTCCAATTGATTCCGAAGCTTGGCATTATTGGTAGTTGATCTACTCTTTGTCCTGATATTCTGTCTTGATAGAATAGGTTGTTGCGGTTGTAGAGGTTGGTTACGCTTAGGTTTAGTTCTAAGATTGAGTGTTTTATTTCAAAGCGTTTCTTTATGGATAGGTCTAAACGGTGATATTCTGGTAGGCGTTTGGAGTTGTAGTCGCCAAGTATCATTTGTAGGGTGCCATTTGCATATAAGTAGTCGTAGTTTATGCCTGACTGAAAGTCCAATAGTTCTTGTCCTCCTTTGTTGGGTGTGAATGGGAATCCACTTCCATAGTTCCATCTTAGGCTTATTTCCCATGAACGGGATAATCCTAATTGGTAGGATAGTAATATGTTGATGTTATGTCTTCTGTCGTAGTGTGGGAAGTATTCTATCTTTTGGTCTTCTCTTGTAACTTTTCCATAGGAATATACTGTCCATACATAGAGTCTTCCATCGTCATACTTTGCACTAAAGTCTACTCCATAGGCTTCTCCATTTTCAACGGAGTAGTCTTTTTTGAGGTATTCGGGTTTTGGACTTGTGCCTGAAGAGCTGTGTTCTTGGTCGTCTTCAAAGAGTTTGTATCTATTGATGGATATTAGTCCTTGCATGGTTTTGTAGTAGCCTTCTAAATTGAGGGTTATGCGTTGGGTTAGGTCAAATTCTATTCCAAAGATGTAGTGGTTGGAGGTTTGGAGGTAGGATGTTATCTCTTGGCCTCTGAATTGGGTTACTATATTCATCATTTCAGGGTCTATGGTCTGATAGCCTGTGAAGAGGTTTACTATGTCGTAGTTGGGTTTTGTGTCTATGAATATTTGTGAGTATTTTCCTGTTGCTGCTTTCAATCGGATGCGGTCGGTTAGGTTATATTTTAGTGCTAAGCGTGGCTCTAATGAGGCTTTGCTTAGTGAGCCATAGTAGTTTACTCTAAAGCTTGGTTCATAGAGGAATTTTTTCCAAATGCCTTTAAAGAGTAAGTACACTCCTGCTTCGGTTGAGTAGTTGGTGTTTTGTGTTGTTCTGGATGTTAGGGAGTCTTTCTTTGTTAGGCTGCTATTGGTTGTGGAGCCTATCATTTCAAATCCGTATATTAGTTTGTTTTCTCCAAAGAAATTGGTGGCTGATAGTCCAACGTTAAATCCTCCAATATTGCTTGACTTAGCATTTTGGGTTGTGGTTTCTTCCATATTTACTGTGTAGTCGGAATAGGAAAGGAATCCTTCCACAAGTGCTGTGGTGTTGCCAGGAAGGAGTAGGAAATTGGCTCCAAATCCTCTGTTTGTCCAGTCAAAATTGGCGATGGATTTATATTGATTTACTTTATCGGTGAAGTTAAAACCAAAGAGGTTTATCTTTGAGCCGTTATATCCACTAAGGGTTAGCTTCCCATAGAGGTCTAAGAAGTCGTAGGGTAGTGAGCCGTCGATGTAGGAATAGATGGATTTGGAGGTTTGAGAGAGATAGGAGTTTTTGGCTGTAAAAAGATAGGAAAGCGACATTTCTCTTGAGGAGTCTTGTTTTAGGATTGGTCCTTCAACCATTATGTTTGCTCCAAATGTGCTTGAGCCTACTTTGCCATGTGTTTCTTTTTTATTTCCTTCTCTTGTGTTTATGTCCATAATGGAAGAAAGGGCTCCTCCATATTTTGCTCCAAAGCCTCCTGTGAATATGTCGGCTGAGCGTATGATGTCTGTTTCAAAAACTGAGAAAAGTCCAATGGAATGGAAAGGGTTATAAATTATCATTCCGTCTAAGAGTACTTTGTTTTGAATTGCTGAGCCTCCTCTAATATAGAGTTGTCCTCCTTGGTCGCCTGTGAATATTACTCCTGGCAAAACCTGCATATATTGAGCTAAATCGGCATTTCCCCCAATTGAAGGCATTTGTGTTATTTCTTTAGGCGTTATTTTCTCTACCGAAACTTGACTTTCTGTTTTTGCTGCCTGTCTTTCGGCATTTATAACAACTGCATCGAGCATTTTGGAGCTTGGTTCTAACTCTATTCTCAATGAAAGTATTCCTCCACTTTTTACGGTTACTGATACAAACTTTTCTTCATAACCCATAAAACTTACCCTTATAGTATAATCTCCTTTTGGTACTTTGTTGATTACGAAATATCCATTATCGTCAGTTGTTGAGCCATAGGTGGTTTTTTGAATGCTAACATTGGAAAACATTACTGGCTCGCCTGATTTTTTATCGTAAACAAATCCTTTAATCATTCCTGTTTGCGAAAAAGAAACTAAAGAAATGCAAAGAAAGATTAGAAGGAGAATAATGGATTGTTTTTTCATAGGAGAATGTGTTAAAATAATTGTTCTTGGGATATTGTAATTTAATGAGTTATTTTGAATACTAATTCTTTCAATAAATCGCCATTTGAAACATTTGGTGCAATGTCTAAGCCTTTTGATTTTAGGTCATATTCTCTCAAAAGAGCTACTATTTGAAAGAGTTTGTCTAAGCTATAGTTATTAATTGCAGTGAAATATTCTTTAACGAAAAATTTGTTGATGCCTATTGCTTTGGCAATATTATCGGGTGTTTTGTCTTTTACTTGTGATGCAATAATTACCTTTGTGAAATAGGATAAAAGGGAAGGAAATACTATTTGAATTGGGTTTTCCTTTGGGTTGGCATCAAAATAGTTGATTATTCTATTTGCTGAAAGTACATCCCTTGTGGCTAAGGCTTTTTGCAATTCAAATACATTAAAATCCTTACTGATTCCAATATATTGTTCTATATGGTTGATTGTAATTTCTTCGTCTTGCTTAAGGTTGAGTTTTAGTTTGGATAGTTCATTTGCAATTTTCTCTAAATTGTTTCCCAGATAGTCTGCAATAAGCTGTGAACTATAAGGATTTATCTTTAAGCCTATTGACTTTGAATAATTAATAATCCATTGAGGAATTGCACTGTCGTAGAGTTTCTTGCTTTCAAAAACAGTCCCTGCCTTATCAACCTTCTTCAAGAAAGATTTGTCTATGCTTTTATACTTATAACAGATAACTATAACTGTAGTTGGTATTGGGTTTTTGAAATAGGAATCAAATTTTGACCAGTCTTTTTTATCTATATCTTGTGCCTCTCGAACCAAAACTAACCTGTGGTCTGACATCATGGGGTAGAGCTTGGCATTGGAAAGTATATCATCCATTGTTATGTCTCTTCCATAAAGCACTTTTTGATTGAAGTCTTTTTCGCTTTCATCCAAAAGAGAAGAGTCAAACATTTGTGCCAAAGCATCAATATAGAAAGGCTCATCTCCAGTCAATACATAGATTGGAGAAAAGTTTTTTGTTTTAAAATCTTCTAATATTTGCTCGTATTTCTTTGTCATAAGAAGTTGCGAAGTTAAGAAAAAAAATGATACAAAAAAAAAGTCTCACCTTAAAGATGAGACTCATTATCATATTTTATTATTTATTAGTATAAACTTTTTGAACCAATTTGATCCATAGCGCAACGGAAACCAATCCATTCGGTACTCTTAGTTTGATCTAAGAATCTTCTTTGTCCTGGGCTTAAATAAAATGCTCTATCTTTCCATGAACCACCCTTAACAACTCTTACCTTATCTGTAATTAATGAAGAAACTCCATATTCATACATTGAATTTGATTCTGAAACTGCTTGTGCTTCTGGGTCTTCTTCGTAAGCAACAACATCTTCACCTTCTTCTGATTGTTCTTTCTTCCATTGGTCAGTTAGTTGTGAACGAAGGTCTCCATCAAGATAGTTGATGTTATCGGCTTGTTTGTAATTTGTACGATTAATGTTTTCAGCAATGGTTACTTCTCTATAGCTAATTCTTCCTAAAGAATCTTTTTCTGAAATCATTCCATCAGCATCCAAAACCTTAGTCATATAAACATTTCCACGGAATGGGTTAATATCTTCTGCATCCTGACCTGTTGAAGGACGATAAACATCCAAACACCATTCAGCAACATTTCCTGCCATATTGTATAAACCATAATCGTTAGGGAAATAGAAAGCTACTGGGGCTGTGTATTCCCAATGGTCATTTAAAGCTCCCGCTGTTCCCATTGCATCTCCCTTAGTACGTTTGAAATTAGCTAACATTTCACCATAATATTTCTTATCGTCTGTTCTAACTTGATAGCCATTCCAAGGATAAATTCTTCTTTCAACAATTCTTTCATCATAGCTGTTACCAATTAGAGCATAAGCTGCAAATTCCCATTCTGATTCGGTTGGCAAACGGAACTTAGGTAATAAAAGTCCGTCTTCTATCTTAATTTTTCTAACTCCTTCAGAACTTGGGTCTAAATTTTCCTTTTCTTCTAAAACCAATCCTTCATATAGTCCAGCATAGTAAGCATCGGTATTAAAAGTATTGTCTCCTTGAGCATCTAAGTCTAATTCCAAATATCCATTATCAACCAATATTCTTTCATTTACACGGTCAGTTCTCCAATTTGCATATTCAATTGCTTGAAGCCAAGAAACTCCAACAACAGGGAAATCAGCATAGTTTGGATGACGAAAATAGTTCTCAACATAAGCTTCGTTTAAAGCTAATTTAGATCTCCATACAAGAGTATCAGGCAAAGCTTTCTTAACATATTCTGGATAGTCATTACCATATGCTCTTTGCAACCAATATAAATATTCTCTATAGTCTTGGTTTGAAACTTCACATTCATCCATATAGAAAGATGAAACTGTAGCTCTACGAGGTTGATTATCCCACTCCTTACGTACATTATCAGTAGTTTGTCCCATAACATATGTTCCTCCCTCTACAAATACCATTCCGTTAGGGTCTAATTGATCATTAGGCATAGCAGATTCAAATCCTCCCCAATTAGGGTCATCATAATTCCATCCAGTTGTTGCAGAAACATTAGGGTTTCCCTTACAACCAAATAGTAGTGTTACTATTGCTATGCTAAATAAAATCTTTTTGAATGCATTTTTTTTCATACAAAATATATTTTTTACTATTATTCTTTACTTTATACTTTCTCTCTTATACTATTGTTTAGCAATTTTTGTTACAGCTTTCTCTTAGAAAGTAGGACAGTCTATTGATTTTAACTTCTTACGTTTTTCTGGGCAATTAAATTGTACACCAAGTGAAAGTTCATGAGCTCCTCCTGAAACATTAGAAAGAGAAGAAACTGTTATGTCGTAGCTATATCCAATTTTAAACATTCCATGTTGAACTCCAGCCATAAAAACAAAAGCATCAGGATTATTAAAGCCTTGACGGAACCATGCACCAACAATGAAAGGGGACCAATCTAAATATAGTCCATAGTTAAGGTCATGAAATTGTCCTTGCTTATTATAAATTATATTTGGAGAAATTATTGGAGCTCCAAAGAAAGCGTTTGTTCTTCTTTTATCTCTGCTAATGTTAAGTTTCGCCCCTCCATGAATAGTTATTTTTAAAGGCAATCTATTGTAAGAAACAAATCCATCATCTGGTTGAGTTAAATGAGCAAAAGCAGCACCTCCATACCAGTTTTCTCCATAAACAACTGTTCCTGCAGCAAAATCAACAAAAGTATTACTTAAGCTTGGTGGAACTTGAGCTTGGGTTGAATAAATAAATCCATAACGAGGGTCAATCATATCTGCGAATGTTAGCCCTTGAAAATCCAAACTCCTATTTGCGACAGAAGCTTGAAGAGCAAGATTCATATTTATTTTTCGAGTCAATTTAAGTCTTAATGAATACATTAATGAAAATGAAGTTGAACGGAAAGCATCTCCAGCCTTATCTCCCAAAATAATTGCACCAACACCTCCACTTAAAAAATCAACATATTGGTCATAAGAAACAGTTGCTGTTTGAAATGCACCTAAACTTGGCCACTGATCTCTAACAGTAAATCCTAATCTTGGACATACGCTTGAACCAGCAAAGGCAGGATTAACATAAAGTGGATTAGCATAAAATTGTGAAAAATGAGGGTCTTGAGCCTTTAATTCACCAACTAAAGCCATAAATGCTATCAGTGTAAATAGTATGATTTTTTTCATTATCAGTTTGTTTATTTATCCTTAATAGTGTATAAATTCAATTGGCAATATTACAAAAAAATTACAAACGATTCATAAGATAGGTAGTAAAATTTTACTTTCTACCTCCTTAATCATTGTTTTTCAAGCATAAAATTGGCAATTAAATAATTTCTTGCATAAAGAATTTTAATCCATTATACAGAATTATTGTACTTTAAGTTTCAAAAATATGAAAAAATAATTATCCACAAGATTTAAAATGTATAATTAACATTTTTATTTGTTTTGGTTTTCGCTCAACAATAAATAATAATTTTTTGTGTTTATATTGTTGCTGAATTAATTTAATTGAATCTATTTCAAGTTATGGGAAAGACAAACCTTATTAAATTGCTTATTATAAGCCTTATGACATTGAGTGGTGGATTATATGCTCAATCCATTAGTTATCCCGATTCCTCTGTTTTGGCACATGGAGATTGGTATAAATTTTCTATCTCCTCTTCTGGGTTATATAAAATAACCTACAATGATTTTATTGCAATGGGTGTTCCTGCAGAAAAAATCAATTCTTCTAAATTATCAATCTATGGAAATGGAGGGAGACCAATTTCTTCAAATAATTCCCTTTGCACTTATTCCGACTTATTGGAAAACTCAATTTTTGTTTACGATCCAAATAATAATTTCTCCCAAGGAGGTTATGTGATTTTTTATGGAGAAGGAGGAACAACATGGGATTATAATAAAAATGAAGATATTTGGAGTTTCAATCTTCATCCATATTCTGACCAATACTCCTATTTTGTTACTTTTAGCGACTCAATAGGTCAAAAGAAAAGAATTAGTTCAATTTCAAATCAAGGTTTAGTTGCTGACACAACATCAATTTCTACAAGAGATTATTTTCTTTCAAAACAAGAGTTAGTTAATGTTTTTGAAAGTGGAACACTTTGGATGGGAAAACAATTTATTGTTAATAAAACAGAAGAATATCCATTAGATTTGAGAACACCATTAGTTGATGGAAACAACAATCTGATTAAACCTGCAATTATTGAGTATAAACCTGCTGCTCAAAGCGAGATTACAACTTCATTTGTGTTTAACTATAATAACACAATGATTGATACTATCACTTTTTTACCAATAACGAGTGACGGAGTACCATATCCAAATGATAAAACAATTAGAAGAACAATTAATAACATTAAGACTGCAAATAATAAAGTAAGTGTAACATTTCAAGGCAACTCTCTTTCAAAAGGCTGGTTGAATTATATATTAGTAAACTATGATAAAAAGCTTCAATACACCTTTCCAGCAATTTTAAAATACAAAACAACAGAGTTTTTGGGAACAAATCAAGTTGTAAATAATGTTATTTCAAATGTTCAAAACGATAATGTTATTGTTTGGGATGTAACAAATTGGATTAATCCTACTCAAATAATTGGGAATTACAATTTAACTGACAAAACATATAATTTCAATCTTCTAAGCGATAGTTTAAGAGATATTGTTGTTTTCAACAATAATTCAAATTTCAACACCATAAAGCCAATTGGTAAGGTTATAAACCAAAACCTTCACGCATCTGAAGCTGCAGATTATGTAATAATTACTCACCCTATTTTCCTTGAACAGGCTAATCGTTTGGCCGAAATACACAAAGTGCATAACAATTTAACTACAAAGGTTGTTACAACAGAACAAGTTTATAATGAATTTTCTTCTGGGACTCCTGATTTTTTAGCTTATAAGGAATATCTAAGGATGCTTTATAATAAATATCTTCCTGAGGGGAAAAATCCTAAAAATGTTTTATTATTTGGTGATGGAACCTTCGACAACAAGAACATTTTAAAGTATAATAATAATTTTGTTTTAACATATCAAATGAATAACAAATCATTAGATAAGGATAATTTTCCTGCAGAAGATTTTATAGGCTATCTTTCTCCTAATGCAAAAGGACTTTTACCGATGTATTTAAGAGACTCTTTAAAGATTGGTATAGGTCGTTTCCCTGTTTCTACAATTGAACAAGCTGATAATATGGTTGACAAATCAGAACGATACCTTTTGAGAAAAGATATTTTAACTAAGGATAAAATTACTGATTGGAGAAATTATTCAGTTTTAACTGCTGATGATGCAGACAAGAATGATGGTTATTTCATTAAAGATGTAGAAAACATTTTTGAACAAACCAAACTTCAACAACCTCAAATAAATGCTATCAAAATATATTCTGATGCTTACAAACAATATGCATCCTCCTCAGGAAGCACTTATCCAGATGCATCAAAAGCAATTAACCAGCAAATGAAAAAAGGTTGTTTGATTTTTAATTATGTTGGACATGGCTCTGAAGACCATCTTTCAAGTGAAAGATTAATAACCATTACCGACATAATGGGATGGACTAACTATAATTCTTTGCCAATTATGATTACTTCAACATGCTCTTTTGCACGTTATGATATGGTTGACAAACCTTCAGCCGCAGAATATTCTTTATATAATAGAAATGGAGGAATGATTGCTTTAATTTCTGCGTCAAGACCTATTAGTGCAAATGATCTGGTAAACAAACTATTTCATCAAAATATTTTAGAACCTCTCAATAATAACAAAACAAGAACATTTGGAGAAGCTTATACCGCAACAAAAAATAACAATGTTAATAATAGTTCAGATCAAAGATGTGTTATTCTTTTGGGTGACCCTGCACTTAGGATTAGTCTTCCTCAATACAATGTAGTTACAACAAGCATTAATGGAATTGATCCAGAGGTTGAAAACGACACTTTAAAAGCATTATCAAATGTTACTATCAGTGGAAAAATTATGGATGCTGATTCAAATTTCATGGAAGATTTTAATGGAGAAATACAAATCACATTATTTGATAAGTCAAGTACTTATTACACCTTAGACAATGAAAACAATGGCTCTATATTAGACTTTGAACAACAAAAAAACATCCTTCACAAATCAAAAACCAAAGTTGAAAATGGACTCTTCACTCATAGTTTTACTATGCCAAAAGACATTGCCTATAATTATGGTTATGGAAAATTAAGCTATTATGCATATTCTGACAGTTCTGATGCTGGTGGATATTGTGATAAGTTTGTTGTTGGAGGAATTGATAACAGCGTAATTATTGTTGAAACAAGACCTGTTGTAAAACTCTATATAGGAGACAGTAATTTCCGTTCTGGAGGAATAACAAATGAAAATCCTGAACTTTATGCTGTTGTTTCTGACAATATTGCAATCAACACTGTTGGAAGTGGATTAGGGCACGACCTAACAGCAACCCTTGATAATGCAGCCAACACATTTATTTTAAATGATTTCTTTGAACAAGATCAATTTGATGCCAATAAAGGTTACATAAGATTTCCATTCTACTCTTTAAACGAAGGAGAACACACTCTAACCCTAAAAGCATGGAATATATTCAATTTCTCTTCATCAGCAACCATAACATTCAATGTTATAAGTAAAAATGAAGAGACATTTTCTAATCTGAAAAACTTCCCTAATCCTTTTAAAAATTCAACAAGTTTCTTTTTAGAACATAATCAAAGCTCAAAAATCAAAAGTGCCGAAATACATATTTTCAACACTGCAGGCATGAGAGTTAAAACAATTCCTGTAAATAATCCTTCAAACGGATACACCATAGGACCAATACAATGGGATGGCACAACTGATGGAGGTCAAAAACTTAAGTCAGGAATTTACATTTACAGAATGCTTATAAATACTGAAAACGGAAAAGAATACACTGAATCAAAAAAATTGGTAATCCTGTAAAAAATTCAGATAAGAATAATAAACTATAATTTATATCGTTTTATAAACTTCAATTTAACAAAAGAGAAAAACAGAAATGAAAATATCAAAAGTGAAAAGAACAGCTCTATATCTTTTAATTGTTGTAACATTAATAAGCAACAAAACTCTAAAAGCTCAAACGTTAGACAATAATGATGTAATACTTCGTCAAAAAATTGAAGATGGAGTAAGAGTAATAAGCACTGGTGTCCCATTACTTTTAATTGCACCTGATTCTCGTTCTGGAGCTATGGGAGATATTGGAGTTGCGACAACACCTGATGCAAACTCAATACACTATAACGCAGCTAAATTGGCATTTGCAGAAAAATCAGCAGGAGTTTCATTCTCTTATACTCCATGGCTTAGGGATTTGGTTGGAGATATTGACCTATCTTATCTTTCTGCTTTCTACAAAATAAACGAAAGAAGTGCAGTTGGAGGTTCATTAACTTATTTCTCTTTAGGGAGCATCGACTTTTATGATGTTAATGCAGAAAACAAAGGAAACTTTAAACCAAACGAATTTGCACTTGACCTTGCTTACTCAATGAAACTATCTGATAATTTTTCAGCTTCAGTAACTGGAAGATACATACGTTCTGATTTAACTCAAGGACAAAATGTTGGTTCAACTTCTACTCATGCTGCAAACGCATTTGGAACAGATATCGGACTTTACTATCAAAAAACAATAGGAGAGAATGAAGACAAGTCTTATGCTCTTGGTTTACAAATTGCTAATCTTGGATCAAAAATTTCTTACTCTCAAGCCATTCAAAAAGAATTTCAACCAGCCAATCTCCGTATTGGAGGAAGATATACAATGGACTTCAATCAGTTTAATTCACTTTCTCTTTTGTTAGACTTCAACAAACTATTGGTTCCTACACCTGCAATTTATGACGACTCAACTAGAGCTATTGTTAAAGGTTATGACAATAATGTTGGAGTTATGCAAGGAGTTTTCCAATCATTCTATGATGCTCCAAATGGATTTACTGAAGAAATGCAAGAAATAAACATTTCTGCTGGTGCAGAATGGGTATACAATAAGTTTCTTTATGTTAGAGGTGGATTCTTCTACGAAAACCCTAAAAAAGGTGGACGTCAATATATGACCTTTGGTGGTGGATTCAAATATAATATTATGCAATTAGATATAGCATACCTTGTTCCAACTGTTGGAAATAACCACCCTTTAAAAAACACCTTGAGATTATCTCTTTCATTTGACTTTAAATAGAAAATCAATCAATGAAATATAGAGTTGGCATTGGCTACGATGTTCATCAATTAAAACAAGACTGCCCTTTTTACTTGGGAGGAATAAAGATAGAAAGTCCTTTTGGAGCAATTGGACACTCCGATGCTGATGTGCTTATACATGCTATTATTGATTCATTGCTTGGAGCAGCCTCTTTAAGAGATATTGGCTATTTATATCCAGATACAAATAAAGAGTTTAAAGGAATAGACAGCAAAATATTATTAAAAGAGACTATTGAAAAAGTTAGAGAAAAAGGATTTAAGATAGAAAACATTGATACAATTATCTGTCTTCAAAGTCCAAAAATCTCATCCTATATACCTCAAATGCAAGAAACTCTTTCAAAAGTAATGGATATTGACCTGGAAGATATAAACATTAAAGCAACAACAACCGAACATCTCGGTTTTGTAGGCAAAAAAGAAGGAGTTGCAGCACACTCAGTGTGTTTGTTGAGTCGTTAAGGTGTTGAGATGTTTAGGCGTAAAAACAATCAACTAAACTAATAAACAACTAAACTCCCTTAAAACAATTCCGTATTATCCAATAAATCTCTTAAACTCAAAAAACAATCAGCTACAACCTCATCAATTTTATCCTTTCCTATCCACTCAGCTTTTTCAATCCCTTCTTCTTTTTGGGCAATTAGCTCCATTTCGGAGGTTTTCATATTATACCAATGAGTTTCTTTAAGTTCATGACGTCCATTCATATAATAAGTATGGTAGGTTATTCCCAATTGACTTACAATTTCCAAATCATTCAGTCCACACTCCTCTCTAACTTCCCTTAAAGCTGTTTGGTCTATTTCTTCTCCAACTTCTCTATGTCCTTTAGGCAAATCCCATTTCCTATTTCTAAAAATAAATAATAATTGATTATTATGATTGCGTACTAACCCTCCTGCAGCTTGAACAAATACATAGCTTTTTATTACATGTAAAAATACAATAGACGCATCTATGTCAGCAACATATACTATTATTGATTTCTTATTTGGCTTCTCTTCCAAGAGAGATAAAAATGGAATTTGGAGAAAATTATTTTTATCACACTCAATAATTTGCTTATCATCAACGTTTAATGTTTTAAGCGGTTGATTTGTTATGCAAACGCTATGGTATTTAGTGAAAATGTTATATTTTTGCATTATGAAAGTTAATAATGATACAGCCATACAGGCCTCTCGATTTCTTTTGCAAATTAAAGCAATTAAATTGAATAATGAAAATCCTTTTACATGGGCTTCAGGAAGAAAATCTCCAATTTATTGCGATAATCGAGTAACTCTTTCTTATCCAGAGATAAGAACTTTTATTCGACAACAATTTGTTTCAAAAATAAATGAAATTTTTGCAGAAGTTGATGTAATTGCAGGAGTTGCAACAGGAGGTATTGCTCAAGGAGTTTTGGTTGCTCAAGATTTGGGCAAACCTTTTATTTATGTTCGTCCTCAAGAAAAACAACATGGACTTACAAATAAAATTGAAGGAGATATTAAAGCAGGACAAACAGTTCTTGTTATTGAAGATTTGATTTCCACAGGCAAAAGCAGCTTGCAAGTTGTTGACACTTTAAGAGAAGCAGGTTGCATCGTTAAAGGAATGGTAGCAATCTTCACTTATGGATTGGATATTTCTGAAGCAGCTTTTAAAGAAAAAGATGTTCCTTTAGCAACAATTACAAACTATGACACCTTAATTGAAACAGCTAAGGAAGAAAGTTATATTAAGGAAGAAGATTTAATTTCTTTGAACAAATGGAGAATGAATCCAGAGAAGTGGTCAGAGGAAAGAATGAACGGATAGAAATATTTTAATAACCACTAAGGCGTTATATTTTAACGCCTTTTTTTATACAAAAAAACTTATGGCAAAGGTTGAAAGCAAAGAAGTTGAAATAAATTCTTCAGCAGAGAAAATTTTTAATTTTCTCTCTGACTTTACTAATTTCTCTCTACTTGTTCCCGATAAGGTGGAGAATTGGAAGGCTACAAAAGAAAAATGTTCTTTTAAGGTTACAGGATTGACTGATTTTGGAATGGAAATTTCAAACAAGACTCCCTTTACTTCAATTGTAATTGTTAATGACAAAGACATATCAAGTCCTTTTCCTTTCACTTTCAATTGGGAGTTTGATTCTATTAATGACTCAAAAACAAAGGTTAGGTCTTTTTTCAATTTAGATATTAACCCAATGATGTCGATGATGGTTAAAAAGCCTTTGCAAAATTTTATGGATGTTTTGGTTGACAAATTGAAAGAAAAAATGGAAAACAATTATTAGCTTTTATTGTTATGAAACACTTCATTGCATTCTTTTTGATTTTAGTTTCTCTCCAGAGTGCTTTTTCACAGGAAAAACATATCCTGGAATACGACCCATGCAGTGAAGACATTAATAAAAAGACTAAGAAAGATTTTGAAAAAGCCTATAACACCTATTTAGATGGCAATTTAGATGATGCCTCAAAACAATTTAGAGAGCTAATAGTTAAAGAGCCAGAATTTGCAACACCCTATTTTCTTATTGGACTTATTGGAGCAAGACTTTCAAACAATGCAACAATTGAAAAGTTCTTCCCTAAGGTTTTGGAGATATGCCCCAACTACTCCCATCCCCTGCTATACTATTATCTGGGACTAATTGACTACACCTACGAAAGATTTGATTCATGCGTTGTCAACTTAAATAAATTCCAGAAACTTGCCTTCGACGACCCTTACATAACCGATAGCTTGATTAATGAAGCTAACAACTATCTTCAATGGTCTTCTTTCATATCCGAAACAAAATCTAATCCAGTTGAATTTAATCCTTATGCCATTCAACATATATCCACCAAAGATGATGAGTTTCTCCCTTTCATATCTCACGACAGAGAAAAGATATTCTTCACAAGAAGAATGTATGTGAAGGAAGAAGAAGACAATTCTTTTTATGCAAAGGATAATGTTGTTCAAAAGGAGATTTTCTGTTTATCTTCCAAGAAAGAGGACGGCAATTACGACAAGGGATTTCCACTTGAAGAGCCTTTCAACAGCGTTTATAACGAAGGTGGAGCAACTCTAACAGCTGATAATAGAGAGCTTTATTACACAGTATGCCA
>DHDW01000026.1:32712-36200 GCA_002399565.1 Bacteroidales bacterium UBA4866 | reverse complement strand
CTTGGAGAATATTGGAGTGACATAAAAGCTTTAGGTCAAAGCATCAACACTCCTGGCACTTGGGAAAGTCAGCCATGTATTTCTCCTGATGGAAAGACACTTTATTTTGTTTCAAATCGTGCTGGAGGCTTTGGAGGATTAGATATTTGGTATTCTAAAAAGCAGAAAGATAATTCTTGGGGAAGGCCAGTAAATGCAGGGAATAAAATAAACACTCCATTAAACGAGAAGGCTCCATTTCTTCACCCCGACGGAGTTAGTTTCTATTTCTCTTCAACAGGATGGAAAGGATTGGGAGGATACGACTTCTTCTACCTCAGGCTTGATGATAAAGACATGAAGCACCCCATCAATCTTGGCTACCCAATCAACACCGAAGGCGATGAAGTTGGACTTTATGTAACTCTTGGGAACGAAATGGCTTACTTTGCATCTAACAACATAAATGGAAATCGCAATTGGGATATATATGCCTTTGACCTTGACAAAAGATACAAACCCCTAAGTGCTAAAATTCTTAGAGGTAATGTTAAAGACATCTCCGATGATGGCTTTGCAGCCTCTTTAGAGCTTACTAAAATATCCGACAAAACCCAATCCGTTTATGACATTGACCCTCAAACAGGCAATTTTGCTTTGGTTATTTTGGAAGATGAGCCTTATCTTTTGAAAGCAAAGAAAGAAGGCTTTGCATTTGAATCAAAGCTAATCAATAAAGAAGTTGTAGAAAGCAATGATACAATTAAAATGGAATTAAAAGCTCTTGAAATTGGCGAAGGTTACGAAATAAAAGATATTCTTTTTGCAACAAATTCTTATGAGATAACAAAAGAATCAGAGCAAGTTATTGATGCCTTTATTGAATACTTGAATGAATACCCCAAAATCCGTTGCACAATTGAAGGATACACCGATAATATTGGTAAGGATGAAGACAATTTAATACTTTCCCAAAACAGAGCCAAAGCCGTTGCTGAGTACATAATGAAAAATCGTATTCGCCAAGATAGAATTCAGTATAAGGGCTATGGTGCAAAAAATCCTGTTGCCGAGAACAACACAGAAGAAGGAAGAAAAAAGAATCGTAGAACAGTCTTTAAAATAGATTCTATGTAATGATTGTTGAGGTGTTGAGGTGTTTGATATAATTGTAATTTTTATATTACCCCTCATTCCCCTAAAGGGGAAGAAAACAAATAAACACTTAAACGACTAAACGCACTTTCCCCGACATTTTGCAAAAAGCGTGAAGAAAGTTTATTTTGTTTGAGCCGAAGGCGAGTTTATAAACTTTTAGTTCAATGCTGCAATTTTTAGCTTTTTGTAAAGAGTCTTGTTTTTTGTTACTTTTTTATCAAGAAAAAAGTAAGTAAATGTCGCTTCCCCTTCAGGGGAATGAGGGGTTAAAGTCAGGGGAATAATTATTACTCTTATATATTAATGGAAGAATAAGGAAGAGCTTCGGTTAAACCCACTAATTTCATAAGCAAATAAAGTTCCCAGTGCATTAGAGTTTCAACAACTGTTCCCACAAAAACAATATCTGAAAGCAAAAGAAATAGAATTATTGTAATAAGCACAATGGACATAAAAGGCACAATAATAATATTAAACAAAAGCATGTATGGATAAATAACCCTGAAACGCCATAAAAGCAAAGGAAACAAAAACGTTTGAGCCGAAAGAGTCATACCAGCAGCACTAACTCCCTGTCTTAAAAAATAATTAAACTTAAATTTAGGGAAGAGTCTATGTTTCCAAGAAGCAAAAAGAATAATTCCGAAAACAGCCAGAAAAGAAAATTGAAAACTCCAATCAAACAAAATCATTGGATCAAAAATAAGGAAAATAAACACAGTTACAAAAAACACATTTAAAGAATCGTAACCTCTGTTAGACTGCTTGGAAAATAAGAAAGCCAACATCATAATTGCAACCCTTAAAGCCGAAGGCGTAAGACTCACAACAAAACAAAGAGCAAAAGCCATTAAAACCAAAATTATCTTCCGAACAAGAATAAGCCTTTCCCTTCCAAAGAAAAAAAACTTAAGAAACGACTCCAACACAATAAGAATAATGGCAATATTCATTCCCGAAACAACAAGGATATGAGTGAGGCCAGCCTCTCGAAAATTCTCTTGAGTATCTTCATCAATATATTCTTTCTCACCCAAGAGCATTCCGATAGCCAATGCAGCCTCCTGCTTAGGCAATTTAGAATTAAGAAGTTTATTTTGAAAATACCTATTAACCTTCCTTGACTTGGTAATAAGTAAATTGCCTTGATTCTCAGCAACCCTTTTCCAATCAGCATTACTTAGAAAAACATTATCATAAATCTTCTTTCGCTTCATCATCCTCTTATAGTCAAAAGAAGAACTATCAATAAAATTCTCAATAGGTCTTAAAGAAGAGTTAGTAAGGATAATATCCCCAAACTTAATATTAAAAACAGAATCACTTATAGGGAAATAAACCAAAACATCACCTTCAGTAATATGCTGCAAATTCCCATCAACACACCTAATAACCTCTCCCCTATACTTTATAGTTTTATTTCTTAACTCCCCATCCGATTTAATAAGAATTTGATAGCCACTACCATTGACATAATGCTTGGAATAATGATTACGAACAAAAACTAAAGGCAAAAAACTCTCCCATATAATAATTAAAAAACACAAAGGAATAAGTACAAATAAAATCGGCCGCTTTTTCATTCTTATTATCAAATTAAATCACAAGCAAAAGTACAATTTTTCTCTAATTAGAAAGCATCCTTTTCCGTCATTGCGAGGGCGTAGCCCGAAGCAATCCAGGATTATTATTGCTTTCTGGATTCTTGCTATGGCAAGCGGCAAGCCGATTAGTAATGCCGCACGTTATTTATTATTAGGATATGTTATCCGATAGATTACTGAACAACAAGTTTCTTAGTTTGATTTATCCTTTCGTTAACAATTCTAATAGAATAAACTCCTTTAGCATAAGTACTCAAATTAATATCCAATATCTTATTCACTTTATTAATTGTATACCTTTGAATAACCCTACCAATCATATCATAAACCAAAACATCAGCCTCAGAGTTTAATCCTTCTACTTCTAATTTTATATTTCCATATGTAGGATTTGGATAAATTTTTGTGGAGATATTGATTTTTATTTCATCTTCCAAAGAAATTGGGTCACATTTATAATTAACAAAATCACTCCAAAATTCAGCTAGTTGATAAATAGTTAATGAATTACAAGGAACATAAAATGGTATAGTTTTAGTTACACCAAAAAAACTATTACCTTGAACAGCAGGTGGATTTATTGCTTTGCTCGTTATTGAGGTTAATCCACTACAATTATAAAAAGCATAATTACCAATTGAAGTAACAGAGCTTGGGATTGTTATTGAGGTTAATCCACTGCAATCTTCAAAAGCACTGATGCCGATTGAAGTAACAGAGTTTGGAATCGTAACTGAGGTTAATCCA
>DHDW01000026.1:32297-32438 GCA_002399565.1 Bacteroidales bacterium UBA4866 | reverse complement strand
AGAGTTTGGGATTGTAACTGAGGTTAATCCACTGCAATCATAAAAAACACCATTACTAATTGAAGTAACGGAGTTTGGAATTGTTACTGATGTTAATCCACTACAGCCAGCAAAAGCATAATTCCCTATTGAAGTAACAGA
>DHDW01000026.1:24190-32115 GCA_002399565.1 Bacteroidales bacterium UBA4866 | reverse complement strand
GTAACTGAGGTTAATCCACTGCAATCTTCAAATGCACCACTACTAATTGAAGTTATAGAATTTGGGATTGTTATTGAATTTAATCCACTACAATTTTTAAAAGAATTAAAATCAATTGAAGTAACAGAATTTGGAATTATTATTGATGTCAATAAAATACAACTAGCAAAAGCATTAATACCAAAAGAAGTAACCTTATAATAATTACCATTATATTGTACTGAATCAGGAATTATAATTAGTCCTGAATATTCATTTGGATAAGAGTCATAACTATTCCCTTGATAAGTTACGGCAACCCCTAGGGGTGATGTTGAGGATGTGATATTGTAATAAATGGTTTTCCCATTATAAACTGCGGAGAAGTCTGCTGCTTGGGTGCCAAAGTTTATTGCTAATATTATTACGAATAAAATTAATAATGATTTCTTCATGATATTGTTTTTTATTGGTTAATTATAATAGTAATTATCTGTATTCAAGTTAATTCCTTTGAACTCCGCAAATGTACAACAAAAAATGAAATAAAAACCTTAATCGCCTTTTCCTTTGTCATAAATTATATGTTTTAAAAGTTTCAATAAGCAAACATTGGGAAGCTTTTTCATTCTTAAAATCAAATTAAATCACACGCAAAAGTACAATTTTTATCTAATTAGAAAGCATCCTTTTCCGTCATTGCGAGGGCGTAGCCCGAAACAATCCAGGATTATTATTGCTTTCTGGATTCTTGCTATGGCAAGCGGCAAGCCGATTAGCCTCGCCTTCGGCTCGCAATGACGTTTAGAATAAAAGATTAATTACTAACAATTAATCACTAAATTACTGAACAATAAGTTTTTTAGTTTGATTAATTCTATCATTCATTATCCTAATAGAATAAACCCCCTTAGCATAACCACTCAAATCAATATCCAATTCAGTTGTTCCTTTGTTTAAACTATGCCTTTGAACAACCCTACCCACCATATCATAAACCAAAATATCAACTTCAGTGGTTAAACCTTCAATTTCCAATTTTACTTTTCCCTCTGTTGGATTAGGATAAAGTTTTGTTGTTATATTATTTGTTTGAATATTGTCTATTCCTAAATAAGTCTTACAAATCATATTAGTAAATGCACTTTCACATTCTCCATTAATTGATTTTACTTTATAACAATAAGGCTGTTCATTTACAACATCATAATCCAAATAAATAGGCATTGTTGTAGTTGTAAGAGAATCATTATTACGATAAATAACATAAGAGCTCCCATTATCTTGCCAATTTAATTCAATGAAATTTGTTCTAACTTGAACATCTAAACCTTCTGGAATAATAGGTGTTGGTTTTACAGTTAAATATAAAGCTATAAGACTATCACAGCCATTTATTGTTTGCATATTTCGAGTGTATCTGCCTGTGGTATCAGCTGTAAAGCTAAATCCATAACCATTATAAATATTTCCTTGACATATTGTATCATAATAAGTTGTTAACGAAATAGGGTTTACTACAAGACTAAGATTTACAATACTATCACAACCTTTTATTGTTTGTAGATTTTGTGTATGTAATCCTGCTGTTGAAACATTAAAACCATTTAAAGTATAAACTTCTCCTTGACAGATTTCTGCTGTTAAGTTTGTTATTGCTGGTTGATTAACTGTTAGTGTTAAGTTTACTGTACTATCACAACCTTTTGTTGTTTGTAAGTTTAGAGTATGCAATCCTGCTGTTGAAACATTAAATCCATTAAGAGTATAAACTTCTCCTTGACAGATTTCTGCGGTAAAATTAGTTATTGCAGGTTGATTAACTGTTAGTGTTAGATTTACTGTACTATCACAACCTTTTATTGTTTGTAAGTTTTGCGTATGCAATCCTGCTGTTGAAATATTAAAACCATTAAGAGTATAAACTTCTCCTTGACAGATTTCTGCTGTTAAATTTGTTATTGCTAGTTGATTAATAGTAAGAGTTAAGTTTACTATACTATCACATCCCTTATATGTTTGAAGATTTAAAGTATGTAATCCTGCTGTATTTACATTAAAGCCATTAAGGGTGTAAGTTTCTCCTTGACAGATTTCTGCTATTAAGTTTGTTATTGCTGGTTGATTTATTGTTAATGTTAAGTTTACTATACTATCACAACCTTTATAGGTTTGAAGATTTAAAGTATGTAATCCTACTGTTGAAGCATTAAAGCCATTTAATGTATAAACTTTTCCTTGACAGATTTCTGCTGTTAAATTAGTTATTGCTGGTTGATTAATTATTAAGGTTAGGTTTACAGTACTATCACAACCCTTCGTTGTTAAAAGGTTCTGAGTATAGAAACCAGTTATATTTTCATTAAACCCAAATTGAGAATAAGTTTCTCCTTGACATATCTCAGCAATTATAGTATCATTATAGATTGGATTAACTAAAAGAGAAAGATTAACAACACTATCACAACCTTTAGTTGTTTGAAGATTTTGAGTATAGAAACCAGCAGTATTAACATAAAAGCCATTTAAAGTGTATATTTCATTACTACAAATCTCAGCAATGATTGTATCATTATAAATTGGATTAACTAAAAGAGAAAGATTTACTATACTATCACATCCTTTTATTGTTTGTAAGTTCTGAGTATAGAATCCAGCAGTATTTGTATTAAATCCATTTAATGTATATACTTCATTACTGCATATCTCAGCTTGTATTGTGTAATTATAAATTGGATTTACAATAAGATATAGATTTATAATACTATCATATCCTTTTATTGTCTGTAAGTTCTGAGTATATAATCCAGAAGTATCAGCAATAAAATTAAAACCATAATTATTATATATCTGTTCTTTACAAATAGTATCGTAATGATTTACTAGATAAATAGGATTAACAAACAAACTAAGATTAACAACACTATCACAACCTTTTATTGTTTGTAAGTTTTGAGTATAAAATCCAGCAGTATTTACATTAAATCCATTTAATGTATATACTTCATTACTAAATATCTCAGCAAGTATTGTATCATTATAAATAGGATTAACAACAAGACTAAGATTAACAATACTATCACATCCCTTTGTTGTTTGTAAGTTTTGAGTATAAAAACCTGCTGTACTTGCATTAAAACCATTTAAAGTATAAGTGTCATTATTACATATCTCTGCAAATATAGTATCTATATATATTGGACTAACTCTTAATGTTAAAACTACACTATCACAACCATTAACTAATATGTAATTACCAGGATTATTAATATTTGCCCCATAGTTAGTGTAAGTTTGATTACTACAAACTGTATCAGTAACAAATTGTGCAATTTTAAAAGAAACATGATTTGTAAACTCACTCCAATAAGATGCCGATTGATAACTCGACATAGAATTACAAGGGACATAAAGAGGAATTGACTTGTTTATATTATAAAATGTAATAGGTGTAATGTTTGGAGGATTTACAGCTAAACATTTTATTGAGGTTAATCCTGTGCAACTACTAAAAGCATAATCACCAATTGAAGTAACAGAATTTCCAATTGTGATTGAGGTCAATCCACTACAATTATTAAAAGCATGACTACCAATTGAAGTAACAGAGTTTGGAACTATAACTGAAGTTATTTGATATATATGACGAAAAGCATTAACACCAATTGAAGTAACAGAATTTCCAATTGTTAATGAAGTTATCCCAGTACATTCATAAAATGTATAATTATTAATTGAAGTAACAGAGTCTGGAATTGTAATTGAGGTTAATCCTTCACAATGAGCAAAAGCATAACCCCCAATTGAAGTAACTAAATTTGGTATTGAAATTGAGGTTAATCCTTCACAACTTTCAAAAGCAGAACTACCTATTGAAGTAACAGTGTTTGGAATTGTAATTGAGGTTAATCCACTACAATTATAAAAAGCATAATTACCAATAGAAGTAACTTTATAATAATTACCACTATAAAGCACTGAGTCTGGGATTGAAACTACTCCTGAATATTCATTAGAATAAGAGTAATAAGTACTCCCTAAATATGTTACTGCAACCGTTCGAGGGGATGCTGTGGATGTTATATTATAATAGATTATTTTTCCATTATAAATTGCTGAAAAGTCTTCAGCTTGTGTGTTTAGGTTTATTGCAAATATTATTGCAAATAAAATTAATAATGTTTTTTTCATAATATTGTTGGTTTTATTGATTAATCATTGTGTTTTGTTCTTTGTTTTAATGTTTATTCATTTGAACACTGCAAACTTACATAATTAAATTGAATAAATGAATAAAAATGATAAAAAAATATATAAAATATTCTTTTTTATTGTTATTTCTCCCCTTTGGGGTAATTTTAATAATTGCTAAATAGATTAAGGAATTTAAGGAGTTTTAAGGACTTTAAAGACCATAAAAACCTTTGCAAAAACTAAAACCTTGTTTGCTGTAAATTAAAACGAAGAAAGAAAAAATTATTACTTGATTTGAGCAAAATAAAACAAGGATATATTTTTACAAAACAAGGAGTTATTTCCACAAAACCTTATTATAAATTATTAAAACAAGGAGATAATTCCCGAAAGATGCACATCTTTCATACCAAAAGATGCACATCTTTCGGGGTAAAAGATGTGCATCTTTTTTTTACTAAAATCTATTGGGGAATTTTGGGTTAAATCTCTAAGAACTTATTCTTAGGGTTTTGTATTTGCAAATATACTAAATTTTTCTTTAATGGAAATGTTTTTTATTTAATCTTTTAGATGTTTAGTTGTTTTGTTTATGGACTCAATGGACAATAAGGACTTTAACGACATTAAGGGAATTAAAGTCTTTAAACTCTTTAAGTATAAACTTCTTCCCCTTTAGGGGATTGAGGGGTAAATTAAACTTATTCTCCTCCTATTAGCATAAACCCTATCTCTATTCTGTTTTTGTCTTCCCAGCCTAAGAGTTTGTTTTTGTTTCCATAGCCTGCTGTTACTATGTTTTGGTGGCTTATGCCTAAGGCTATTAGTTTATTTTTTATTAATGTGGCTTGATGCCATGAAAGGTCGTCTTCATTCATTGCTTTATATCCTTTTTGACAATGAACTGATATTGTCATTATGTATTTAGAGCCTTCAAAGCTTTGGGCAAGATATTTCAAATAGTTTTCGGCTACGGTATTTAGTTTGTCGGGAGAGTCTTGTGGAAACAGGGTTTCTATTACTACAAGTCTGTTCTTTCTGTAAATGTCCTCTATTTTGTCTTGTTTGATTGTTATGTTGTTGGTGTCGGGGTTGTATTTGGGCACATAGCCTTTTATTACGCTTATTAGATTGGCTTTCTTTGTTTGTTTAGGATAGGCAAATTGTCCACTTACGCTTGATTTGGTTGTAAATAGTCTTTCTCCTGTTTGACTGTCTTCAATGTATATCAGGGCTTCTACTGGGTTATCTTGCTCATCTTTCAGATAGCCTCTATTATATTTTTTCTTTATGTTCTTAAGGTCTATTTCTGTTGTTTTGAGGGGTTCTGTCCAGTCGTTCCAGTTGGCTGTATCGCCTCTGAAGGTTATGTAGAGATCAAGGTTGTTGTTTTGCATTGGCCTATTGGAATAAAAATAGAGAACATCTTTATCATTGTTGATTATGGGACTTTCTTCTCTGTAAATAGAATTGATTGGCTTTGGTAAAATTATGGTTTCTGTCCAATTATTATTTTCTTTTGTGGATATATAAATATCTGTTTGTCCATAGGTGTTTGTCTTTGATTGAACAATTAGTTTTAATGTAGAGTCAGGACTTAGGATGGTTTTGCCAAGTTTGGGCTTTGGTGGCTCCTGCTTAAATAGCATTTCTTTAAATTGCAAGGCTCTAAAGTCTTCTTCAAAGGACGAAAGGGCTTTGTTGATATTGGCTAGCTTTTTAGTTTTGATTGATGGCTGCAAATATTTATTTATTAGCTCATAACTCCTATCGCTTTTAATGGTTGTGAAGTATTCTATATTTTTATTATAGGTTTTATTGTCTATTGAGTTTAGGCGTAGAAGTGTTTCTATTTGTTTGACTTCTCTATATTTTTTATTTAGGATTGAATTAGTTTTTAGGGAAGGGAATTTATGATATAGTGTTTCAAAATCTTCCACATTTGCACTTTGAGATTTATTAAGAGCAAATTCATTTATGAAAGAGTTGATATCTATGTTGTAGAGTTGGTTATTATTAATGTATTCTAACCCTTGAATTGATAGATAACGAAGGGTTTGCCTTTGGAGAGTGTCGTAAAGAAATTGTCGCTTTGGATGATTGGGATAGAGATTTAGGAATTGTATTATTTCTTCAACAGAGTAAGAAGTGATATTTTGAGAGAATTGAAATTCATGCACTTTATCCTTAGCATATTTATAGTATTTTGAGCTTGGATACTTTTCAATAAATTGACTATAGGATTGAAGGGTGTTCTCTTGCTTTGCTAAGAGATAATCATTTTCTTCTTTTGCTTGTAAGTTTTTAGCAAAATTTATTTCTAACCATTGTTTTGCTTGATAGGTTTGAATGGCATCGGGATATTGCTCAACATAGTTTTGATAAGCTTCAATAGTATTTTCTTGCTTTACTTTTTCAAAAGCAATTTGATTTCTTATCCTTATTGCCTCCTTAACATAAACAGTATCTAAGGGATAGGTTTGAATAAACTTATTTAGAGAATCAACATTTTTTGTTTCATAAGCTTTGCGTAACTCAAAAGAAATGTCGCCTTGAGAAAAGCATTGCAAAGAAAATAGAAGAAAAACAAAAAATAAACTACTTAACCTCAACTGGAATATTCTCAATCCAAACATCATCAATCATTATATCTACTAAATAACTTTCTTTTGGGAACTTGTAATTGAGCACTGTTACTCCTTTTTCACATTGCTGCTCAACAAGATTATTTCTTCTCTTATCCCAAACTCTTATTTTCTTAACGCTATAGATATTTTCTTTAGTATCAAAAATCATAATTTTAGATTTATCTGCCCAAACATAAACATCATTGAGTTTAACATCTTTTGTTTTTGTTTCCAATGACTTCATGATATGTAATCTGAATCTGTCTTCTGTTGTGCCTTTCAATGCTCCAAAATCAACTTGAGATTCAGTACACAGATTATAGAACTTATTTATCTTTTTATCTTCCAAAAGCAAAAGAATGCCTTGTGGAAGTATGGATAAATTGCCTATTGTAAGGCTTAAATCGGCTTCCTTAGGTATGTAATATCCTAAATCGAAAATTGCTGGATAGGTAGGGAATACATTAACTGCCAATTCTTCGCCTTCAACCTTAAAATATATCTCTGGCATTTCTTCAGATGAGCCAAAGAGTTTATGAGCATCGTAGTTATCAAATCCATACTTTGCATTATCATCCATTCCCATCAGGATATACTGGCTTTTGTTGCCTTTGCTTATTGTTAGGGTTAGGTAGTTATGATTTGACCAGTGATAAGATGCTGACTTAGGGATATATTGATGATTTCTTTGGAAGTTGATTTCGGTATTTTCTCTCAAACTCTCAACAAAGAAACCTTGCATTGAAGGAAGAACAACCTCTTCTTTGCCATCAATGATAATTGGATTATAAACTCCATTCTCACTATCTAAGAAAAAGAGTGCATTGCCTTGAATTTTCTGGTCAATATCTTCAAATATCTTCTTTGAGCTTAATGGAGCAGTGAAAGGATTACCTACAAGGTTCCATTTATCATTTTCTGAATATTCCAATGTGTAGTTTACCCTGCTGTCACTTAAGATTCCTTCATAAATTACATCTAATGGCTTGTTTGAAAACAATGCATAGCCTTGTCCTGGCACTAACCAAAAGTTAGGGTCAACAATATACTCACTCCAATAGTCATTTAGCTTGCTTTTCTTTCCTGTGTTGTATTTCATCAGCCAAGTCTCGTTATCATCCTTTC
>DHDW01000026.1:19537-24024 GCA_002399565.1 Bacteroidales bacterium UBA4866 | reverse complement strand
AGGTCTTGATGAACAATAAACCAAGAGCCTTTTCCATAAACAATATCTCCTGAGATATAGAACATCTTGTTGGCATCAATACTTATATTTGAGCTGTCACCCATAACCAACATTGAACAAACGGCATCATCATCAACCTGTATCTTATGCTTTGGAGATATGTAAACAAAGTCTTCCATAACAGGCACTTCCTTTGGACTCCAAATGTTTTCATCAGACCATTTGCCTGAAGAAACTGTTCGTTTTAGGGATGGAGTACCAAAATATAGGTCATCAATATTTAAACTTGCTTTTGTAGAGAATTCAATTTGAAGAGAGTTGGAGTATTGAGGGGAGGTTAGAGGCACACAATAAAGAATATCGTCTTTTGTGTTTGTTGCATCTCCTTCGTTTTTCAACTTATCTTTCATTTCAAAAAGAAGTTGATTATCTCTATACCATTTATAAGTTACACTAATGTTATTATCGCCAATTCTATTCTTATCGTATGAAAGCTTGAATTGATAATCCATTTCTGAGAAAACAGGAATGCGATAGGTTGTTTTATCAATAATCAGAAGTGGCTTGTCGTCTATGTAATTGTAGTTGACTTCTGTCACTTTTGCTGAAGAGCCAAAGAGTTTAAGAGTTACTGGATTATCTAATTTCTTTGTTCTTATGTTTAAAGTTGCAGTATGACTGCCTTCACTGAAAGGGAAATAGCTTACGGAAATGATTTCAAAACCTGCTGAGTCAATTTTTATATCATCATTGTTTATTTTGAAATACTTTGCATCTCTTCCAGTAACACTCAACTTAATACCGTCTCTAATGTATTTACCTCGAACAACTATTCTTTTGGTTTGTGGATAGGTGTAAGGAAGTGGTGTGTGATTATAAATTAAGCTGTCAACCTTCTTGTTTGTATTATCTTTTGTTCGTAGGCTAACACTTAACTCTGGCTTTTTGCCAAGAAACCTGTCAAACTCTGCTGTAATACTAATTTTTCTAATGTTTAATTCAGGGTATCTTCCTTTGCCTTTGTGTCTTTGCGATTTCCATGATACCCAAACAGTGTCTTTGTCCTCACATTCTGAAGGAAGCTCCACTTTGTAGCTTTGAGTTCTTGCTTTTCTGTTTGTAACAAACTCAATTCTTCTTCCTCTTTTGTCTTTAACATCATTCCATTTCTTATTATCCAAGCTATATTGAAGGGTTAAAGAATATTTCTGTTTTGAACCTCTTGAACTTATTGTGGAATTAAAGACTATGTTTTCACTGTTTGCAGAAGAAAAGACAACAATCATTCTTCCATTATCTTTTAATGTTCCTTCAATATCGGAACTGTAATTGATTTCTTTCTCTTGAGCAAAAACACAATTTATGGAAAAAGAAAATAAAACTATTAGAAATATATTACGTACTCTCATTATTAATTAATCTTTTTTACCTACCAACAGATATTATCTTGTAATCACTAACCTTATACACTACTGTCCTGCGATTTTGCCATCCATCCTTTGGGTCTTTTCTGTCGAAGTAAAAAGAATTAATCATAACCTTTGTTCTGTCTTCATTGGGTTCGGTTATGAAACTGTTGCCTTTGTGCTGCATGGCAGGTACAAAGTACATCATTATATCATAGCCTAAAGCTGCGTAAATTTTGTCAGGTTCCTGACGAAAATGTTTACGATATTCTTTTACAAATTCAACAAAGTTTTGATTAGTATAATCATTCAAATAACTTAAGGTGAAATGGAAGTTGAACTTCTGAATAAGTTTCAAGTCCAATGATGGATAGTCTAACCAGTCGTATTGTGCAATAAGATTTATTGGTGGAAGTCCTTTATTATTATTTAGCTTCATTAGAAGCGTGTTGGCATAAGCCTCATTCAGTTGCTGGTTACCTTTATCTACAATTGATATATAAATATTCTCCTTCTTTGTATCTATCTTCTCAAATATTCTATTTTGATATTTATTGAAGTCAATTCCACTCCAAGTCCAGTTTTCTCTTTCAATGGCTCTTTGATACATTTCCATAACAAGCTTTTCCTTTGGAGTAAAGAGAACAATTATGTTGGGAGAAGTGAATTTATTTTTAATATATCTTACAGTTGTTTCAACATCTGCAACTGTAGAGGGTTGTATTTTGAAAACAAAAGGATTGTTCTCAACTATTGTTGGATTAGGACTCATCGGATTGATTATAGGAATACTGTTCTTTAGAGCAAAATCAGCAGCAGCAGTAAAACAGTTGTGAAATACAAGAGGTATTAACAAATCCATTGTTTTCATTTCTGGATTTTGTAAAACCTTATTCATTTCAGCAACATCCTCCTCCCCTACATCATAAACATATAAAGAAACACTATAACCTTCCTTTTCCAATTTGTCCAATGCTATCCTTGCTCCTTCATAAAAAGTTATGTATTCGAAGCAACGATATTTTAACCTCTTCTTATCTTCAATATTGAATTTGGTGAAATCAAGTTCAGAAATTCTATCGTAAGATAAAGGTAGAAACATAGCAATATTTAGGCTTTTCTTTACTATTGGTAGACTTTTGTCAGGCACAAGGGAATTTATATCTCCTTTTGCATGAGCAATTTTCATTCCTCCAAAAGCAAGCAAGTAAGTAAATACTACAAAATAAATAATGCTACGTTTCATAATTTATTGTCTTGAATTTATTCCCATTCAATTGTTGCAGGTGGTTTAGATGAAATATCATAAACTACCCTGTTAACTCCCTTAACTCTATTTATTATGGAATTAGATATTTCCTGCAAAAACTCATAAGGCAGCCATGACCAATCAGCTGTCATTCCATCATTGCTTTCAACAGCACGAAGAGCAACAACATTTTCATAAGTTCTTTCATCTCCCATTACTCCCACTGACTGAACTGGTAACAACATTGCTCCTGCTTGCCATACCTTATCGTATAAGCCATGATCTCTAAGTCCTTGAATAAATATATGGTCAACTTCCTGAATAACTCTTACTTTTTCTGGAGTAATATCTGAAAGTATTCTAATTGCTAAGCCTGGTCCTGGAAAAGGATGACGCCCTAAAAGCTCTTGTTTTAATCCTAAACTTGCTCCAACCAATCTTACCTCATCCTTAAATAATGCTCTAAGTGGTTCAACAATCTTTAGTTTCATATAATCTGGTAATCCTCCAACATTATGGTGTGATTTTATTGTTGCTGAAGGTCCCTTAACAGAAATAGATTCTATAACGTCAGGATAAATTGTTCCTTGAGCCAACCATTTAACGTTTTCAATTGCATGTGCTTCCTTATCGAAAACATCAATAAAGGTTTTACCTATTGCCTTACGTTTAGCCTCTGGAGATGTTATTCCTTTAAGTGCTGTGTAGAACATATCCTTTGCATCAACTCCTTTAACATTAAGTCCCATTCCTTTGTAGGATTCAAGCACTTGTTCAAATTCATTTTTACGAAGTAGTCCATTGTCAACAAAAATACAGTTTAGGTTCTTTCCAATTGCTCTATGAAGCAGCATTGCAGCAACAGAAGAGTCAACTCCTCCTGACAATCCCAACACAACCTTATCGTCTCCCAATTGTTGTTTCAAACTTTCAATTGTTGTTTCAACAAAACTCTTTGGAGTCCATTCTTGAGAACAATGGCATATATCAACAACAAAGTTTCTTAGCATTTCAATTCCTTCTTTGGAATGCGTTACCTCAGGATGAAATTGAATTCCATAAGTATCTTCTCCTTCTATCTTATAGCCACAATTTTCAACATTGTCAGTTGAGCAAATTATTGTGAATTCCTTAGGTAGGGATAAAATTGTATCTCCATGAGACATCCAAACTTGAGATTTTAAAGAAACATTCTTCATTAAAGGAGAATTGAAATCTACCTTAGCTAAATTAGCTCTTCCATATTCTCTAATCTCTGAAGGAAGAATTTCTCCACCATTAACTAAAGCCATATATTGAGCTCCATAGCAAATTCCCAAAACAGGAACTTTCTTTCTGAAAGCATCTAAGTCAATCTTTGGAGCGTCCTTTTCAGTACAGCTTGAAGGACTACCAGAAAAAATAACCCCCTTTACATCTGGGGTTAAAGAAGGAAATTTGTTATAAGGATGTATCTCGCAATAAACATTTAACTCTCTAATTTTACGAGCAATTAATTGAGTGTATTGAGACCCAAAATCAAGAATAAGTATAGTTTGCATCTTGTTAAAATTATAATTTTCAATTGCCAAAAATACAAAAAAAACCTCATATGGCAAAATACAGACCTTAATTGCTTATTAAGAGATGATATAATTTATTTTGATGTTCATCCCCAAAGGAGAAGTAGGTTTATAGAGTATGTTTAATAATTCTTTATCTACAAACCTTTCACCCCTTCGTTAGAAATCCAGCACAAGTTTATAATCTCTCATACAAAAAAGCCTTTTGATTTATAAATAAAGACTTTAAAGACTTAGGAAATTAGACGTAAAAGTAATAACTTAAGATAT
>DHDW01000026.1:0-19389 GCA_002399565.1 Bacteroidales bacterium UBA4866 | reverse complement strand
ACAAGATATAAAACTAAGCAAATCAGATATAGAACTAAAAACATAGGACATCAATCTTTTTAAACTTCGTTTTTATGTCGAATTCATGGCATCATGTTCTCGAATTCATGGCATGATTTCCTCCAATTCATGGCATGAATTCATTAATATCATGGCATGATTCCGAACAATTCATGCCATGATTCTGAGTAATTCATGGCATGAATTCGAGAACATCATAGTATGATACCAACATTAACTCCCTTTTTAAATACTTCTAAACAGGCTTTATCAAGATTAAATCAAGTTAAAATCAGATTTTTACAAGGATATTTTTCAAAGAAAAGACTTTATAATTCACAAATCAGATAATCATATCAAATTATTGGAAGAAAAAAGAAAAATAAATAGTAGAGAAGGATTAATATATACTGCACAGCAGAAACATCTTTCAGTTTAAAAGCTATCCACTTAATTACTCTGAAATAAGACTGGATGAAAAAGGGATTAAAATTTAAGTTGGGGAAAAGTAGTATCTTTGCAGAAATTATTTAAACAAAATGTTTCTTAGTAAATCTTATTACAAAACAAACTTTCAATTAGCCTTTCCTATTATTTTAGCATCAATGGGTCAGTCCTTTGTGCAAATGGTAGATACTATTATGGTGGGGCATTTGGGAACAACTGAATTGGCTGCGGTTGCTTTTGCAGGGAGTGTTTCCTATAATGCTTTGGTGGTTGGAATGGGTATTGCTATGGCTCTAACTCCTCTAACGGGGCAGAGTTATGCAAGAGGAGAACATAAAATTTCTTCCATATTACTTCAAAACTCCATATCTCTAAATACTATTATATCTTTAGTTATTACGGCCATTCTTCTTTTGCTTATGCCTTTTCTTAATTATTTTGGACAGCCTCAAGAAGTTATTGATATTTGCTATCCCTACTATTTTATAATTGCTCTCTCCTTTATACCTCAACTTATATTCCTTTCTTTTAAACAATTTATGGAAGGGGTGGGAAACACTAAGCCTTCAATGGTTATAACTATTTCGACTAACTTACTTAATATTGTTTTGAACTATCTTCTAATCTTTGGGAAGTTTGGTTTTCCTCAAATGGGAGTTACTGGTGCTGCATTGGCTACTTTAATTTCTAGAATATTAATGCCTATAGCTTTTATTTTATATCTTTATTTTAAGGCTAACTACAAAAGATATTTGAGTTTCTTTGCTTTTTCCAACTTATCGACGTTCTATCATGTTAAATTATTAAGGCTTGGAATTCCTATTGCTGGACAAATGTTTTTGGAGTTTTTCTCTTTGCTTGGGGTTACTATTATGATGGGATGGGTTTCAACTCAAGCCTTAGCTGCCTATCAAATTGTTATAACTATTGTGGGAACAACCTTTTTGATTGCTGCTGGTATTTCAAGCTCAACTACAATTCTAATTTCTCAAGCCTTTGGAGTAAATAATATGAAGGAGCTTAACAACCAGTTTAAGGCAGGGTTTCAACTTTCTTTTCTAACTATGTCTTGCATGGCTTTTATTCTTATTGCCTTTGGAAGATATATTGCTATGATTTTCTCAAGCGATGAGGAGGTTATTGAAATTGCAAGAGGATTTTTTATTGTTGCTGGTGTATTTCAAATTATTGATGGTTCTCAAGTTTCTATTCTTGGAGCTTTGAGGGGAATTAACGATGTGGCTAAACCAATGAAATATGCTTTAATCTCTTATGTTTTGGTTGCTTTGCCTTTTGCTTATATCTGTGGATTTGTTTTTGAATTAGGGTCTTGGAGTATTTTTGCTGGTTTCTTAGCTGGACTCTTAACTGCTGCAATTCTTTACTATAGGAGATTTCGCAATGTTGTTAAAAGGTATGTTTTAAGAGGCAATAATGTTCTTGAATAATAATATATAAGAGAAAAGCACTTAGAGATTTAAAATTTTATTACCTTTGCTCTATATTTAAAACTATAGAGATATGAAGATAGAGTTTTTGGGAGCTGCTAAAGAAGTAACTGGTAGTAAACATTTAATTACTACACAAAAAGGCAAGAAAATACTTTTAGATTGTGGAATGTTTCAAGGTAAGGGTTTAGAGACTGATGCTCTTAACCGAGACTTAGGATTTAATCCTTCGGAAATTGATTATCTACTACTTTCCCATCCTCATATTGACCACTCGGGGCTTATACCTTATATTATTAAGCTTGGATTTAAAGGCTCCATCTTTTGCACTCCTGCAACAAGAGACCTTTGCTCCATTATGCTGGCTGATAGCGGAAATATTCAAGAACAAGATACCTACACTTTCAACAAGAAAAGAGCGCGTAAAGGGTTGCCTGAAGTTGAACCAATATACACTATGCTTGATGCTCAAGAAGCAATGCAATACTTTATTTCTATTCCTTATGAAAGGGACTTTCTTATTGACCCAGATATTTCTGTTCGCTTTACCGACAATGGTCATATTCTTGGAAGTGCAACAGTAAATATTACAATTAAGGAAGGCAGAAAGAAAACTAATATTGCTTTCACTGGCGATATTGGAAGATATTCTAAAAGAATCCTTAAGGCTCCTCAAGCTTTTCCTCAGGCCGATTATATTATTATGGAATCGACCTATGGTGATAGACTGCATAATGATGTTAACACTTCCGAACAAGAACTTTTGGATGCTGTTGTGCATACTTGCTGCAAGAAGAAAGGCAAGTTGATTATTCCTTCCTTTGCAATTGGAAGAGCTCAAGAGGTTATTTATGCTTTGGACAGGTTGGAAAGAAAAGGTTTGTTGCCAGATATTGATGTTTATGTTGATAGTCCTTTAAGTTTGAATGCTACAAATATTATGCGTTTGCATACCGAGTGTTTTAATGATGAGATTAAGGAATATATGAAAACAGACAAAGATCCTTTTGGTTTTGAAAGATTGCATTATGTTCGTTCTGCTGAAGAGTCTAAAGCTCTTAACTCCAATCATAGACCTATGATTATTATTTCTGCCTCTGGTATGATGGAAGCAGGAAGGGTTAAACATCATATTGCAAATAATATTGAAGATAAAAAAACTACTATTCTTGCAGTTGGATATTGTGCTCCAACAACCTTAGGAGCCAAAATATTGAGAGGAGATAATGTTGTTTCAATCTTTGGCACTCAATATTTTGTTAGAGCCGAAATAAGAAGAATTGACTCCTATTCTGCTCATGCCGACTATCAAGAAATGCTTACTTACCTTTCATGTCAAGAGAAAAAGAAGGTTAAAAAGATATTCCTTGTTCATGGAGAGGAAGAAACTCAAATCAACTTTGCAAATACCTTAATGGAGAATGGGTACAAAAACATATATATCCCTTCAAAGAAAGAGGCTGTAACAATTTAATTCCCATGCATAAAATAGTCCTAATGCTTTGTTTTTCACTTCTCTCTTGTGGTGTTTTTTCGCAAGAGAAGGTGAAGTTTATGGACTTTAACTATATAACAACTTCCTTAGATGAAGAAACTCTTTACAATACAAAAACCCCCTATATCCTCCTTTATTTCTATAACCCAGAGTGTGAGGACTGCACCAAAATCAAAAAAGAGCTCTCCAAAAACAAAGAATTAAAAGAATTGATTGAAAAAGGAGTTGTGGAGGTATTGGCTATTTTGCCCGATGTGGATAAAGAATATTGGTTGGACAAAAAGAAGTTTATACCCAAAACATGGAAGAATTGCTGGATTGAAAACGATAAACCCATAATTCAAAATTACCTCAAAACCCTCCCAACTTTCTATGTTTTGGATGAAGAAAAGTATGTATTTCTAAGTCCAAACGCAACAGATTTAATAAACTGGATTAAACAAAAACACAGTGAAAATAATAATAATTAACGGACCCAATCTTAATCTTTTGGGTAAAAGAGAAGAAGAAATTTACGGTAAAATTAGCTTTGAGGACTACTTCATTTCTTTGAAAGAGAAGTTTCCAAAGCTTATCTTGGAGTATTTTCAGTCTAATATTGAGGGTGAAATTATTAATAAACTACACGAAGTTGGCTTCTTATTCGATGGAATAATTCTTAATGCCGCAGGTTACACTCACACCTCTGTTGCAATTGCCGACGCCGTAAAAAGCATACAAACTCCTGTTGTTGAAGTCCATATATCCAACATTCTTTCCCGAGAAACCTTCCGTCACAATAGCCTAATTGCACCCAATTGCAAGGGAAGTATCTTCGGGTTCGGGCTAAAAGGCTATGAATTGGCAATAAGTTCATTTTTGATTTAATCCTCCAATAAGTTTAATACACCCATTGCATCTTTTCGTAAATCATTGTCAAAGACAGTGATATTAAAAGTACATTTCTCTGTTTTGACTTAATCATTAAGCCAAGAGAATTATTACGTTTTCAAGAAAGATTAGAAGTAAATCGGCGATATGAATATATTAAATCAGAGATATGATGGTAGCAAATCAGGGATATTGACAAAGTGAATTAACTAATATGGTACCCCTGAATTAACTAATATAGGGGTACCATATTAGTTAATATACACTACCCATATTAGTTAATTCACTTTGTCAATATCCCTGATATGGTTTTAGCATATCGCCTATATGGTGGCAACATATTGAAGATTTGGCAATTACATATCTTTATTTTGAATGTTGCCAAAGCTTGTTTCTAAGAGTATTTCTTAAGGAAATTGGGCTTAATGAAAGTTCAGTTGAGAGAATTTTTTCTTCCCTTTAAGGTAGTAGTTTGCAACTATGCTTTGGGGGTAAATCTCTTTTATATTGGGGTTAAGAATTATAGTTCGCTTGGCTTTAATCAAATTACGATTTTTGAAAAAGGCGATATAGGCTCTAAAAACTGCCTTAAACTCACCTGCTTTTCCTTGAAAAAGGAATGAAAAAGCAGCAAGAATATCTAAGATAAATCTAATAGACAATACTTTAAATTGTTGTTGAAGTGGGAGGTTTTTGTAAAGAAGATAGAGGTTATTTCGGAAGTTTAGGAAGGTTTTGAAAGGGGAAGTTTTGTTGAGAGATGCTCCTCCAAGATGATAGCAAACAGAGTGTGGATAATAGAAAATCTTATATCCCGCATTCTTCAATCGCCAGCACAAATCAATCTCTTCTTGATGAGCAAAGAAATCCTTGTCCAATCCTCCAAAGCTTTGATAAAGACTTGCTCTAACAAACATTGCAGCTCCTGTTGCCCAAAATATCTCTTTTACATCATCATATTGTCCTTTGTCCTGTTCCAAATGGTTGAAAACCCTACCCCTACAAAAAGGATAACCCAAGTAGTCAATAAAACCTCCAGCTGCTCCAGCGTACTCAAACTCATCTCTATTTTCAAAACTCATAAGCTTAGGTTGGCAGCAAGCAATCTTTGGATCTTTGTCCATAAGGTCAATTATTCCACTTATCCAGTTCTCCGTTACCTCTACATCGGAATTTAAAAGCACGTAATATTGAGCATCAACCTGAGAAAGAGCTTGGTTATAACCTTGAGCAAAGCCTAAGTTTTCTTTGTTTTGGATTATTCTAATATAGGGATAATTCTCCTTAAGAAAGGCAATAGAGTCATCTGTTGATGCATTATCTGCAACAATGATTTGAGCTTGTTGAGAATGTTGAATTACCGAAGGGAGATATTGTTCTAAGAGTTTTTTGCCATTCCAGTTAAGGATAACAACAGCAACTTTTGTCATTTTCAGTTAGTATCCTCTTTTAAATTGCAACCCTGCTTCTCCTGACATACCCTCTGGCATATTTCCTCTTGTAAGTCGAGTTTCCCAATCTACATCAGAAGGCTCGCCTTTAGCATCGGAGTGCAATAGAAAATATTCCATTAAATTATTTTGAGGAGCATAGAAAACAAATCCCTTATTAACTTCCCCATAAGGAGTATTATGATATTTCCATATTTGATAAGGCATATATGAAATTGCATCTTGACTAAACTCTCCATCAAGAGGATTAAGAGCTTGATTAGCAAGTGTGCTTTTTCTCATACCCGATGTTGCTTTAAATTTCTCATCAATCACAACGTCTGGCTTGCCATATTGCAAATAAACTCTTCCCATTTCGGTTTCATAACCCTTCTTAATCTTGGTAGAGTATTTTTCATTTACAATCTTAACTTCCTTCATATAAGACTGCCATTCAAAATTAGGATTCTCTGGATTAATCCCTCTCCAAAAGACATATAAGAAGTGTTTCTTATCATCAATACTTGATGTTTTCATATGTTTAAGGATGAATGTTTTTTGAGCTTCGCTTGCAATTGGGATTAAACAATAAATATTTTCATCAATCTCATCTTTAGAAATCATATTCACAAAAGCATCTGAAGGGATAGTTGATTGAAAATTATTATCTACATTTGAGTATCTATAAAAAGCTGTTTTGCTGTAAGCATAAAGGATATTATTCTTATTTCTTGCTTCCACAACCAAATAATAACCACCTTGTGGCAAAGAAGTAATGTCTAAATTGCCTATTTCAACAGATATTTCTCTTGCTTTTTCTCTTTTAATCTTTTGTATTGCTTCAAATTTCTTTCCTGTTTTTATGCTTTCCAATACAACAGATATTGCATAAGTACTGTCCTTTCCAAACTCCTTTTCTGCATTGTAGATTTCTGCATAATAGGTTAAGGTATTCTTATTTTCAGCAATTGCATCAAACAAATAAGGAATTAGGTCGTAGCCGTTTTTTGAACGAATATTCTGTGAAGTGGTTTTCTTGTAGGAGTCAATTAGCTGAACAGAAGATACTGCAATTTGATTTTTAGGGTAGTTTATTTCAAAATTATCTTCAATTACCAAAGGAGTCATTGAGGTGTTTTTGTCTTTCAATTCAAACCTTGCTGAATATTGTCCATTATCCAAACTCACTCTTTGAATGTCAATAATTGAAGCTTCACTATTTGCTTGAGTAGCTTTTAAATCTCTTTTCTCCACATATACTATTTGCGAATCCTTAATTATTAGCAAAGTAAACTCAATGGTTGCTTCATTATTCATATACATTAAACTCTTTGCCTGTATTGAAGTATTTATTTCAACATAAGGCTTTTGAGATGGGATATTGAAGGTAGAGAATGAATAAATTGCATTAAGTCCTTCTGCAAAAGATACAAAAGGTAAAATTGCCATCACTAATATAAAGAAAAGACGTTTCATAATTTTGAATTTATTTATTGGTTTTCTAGAGGTGCAAAGTTACATTAATTAGTATTTATTTACAACAAAAAACGTCTAAACTTATAAAAGTTTAGACGTTATATTGGATTTTAAGAACTCCTATTAAGGATTATTCTTGTTCATTCTTAGTCATTTCTTCTTTTAAATTAGCTAAAGCGTCAATGTCTCCTAAGGTTGTTCTTTCTAAATTATCATTCAATTTTCTAATTGCTTTTTCTTCAGAAGTAGATTTTTTATCTTCTTTTTCTTCTTCTTGTTGCCATGTTTTTGAATGACTAGCAACTATCTTTTTGTTTTCTCTTGAAAATTCGATAATCTTGAAATCTAATTGTTCATCAACATTAGCAGCAGTTTTATCTTCTTTTGCTAATTGAGATTTAGGACAGAAAGCTTCAACTCCATAAGGAAGAGCAACTGTTGCACCACCCTTTTCACTCATGTTAAGAATTGTTCCTTTGTGAATTGAATTTAGAGTGAATATTGTTTCAAATACATCCCAAGGGTTTTCTTCAAGTTGTTTGTGGCCTAAGCTCAAACGACGGCTTTCAGAATCAACTTCAAGAACAACTACTTGAATTTTTTCTCCAACCTTAGTGAATTCTGCAGGATGTTTAATTTTCTTGCTCCATGAAAGGTCAGAAATATGAATTAATCCATCAACTCCTTCTTCAAGTTCAACAAAAATACCAAAGTTAGTGAAGTTTCTTACTGTTGCTTCATGCTTGCTTCCAATTGGATATTTTGATGCAATTTCTCCCCATGGGTCTGGAATAAGTTGTTTAATTCCTAATGACATTTTTCTTTCTTCACGATCAAGAGTTAAGACAATTGCTTCAACTTCATCTCCAATTTTTAGGAAATCGTGAGCTGTTCTTAAATGTTGACTCCATGACATTTCAGTTACGTGAATTAATCCTTCAACTCCTGGAACAACTTCAACAAATGCACCATAATCTGCTAATACAACAACTTTACTCTTAACTTTATCTCCAACTTTTAAGTCAGCACTTAAAGCATCCCAAGGATGAGGTGTAAGTTGTTTTAGTCCTAAAGCAATACGTTTTTTAGATTCATCAAAGTCTAAGATAACAACATTAATTTTTTGGTCTAATTCAACAACTTCTTCTGGGTGATTGATTCTTCCCCATGAAAGGTCAGTAATATGAATTAGTCCATCTACTCCACCAAGGTCAATGAATACTCCATAAGAAGTAATGTTTTTAACAATTCCTTCTAGAACTTGACCCTTTTCAAGATGAGAAATAATTTCAGCCTTTTGAGCTTCAATTTCGTCTTCAATTAGAGCTTTATGAGATACAACTACGTTTTTGAAATCATGGTTAATCTTCACGATTTTAAATTCCATAATTTTATCTACATAAACATCATAGTCTCTAATTGGCTTAACATCAATTTGGCTACCTGGCAAGAATGCTTCAATTCCATATACATCAACAATTAATCCACCCTTAGTTCTGCTCTTAACGTAACCATTAATAATCTCTTGTTTTTCAAATGCCTCATTAACTCTATCCCATGACTTAAGAATAAGAGCTTTTTTATGAGAAAGAATAAGCTGTCCATCAGCATCTTCTTGGCTTTCAACAAAAACTTCAATTTTATCTCCAACCTTTAAATTAGGATTATATCTAATTTCTGATAAAGGAATAATACCATCTGATTTAAAGCCAATATTAATTACAACCTCACGATTATTCTTCGCAACAATTGTTCCTTCAACAACTTGTTGTTCGGCTAATTGACTGAATGTGTCTTCGTAGCTTTGAGTTAAAGTTTCACGTTCTTTTTCTGTGTAAACACTTTTCTTCTTACCAATAGAAGACCAATCGAAATCTTGTAAAGGTTGAATGTCTTTTAATTCTCTCATTTCTAATAAATGATTTTTTTAATGTGATTTCTTACTAAATCGGGTTAAACATTGATTAAATTACTTCTTTTTCAAAAATATATGATTGTTGAGTAAGCAACATTATTCTTAAAAATTGGGTGCAAAGGTATAATTATTTATTAACTCTTGCAAATAAAATACAAGAAAATGAATGTCTTATAAAAAAGAACCCTTATCCCAATATACTGGAATAAGGATTCTTGATTTTGGAGGGATTAAAACTTAGTTTAGCTTATTTTGCAAACTTAAAAGTCTTTCCCAAATATTTAGCTTGCTCACCAAGTGCTTCCTCAATTCTAAGAAGTTGGTTATATTTAGCAATTCTGTCTGTTCTTGAAGCAGAACCTGTTTTGATTTGTCCTGTATTTAATGCAACAGCAAGGTCTGCAATTGTTGTATCTTCAGTTTCTCCTGAACGGTGGCTCATAACAGCTGTGTAAGAATTTCTATTTGCTAAACTTACTGCATTAATAGTTTCAGTTAATGTTCCAATTTGATTAACCTTTACTAATATTGAGTTAGCAACATTCTTTTCTACTCCCATTTGTAAACGTTCTGGATTTGTAACAAATAAATCGTCTCCAACAAGTTGAATCTTATCGCCTAATTTATCTGTCATAAGCTTCCATCCTTCCCAATCATCTTCTGCCATTCCATCTTCAATTGAAATAATTGGATATTTCTCAACCCATTTAGCCCAATATTCAACCATTTGAGAAGAAGTAAGCTTTTCTCCTGTTGATTTATGTAGATGATATACCTTTTCTTCTGCAATATAATATTCACTTGATGCAGGGTCTAAAGCTATATAAATATCTTTTCCAGCTTTGTAGCCTGCCTTTTCAATTGCTGTTAGAATAACTTCTATGGCTTCTTCATTAGATTTAAGATTGGGTGCAAAACCTCCTTCATCTCCAACATTGGTAGAGTATCCTTGTGCTTTTAAAACTGCTTTCAAGTTATGGAATACTTCTGTTCCCATTTGAAGAGCGTGTGAAAAAGATTGTGCTCCAACTGGCATTACCATAAACTCTTGAAAGTCTATTGAATTGTCAGCATGTGAACCTCCATTTAGAATATTCATCATTGGAATTGGTAATGTGTTTGCATTAACTCCACCAATATATCTATAAAGCTCTTGACCTGTTTCCATTGCTGCTGCTTTTGCACAAGCTAAAGAAACTCCAAGAATTGCATTTGCGCCTAATTTACTTTTGTTTGGGGTTCCGTCAAGCTCAATCATCTTTGCATCAATTGCATTTTGATCAGTTACTTGAAAACCTTTAAGCTCTTCATTTATTATATTTTTAACGTTTTCAACAGCTTGAAGAACGCTTTTTCCCATGAAATAATTCTTATCATTATCTCTTAATTCACAAGCTTCATGAACTCCTGTTGAAGCTCCAGAAGGAACTGCAGCTCTTCCAACTGCACCTTGATCTGTATATACCTCTACCTCTACTGTTGGATTTCCTCTTGAGTCAAGAATTTGTCTTGCATGAATTCCAATAATTTGTCCCATATTCTTTTTCTTTTTTAAATTAGTATTACCTTTCTATCAATTTGCAAATATAGGGATTAAGTCCAATTTTACCAAAAAATAATAGAAATATACTTTTAAGAAAGCCTCATTATATCAATCCCTTTCGTAAAAGAGAAGAATTTATAACTTTTTTTTGAAAAAAATCAGCACCAAAACTTTAGAAAAGAGTTTTTAGGAATAATAATTTTAACTATAAATTGAACTTAGGAATAAATGGAAAAACCATAACCTTCAATCAGTAATAAGAAAACAAGTGGGAACTCCTTTCATAGACATAGATAAACAAGGGAAAGAACTATTAAATCAAGGTATAAATCTCATATAATGCCATTATTCTTAGAAAACAATGCGGTTGTTTTACTAAAACAATGCCATTGTTTGCCAAAAACAATGCGGTTATTTCTACAAAACAATGGCATTGTTTTGAGTTTTAAAGGAAGTTTAGTGAGATTGAAAGCTTGAAAAATAAGTTTAAAAGCTGATTTTATGACTTTTAAACTTGATTTAATGACACTAATTAAGGGCATAAAAAAAGTGACTACTTCTTTCGAAGTAATCACTTATTTTTTATTAGTTGTCTTTCTAACTAAATTTTACCGAAAGCAATTATTTTACAATTAACTTTTGAGTTTTACTTAGTTGATTATTTTGAATTCTAATATAGTAAACACCTTTTGCAAAATTAGAAACATCTATTTTATGTTCAATAACACCATTTGATGAATTTACATTTGTTGTGCTAAGAATTCTTCCTTGCATATCACTTATAATGATTTTTGCATCGCCACTAACTCCATTAACAATTAAATTAGTTTGATTAGAAGTTGGGTTAGGATACATCATAATTGACATTTCACTTCCTTGAACTTCATTTAATCCTAAAGTACTAAAGTTAATAGTTGTTCCAGTTACGGTTCCACTTGCAGTTGTTGCGTATGCTCTAAAATTGTATGCTGTGTTAGGAGTTAAATCTGTAAGCTCATAAGATAGTACATTTCCAGTCAATATTCCATCAACATTTGTCCAATCTGTAGCACTTGCTTCTTTCCATTCAAATCCTTGAGCAGTTAAAGTTTCAGTTCCTAACGTAATTGTACCATACAATGTAACAATTCTTCCTTCTAAATTAGCAATAGAGTCTGTTGTAACAACTGGAGCAACATTTGCAAGAGTTGTAAAGTTTTCAGTTGTTCCAAAAACTGTTCCAGAAGCTGTTGTTGCAAATGATTTAAATTCATAAGCAGTATTTGCAGTTAAGCCTGTTAGGTTATGTGAAATTGTAGTTCCTGCTACACTAATTATTGTCCAATCAGTAGCACTTGTTTCTTTCCATTCAAAACCTTGAGCAGTTATTGCTTCAGTTCCTTCAGTAATTGTTCCATTAAGAGTTGCTACAGTTTGAGCAATTTGATCAGCTGCAACTGTAACTACTGTTGGAGGAGTAATTCCTTGAGCTAAAGTAGTAAAGTTTTCAGTTGTTCCATAAACAGTTCCTGATGCTGTAGTTACAAATGCTTTAAATTCATAAGCAGTACTTGCAGTTAAACCAGTTAGGTTGTGTGAAATTGTAGTTCCAGCAGCATTAACTGTAGTCCAAGTTGTAGCACTTGCTTCTTTCCATTCAAAACCTTGAGCTGTTATTGCTTCAGTTCCTGCAGTAATTGTTCCATTAAGGGTTGCTGTTGTTTGAGCAACTAATGTAGCTGGACTTGTAACTACTGTTGCAGGAGTATTTGCAAGAGTTGTAAATGTATATGAAACCCAGTTAGAATATGTTCCTCCACAATTTGCTCTAACATAAACTGTGTAGTTAGTGTTTGCAGTTAGTCCAGATAGTTGGAAGTTTGTATTTGAATTTGCAGTTTGTACTGTTCCTGATTCTCCTAAACGCACTTCCCATGAAGCTTCACTTCCTCCTGGTGTCCAGCTTAGAGTTGCGGTAGTATTTGAAGGCACAGAAGTGATTGAAGTTGGATCAGAACAAGGAATAACAACACCTGGATTATTATCATAAACCTCTACATCATCAAGATAAATCCCCAATCCATCTCCACCATAGCCTTCAAATGCTATTTGATATGTTGCAGAAGGATTAGGTAGTGCAACAGAGTCCTTTCTAAAAGAAGAAATTTCATTATTAAAGTTTAATAATTGTATCCAAGGTGTTGAACTATTTGTATCTGCACGATAGTATACTTTCAAAGAGTCTTGATTATAATAAATATCATAATCATCATCATACTCATATTCAACTTGTTTATGCCAAAAAGATAGATATGGCTCATTTAATGATGAAATATCTAATGTTGGTGTAATAAGTTTTGTTATTGCACCCGTAGTCCAAGTAAAGTATGCAGAATTTAGTCCAGAATGAACATTTGAGGATGTTGTGCTAGTAGTCCAAGATGTTGTTCCCGATACTTGTATTTGCTTCCAACAAGCAACTCCTGCTTCGAATCCATCTGTCCATGGGAAAGTTGTTATTGTTGATGGATTACATATTGTAGTATGAGTTATTGTTTCTGAAGCAAAAGATTGCTCTACTCCACAATCTGTTTTTACATAAATTTGATATGCTGTATTATATTGCAAGTTAGTAAGAGTTACAGGTGTTTGTGTTGTAGAAATACTATCCCATGTTGTTTCATTAGTTGGCTTATAATAAACAATCCACGCATTATCAGTTGATGTACCAGGCGTAAAGCTAACTTCAATATCTGAATCGTTTCCGTCTATTGCTGTTAGTTCTGTTGGTCTTATACATGTTGGAATTTCGTGAATACTAACATCATCAATCCAATAGAAATAATTATTCGCTAATGATACATGTTTGAATGCAATATGATTATTATACCCTGTTAATATTGTATTATCAAAATTCACTTCATTATATATCCAAATATCTTCTTCCATTGTTTCAAAAGTCATAACAGGCTCAAATGTACTTGTATCAGTCGGATTGCTCATTACTCCAACTATAATCTTGCCTGAATTTAAACCTTCTTTTCTTATTTTAAAACTTAACTGAAGTGTATTTATATCAACATCAAGCTGCGGAGAAATTGCATAGGTTGGATTAGTTGTAAGAGATTGGAATCTTAAACTTGCAGGGGAAGAAACACTTTGAGCGCTAACTATTGATGGGTAGTTGCTGTATATAACCGGTCTTTGCCAGCAAGTTGGGAATGTTCCTAAAGTTGTGCCGTAAGTATCAAAGTTTTCAGTATACGGAAGTGTTGTTATTGCATCACATAAGGTTCTTGTAATAATGATATTACTTGCATCAGAATTACTACCTCCACAATCTGATTTAATATAAATATTATATGCAGTATTTGCTGTTAAATTGCTTAGTATAAATGGTGGGGGCGTTGTTGTATAGTTAGAGGAATCATAGTCTGTAGAAGATGCTTCTTTGTAGAAAATTGTCCAGCCTACATCATTAGTTGCAGGAGTCCAAGATAAGGTAATATCATTTTGAGAAACATTACTTAATGTAATGATAGGAGCTGGACAAGTTAATGGAGTAATTGAAATATTATCAATTGAAACAGGAGGCTGAGTTCCTCCACCACCATCATTTCTCCATACAAATACAAGTCTTTTAATTGTTCCTGTCTCACCCTGACTTGGGATTTCTATATAATGGTTATTGATATTATTTGAATTTGAAGGATTGTTGAAATAAGGATTTCCATTTATCAATAAGGCTCCTTGAGAATATGAACTTGTACTATAGTATGGAGTTGAAGCTACTCCAACATAATTTGTATCTTCATCAACAAGATAAACTTTGAAAAAGTCATACATTGTTGTTGTTCCTTCTCCTCCTACTCTGGAATTAAACGTTAAACTATATGCATCTGAACCATCAAACTCAATTAATCTGCTTGCAACAATTGTATTTAAGGAATGAGAGTATGCATTGGTTGCTCCATTATCATTTGAAACATAGAGAGAGTTTCCTGTTATTAATCCACTATTTACTGCTGTATCAATTACCCATTTGTTAGCTGTAGTTGTATTAGAAAGAAGCCATGAGGAACGTTCGGTTTCATCTTCAAAGTCGCATGTATAAGGTATTTGTGCAGGAGAAGCAATAGTAGTTATTGTAATAATATTTGACCATGCACCTCCACAAGCTTGGCGTACGGCAATACTGTAAGTTGTTGATGGAGTTAAGCCTGTTAATTCATAAGGAGTTATTGTAGTATTATCTGCCACAGAAACAATAGTGCCAGCATTTGGATCAAACCCTGTTGCCACAGGAGAGTATGATATTTCGTATCCTTGTCCATCATATGTTAAGGCATGCCAATTTAATATGGCTTTATCGAATCCTGAAGAAACAGAGGTTAATGAATAAGTATTATTACATGAAGGGATTATATCTACATTCAAACCATCAATATAACTTGTCATTGCAGCAGATCCAGAATTTTTAAAAGCAATATAAGTTCCTGCTCCTTGATAAGAATCTAAGTTTACTTCTTTTAATTCCCAAACTGAAGTAGCTGAAGCAGTAACAGTAGTTATTGAATCAAATGTTGTGATATCTGAAGGGTCTGACATTGCTCCAATAATTAAATTACTAGCTGCACTACCTTTGCGATAATAGAATGTCAGTTGAAGTGAGTTTAGTGCAACAGAAGCATCTATTTCAGGAAGTATACCTATGTTGTATTTAGCTGAATCGGCATAGAAATATAATGAGCCTCCTCCACTTTGATTTGTTGTAGAAATATAAGGATATAATGTTGAGGTTGATTGATTACTTAATCGAGACCAACAAATAGGTAATATAGGAGAGCCTGTTCCATCGTTATCGAAGTTCTGAACATAAGGAATATTTATTGTTCCACATTCTGTTGTGAATGAAACTCTATTAGAATATGCACTAAATTCAGATTCATTACAAGCTGATTTCACTCTTACTTTATATGGTGTTGAATGATTTAATCCAGATAACACAAAATTAGTATTTGTATTTGCAACTTCGCTAATCCATGTCAATCCATCTATAGAATATTCAACAATCCAATTTTCTGCAGTTGCGTTTTCAGTCCATGATAATTCAACTGAAGTTTGTGTAATTGAAGATGTGTCAAAGCTCAAATTTGATGGATGAACACAAGATAGAGGAATAATTTGAATATTATCGATCACTGCTGAAACACCATTTCCTCCTGAACCATCATTTTTCCAAACAAATAAAAGTTTTTTTGCAGTATTTTCATATAAACTAGATGGTAAAATATAAGTAGCCCTTTCCCAACCATCACTCAAATTCAAAATTCCACTTATATCAGGGGTTGAAGGTAATCCTGTAGAAGGAATTTCTGCATCAATTGGTAATAAATAAACTTTAAAAAAGTCCCAAGTTGATTCACCTCCAGACTTCCAATCAAAAGAAAGCTCATACTCTGCAGCTCCCAAATTGCCAAAATCTATAATTGAATACGCATAAGAATGGCTAGCTTTATGGGCATAAGCATTTATACCTCCATTAGTACTTATATACATAGTATTTCCTGCTCCATCAGGAGAAACAACATTAGCACCAATATACCATTTATTAGTATCTGGATTAGATAGTGTCCATTCTGATATATTATTCAAATCTTCAAAATTTTGATAATATGGTAAAGCTACAGCAGTTGCTATTTCGGGAATTGTTGTACTAACAACTGGAGACCATTCTCCACCACAGTTTTGACGAACAGAAATACTATAAGTACTTTCTGCATTTAAACCTGTTATTATATAAGGTAATTCTGAAGGATCACTTATTGTTATAACATCAGCATAGTTTGGATCAAATGATGTTGGAGTAGATTCTGCATAAGCTATTTCCCAACCCACACCAGGTTCTGCATTATCAGTTGAAAAATTAACTCTGATGGTTGAAAAATTATCTATTGATGCGGTAACATTAAATACAGAAGGACATAGTGGAGCTTCATTTACTTCAAAGTTATCAATAAGCATAAAGTTGTCTGCTCCAGTAAGAGCTACTGTAGATTCTCCATATAAAGCAACCTTAATCACTCCTCCGTATGGCATCAAATTCTCATCTTCTAATTTTACTGTAATATGTGTTGATGTTGGACCAAATATAGTTAAAGAATTTGTTGAATCAGGACTTGCATACCATATTTTTGCTTTTGTAGAAGACCATGTATTTCCATTGTCAGTAGATACAACAACAGCAAACTTATCATCATTTGAATGAGTTGGATCTCCTGTTCCTGCATAAGCATCAGAATAAACCGCATCAAATTCTACTTGGTGCAAAATTCCTGAATTACCCAAATCAATTGAAGGTGATACTAACCAATATTTACATGAGGTACCATAAATATTAAGAGAAACAACTGTATCTAAATTAATATTGCGTGTCCAACCTGAGGTCGTAGTTGTTAATTCAGATGTATCGGCAAGTAAACCTGTCATTCTTGTCCAACAAGTAGGCTCAATAACTACAGATGTAGAGAAATTTTCTAAAAATGGAATTGTTGCAGGAACACAATTTGTTCTAAATGTAACTGGAATTGTTGGATCTGAATATGTTCCATCACCACAATCTGTCATTAATGTAACACTATAAATTGTATTTGGTGTTAAATTATAGAAAGTGTGAGGGAGAGAGTTTATTTGATCAGTTTCAGTAACATTTGTTGTCATATTTTTTAACATCACCTGCCAAGAAGCATCTCCTGAACCTGCAGGGGTAAAGTTTAAATCAGCTTGGTCTGTAGTAATATTACTGAATGCAATTTCTGTCGGAGGAAAACATGTTGGAATAGCACTTACTTTAACATCGTCAAGATATACACTTCCATTAGCATTTTTCTTTCTCACAAATGCAAAACGATAATCTCCAACCAAAGTTGATAAATTAAATTCATATGGAGCATAAGTTGTAGAAAGTAAATTTGTATCAACTTCTCCTAAATAAATAAAGTTTGCATTTGATGCTGTAGGGTTTAAATCTCCTTGAGAAACATCCATAGCATAAATCAATAAGTCTGGTTTATAAGAAGAAGAAGATTTCTTTGACCAGAAATTCAATCTTTCATTTCCTGTTAAAGTAATAACTGGAGATATTAACCAATCATTGTTATTATATGTAGAAGTCGTAGTCGTAGCAGAGCCATATCCTTCAAAATAAATAGATTTACTTCCATTATAAGCAGAAGAAGAAGTTTTCCAAAAATAAGAACTAGTATTTATTGAGTCAATAATATACCAACAAAAAGGTGAAGGTTTATTCCCTGGAGCAACAGCAATAGTATTAAAAGCATTTTCGAAACTTTCAACCCATGGGAATTGAGTAATAGTTGCACAAGAAGTATTAAAAGATGATGTATTCCATACGCTTTCATCAACTCCAACAACACAATTTGCTTTAACCCTAAAGTCGTAAGAAGTACTATGATTTAGTCCTTGAAGTGGATATGTATTTGTAGAAAGATTAGGAATAGATGTTGCTAACGACCAATCAGATTGAGAAGACATTTTATATTCTAAAGTATAATTACTAGCATTAGTTGAATTCCATGTTAAATCAGCAGAAGAAGTTGTAATATTATTAGCTAATAAACCATTAGGTGCAGGGCATGTAGTTACTACTACATTTCCAATATGTATATCATTATCTCCATTAGTAGCAGTTGATTCTCCATAAAATGCAATTTTAATTTGTCCTGTATAAGTGGATAAATCTATTGAAATATTTTGAGCAACATTAGGTATATTATTAAATACCCTTGTAGATCCAACATTATCCCAAATGGTTGCATTTGCTTGTTGCCAAGTAGCACCATTATCTGTTGAGATAATTACCATAAACTTATCATCATCTCTAGTGCCTGAAGCAACTGAAGCAGAGCCATAAGCTGTATGTGCTAAATCAAATGTTAAAGTGTAGCTACCTCCAGTACCTAAATCAACAGTAGGTGTTACTATCCAATACTTACAAGCAGTACCGTAAACATTAAGTTTAGGGTGAGCATTAGTAATACCATAACCAGTAACTACTCTTGTCCAACCAGAAGTTGTTGTTGTTGGTGCTGTTCCAGTAAAGGCAGATGTCGCCGTTCCTGTCAATTTTGTCCATCCTGTAGGAGGAAATGTAGAGCTCGAGAAATTCTCCACCAAAGGAGTTTGAGCTTTACCTGTAATGGCAAAAATAATTGCCATTAAGAAAAAAAGTAATTTTTTCATTTCAAATATGTGTTTATAAATTAGTTAACTATCATAATCAGCAAATAACCCTTAGGCTATTTTACTTTAAAAAGTGTGCAAAGATAAAGTATTTAAAAAGTTAATACCAAATTTTAGGATTAGAAAATTCTCTATTTAACTTTTATTCTATATTGAAATGTATTTTATGAATTTGAATTGTCTTGAAAAGTATAATAAGAGAAATAAGGAGGGAATAAGCAAAAAAGATTAAGAGCCTGCCTCGACAATTATGAGGCAGCTTCTATAAATTTATCTCTCAAAAATTAAAAAAATATTTCGGATATTTAGGCTCAGATGAAATATTTGGGGATTAGTTTTATATTTGCATAAAAAATAGAATTGGAAAAAGCACTAATAGGTTATTTTTTGCCAGAAGGGTTACTTGAGCATTTTAAGATAACGAATGTAGAAGAATTAGGGGAAGTATCTACCAAAAGAATGGTTATTCAAGTAGAATTAGAGGAGATAAATACTATCCCCAAATGTTATGATTCATCATTATA
>DHDW01000034.1:4438-4629 GCA_002399565.1 Bacteroidales bacterium UBA4866 | reverse complement strand
TCTGATGAAGTATGGGAAAAGGCAGAAAAAGCAATTATTGAAGCATCGCAAGAAAGAGGATTAAATACAACAACAGAAATTGGAGAAGCTGCTTTTTATGGACCTAAACTTGACTTTATGGTTAGAGATGCAATTGGCAGAAAATGGCAGTTAGGAACAATTCAAGTTGACTATAATCTTCCAGAACGTTT
>DHDW01000034.1:3606-4276 GCA_002399565.1 Bacteroidales bacterium UBA4866 | reverse complement strand
TTTGGTTCAATGGAACGTTTTGTGGCTGTTTTGATTGAACACACAGGAGGGAAATTCCCTCTTTGGTTGACCCCAGAACAATTTATTATTTTACCAATTAGCGAAAAATTTGAATCATATTCAAAAAAAGTATTATCTTTGCTGGCTAATTTTGACCTCAGAGGCTCTGTTGATGAGAGGAGTGAAAAGACAGGAAAGAAGATTAGAGATGCAGAAATAGCTAAGATTCCTTACATGTTGATTGTTGGAGAAAACGAAGAAAAAGAAGGAACAGTTTCTGTTAGAAAACATACAGAAGGCGATTTGGGAGTGATGAAGATTGAAGAATTTGCAGCTTTGGTTGACATGGCAGTAAAAAAAGAATTAGATTAAAAGAGAAATAAATAATTGTATAACTAAAATAGGAGGAATAAATTATAGCAACAATTCCATTTAACAGAAGATCACCAGTTCAACAAAAGAAAGAAGAACTACACAAAATCAATGATAATATCACTGCACCCGTTGTTCGAGTAGTTGGTGAAAATATTGAGCCAGGCATCTTTAATATTAAAGAAGCTATAAAGATGGCTGATAGTTTGAATTTAGATTTAGTAGAGATATCTCCTACTGCCAACCCACCTGTTTGTAAGATAATTGATTATCAAAAATTCCTTTACGAACAAAAGAA
>DHDW01000034.1:3112-3503 GCA_002399565.1 Bacteroidales bacterium UBA4866 | reverse complement strand
CAAAAGAAGAAGCAAAAGGAAATGAAGGCTAAAAACATTAAAATTGTTGTTAAAGAAATTAGATTAGGACCTCAAACAGATGATCATGACTTCAATTTCAAGCTAAAACATGCCATTCGCTTCTTGCAAGAAGGTAATAAAGTTAAGGTTGAAGTGTTTTTTAGAGGAAGAACAATTATTTATAAAGATCAGGGCGAGACTCAACTTTTGAAATTTGCAGAAGCTTTGTTGGAGTATGGAAAACCAGAAATGCTACCAAAGCTTGAAGGCAAGAAAATGATGATGATTATTGCTCCTAAGAAATAAGAAAACTAAATAAAATCTACTTGTGAAAGTAGGTAAATTAATAATAAACAAATAAAAAGGACGTAAAATGCCAAAAATGAAAACT
>DHDW01000034.1:2764-3010 GCA_002399565.1 Bacteroidales bacterium UBA4866 | reverse complement strand
ATGAAAACTAAATCCAGTGCAAAAAAACGTTTTATGCTAACTGGAACAGGCAAAATTAAGAGAAAGCATGCGTACCATAGTCACATCTTAACAAAGAAGACTACAAAACAAAAAAGAAACTTAGCATACTCTGACACTGTTTCTAAAGCAGATGAGGCTAATGTTAAGAAAATGCTTATCATGTAATTATTGCAAATTAACGGAGTTATTAACCATTGTATTTAGCACAAAAAGATTCTAATCGTA
>DHDW01000034.1:2317-2598 GCA_002399565.1 Bacteroidales bacterium UBA4866 | reverse complement strand
ATTATGCCAAGATCAGTAAATGCGGTTGCATCAAGAGCCCGCAGAAAAAAAATCCTAAAACGCACCAAAGGCTTTTGGGGAAGAGGTAAGAACGTTTGGACTGTTGCAAAGAACAAATGGGAAAAAGGTCAACAGTATGCTTACCGCGATAGAAAAAACAAGAAAAGAGAGTTCCGTGCATTATGGATTAACCGTATCAATGCCGCTTGTCGTCAGAACGAAGTTTCTTACTCAGTATTCATGGGACTACTTCACAAAAACAACATTGAGCTTAACAGAAA
>DHDW01000034.1:1750-2178 GCA_002399565.1 Bacteroidales bacterium UBA4866 | reverse complement strand
AATGAATCATCCGGAAGCTTTCACTGCTGTTGTTAAACAAGTGAAGAAATAATTAAATTAAGTTGTTAAATCCCTTAACGAAAAAGAAAAATGAGTAAGCCAGAATTAATGAAATATGTTGACAGCTTAACTGAGAGCAAAGAGTTCCCTAAGTTTAAAGCTGGAGATACAGTTACAGTATCATACAAGATTATAGAAGGAAGTAAAGAACGTATCCAACAATTTAGAGGAGATGTTATACAACTTTCAGGAGAAGGTAAAACAAAAACTTTCACAGTAAGAAAAATCTCTGGAGGAGTTGGAGTTGAAAGAATAATCCCTTTCTCTTCACCATTTATTGAAGAGATTGTTGTAAACAAGAGAGGAGTTGTTCGTAGAGCAAGAATATTCTATCTAAGAGGACTAACTGGAAAGAAAGCAAGAATCAA
>DHDW01000034.1:1243-1645 GCA_002399565.1 Bacteroidales bacterium UBA4866 | reverse complement strand
AAGCAAGAATCAAAGAAAGAAGATACTAATCTTCCCTATTCTATACCAAAAAGCGATAAATCAGAAATGGTTTATCGCTTTTTTATTTGCTATATATTTGAAAAATACTCCGAACAAGGGCTGAATAAATTAATATATTCTCTTGGAGTATATCCGGTAAACTCTTTGAAATTATTTATTAGATGTGATTGGTCATAATAACCAAAATCATAAACCAAATCATGCAAATCAACATCTTTATACTCTTTTAAATTAGAATTCTGCAATTTAAGCAAAACACTTTGGTAACGAACTATTCTTAAAAAATGCTTAGGATTGATTCCAATATAATCGGCAAAAACCCTATTAAATTGCTTTTCACTAAGACATACTAAAGAAGAAAGCTCCTTAATATTAGCATTG
>DHDW01000034.1:0-1152 GCA_002399565.1 Bacteroidales bacterium UBA4866 | reverse complement strand
AAGCTCCTTAATATTAGCATTGCCTTTTGAATTTTCAATCCTATTAACTGCTAATAATACCCTTTCATAGTTAACTGAAAAATAAGAATTAAACAAGGTATTCTTTTCTAACTTTCTTATCAAATTATCTTCAAGACAATTAATAATTGATTTATTATCCTTTAAGTCAGAAAGTTTATTCTCCAAATCTAAACAATCACAATTTTTAATATCTCTAATTGGAATAATATTATTCTTTATTTCAGAAATGGGAAAATCGAAGAATGGCTTAGCCCCAAAAGGTTTAAACACAATGTTTATTAGACGAATCTTCCCCTGAGGAACAACATCAAAGAAAGACGATATTTGACCACTAACAACAGCTTGGTCTTTGTAGGAAGAATCGTTAATTGAACCTAATGAATTAATTTTTGCACCTAAATAGAGCGTAAACTGAACACAACCATAAGGAATTACCCTTATTGGCTCCACAATATTACTCTCATAATCTAATATCCAATAATATTTTATAAAAGGTTCCAATAAAGTACAAGGTTTAATTATTTCAAAGCTCTCCAAAGCAAAATATATTAATAAAAGGGATAAGACCTAAAAAAGATATTATCCCCTTAATGATTAAACAACTAACTATTTATCAGAATATAAACCTAATTTATTTCCTTCGCAGTCAATGAAAGTTCCAAAATAGCCCATACCCTCACTTTCAATCTTAGTTTTGTCAATGACTTTCTTTCCACCTAAGGAAATAATCTTTTCAAAAGTCTTTTCCATATCCTCACATGTTAGACTAACCAAAACACCCTTATCAGAAGGTTGAATTAAAGATGGGCAGTAAGATATTGCTCCATAGCAATGTCCGTTTTCATCAGTAAAGAATGCCATGCTTTCACTCTCGCACTCCATCACTTGAAGTTCAACATCAAAAACTGTTTGGTAGAAGTTTACCGCTGCTTTAAAATCCAAAGATGGGATTTCAAAAAATGCAATTAAATTTTTCATCATTGTTTAAAATTAAATTTATGAATAGATTAACAATGCAAAAGTATAATGGAAATTCTGACATTAATTGTAAATAACAGACATTATCAATAAAAGGGATAACATTGGTTGGCAAAAATAATAAATAAAATTGTATATTTCTTCTATAAATCT
>DHDW01000022.1:55331-55742 GCA_002399565.1 Bacteroidales bacterium UBA4866 | reverse complement strand
CCAAATGAGCTACTTCCGCTTGTGTTTTTATTTATGTTTATTAACTATTAATTAACAAACATTGTGTGGGAAGGGCTGGATTCGAACCAACGAAGGCGTCGCCAACAGATTTACAGTCTGCCCCATTTGACCACTCTGGTACCTTCCCTAACTTGAGCCGATGGAGGGATTCGAACCCCCGACCAGCTGATTACAAATCAGCTGCTCTGGCCAACTGAGCTACATCGGCAAATTTTCATCTTCAAAAAAAGACAAAAGAGTTTGCAAAGTTAGAAACATTTTTTGAAACAACAAAATTTTTCAAACATTTTTTTTGAAATTTGTTCTTTCACATTTCAAAGACCTTTTTAAAGCGGGTGCAAAGGTATCAACTTTCAATATTTCCACCTAATTTTTCGAGAAGAAAAAGTA
>DHDW01000022.1:52841-55157 GCA_002399565.1 Bacteroidales bacterium UBA4866 | reverse complement strand
GGTTTAAAATAGAAATTTTAGTTGTTTTAAGTCTGCAATTATCTCTTTTCCTCCCCTATTTTCCAAAATTAACCTACCAAAATTATCCACATCTTTTATTTTTGCCTCCATTATTTCATTATCACAATATAAATATTTGCTCCAAACTTTATAAAATAATAGTTTCTCCATGTATTCTTTTTTATAATCAGCAATCAAATTATTCTCCAACTGCTCATATCTTATCCTGATACAATCCAAAACTTCCTCCAACAATATATCCAAATCAAAACTCCTATCTAATTCCAACTTTAATGATGTTGGATTTGGCGCAAAACTAAATTCAGTTTGATTAACATTTAGTCCTATTCCACAAAAGGCAGTTGAATATTCCATCCCAATTATTTGATTCTGTACTAAAATACCACATATTTTGTTTTTCCCAACATAAATATCATTTGGCCATTTAATAAATACATTAGATAAGTAGAGACTAAGAAAGTCATAAATTCCTAAGGAAAGAATTTGAGTAATAAGGAACTGATCTCTTGCCTGCAAGAAATTGGGATAAAGCAAAATTGAAAATGTTAGATTCTTATCCTTTTCTGACTCCCAGACATTTTGTCCCTGTCCCTTGCCTTTTATTTGTTCTTTTGCAACAAAAACTGTCCATTTAGGCAAGGAATCATCAAAGGAGTTTTTCAAATAGTCCTGAGTAGAATGCAAACTTTCAAACCAATGAATATTATAATGGATCATCTTATTATTTTATTTCCTGTTTCTCTTTCTTGAATTATTTATTATGCAAAAATATAAAAGAATTGACTTCAAACTCAAAACCCAAATAAAAAGCTAAAAATATTGCCTGTAAGAAATGGCTTTTCGCATTCGTTAGACATAGATTAATACTCATTAAAACCTTATTTAGAAACATCAATTATTTGCATAAAATCGTTTTTTCTTTTTAAGTTGTTATTAATATTGTAAAATAATGTATCTTTGCTGGTTAATTAAACTTTGAAAATGGCAGTAAGAAAAAATACAAACAAATCCTCACTTATGCTAACGGAGATAGCAATCAAGGGTATACAGGACAAAAAAGGGAAAGATATTACAACAATATCATTAAAAGAAATAGAAGGATCATTATTTGATTACTATATAGTTTGCACAGGCAACTCTCCTTCACATATAGATTCAATAACAGATGCAATTGAACAAGAAATTAAACAATCTGTTGGGTTAAAACCAAAAAGAATTGAAGGACTTCAAAATTGTCAATGGGTTTTATTAGATTATTTTGATGTAATTATTCACGTTATGCTTGAAGAGACACGTGATTTTTACAAAATAGAACAAATGTGGAAAGATGCTCCACAAACTCATTTAGAAAATGTTGAATAATATATAAGTAAAAATGGCTAAAAATCAAACAAACAAGAATAAGAGCAATTTTAAAAATCCAATTAAAGGTAAGCCAAAATTCACTTTTAATATTTATTGGATTTATATAGCTGTCTTCATTTTCTTAGGAATAATGTTTTTTACAGATAATGGAGATACAAAGATAAACAGAGAAATTAAATGGGAGAAACTTCAACAAGTCCTTTTAAAGAAAGACTACTCTAAAATCATAGTAGTAAATAAAGATTTTGCGGAGGTATATATTAAACTAGATGCAATAAAGAAAGATTCATTATACAAGGATTTAAACCCAAAATCTGGATTTTTGGGTAAAGAGGCAAACACAAAAGAAGGCTTCTATGTGTATAAATTTGGAGACTTTCAATATTTCAGAGACCAAATAAAGGATGTTGAAAACCAATGGATAGCAAGAGATACTGTTGGAGCTGAAAGTGATGTTAAGAAAAGTGAAATTATCTCTTCAAGTAGAATTAATCTGACCCCAGTAACAAGGAAAAACTTTTGGGGAGAAAGTCTTTCATTTATACTCCCTTTTGTTATTCTAATTGTTATTTGGATAGTTTTCTTCAGGATGATGAGAGGAGGAAGTTCATCTTCAGGTGGAGGTGGAATTGGTGGAGGAATTTTCAATGTTGGAAAATCAAAAGCCAAACTTTACGACAAAGAGAATGACGTTAAAACAACCTTTGAAGACGTTGCAGGATTGGAAGGAGCTAAGCTTGAAGTAATGGAAATTGTTGACTTTCTGAAAAATCCTAAGAAATATACAGACCTTGGAGGTAAAATTCCAAAGGGAGCACTATTAGTTGGTCCTCCAGGAACAGGAAAAACATTATTAGCAAAAGCAGTTGCAGGAGAAGCTAAAGTACCTTTCTTCTCTCTTTCAGGATCTGATTTTGTTGAAATGTTTGT
>DHDW01000022.1:48292-52660 GCA_002399565.1 Bacteroidales bacterium UBA4866 | reverse complement strand
TTTATTGATGAAATTGATGCAATAGGTAGAGCAAGAGGTAAAAATCTTGCATCAGGCTCTAACGATGAAAGAGAAAACACATTAAACCAACTTCTAACAGAAATGGATGGATTTGGAACAAATGCAGGAGTAATTATACTTGCAGCTACCAATAGAGCAGATGTTTTGGATAAAGCACTTCTTAGAGCAGGAAGATTTGACAGACAAATACATGTTGACCTCCCTGACCTTGAAGAGAGAAAAGCAATATTTAAAGTTCACACTAAGAACCTAAAATACGACAAAAAAAGTGTAGATATTGAATTTCTTGCAAAGCAGACACCAGGTTTTTCAGGAGCAGACATAGCAAATGTTTGTAATGAATCAGCCTTAATTGCAGCACGACACAACAAAAAGCTAATAAACAAACAAGATTTCCTTGATGCAGTTGACAGAATTATTGGAGGATTGGAAAAGAAGAATAAAGTAATAGCTCCAAACGAAAAGAAGACAATAGCATATCACGAAGCAGGACATGCCTCAGTTAGCTGGATGCTTGAACATGCAAGTCCACTGGTTAAAGTAACCATTGTTCCAAGAGGACAAGCACTTGGAGCAGCATGGTATTTGCCCGAAGAAAGACAAATAACAACCAAATCACAACTTATGCACGAAATGATTTCTCTATTGGGAGGAAGAGCAGCAGAAGATATCGTTTTTGGAGAAGTGTCAACAGGAGCATTAAACGATTTGGAAAGAACAACCAAGATGGCCTATTCAATGGTGGCATACTATGGGCTTAACGAAAAAATAGGAAACCTAAGCTACTACGACTCAACAGGACAAAGCGAATATGGATTCACAAAACCTTTCTCCGAAAAAACAGCAGAGAACATTGATAATGAAATTCACAAAATGATTGAAGAAGCTTATCAAAAAGCTAAGGAAATACTGACAACAAATAGAGAAAAGCTTGATAAACTTGCAATGCAGCTTGTTGAGAAAGAAGTAATATTTAGAGAGGATTTGGAATTGATTTTTGGCAAGCGTCCTTTTGAAAATGTTGAAGAAAATACCAATAATAATTCAAATATAGAAGAGGACACAACGGATTCTAATAATACTTCTGAAAAAGAAGTTAATTAGCAATAAAAAACTCATGAGAAGTAATTCTGAGAAAGGAGCTATATTAAAGCTATTGCGTAATTCTGTATTAGATAAGACAGATATTCCATATCCAAATATAGATATGGAAGCAGATATATATAGCTCAATTGACGATGATCCATTAATGATATTTGCAGAAAATATAGTTCAATGTGGAGGTAAGTTTATTTATTGTAGGAATGAAAACGACTTAATAAACAAACTCAATTCCATGATAGAATATAGAAATTGGGGGAATGATATTTCTGTTTTGGGAAATAATTTAAAGGATTTTTTAGGTAGTAATGCAATTAAAGGCAATGATAGTTTTGATGGAACAACAAATGTTGGCATAACCTTATGCCATAGCGTTTCGGCAAGAAATAGTCTAATTACCATTACATCCAATCAAATTGACAACTCCAAATTTGAAACCTTTCCAAGCATATTAATTATCATTGTTTTTACTTCGCAAATAGCATTAGATTTAGCAACAGCACTCAAAGAAACTTCCGAAAATACACCTAATTATATTTTCACCATTAATCCAAGTTATATTTTGAAAGAAGAGATTAAAGAGCTCTATCTTTTTACAGTAGAAAACCTAATTCAATCCAATTAGAATTATGAACAATCTTACTCAAAGAACAATTACAGGAGCAGCTTATGTATTAGCAGTAATATTTGCAATAATCATCAATCCCATTGTTCTTGCCATATTCTTTGGAGTTATTTCAATAATCGCTCTTTATGAATTTTACAATAACTCAAAACTCAGTAGAATTTCTCCATTAAAACCTATGGGCTATTTGTTAGCCATTTCAACATATAGTTTTTTTGCACTTAAAGCATTTCAATTAGAAACCAAATACTCAATAACAATTGCTCTTTTCCTATGTTTTGCAATATTTATCATGGAACTCTTTCGCAAAAAAGAAAACCCATTTACCAATATTGCATACACAATTTTGGGAGTAGTTTATATTATTATTCCTTTGGGCTTAACAAATTTCATTGTAAACCCTCAGTTTTTGCCCAATACCTTTATACCAATTATTCCTCTAAGTGTATTTATATTGGCTTGGTGCAACGACACCTTTGCCTATTTGGTAGGGATAAAGTTTGGAAAGAGAAGACTCTTTGAAAGAATATCCCCAAAGAAAAGCTGGGAAGGTTTCTTTGGAGGAGTTATAGCAGTACAAATTGCTTCCATTATATTATACAAACTAACAAACTCCCCATTAGAGTTTTTTGACTGGATGATTTTAGGAGCAATAATTTGCATAATTGGAACATTTGGAGATTTGGTTGAATCAATGTTTAAAAGACAAATGGGAGTTAAGGATAGTGGCAAAATACTACCTGGACATGGAGGTATATTGGATCGTTTCGATATACTATTTATAACTCTTCCATATATTTTTATTTACTTATTTTTACGTCTAAACTAACACACATTAAATAATGTATATACATAAAGAAGGTTACAGAATTATTGCTTTTACAATGCTTTTAGCAATTGTAATTATTAGTGCAATGAATTATTTTATTGACCGATGGGATTGGTACTGGTATTCAATAACTGCTCTTATAGTAATAGTAGCTTTTATTGTTATCCGTTTTTTCAGGATACCTAAAAGAGAACTTGTGCATAATGAAGACCAAGTAATAGGCAGTGCAGATGGAACAATTGTTGTTGTTGAACAGGTGTACGAACCAGAAGTTTTGAAAACAGAATGTATTCAAATTTCAACCTTTATGTCTCCCAACAATGTTCATGTTAATCGCTATCCAGTGTCAGGTAAAATAATCTATACCAATTATCATAATGGTAAATATTTAATAGCCAAGCATCCCAAATCTTCAACTCTTAATGAAAGAACTACCATTTGCATAGAAACCAAAAAAGGGCATAAAATTGTTGTTCGTCAAATTGCAGGAGCTCTTGCAAGAAGAATTGTTTGCTATTCAAAAGAAGGTCAAGAAGTACATCAAGGAGATGAATTAGGTTTCATTAAATTTGGTTCAAGAGTTGATGTTTTTATTCCTTTGAGTGCAAATGTACACGCAGAGCTTGAAGATAAAGTTAAAGGGGGATTATCTGTTTTGGCAACATTGTAGATGGAAGATTTTGATAAGCAAATTATATTTGAGGATAATCATATTTTAGTAATCAATAAGAAGAACTCTCAAATTGTTCATGGCGACAAAACCAAAGACGAAAGTTTGGTTGATTACATTAAGGACTATTTAAGAAAAAAATATAACAAACCAGGCAATATATACTGTGGAGTTGTTCATCGTTTAGACCGTCCTGTTAGTGGAGCTGTTGTATTCACAAAAACAGAGAAAGCACTTGTCAGACTGAACAAACAAATACACGATAAGCTCTTCACAAAGAAATATTGGGCAATTGTTAGAAATCCACCTCCAAAGCCAGAAGATGTTCTGACTAACTATTTGATAAAGGATGAAAAGCAAAACAAATCGTATGTTACCAAAGATACTGAAAAAGGCTCACTTGCTCAACTAAAATATCGTCTATTGGCTCAAAGTGAATTTTATAGCCTATTGGAAATTGAGCTCTACACAGGAAGACACCATCAAATTAGAGTTCAGTTAGCACATATTGGATGCCCTATTAAAGGAGATTTAAAATATGGATTTGGAAGAAGCAATAAAATAAGCTCAATATCACTTCACGCAAGAGAACTGACCTTTGAACATCCTACACTAAAACAAAAAATGACTTTCATTGCAACATGTCCAGATGAAAACCTATGGAAATGGTTTGAAGAAAACGTAGAATAAAGCATTAAAAGATAATATGGTTAACGAAAAAACAGCAAAAAAAAGAAAGACAAAGAAAACTAAGAAGAAAGGTTTTTGGGGGAAACTGTGGAAAGTTATCTGGGTAACAACACTTTGTTTCTTTGCATTTTCAATCTTTCTAACCATTGTATATAGGTTTATCAATCCTCCAATCACAATTTTAATGGTTCAAAGAAGCATTGAACAAACCTTTTCATCAAAAAGAGAAGTAAGATTGCAAAAAGACTGGGTTGACATTGATGAAATCAACAATAATATGGTTCGAGCCGTTGTTGCATCGGAGGATAATTTGTTTTTAAAACATAATGGATTTGATACCCAAGCAATTGAAAGAGCTATTGAATATAATAAAAGAGGTAAGAAAATTAGAGGAGCCAGCACCATAAGCCAACAAACAGCAAAAAATGTATT
>DHDW01000022.1:47681-48098 GCA_002399565.1 Bacteroidales bacterium UBA4866 | reverse complement strand
TATTTGAATGTTATTGAGTTTGGAGATGGTATTTATGGAGTGGAGGCAGCAGCAAACCACTATTTTGGAAAGAGTGCAAAAAACCTCACAAAAAGAGAATCTGCCCTTTTGGCATCAGTTTTACCCTCACCTCTAAAAAGAAATCCTGCCCGTCCAACTCCATATCTTAATGCAAGAGCCAACAGAGTTATGTATTTGATGGACAAACACGGAAGAATAAGGTTCAAGGATTAATCACTTATTATAGCCCATATACCTCATTGCATCCACAGCAATACCAACTCTTAACACATTAACAGTCTTCTCTTTCTCTGTTTTTAAAAGAGGTATTAACCCATAATCAAAAAATAGTTGCCAAGCACTATAATTCAGCGAAAATCTTGCGTCTAGCTGAAATCTGTTTAATATATTATTGTT
>DHDW01000022.1:47182-47539 GCA_002399565.1 Bacteroidales bacterium UBA4866 | reverse complement strand
ATCTATTATCTCTTTCAAATGTATTTATTAATCCTAAATTTTTCCTTTTTAATACATAGCTCGGAGTAACGCCAAGCATTATCCCAAATTTTCTTTTAGGGTTTAATGCATATTCAAAAACTATCGGAATCCCTATGTTAAAAGTTGTTATCTTAGAATTATAATTTGAGATGCCAACTTCACTCTCTATGTCAAAAATAGTCAATTTCCCGTCTTTAATTGTTAATGGATTTATCATATTAATTTGATCAGTAGTCATAGAAAAGCCTGTATATATACTATGTTTTTTTGTTAAATTAATTGGAAACCAAAAAGCAATTGATGAAGACATGCCTATGGTTGAATTGTAAGTATTAT
>DHDW01000022.1:31703-47075 GCA_002399565.1 Bacteroidales bacterium UBA4866 | reverse complement strand
ATGGTTGAATTGTAAGTATTATCGTTGGCTAATGTAATTAAAGAATTCATTCCAATTTCAAAATTAAACCCTGGATAGCCTATTCTAATCTGCTTATCTTCTGATTGTGATATTGGTGAATTGGATTTATTTTTATTAGACTCTATTCTTGGATACTTACTTCCAAAAAGATAAATATTTGAACCTATTGTAAAAGAAAATGATTGAGCTCCTGCGGGATTAAATCCTCCTTTTCTGGCATCAAAGTTTGCTTTTGATTCAAGGTTTAACTCAATGCTCTTGTCTACATAAATATCATAGAATGTAATCTCTGAATAAGATTTACCTACAACAATAATTGAGTCTGCATTTACTGATGAAGGGAAAACACATGCTGAATGCTCGTTGGCAATTAACTTGAAGAGTTCAATATCTTCTTTAAACTCAATTTTTGCTTTCGCATTATTATCCAATACTATTGAGGATATAGGCTCTTTGGTTGTTATTAAGAGCCTAATCTGCTTCTCTTTTAGCCTTTTATTCTCATAAACAATTAGGGTATCGTCAATTAATTTACAAATATCTCGCAAATCCCCAACCAAACCACTATCAATTCCAGTTGAAGTTATTTGTAATTTTGATGGACTACCCATTGCTGATGATTTTGAATATAAAATATCCGCCTCTGCATTTTTAGATAATCTGATATGACTTACTTTCTTCTCTAAGGGTTGTTCTATATAAACAACTTTTTCTTGTCCTGATAAATTGAAACCATAGGAAAGGACAAGCGTTAAAATAAACAATTTAGTTCTCATTCTTATCTTATTTTTAGTTATTATTCTTTTTATTTATTTGCAAGAAATCCTCTTATTGAGTTTTGTATCCTTTGGTAAGGTTGCTTTGTCGGTGTTTTCTCATACTTGCAGAGCCAATTAGTATATATATATATTGTATCTATCTTTGGTTTCGGCTCAAATACTTCAACATATTCTATTAGATTATTTGCAACTAATTTAATTGTATCTGAGATTTGAATGGCTATAAGCTCCGATTTAGTTTCTGCATTAACCAATTTATTTTCCTCAATCTTCTCTATTTTTTCCTTGTTTTTGGCAATTGGTTTAGGGGATTTATTTATTATTGTTTTCTCTCTTTTAATGGTTGAGGGTTCTACTAATTCTATATTTGTGTTTTCATTTATATCTTTTAGAATTGTTTTTGCAATAGGAATACTTTGTTGTTTCTCTTTCCCATTATTAAAAAAGAGTATGGTAACTGTTATTAAGAGGGTTATCATTGCAGCAATTGAAGTGTATTTAATAATAATTGGCATAAGTTTTCTTTCGGAGCGAATAAGATTATCAAAATTTGGATATACTACTCCGTAATTGTCGTCTATCTTTATGTTATTATCATATTCATCTTCCAAAGGAATAAGCTCTGGATTTTGCTCTAAGAACTTGTCTAATTCCGTATTATCTTTCTCCGATAGAACTCCTTCTATTCTATCAAGAAGATACGATTGATAATTCTCCTTACTAATCATTTTCTTTTAAAATTATTAAATTATATTATTAACATCTTTAATGTATTCTTTCACACTTACCCTTGCCCTATAAATATATACCTTAACTTGTTGCTGGCTTAAATTTAGCATTTCCCCTATTTCGTTATAGCTATAACCTTGTCCATCTCTTAATAAAAGAACTGATTTTTGTATTTGAGGAAGAGTATTTAATGCATCATTGATTATATCTTTTACATCTGGGTTTTGGTATTGATATCCCCTATCAACAATCTTTGTTTCGTCTTCCAAATACTTATTCTTTCTAATGTCATCTATCAGCTTATGGTATGCAGTATTAAAAAGATAGGCTTTCACTTTCTTAACATCAATATCTTTTCTCTTTTGCCACAATCTCAAAAAACTCTCTTGCACTATATCTTTTGCCTTTTCGGAGTCGTTTATTTGCTTAAAAACAAACCTATAAACCCCTTTGGAATAGTCAATAACGCATTGATTGTAATCTTCTAATGTCATTTAGTAATATTATAAGTTTCATTTGTTATTAGCCATATTCATAAGCAAGACGTTTGGTTATGGCGAAAAGTTACAGCCATAACCAAAATAATAATTCTTTTCATTGCCTAGAATAAACAAAAGTAGATAAAGTTTTGCTTTTTTTTAGAATCAAATTTTAAAATTTTAAAACAAAGATCTAATTTATTATTACTTGATTCCATTCTACTGAAATAAAAATATAATTTTACTCTTACATTAATTAGCCATTACATATATATTTATGTAAAACTATTTTAATTGTAGATGGGGAAATATAATTAATTTCGTAATTTTGCAAACTTAATTATGAGTGAAGATAAATCCCTTCTTTTAGAAAGAGACGATATAGGATGTTTGTTACGTAGGTATGCCTTCCCTGCAATTATTGCTATGATCGCCTCGTCTTTGTACAACATTATAGATAGCATTTTTATTGGTCAAAAACTTGGAGCATTAGCAATTTCTGGATTAGCTCTAACCTTTCCTCTTATGAACCTTTCGGCAGCCTTTGGGACATTGGTAGGAGTTGGAGGAGCAACATTAGTTTCAATTAGCTTAGGAAGAAAAGACAATATTTATGCAAGAAATGTTTTGGGTAATGTTGTAATATTAAGTATTATTATTGGTACGCTATTCACACTCTCAACCCTCCCCTTCTTAAATGAAATTTTATATTTTTTTGGAGGAAGCGACCAAACCATAAAATATGCAAGAGACTTTATGTTTATTATCCTTATTGGAAACATAGTAACTCATCTTTTCTTTGGATTAAATGCAATTGTACGCTCATCTGGAAACCCTCGATTGGCAATGGTAGTTACCATTTTTTCGGTTATAATCAACATAATTCTTGTTTCCATATTCATCTTTGTTTTTGAGTGGGGCATTAAAGGAGCTGCGTGGGCAACCGTAATATCTCAATTTATTGCTCTTATTTGGCTTATACTTATCTTCATGAAAAGAAATAAGGTGGTCTTCTTTTCAAGAGAGATATTTCGTTTTAAAGGAAAGATTATTTTAGATATATTCTCAATAGGCTTATCTCCTTTTTTGATGAATGCAGCTGCTTGTTTTGTTGTTGTTTTGATAAATTACAGTCTTCAAAAATATGGAGGCGACCTTGCAATTGGAGCTTATGGTATAATTAATCGTGTTGCTTTTATTTTTGTGATGATTGTTTTTGGAATAACACAGGGAATGCAACCAATAGTTGGCTATAATTATGGAGCAAAGCATTATGATAGAGTTTTGACAACGTACTATAAAGCAGCCAAATGGGGAGTTTTGGTTATGTTGATAGCCTTTATTGCTGTTGAACTATTCCCAAGAACAATTAGTATGGCATTCACAACAGACCATGAATTAGTTGAAATAGCAATTGAAGGATTTAGAATTGTGTTTATTGTTTTCCCTATTGCAGGTTTTCAAATAGTTTCTTCCAATTTCTTCCAGTCGATAGGTAAGGCAAAAAAATCAATATTTCTTTCTCTTATTCGACAAGTCATTCTCCTAACTCCATTACTTATAATCCTACCCCATTCTATGGGGATAAAAGGTGTTTGGTGGGCAATGCCAATAAGCGATTTGGGTTCAACCATAATAACAACTTTTTTGGTAATTGCACAAGTAAAACAGCTTAAAGCCTTAGCCAATTAGCCCATTTATCTTCTTATGTAAACTTCTAAAATCAATTGGCAGTTCAATAAATTCATTACATCCTGCATTAAGAAGTTTAGCTTTTTCGTGAAAAAGCAATTGTTCTGAAACAATAATTACAGGAATTGAAGTATATTCCATTTTTATTTGTTTAAGAGTGTTGTAGTCATCCAAATATTGTGCTTTTTGAGCAAGAAGAATTATCTCAGGAGGATTGAGAGAAATACACTCCATAATCTCTTCAATTATTGGAGAAGAGGTATATACATCGTAAATGGAACTAAAATCATTATCTTTAAAAAGGGATGAAGTCGAATTATCATTTTCAATAATCAAAACCTTATACTTTGTTTCCATCATACTTTCAATCTCCACATTGCTTAGTTTTGATTCCTTATCAGTAATAATTTTCTTAGAAGGCAACCAAAACCAAAAACAACTACCCTTTTCTATCTCCGATTCCACACCATATTTCCCTCCCATCTTATTAACAAGGGACTTCACAATACCCAAGCCTAATCCCGTTCCCTGCTTGGTAGAATCAACTTTTTCAAAAAGAGTAAATACATTATCTTTATCCTCTTCCTTAATCCCTATTCCGCTATCCTGACAATAAAACCTAATACCATTATCCTCAATCTTATATCCAAGTTTAACGAAGCCTTGTTGAGTAAACTTAATGGCATTATCAATAAATATTTTAATAATATGGAAAAGCCTATTCTTATCAACCTCAACAATACATGATTGATATGGGTTTTCAACAATAAACTCAATGTTGGAAGGGAAACGATAGCGGAAAATACTATCAAGCTCAGAAATATATTGACTAAGGTCTAAAACAATTGTTTTAAGCTCAAAATAACCCGATTGAATTTCACTGATAAGAATAATATCATTAATAATCTCTATAAGTTTATCACTGTTTTCTTTAATAATATTAGAGTATTCAATTCTCAATTCCTCATCAATATCCGAATTAATAAGATTAGCAAAACCAGTAATAGCATTTAAAGGAGTTCTTATTTCGTGAGTAATATTTGCTATAAAATTAGACTTTAACTTATCACTCCTAATTGCCCTGTCCAAAGCATCATTAAGCCTAATCTCAATTTGCTTATATCTATGAATATTAATATGAATGGCTTTTAAAATCTTATATTTCCCCTCAGAATCCTCACACTCATTAATAGTACCCTTAATCTCCCACCATGTATCCTTTACTTCTCCTGGAATACGACCAAAATATTCAAGATGAAACTCATGCATATCCTTCACTAAATCCAATTTAGAAAAGAAATCCGTAAATTTCTCCTCAAACTCCTCACTTACAAAACTCTTTGCAATAGATAGATCCCCCTCTTTATTAATCTCCAAAATACCATTATCATCAGTAACACCATAATTGAAACTTTTAGTTCTATCGTTATACACCCACGAAAGAATTCTGAATGAAGGCATGGCAGAAGAAAGAATTTTTACATTTTCCTGCAAATTCTTTTCACTAACCTCTTTCTCTCTCAACGATTTTCTCAGCTTTGAATTTCTATATCTTTGGGAAAAAAAGGAATAGAGAAAGAACAAAATCAAAAGAAATAAAATAATAATTGGAATTAAGAAGATATGATATCTTAAAAAATATCCAGAGTATTTATTAACCAAAACAGAACTATTGGGTAAAGCCTTAACACTACCATCATGCCTAACAATACCTCTTACATCAAAAATTGGAGTTGGAAAAATATGTTCAATTTCCATTCTGTCAACAAATTCACCATTTAAAATTCTAATAGCTTTTCTTGTTGCATAAACTGCATTTATTTCAGGAGTTTGTACAAAACCACCTAAGAAACCCTTACCAATTCTCTCATCGTAAGTACAAAACATTGGCACCTTTACTTCCTTAAAAAATATATCAGCCAGAACCTCATCACTATATTTCCTTCCCAAAGAGTCCAAAGACCAGGTACCATAAATAACAAAAGAATTAGAATCCAAACTCCTACATTTCTTTCTTAGCTCATCTAAAGAACCAACATTCAACCCATACTCAATTTCGACATCAGGATTATATCCCTTCAATTTGGCCATAGCCTCCTTAATAAAAAGCTTACCCGTAGGACTCTTATCAGCCCAAACATATACCTTTTTAGTGTTAGGGAAAATCCTCAAACCACATTTATAAGTTTGCGAGACACCATAAACAAAAGATAAACCAGTAATATTCTTAAACTTGATTTCGCTTTCCGTATCAACCTCCGAAGCAAAAACAATAGGAATTTTAGAAATTATGGAATCAGAATAATTAAGGAAAGTCTTAGTTGCACCGTAATCAAAGACAACAATAACATCAATCTTCTCCTTATTATTTTTAAAGAAATTTTTAACAATCTCAATCCTATCTTCAAGCTTTGGAGTCTTTTCTTCATCCAAATAAAGACGCAGTAGATTTATATTATAGTTTTCACTTTTGAAAGTTTTTAGAAGAGACTCTTCCGTTTTCTGAGACCAATAAGTAGTTTCTGCAAAAGAACTCACATAGAGAATAGTTTTTTGTTTAGAGTTTGAAGCAAAAGCAATTATAGGGACAATGAAAAGAACCATTATCGCAACTAACCTATAAGTAGTTTTAATAAGTTTAATAGTCTGCATAGGTGATTACACAAGTGAATTAGCATGCGAAGATACAACACAAATTAAGTTTTTCCAAAAAATTTGATGAAATAATTTCCTGCAAAATTACAAACAACTGAATTTCAAACTTATTAAGAATTGCAAATTGTTGTTGAAGAGTTTGGAGTTGTTTATCTGAACCATAATTTTGTTGATTTCGTAGTGCGGGATTTTTGGTTGTGTGGGAGTCGGACTCATCGACTTTGTTGCTTTGGTTGAAAGAATCCCGCAAGACGGAATCTCATGAAAAATAGTTACCAAAGTTACTTAAGTTACTATGTTTTGAAAAGGTTTTTGTTTTTTCCCTCAAACCTTTTTTTTAGAGGGTAATTTGAGTAACTTAGGTAACTATTTTAGTCTGAATTAAGATTAATAGGATTAAAAGATTAGTAGGATTTTGTCTTGAACTTTGATTCTTTTGTCGATTGTAGTGGCATGCCTCAACAAAATAAGGATATAATGAAAAATATAAAGGACATATACAAAAATATAAAGGACATATTTGGAAATATAAAGGAGATAAATAAAAATATAAAGGACATATTTTCAATTATGATTGATGTTTTTCTGACTATGATAATTTAATCCTATTTAACTACAAATACTGTAAAAAAATATACTTAAAATGCAACATATCAAAAAAATTTGGCATCTTTAAGACAAAAAAAATAATCATGCAAATCCTCAAATCAAGCAAATCCTGATTCAGAAAAAGATTCAGAAAAAATAATTAATGCAATATAGTAGAAAGGACTATATGGGATTTTATGCTATTGGGTGTTAGGATGTGGGTTTGATAGAATTGAATTAGGATATTGAGGATTTTGTTTTTCTCTTCTTTGGTAAGTTTGGTTGGGGTGTAGTTTTGTGATATGGGGTTTTGGGAGAATAGGTAGTTGGAGAGCAAAAGGGAGTCTTCTCTTGAAAGCTGGTTGCTTTGATAGGGGTTATTGCTAACGAAATGTCCTTTTAGTATATCAAAATAGGGTGTTTGGAGGCTATAATTATTCATTGGCATAAATCCCAAATGTTCTGATAGCTCTAATAGGAAACTTAAATGAAAGGTGGAATAGTTATCGGTTAGTTTGTTTAGGTTTAGGATTTTTTCTTCAATAAATTCATATAACACTTCACTCCTTTCCTCTTCTTTAAGGCATTGGTTTATGATTTCTGAAAGGAAAAATGCAAGGGAGGTTTTCTTTATGTCGGAAAATAAGGGTGTGAGGTCTTTATCTATTTTGGCTTCGCTTATTATTTGAATTTCTTTCTTAGGGTTGTTATATACTTGCAAGTCTAATATGTAGAGTGTTTGGAATAGGTTGGAGCGAAGGTTTGTCTTGCTTTTTCTTCCTCCTTTTAGGATATACGATTTTACTCCAAATTCTTTGGTTAGTATTCTTACAATTGTGCTGCTTTCCAAATAGGGAAATGTTCTTAGTACTATCCCTTTTGTTTCGTATATCATTTGTGTTTGTGGCTTACCTTACAAAGAGGATTTTACCTACTGCTGTTTCTTTTCCTTCGCTTGCTGAACCAAATATTAAATAAACTCCTGAGCTTATTTTTTCTCCCTTAAAGTTCTTTCCATCCCAAACGGCTTGTCCACCTATTGACTTAACGTGTGCTACCATATTTCCAGCTATATCAGTTATTCTAACATCAGAATCGTAAACAAATCCTTTAATGGCAATTGTTCCATTATAGTCTGGTCTAACTGGATTAGGATAAACGTATAATGCTCCTGCTTCTTCTTTTGGTGCTGTTGATTCTGCTTTGTAGGAGATTATTCCTCTATCTGTTCCAATGTATATTTCGCCTGTTTGTGGGTCTTGTGCCATTGTTAAAACTCTATTGGAATATAGTGGACTGTTTTCTGCTGTGAAATGATAGAGTTGTTTATCTCCATTTGGTGAGAATACAAATATTCCGTTTCTTTCTGTTCCTACCCATTTACGGTTTCCTCCATCGCAAAGAATTGTGTTGATATTATCAAAATTAAGTAGATATTGAGCTATTCCTTCTTCCTGATAAATTATATTATTGCAGGTTACAACAGATGTTCCATTATCTTGTGTTGAGTAAATATCGTCTAAGGAGTATATAACTTTAATTCCTTTGTCTGTCCCTATCCAAATTTCTCCTTCCTTGTCTTGAACCATGCAGTTTATCTTATTGGATTGGTCTTTTGCTCCATTATTTGGGTCTATTATAACTTGTTGTCCATTATTGTTTATGGCCAATATCTTATTATTACTTGTCCATAGGAATTTGTAGAAATTACCTGAAACTTGATCTATTAAAAGGCCTAAGGTTTCGGTTTGACCTATCATTCCATAGGTGTTGAAGTTTCCCCACTCGTTCCTATAATTCAAATAGCATAGTGCCGTGCTTGAAAGTGAATTTGCAACCAAAAGGTTCCCTGACATATCGTACTCAGAAGCTATTATTCTATAACCATAGCTTTCATTCAAAACATTATTTGTGTTGTCTTTATCCCAAACTTTAATAATTTTATTATCCATTACCTCCACAACTCCATTCCAATAAGAGGCTGCCATAATATGCTTTGGATTTCTTGGGTCAACGCTTATATGAACAATATCTTTCACTATGTTTTCATATTCACGGAAATTGCTTAAACAATCCCAGTAGTAGCGATTGAAATGATATATATTGGCGGGTATTCCTCTTGGTGCGTGTTGTATGGTTTTTCCTCCTGGTGCAACATAAATCATATCGTTGGAGGCAGTTATTGAAAAGACATCATTGGATAATGGACCATTGGGATAAATGGGTTTAGCAAGCATATTTGATTGGAAGTTCTTTAGTTGCAATAGTCCTCCTTCTCTTTCGTGTGCCATATAAAGCTCTTCACCAATTATTAATGCATCCCCTATTTCTGGAATAATTATAGTTTTTTGATCCCAATCATATTTAATTGGGAACCAGCTTGTATCTATTACTCTTTCTGTTTGAAAAAGTGTATCGTATATAATTAAAGCTGGTGCTGTTCCCCATGTTTTTACAACTATATGATTATTTGTTGGTTTAATCCAATAGGCAAACTGATTGGCAAACACAGTGTCAAAGCCATTATTAACCTTTTCAAATAAATCAATATTTGTATTGTGATTTTCTATCCCTATAAGAAGTTTGTTGTTAAATTCAAAAAGATAGAGTATTTCTTTATTGTTAGGATTATTAAAGTTTTCATATTTAGTCCATGTTTCGCTTGTTGCTAAGGATGGAGAGTTGTAAGGTGCATATAATAGCCCTTGAACGGTTGCTGCATAAATGGAATCGTTTTGAATAACTACATTATTTACATTTATTTTAGAGCTATTGTTCCCAATATAGTAGGTTTCAAAGATTTCCTTTCTACTTAAATCCAAAACAACTACACCAAATCCACAAGAAAGATATGCCTTTTCATTATAGAAAGTGATATTGTTGATCATCTTACTCCCTTCAATGGAACGTATCTTTATGTCTGGGATATTATAAACCTTATTGTTTTGAATTATGTCTATATTGGAGTTTTCGTAAACAACAATAATGCTTTTAGTGTTTTTGTCGTAAGAGAGCTGAGTTATTCCTGCATCTGTTAGTCCATCAACCTTTGAAAATCTTTCAACAGAATTATCTTTTGGGTCAAAGAAAAACATTGCACTTCCTGCTGACACCAAAACTCTATCTTCTACAAATGCTAATTTCTTAGTTTGATAATAGGATAAGTGATCTCTCCACTGTCCAATTGGAACATTAGGGAATTGTGCTTTTAAAAAATTGGGGGCAAGTAGCAGAAAGGCTAAAACTATTGAAAAGGAAAATTTAATTCTCATGCTCAAAATAATTATAATAAGTAGAATTATTTAACGAATAGAGAGTGTAAATATTGTTTAATTTAGCCTAATACTCTACTTATGGTTTATTAGAAAGAAAACGATGCTCCAATCATTCCCATAAATCTTTGTGAAGGGTAGTTGTAGTATTGCTCATAACGTTGGAATGCAAGGTTGTTAAGTTTAAGGAAGAAAGATAGTTGATTAGAGTAGATGTATTGAGCATTAAGATTAATATCAACAATTGGGTCAAGTTGCTTTTCCTCTCCCATATACATTGCTTTTACTCCTGTTTTGAAGGTTGGAGCAAAATCAATAATAAGTTTCTTGGCTACTATATATTGAAGAGAAAGAGATGTTGTAAAGGCTGGTTGATAGTAAGCAAAATCTAAGCGTTTCATCTTAAAGGTTTGGTATTGCATATCAAGCATTAGAGATAATGTTTTTGCAATATTATATTCAAAATGTCCCTTTGCGTAAAATCTCACAACATCATCATAAACTATACTGAACATATTCTTATAGTAGGATAAGGTGTCATTTACATAGAAATGATGATTATATATGTTTTGAATTCCTCCTTCAACACTTATTCCCATATCATTTATATTGGAGTTTAGTTTTGCAAAGAGATTAATTTTTGTTGTTGGTTTAATTTGAAGGAATGGGCTTACATATGGATTTTCTATTCTAAAACTGTTTAATGCTATTCTTTCAACATTTCCTTCTATACCTCCTTGAAAATAAAGTTTCTTTGGAATAATTGGGAAGTAAACAATGGCTGTTGGAAGTAGTCTGAAATCTGATTTTTTTCCAAACTCAGGAGAGAAATTTAATGCTGTGTGAAGTTGGAAACGACTAATCTTGAAATCAAAATAAGGTTTAATTTCTACAATGCCTGTATTGTATGTTGGATTTCCTACAAGACCTTCTGTGTTAAAATTAAGAAGTGGGTATAATTGATTCAGGTAGTATGGTGCTGTGTAAATGTTTTTAATATCGTATTTAAAGAAAGAATGTTTGTAGTTGATTTTTACCCCTAAAACTTGCTTTTCCTTGTTGAAAAGTTCAAATTGTTTGTTTGCATCTCCCATAAGGAAAAATGTCAGTTCATTGCTACTCCATTTGCTTGAAAGGTTTTCTACTCCAAGACTAACCCAATGATGTAATGAATTGTCATTTCTGTAAAGGCTTGAATAGGTTGTTTTAAATCCTACATTATGCCATAAGGCTCTAAAATTTTTATCTTTCAATTTTATGGAGTCATTATTAAATCCATAATAGTAGTTTATTGAGTTATTGTAATACACTTTGGCATCAACATAGAATTTATCCCAAATCTTCTTTGCATAGAGGTTAATATCATTATTTGCAAAATGGCTTGTTGGATAGTCTTTAATTGACCAGTGAGAAGAATAATGTCTTGCATGAATGGAGTAAAGGAATGTTCTGTTTCTTGTTTCGGAGTATAGTCCTTCAAAATAAGGTGTTAAATATGTTCCTATTCCTGCCTTTATGTTTCCATTATAGAGCATGGAAACTGGTTCTCCCTTAACTCTTGCTGGTTTTATTTCTTCAATTCTTATTTGTGTTGGATATACTTTATTGATTATTTCATATTTAAAATCTGGCACTTTGAATGTGGTGTCAAATATGCTTGGGTTTTCTGATAACTTCATTGCTTCATTCACAATTGGGTCAAACTGTGCAGAAATAATAACACTTTCGTTTAGATTGGTTCTTGTTGCTCTGTTTGTTGTATCAGTTATTGCCTCTTGCCCCATTAATGAAACTCCAAATGAGGTTAGAAAAACAAATAGTCCTATTTTATTTATAGCTTTCATATTTCAATATATATTAAAGTGTATTATCAATTATTGTGCTTTGTTTTCAGAAGGTGAAGGAAGTGAATTATTATTCCCTGTTGAGTTACCAATTATAACCTCATCAACCTCATCTTTCTTTTTCTCAATTTTCTTTTCTTGCTTTTCTTTCTCTGCATTTTCTGCATTTAGAATTTCCTCTATCTTCTTTCTACTTACCTCAACCAATTCTCCTTCATAGTTATCAACAATACTTTGATATGTTTGTTTTGCCAAGGTATTTTTACCCTTTTTGGAATAAACATCTCCAAGCAATACAATTGACTTTGCTAACCAAAACTCACTTGTTGGATTGGCAGAATATTTGAGGATAAGTTTTTCGGTTTCATCGTATTTCTTATTATTAAAGGCTCTTTCAAAGAATATATAATTTGCTTCTCCTGAGTATTCACCATTCTTTGATTTTTTCAATTTCTCAAATTCTTTCAAAGCAGTGGCTGTATCTCCTAATGTATAACTGCTTTTAGCAAATATCATAGTTGCTTCTTCATTTATTGAATTTGTGTTCTTAGTGTTGGCAAGCACTTTCTTTGCTGCTTCAATTGCTAATGCATAGTTTGATAAATAGAAATCTGTTCTCATTATACCCAATTCAGCTATTGACTTATGGGAGTTTACTTCCGATTCTTTTTCCAATCGTTTGTATAGTTCATTTGCCTGCTTATATTTTTCTGTTGCAAAACTTATTTCTGCTGCATAAAGTAAGGACTTTTCTGAAAAGACTCCTTTTGGACTTGAACAAATAAACATATATGATTTTAAAGCCTCCTCCATTTCATTTGCTTTTTTCAAACAATCTGCCAAATAGTAATGAGCATTTACAGAAAAGTAGCCAATAGGGAATTTATCTAAATAGGTTTTAAATCCTTTAACTGCTCCTTGGCAATCTCCTTTCATATACACATTTTCTGCTGCTTCATAAGTTACAGAGTCTTCTTCATTAACTGTAAAATCGGCATTAGGAATTGTTTTAACATAATCATAATACTCGTCAACCTTGTTTTGATTAACATAGATTGTTCTTATGCTTTTCATTCCTGCTTGTGATTCTTCGGTTGTTGGATAAGTTTTAACCAATTTATCTAAGGTTTTTAGAGCTAAGTCATCTTTTCCTTCTTTGTAGTATAGCATTCCTATCTTGCTTATTGCTGATTTGGCGTGTATGGATTGTGGATGTTCCTTAACTACCTTTTCGTAGGTTTGCAGTGCTTTTTCATTTTGTTCTAAAACCAAATAGGAGTTAGCAAGTTCAAATATCATACTTGCTTTATAGGAGCTGTTTGGATAGGAGGCAATGGATTTTTGTAATATTCTTGATTTTTGTTCTGTATCTCCCATTGCTCCAACACTTAGAGCTTTTTGATAACTTGCATAATCAACATCTATTAAATCAGCTTTTATAACATAATCATATTCCTTCACTGCATTCTGGAAGTCTCTTTCAGTAAAATAGCAATCTCCCACTCTGTTGTGTGCATCGGAAACAAGTTTTGGGTGTTCATTCTTACTTGCATTTAGGAATAGGGTGAAATATTCTCTTGCCTTTGAATATCTTTTTTGTTTAAAGTAGTTATATGCCATTGAATAGTTGGCTTTTGAATAGTAGATACTCTTCTTTGAGTTTGGTGTTTTGTAGAAAGAATTTAATTCTCTGATTGAACCTTCATAGTTTCCTAATCTATAAGAGGATTCTCCTCTTAGGTAATAGGCTGCTGCTGTAAGATTGTCGTCAATTGGGTTCGATAAACTCTTATTAAACATTTCAATTGCTCCTTTGTAGTTGCCTTCATTGAAAATCTCTATACCTCTATTTAAAGCTACTCTTTGATAGGCTTCATTTATTGCCTTACTTCTTTTTGGAAGTTCTTCAATAAGTTTTAATGCGTGTTGGTAGTTCTTGCTGCTTGCATATAGCTGTGCAAGATATTCTTTCACTTCATTAATTTTTGTTGACTTAGGGTATTTGTCGTAATATAGTTGGAAGGATTGTATTGTTTCATTGAATGGATTGGGAAGTTCGTAGGAAAGTTTTGCAAAGTTAAGTAGTGCGTCTTCTGTGATTTTTGGGTCAAAATCTAAATTATAGGCTTCTTGAAATGAAGAACGAGCTGATATTTTATCTCCTGTCATCAGGTAGGAATAGCCTAAATTGTAGATTGCATTTTGAGAAAGTGAATCTTTATTAGTGGATGCTTTCAAAAGATAAGGTATTGCTTCATTATGTTTTCCACTCTTGTTTAGAGCATAACCCAACAAATAATTTTCCTCTGCTGTGCTTGCTTCATTGTCCTTAACTCCTTTTTCCAAATATTCAACCGCTTCATCGAAGCGTTCCAATTTGCAATAAGCCTCTCCAAGCATCCTGTTTGTTTCTCCTGTTCGTTTTGAACTTGAAAGTCGTGAAAGCTCAGGGGCTTGTTTAACCAATTCTTGATAATTGCCTTGAATGTAGTATATCTGTGAAATATAGTAAGGAACAATTCCTTTAAAATTATTGTCTTTCTGTAAGCTCTTAAATTCTTTTAGAGCAACATCATATTTCTTTTCCGTATAGAGAATATGTGCATTATAGTAGGTTGATGGGGAGGAATATTTGCTTTTAGCGTCTTTTACTGCTGCAAAATTGGTTTTGGCATTTTCATACTCTCCTAAATTAAAATAGCAATATCCTAATTTATAATTATACTCTTGTTTTTGTTCTTTGGTTAAACTTCCAACCTCAATTTCTTGATAAGTGTCTATTGCCTCCTTATAATTATTTTGTTTTTGATAGAAATTGGCAAGATTAAAATATGCTTCATTCTTTTTGGCATCATTTGGGAAAAGAGCTAAAAATTCTCTTATTTGCTTATCTGCATCGTTGTTTTCCAAATTTGCTGCCGAAATGGCTTTGTAGAAATATGCTTCAGAAAGATTTGCATCTCTATTTTGTCTATTCAAATCTATATAATTAACATAAAGTTGATATGCAGCGGCATATTTTTGTTGATTAAAAAGAGTTTTAGCATCGCTTAAAACACGTACTGGTTCTTTTATAACCTCTGTCTTTTGAGCCATTAGTCCAAAAGAGAGCATATTAGTTAAAAGAATTAGTGCAAAAAGTTTTCTATTCATAATTACATTATTTTTCAAGGGATAAAATTACACATATAAAACGTAATAAAAGGGATTATATGGTATATTTTTCAACATAAAAAAGTTAATAGAATAATCTAACTAACTCCTTATTCTATTTTACTGAAATCAAGTTTTAATTTACTGAAATCAAGTTTTA
>DHDW01000022.1:20758-31565 GCA_002399565.1 Bacteroidales bacterium UBA4866 | reverse complement strand
TCTTCGTTTTAATTTACTCAAACGAGGTTTTATTTTCCCTATTCTTTATTATGAAAATTCCTCTAAAAAAGAGCATAAAAAAAAGCTTATCCCAAAATTTCAGAATAAGCTTTTTAACACATTATTGTTTAAATAAAAAAAAGTGGTTTATAATTTAGTTAATTTGATTTTTATTTCCCTTTCACTAATGTTACTGAGCCATTTTTAGATTGTAATTTCCCATCTCCATCTTTATAAATTAAATACCAAACATAAGTGCCATCAGGGGCATAATTTCCATCTTTTAATTTACCATCCCAACCTGCTTTTTCATCTTTTGAACCATCCATTCTATTTGTATAGAAAATTCTTTCTCCCCAACGATTATATATGCTAAATTCATAATCTACAGGTGAGGATGTAATTGGAACAAAATAGGAATTTGCATTTGCTGCACCTGGGGTAAAGGCACTTGGAACATAAATTCCAAAGTCTGGCTTAACAATTATTTTTCCTCTTGCAGTGTCTGGACAAAGAGCTTCATTATATGCAACAAGAACAACATCATATTCTTCTTCAATATTATTTGGATAGCTATGATAACCGTTTTCTAATGTTGAAGTTGTTCCATCTCCAAAGTCCCATAATCTTGAAAAAGCATTTGCTGTTTGATCACTAAATTGAGTTTGAGAATTGATAAAAGTTAATTTATTCGGATTTAAAGACATCTTTGCTGTAACTGCAGGATAGGCTTGAACGCTTACTTGTCCTTGGGCTTGACAGCCATTTGCATCTATTATTGTAACAGAATAGGTAGTTTGAGATGATGGCATTGCAACAGGATTTATGGAAGTATTGTTTTGAGCTAATCTAATATCTGCAGGAGTTGATGTCCAAATACAAGATGTGGCATTAGTACAAGATAAAATTATACTATCTCCTTCACAAATTCTGTCCTTATCAGAACTTACTACTGTTGTTGCTGTATTCTTTGAAAACTGGATGTTTCTTGTTACTGTTCTGTCGCACTCATCAGAAACATTTATGGTAACAATAATTGGTTGAGTTATTGTTATGTAGTTTGTATCTGAATTGGGATTTTCCCCGATTGGATTTCCATCAGGGTCTTGCCAGGAATAAGTAACATTGCCAATAGGATTTTCAACATTAACAAAAACCATTTCTCTTTGAGGTAAAACATCATCGCAATAAACCTTATTATCTGATATGTTCGTTATAACAAAATTTTGAGGAACAACTGCTCTAATAGTTATTGTGTCATCAACGGAGCATTCTGTTCTTGCCTCAGTAATTATATACATTGTTTTTACTTGACCTGGAACATCATTAGGACTTGAAATAAAATTAATGGTTACTTCTGCCATAGTATCTCCAACTGGAAAGGTTAGAGTATTTCCAAACGATTGATAATCGACTCCTTCAACCATATCTCCTTCCACTCTAAAAGTGTAGGCATCACCAGCTTCGGCAGGACGATTAAGAGATGATCTAACTGTTGTTGAAGAACAACTTGCTTTCATTACAGTATCTCCATGTGTTACTCCTCCAACTTGTGCACTAAGTTGAAATTCATCAACTTTAAATGAATTTGCTCCAAGAAAAACTGCTGAATTCCATAAATTATCGTCAAGATCACATATTGCCATCGAAATACTGTACTTGTAACATGCTGCCACATCAACTCTTTTGGTTTCTAATGCTTTGGTATATCCTTTCATTTTGTTGATTGAGGAGCTTGTTGGTTGTTGAATATGTAAATATGAGTTAGTTGTAATACATGGTTGCGTGCTTCCAATAGCAATTCCTCCATTTACTGTGTTTATTGTTACAGGTAGTTCAGGATTAGTACCTGGTATAATAGCTATATTTTCATAATTGTAAGTTTGAGCCCCTCCAACACTTACAGGAGAACCAGTTATAGGATCATAAGGTCCAGAAATAAAAAACCCAAAAGCATCATTTTTTGGAGTACAAACATATTCTGGATATTCATCACTTGCAAAAACATATTTAAACGAAACCCTGTCTCCCAATGGTATAAAATCAAAACTCAATACTCCAACATCATACATTGAATAATTAAGTCCCAACTGTTGTAATAAATAATAAAGTGAAGTCGAAACATTAGGCCCATTACTTGCTGGATTTGATGATGAACTATGTACTGCATATTGACCAGCAGCAGCATCTTGTACATCACCTGTTACAATAACCAGTCCCCCATTTAGCTTTATATTTTGTCCTGTTGTATCTGCATTTGTAAAAGTTCCAAATTGGTTAGAATTAACATTTAACTGCCCATTAAACCTAACATTTGATACCTCAACTCCACCTCCTAAAAAGTAGTTTTCAACAACACTCTGTGCTGATTGTCCATTTTGAGAAGTACATACTACTTGTGCCCTAATAAGAAAAGGGTAAGCTATTAATAAAAGAAATAATATTTTTTCATCATCAATAAATTTTGTAATACTATTAATCAATGCACAAAGGTAATAAAAATTTTATCTTTGTAGAGATATAACACTCAAAATTAAAAAAATGTTTACTTTTGCCATATAAAAATTTTTGAGTTTGAAAAGAAAAAATATATTCGGGAAGAAGGTTCTTAAGCCTTTCTACAATTTGTATTTAAAACTTTATCTTGAAGACAATAAAGATAAAGATAATTTTACTTTTGACAGATATCCAATTAGAAAAACAATTGGATTAGATCATGATGCATCAGATATCATGACAGCAAGAGTAGATATTTTAGCATTAGAGGCTTCCACTCCTTTCAATAAGGTAATGGAGATAATTGCTCAAAGTGGGTTTTCAAGAATTCCTGTTTATGAAAAGGAGCTTGATCAAATTAAGGGGGTTTTGCATGTTAAAGATTTATTCAAATACCTATGCACTGAAAAGGAGTTTGAATGGAGTAAAATTATTAGAGAACCTTTTTTTATTCCTGAAACAAAAGATGTTAATGATTTATTAAAGGAGTTTTTGGAAGAGAAACGCCATCAGGCAATTGTTGTTGATGAATTTGGATTTGTAATTGGAATTGTTAGTTTAGAAGATATTTTGGAAGAGATTGTTGGAGAAATTAGCGATGAATTTGACCATCTGAAACCTTCATTAGTTACTAAACTTGGAAAGAAAACCTATATGTTTACTGGCAAAATTAGTATTAATGACTTCTGTAAGGCTATTGGGCTTCCCGATGATAAAGTGTTTGAAGAGATTAAAGGAGATGCAGATACTTTGGCTGGTATGTTAATTGAAATTGCTGGATATTTGCCTAAAAAAGGTGAAACTATAAAGTTCGATAACTATTTTTTTATAATTGAAAAAGCTGATAACAGAAAAATTGAACGTGTTAAATTAATAGTTAAATAATAATGAAAATCAAATATATTTTTATCATTTTATTAAGTCTAATTGGGTTTGTTGGTTGTTCTAAAGATCAAAACTCTACTCCAAAACCCAAAACATATTTTCGTATTGATGTTCCAAAACCAAAATATATAACATTTGACACGTTATCTCTTCCTTTTACTTTTAAGTATCCCAATTATGGAGTTATTGAAGAAAGGCAAGATAAAAATTCAAATATTAATTGGTTTAATATTTACTTTAAGGATTATGGTTGTAAGTTATATATGACCTTTATTAACTTAAATAAGAGCATCAGATTAGATACATTGATTAATGATAGTTATAATTTCACCAAAGAGCATGATAAGTTCTCAAGTGGAGTAATTGAAAAAGAATTTGTAAATAAAAGGGATAAGGTTTATGGTTATTTATTTGAGATAAAAGGCTCACAAGTTGCTTCTCCTTATCAGTTTTATGTTACCGATAGTTCTAAATACTTCCTTCGTGGAGCTTTATATTTTGATTACAAAGCTAATAATGATTCTCTTTCTCCTATTATCAATAGGATTAAAACAGATATTGATTATATGATTTCTACATTAAAGTGGAAATAGGAAACACATAATAATCCTATAAAAAATAGACTCCGTAAATTTAAAATAAACGGAGTCTTAATAAAACTAAAAAATAATCTTAGGAATTTTATTCTGAGTCTTTTTGTTCTGATTGGGTTTCTGTTTCAGCTTCAATTTCTTCTTTAAGGTCAATTAGTCCTTTGCTGTTTAGCAAATTGTACCAAGTGAATAGTTTTTTCATATCTGAAACATATACTCTTTCGCTATCGAAGTTAGGTACTATTTCTGTCATGTATGCAATTAACTTCTTTGAGTCAGATTTTGGGTCAATACAATCTTTACCATCTTCTTTTTTGTATATTTCTTGAAATACTTTTACTAAAGGTATATCATCATCAATTGTAAATATACTAATATCTTGCAAAGAGCTAATCTTTGCATTTGCAAAAGCGGTTTGACGTTTTCCATCTAATAAGGATTCTATTAATGCTCCACTTTTTGCTTGTGAAATCAATGTAAATAGTCCTGGCTTACCTGATATTGACAATATCTTACTTAAATCCATACTTAAAAAATTATTAGTTTATAAAATACTTAGTTAGTTTATTAAATTATTTCTATTATTTGTTCCCAAATTTCAACCTTATCTCCTTTACGAATTTTCTTTCGCTTTTGATATTCCACCTCTCCGTTAACCTTTACTTCTCCTTCCACTACCAATTCCTGTGCCAAAGCTCCGTTATCAACCATGTTTGTTGCTTTCAAAAGTTGAATTAAATGTATATATTCTTGATCCTTTCTTAAGGGAAACTGTGTTTTCATTATATTATTTTATTAAAGGATGCAAAAATACAATTTTATGATTATCTACCAATTTTATTGATAAAATATCAGAGCGTTTAAAACAAAAAGCCTTCATTTAGAAGTATAAACGAAGGCTTTTAAAAAATATTGAATATCTCGTTTATTTAGCTACTCTTTCTAACCATTTTAGCATAAATATCATTGTAAACATTGATATCAAACATGCTGCAATAAATACTGTCCAAGTTGCCCAAATAGGAATACTTTCATAAAGTAATGCTCCAATAAATAATAATGAATTACCTACTGCAGTAGCACCCAACCAACATCCTTGCATTATACCTTGATATTGAGGAGGAGCAACCTTTGAAACGAAAGATAGTCCAAGTGGAGATATAAATAATTCAGCAACCGTTAAGATTACATAAGTACCTATTAATAATAAAGGAGAAGCTTTATCTTCAAGAGCTAAACCGCCTTTGTCGGCAAATTCTGGAAGGCTATAAGCATAAGAACCAATAGCCATTACTGCAAATCCTAATGCAGCAATACCCATACCTATTCCAATTTTCTTTGGTGTTGAAGGTTCAATACCTTTTGCTCTCAACCATCCAAAGAATCCCATAATAACTGGTGTTAATAATACAACACATATTGGGTTAATTGATTGGAATATTTCAGCTCCTTGAATTGTTGTGAATCCTAAGTTTATTTTTATTTGACTTAAATCAGTATAGTCACGAGCAAACATAGTTAATGAAAGTCCATTTTGGTGGAATGACATCCAAAAGAAAATTACAACTCCAAATACAGCAAATAATGCATAAAGACGTTGTTTAATTTCTTTTATATCCATTTGAACTTCTTGTGCAGAAGCCTTTGCTTTTTGTTCAGAAGTTTCAGAACCAGGGAATCCTTTTTTGTTAACTAAATATATTGTTAAAGAAATCACCATAGCAAGAATTGCAACAGCAAAAGCATAGTGAAATCCAGTTGAGAAAACATTAAGATAATCATTTGCAAAAGCAGTTAAATCAGCAACAGGAGCTCCTGCAGAAGCTTCTGTTGCAGCAGAAGTAAATCTTGTTATTTCATCACCAGTTATTGTACCATTTAACTGTTTATGACATAATTCAGGAAGAGCTGCATTATAACCAAATCCATTTGTTCCTAACCACCAGTTTCTAACTCCAACTGCAATAAATGGAGCGAAGATAGCACCAACGTTAATAAACATATAGAAAAGAGAGAAGCCAGAGTCTCTGTATTTACTATATTGAGCATTGTCATACATTTTTCCAACAAGTGCTTGTAGGTTACCTTTGAATAATCCATTACCAAATGCAATAATGAATAAAGCAAAGCAAGTTAACACAAGTGCAAGTGTTCTTCCAATTGTAATAGGAATAGGAATAGCAAGGATTACATATCCTAATGCCATAACGATAAGACCTACAAGGATGGTGCCTTTGAAATTCTTTGTTTTATCTGCAATTATACCTCCCACAAGAGCAAGGATGTAAATTGAAGCATAAAAAATGGAGTAAATTGTTCCCGCAACTCCTCCACTTAAACCAAACTTAGCTTGTAAGAATAGCACTAAAATAGCCATCATGGTATAGAACCCAAATCGTTCTCCCATATTTGCCAAAGAAGCTGCCAATAGACCTTTTGGATGATTTTTAAACATAAATCTTCGTTTTTTAATTATTAAATAGTTTTACTTGAATTTTTCATTTTAACATGCAAATATACTGCAACTTATTTAATTTACACAAATAAAGAAGTAATTTTATAGAAAAAATTTAGTATTTTTGCTCAAAATAAGGGGATAAGAAGATTTTAGTATGGCGAAAACTGTTTCAGAAAATGTAATTTTAGGGATTGACCCAGGAACAAATGTATTGGGGTATTCTGTAATTGAACAAAAGGGAAAGCAAATTACTTTGTTAGAGATGAATGTTTTGAAACTGGGTAAAATTAAGGATATGTCAACAAGAATGAAAGAATTGTTTGATATTATTGTTACTATTATTGACAAGTATAATCCCGATATTCTTTCTATTGAAGCTCCTTTTTTTGGCAAAAATGTTCAGTCCATGCTTAAGTTGGGAAGGGCTCAGGGATTATGTATTGCGGCGGCTTTCTCAAGGAGTATTCCCTTTGTGGAGTATTCGCCAAGAAAGATTAAGCAGTCTATAACTGGGAATGGTGCTTCCTCCAAAGAGCAGGTTGCTTTAATGTTACAAAGGATGGTGGAGTTTGATATGCCTAAATACTTGGATGCAACTGATGCTTTGGCGGTTGCTGTGTGCCATTTTCATTGTCAGGATAATCCTATTCCCTCTGTTCAAAAGGCTAAGAAACAAAGCTCAAAATCTGCTTGGGGTTCTTTTGTGGAGAAGAATCCTGATAAGTTGGTTTAGGGTTTGGGGGTTAGAGTTTATGGTTTAGGCTTTGTCGTTTTTGCCTTGTAGGATGATTACTATTTCTCCTTTGATGGTTTTTTGTGAGAAATAAGCTATGAGTTCTCTTAGTGTTCCTCGTTTATTTTCTTCGTAAAACTTGGATATTTCTCTACTTACTGAGGCTCTTCTTTCTTGACCAAAGTATTCAGAAAAGGAAGTTAATGTTTTTATAAGTCGGTGTGGTGACTCATAGAATATCATTGTTCTCTCCTCTTCAACTAAGGATTCTAACTTTGTTTGTCTTCCTTTCTTGTGTGGCAAAAAGCCTTCAAAACAAAATCTATCACAAGGAAGTCCTGAGTTAACAAGGGCTGGGACAAATGCTGTTGCTCCTGGTAAACACTCTACTTCTATTTCATTTTTAATACATTCTCTCACTAATAGAAACCCTGGATCTGATATTCCTGGCGTTCCTGCATCTGTAATTAAGGCTATGGATTTCCCAAATTTAATCTCCCCAACCACTCTTTCTACTTGCTCATGTTCATTAAATAGATGATGTGCTTGCAGGGGTGTTTTTATCTCAAAATGGTTAAGTAGGGGTCTTGAAGTGCGAGTATCTTCGGCAAGAATCAAGTCTGCTTCCTTCAAAATTCTTATGGCTCGAAGCGTCATATCTTCAAGATTTCCTATTGGTGTGGGGACAAGATATAGCTTAGACATGGCTTTTTGATTAGAAAGGCTTAAATCCTATTATCTCTCTTACTTCCTTTATTGTTCTTTGAGCCGACACTCTTGCCTTTTCAGAACCTTGTTCCACCACTTGCTTCAGGTAAGTTGCGTTATTCTCTATCTCCAATATTCTCTCTCTAAAAGGGGTTGTGAATGCTATCATATCTTCTGCCAATTGCTTCTTCATATCTCCATATCTAATGGTGCAATCTTTGTATTTCTCTTCAAAGAAAGCAAGTGTTTCTGGACTTGAAACTAACTTCATAAGGGAAAATATGTTTTCTATTTCTGGTGAGAAAGGTTGGTTTAAAGCAGTAGGGCCTGAATCGGTTTTTGCCCTCATTATCTTCTTTCTCAATACCTCAGGTTCATCATTTAGGAATACTGCATTGCCTTCTCCCTCCGACTTACCCATCTTTCCACTACCATCCAATCCGGGAACTTTGACCAATTCTTTCCCAAAATTATATGCTAAAGGCTCTGGAAAATAATCCACATTATACATTCTATTGAAGCGTCCAGCAAAGCATCTGGTCATCTCCAAATGCTGTTCTTGGTCCTTTCCAACGGGAACATGGGTTGCCTTATGTATGAGTATGTCGGCCGCCATCAAGGTTGGATAGGTCAATAATCCTGCATTTACATTATCTGGTTGCTGACGTACCTTATCCTTAAATGAAGTTACTCTTTCCAATTCTCCCAGATATGCATTCATATTTAAGTACATATACAGTTCTGAAATCTCAGGTACTTCACTTTGAACATATATTGTTGCCTTATCTGGATCTAAACCACAAGCCAGGTATTGCGAAAGAATAATCCTTACATTATTATGTAAATCCTTAGGGTTAGGATGAGTTGTTAGGGAGTGATAGTCTGCAATAAAGAAGTAACACTTATGTTCTTCTTGCAATGAAATAAAACTTTTTAAAGCCCCAAAGTAACTTCCCAAATGTAAATTACCTGTTGGTCGCATTCCGCTTACTATTATTTTGTTCATCCTAATTCCTGTTTTTATGGATTGCAAAGATAGGATATTTTCATAAAGTGTAAAATAAAACATATTGCAATTTTATTATATGTAAAACTTAATTACAAGAATCAAAACAGAGTTTTATTGACACTTAAACAAGGTTTTAACGACTCTTAATCCTTACATTAGTGTAACGAAATGGCATTTCGCATCCATAAACTCCTTATTTAGTATCATATTTATAAGGATTAAAAAGCTAAATTATCTTATTTTGATTGAAATATTATGATTGAATAATATTATGAAAAGATAGATTTTGACTATATATTATGATGAGTTTTTTCAAATGCAGAAAAAAGATTTAAAATAAATGAAATTTAGTACCTAAATATAGAATACTTTTATTTATCTTTGCCGTATCTAAATTTATTTTTAAATAAAACCAAATAATATATGTGCGGAATAGTAGGCTATATTGGTCACAAGGAGGCTTTTCCAATTTTAATAAAGGGACTAAAGCGTTTGGAATACAGAGGTTACGATAGTGCAGGAGTTGCACTTTTGAATAACGATTTGAACCTTAATGTATACAAATCCAAAGGGAAAGTTAAGCAATTGGAAGCATATTGCCATGGAAAAGACATAAGTGGAAGCATAGGGATTGCTCATACAAGATGGGCAACACACGGAGAACCAAACGATAAAAATGCCCATCCACATTACTCCCAATCGGAGAATTTGGCATTGATTCACAACGGAATAATTGAGAATTATCTTAGTATAAAGCAGCTTTTAATCAAAGAAGGCTATAGCTTTAAGAGCGATACAGACACCGAAGTATTGGTACAATTGATAGAATATATCAAAACTCGCTACAATTTAAACCTCTTTGATGCAGTTAAAAGAAGCCTTAATTTTGTGGTTGGAGCCTATGCAATTGGGGTTATAGAAAAGGGAAATAGCGATACAATAGTTGCAGCTCGCAAGGGCAGTCCTTTAATTTTGGGAGTGGGAGAAGGAGAGTTTTTCTTAGGCTCAGACGCCACTGCAATCATAGAATATACCTCAAATGTTATATACCTAAACGATGAAGAAGTGGCTGAATTACGCCTTGGTTACAATCCCAAAATCCGCAATCTCAAAGACCAGGAAGTAATTCACGAGATTAAAAAGATTGAGTTGGCACTTGAAGATATTGAGAAAGGGGGCTATCCACACTTTATGTTAAAGGAGATACATGAGCAGCCCAAGAGCTTGGAAATGTGCATGAATGGTCGCTTAAACAAGGAATTGATTGAGATTAAACTAAGTGGAATAACAGATAATATTGACCGTTTCCGCTCTGCAAAGAGGATTCTCATAACAGCATGTGGAACATCATGGCATGCAGGACTTATAGGTAAGTATTTGATTGAGGAGCTTTGCCGCATTCCAGTTGACGTTGAAGTAGCCTCAGAGTTAAGATATCGCTATCCAGTAATTGAGAAAGACGATATCCTAATCCCAATTTCACAATCAGGAGAAACAGCTGACACCTTAGCGGCAATAGAACTTGCCAGAGAGAATGGAGCCTTTATATATGGAATATGTAATGTTGTTGGGTCATCCATAGCAAGAGCAACTGATAGCGGAACCTACACTCATGCAGGACCAGAAATAGGAGTCGCCTCCACCAAAGCCTTTACAACACAGGTTGCAGTACTAACAATGATGGCACTAACACTTGCTAAAGAACTTGGAACAATCAGTAATGAGAGATATAAAAATACAGTTAAGGAGCTATCCGAAATCACACATAAGATAGAGAAAATACTTCAATTAGATAAGGATATAGAGAGAATTTCCTCAGTCTTTACCTACGCTCGCAACTTTATGTACTTAGGACGTGGATACAATTATCCAGTAGCTTTGGAAGGAGCATTAAAGCTTAAAGAGATTTCATATATCCACGCAGA
>DHDW01000022.1:20300-20467 GCA_002399565.1 Bacteroidales bacterium UBA4866 | reverse complement strand
GACTTTTGCATAGAGATACCTTCCACAGACGAATGCCTAACTCCTCTTCTAACAGTTATTCCACTTCAAATACTCTCCTACTATATTGCCTCAATAAAGGGCAGAGATGTTGACCAACCACGCAATTTAGCAAAGAGTGTAACAGTTGAATAGTCCTATTTGTACTA
>DHDW01000022.1:19890-20083 GCA_002399565.1 Bacteroidales bacterium UBA4866 | reverse complement strand
GAACTTCATAACTGGCTTTCCTTATGTCCAATTGTCGGAAGCTGCCACAGTTGGAAACGGGATTCAAAAGCTCAATGAGAAAGAAATGGAGGAAGCAATACTTTATTTTCAGAACAATAAAGACAAGCATTCCCTACTCAAATTTGTCCCTTCATCAGGGGCAGCAACAAGAATGTTTAAAGATTTATATGAG
>DHDW01000022.1:4543-19747 GCA_002399565.1 Bacteroidales bacterium UBA4866 | reverse complement strand
TTTAAAGATTTATATGAGTTTTCAGCCCTTTACATGGGACTTCAATACACCCTAAAAGAATTTCCTGAAGCTAAGAAAACCATAGAAAACCTAAAAAAATTCGCCTTTTTCGATGAATTAAAACAAAAATTTGAAACTCATTCAGTATCCTTAGAAGAATATTTAGAAAGAGGAGATTATACCTCAATAGTAAATTATATCCTTACAGAAATAGGACTTAACTATGGAAAACTCCCAAAAGCACTAATTCTTTTTCATAAATATCCAGAAGATAAGGAAAGGAAATATCGCTATGCAATAGAAGAACACTTTGTTGAAGCAGCCAACCATTGCATACAGGAAAGCAAAGAAGTCAATATTCATTTCACCATTTCCGTAGAGCATAAAGAAGAATTTGAAAGAGTTTTAAAAGAGATTCAACCTTACTATGAGAAGCTTTTCGATGTTAAATATAATATTTCATTTTCTTTTCAAAAGCAGAGTACAGATACAATAGCCCTCAATCAAGACAACACATTAGCTTATGATAAGGATGGCAAAATCATCTTCCGCCCTTCTGGACATGGAGCTTTGATTGAGAATCTAAACGATATTAAAGGGGATATTATATTTATTAAGAATATAGATAATGTTGCTCATGACAGATTTAAAAACTCAACTTACAAATATAAAAACCTAATTGCGGGAATTCTTCTTCAAACTCAGGAGAAAGTTTTTTCATCTCTTAAAGCTTTAGAAAAAGGCAAACTTAATTCTCAAGAACTTGTAGATATAATAGAATTAACCAATAAATTAGGAATTGGATTAAGCAAGGAAGAAACTTCCAAAGAGAAACCTCAGGATATATTAAACCAAGTTTTCAACAAGCTAAACAGACCAATTAGAGTTTGTGCAATGGTCAAAAACGTTGGCGAACCAGGAGGAGGACCATTCTGGATTGAGAATAATGGAGTAAAGAGTTTGCAGATTATAGAAAAAGCGCAAGTAGATTTATTGGATGAAAACCAAAAAGAAATCTTCTCTAAGGCAACACATTTCAACCCAGTAGATATAGTTTGTGGAGTTAAAGACTACAAAGGTAAAAACTTCAATTTGACTGATTATGTGGACAAAACCACAGGTTTTATTTCCACAAAATCAAAAGATGGAGAGTTGATAAAGGCACAAGAATTACCTGGATTATGGAATGGAGCAATGGCAGATTGGATTACAATCTTTGTTGAAGTTCCTCTTGAAACTTTCACTCCAGTTAAAACAATTAATGATTTGTTAAGAGAAGAACACCAAGAAAAATAATTAAAAAAACTTAAAAAGCCACACTTTAATCCAATAAATAAAAAATTATATCGTTTTTTCCCTATCTTTGCCGATTATAAAATTTATCATACACAAAATAATATCGCATGACTTATAAATCAAAATTCGTTTTATCAATCTCAATGCTTTGCATGTTACCAGTTTTTCTTATGGCTCAATTGCCAAGCAAAGACGGAATTCATGAAAGAGGCATGATGAAAAATAGAACAAACGTAGATAAAGAAAGTTCAGAATATCAAATTGGAATAATTAAAGATACTACTCGTTTTCGTAAATCCTTAATGAAATTTGTTGGAACAAGTCTTGTTTATGATGATGCAGCAGAAAATGAAGATGATATCCTAAAGGAAGCTTTACCAACTACTACATCTATTCATCGTAAAAAGACAGACTTTTCTAATCTAAATGACGCAATAAACCTACCTCTTGTTGATAATAGATCTAAGAAATTTTATTCTTTCCCTTGTGAAGGAGTTAGAGTTTCATCTCGTTTTGGTCCAAGAAGAAATCGTTACCACTATGGAATTGACCTTAGTTTAAGAACAGGAGAACCAATAAAAGCAATGTTTGACGGTAGAGTTAGAGTTGCTAAAAGAGCAGGAGCTTACGGAAATTTAGTTGTTGTTGAACACGACAACCAATTAGAAACATATTATGCTCACCTTTCAAGAATAAACGTTTCTCCTGGAGATGAAATTAAAGCAGGAGAAGTTTTAGGATTGGGAGGAAGCACAGGACGTTCAACAGGACCTCATCTTCATCTTGAAATTCGTTATCAAGGTGCAGCAATTAATCCTGAAGATGTAATTAATTTTACTAATTTTGCTCTTTTAGATGATAATTTGTCTCTTACTAAAGATAATTTCCGTCACCATTCAGTTAAACAAAGAAATACTAATTTAGCTAAAAACAAAACCTCAACCAAAGGAGGAAGTAAGTACACTAAAGTTAGAAAAGGAGAAACTCTTTCTACAATTGCAAAAAGAAATGGTACTACTGTAAAAAAACTTGCTAAGCTAAATAATATTAAAGGTTCAAAAATTAAAGCCGGTCAAAAAATTAGAGTAAGATAACTAATAGAAATATTAGAATAATATAATAAGAAAAAAGGAAGCTCAACGGCTTCCTTTTTTTTATTTATATAAGTCAAAACAAAGCTACAAAATACAAAACATTTAATTGATTATTTTTCTATTAACATTTAAATTGCCTTTGGCACGTAATTTGTTCTTTAATCAAATATTAATTTTAAAAATTATAACCATGAAAAAGATTATTTTAATAGGACTAATGCTAGTTGGTATTGGTACTACATCATTAATCGCACAACAACCTAATAAAGGTCAAGTGAAGAAGAGTGAAGTTCAAGCAAAGAATGATTTTAAAAAAACTGAAAAAGATGCTCAAAAAGCCTTCAAGAAAGCTGAAAAAGAAAGAAAAAAAGCTGAAAAACAAGCATTGAAAGCACAAAAAAAAGCTAACAAAGAAGCTTTAAGAGCATCCAAGTCTCAAGGAAAAATAAATAAGAGAATAAAATAGATTTATTTTCAAATACAATAATGTTTTATTGTAGAAAAACTTGAGCAAAGGATTATATCCTAACTTAATAAAGAAAGTGCCTTGATAATAGTTATCTCAGGCACTTTCTTATGTTTAATAAGATAGTAAATTAAGACTCTTCGTTATAATAAACCTTATAGAACTTACCTTTATCGTCTTCACCCTGCTCAATCATTTGACGATTACCATGAACATATATATGGAAATTCTTATCTAACTTAATAACGCTTTTGAAAACTCGAGCCTGTTTCTTCACTGCGCTGTCTGATATATTGAAATTATCCATTATCTCAACTCCAAAGCCCTCTTCAAATTCATTTTTATAATTATTGAAGCTTTCTATAACTTCAGGTTGAGTCATAACTTCATTAGCAAATTCATTCATATCAAAACTCTCTTTCTCCTTAAAGAACTTAACCGACTTATTCAACAAATCAGCTTGGTCAGCCTTAGAAACATCAAACTCCGTTGGAAGTTGTTTAGTAACAAAATTCTTACACATTGAAAGAACATTATGTGTGTTATAATATTCGTCCTGACGTTGTTTAATATGCAAAAATTCATCAATCCAATACTGAGCTTCAGAACTCTTATTGGTGTTATCAACCACAGCAACAATATAACCATTCTCCTTTTCAATATTAAATATCAAACAACCCTTATCAAGCTTATTAATATTAATCCCCCTTTCCAATTCCACATTAAAATTATCTGATGTTGAACGAACCTTCAGAAAGGTATCTTTGTTCTCTGACTTAAATACTCCAACGCAATCGGAAGTCTTTCCATTAATATAACAATCCTTGAAGTAAACAACATAAAACTCCCCTCCTTTTACCTTAGGATGAATGCTCTTTTCATATAAATGCTTAGCCAAAAAAACTGATTTATCATATATATTAGAAGGATTATCAAAAATATCAGAAACATAATTATAAACTTCATTAAACCTAAGGTCGCTATCGTGGTAGAAGTTGAAATATTCCTCCGACTTAAAAGAAGAAAAGAAATAACCAATTAAAGTATTTCTCAACATTTCATCTTCAATATCAATTTCCTTCTTAGCCAAAATAAGCAATTCATCATTCTTATTACCAACCCAGTGAGCACAAACATTCTCAAGAGAACAATTTATATGATCTATCATAAATTTCAATTAAATTAATTCAACAAAACGTCTTGCATTATTTAATTCATAAGACAAAAGCAGTACAAAGATATAAATAAAAAAGCTTACTTAATGTTTTTTTGATTTTGACATATCAGCATTTGCTTTATGATGCTTCTGCAAGTTCTCAAAATCATAATCAGACTTTATTTTATCAATAATGGTAGTTACAACCTTATGTATTTCCTTATCCTTAGAATAATCAGCAGGACAAACAAAATTAACCCTATTCTCAGAAATCAATTTCTCTGCAATAATTTTCTTCTTACCATCTCTTGGTTTGTAAACAGCAATTGAATTTCCTCCATGTTCCTTAACCAGTTTCATTGAAGGAATATCAGTTTCTCCATCTCCAAAATAAATCATTTGTTTAAAAGGAACAGGTCTTTCATCATCAGGAACATACTCGTTAATTGCAATATTATCACTAACACTTTTAATTCCTTTATTTATTTTGAAAAGAAATTGAGTTTTGGTTGTATAATCAACAGCAATAGCAGGCCAATAAGCAATCCCATCAACATTATAAAGGAAAGAACAAGCATAAATAGCTTCAAACTCTTTTTCAATTTCAGTTCCTTCTATCATTTCTTTCATTCCAGAAGAATTAATATAATGCTTAATCTCTAAGCCATTTTCTTTCCCATACTTGTTAATTATACTAAACCACTCTTTAACTCCCTTAAATAGCTCAACATCCTTTCCAAATTGCCTGAAAGAATCTCTCTTCAAAGAAATTCCTTTAGCCTTAGCCTCCATAATCATTAAATTCATATAACAAAGCACTGGGCTTGCATCATTCTCAACTGACATAGAAGCATTCTTCTCCCAAAAATCCTTAGAATTCTGTCCCAAAGCCTTAATAAAACCAAACTCCTGCATATTCCCAGGAGAAAGAGTTCCATCAAAATCATAAATCAAAGCTACAGTAGGTTTCTTCTTTTTCATAATTACATATTATTTGCCATTAATAATATTCCATAATTATCAGTCAATATCTTTTTCTTATAATTGTCTAATAATAAGCAAAGATAATCTTTTTATAAGTATAAAGCCTTATTAAATGAAAAGATTGAAATTCAATTTATGTGTATTTCAAAATCTTAATTTCTAATTGAGTAATTTTTATCAAGAGATAAATCTGCAAAAGCCTTATATAAATATATTTATACTTGATTTAAGTTTATTTATTTAAGGTATAATTTTTGCAACCTGCCACCTTACACTATGTATCCTGCCACCTTACACTATGTATCCTGCCACCTTACATAGTGCATCCTGCCACCTTGCATAGTACATCCTGGCAGGTTGCAAAATTTTTATCTCGTTTAAAGAAATTTTTATAGGGTTTCTACAAAATTATTCCTTGTTTATTTAGATTTTATTCCTTGTTTATTTGGAGTTATTCCTTTTGGATTTTGGGGTTTATTTTAGTGATTGGGATTTATTGAAGGGAGAATTGGGAAAATAAAAAAAGGAGCTTTAAAACTATTTCTTTATTTTAAAGCTCCTTTTGGTTATTTGGTTATTTATTGGGTTTATACGCCAAGTTCATTTAGGTTTTCTATCTTCTTCTTTTGAAGGAAGTCGTAGATTCCTCCTATATGTTCTCTTACTTTTTTGTTGCCAAATTCAAATACTTTATCTACTAAGCCATCTAAGAATTCACGGTCATGGGATACAATTATTGCTGTTCCATCAAAGGCTTTTATTGCTTCCTTTAATACTTCCTTTGAAGGAATATCAAGGTGATTGGTTGGCTCATCGAGTATTAGTAGGTTTGCTGGTTCTAACAGTAATCGAACCATTGCTAAACGGCTTCTTTCTCCTCCTGATAATACTTTTACCTTTTTTTCTATCGCTTCTCCTCCAAACATAAATGAGCCTAATATTTCTCTTAGTCTTGTTCTAATATCTCCTACTGCAACATTGTCCACTGTTTGAAATACACTAAGGCTTTCGTCTAACAATGAAGGTTGATTTTGTGCAAAGTATCCTATTTTAACATTATAGCCTAATTCTAATTTCCCTGAATATTCTATTTCTTGCAATATACATTTTGCTAATGTACTCTTTCCTTCTCCATTTTTACCCACAAATGCAACTTTCTCTCCACGGTTTATTACCATTCCAATATTGTCAAGCACTATCTTGTCTCCATATTTTTTGGTTAAATTGTCTATATCTAAATGTAAAGGACCTGAACGAGGTGCTGGAGGAAATTTAAGTCTAAGACTTGAAGTATCTTCAATATCTATTTCCACTCTTTCCAACTTTTCTAAAAGTTTTATTCTTGATTGAACCAAAGCAGCTTTTGAGGCTGTGCAACGAAAACGATTAATGAAGGCTTGGTTGTCTTGTATTATTTTTTGTTGGTTTTCATAAGCATGAAGCTGTTGCTCTTTTCTTTCTTGGCGAAGTTCTAAGTATTTGGAATAATTTACTTTGTAATCATGAATTTGTCCTAATGATATTTCAATTGTTCAATTAGTTACCGAATCAATAAAAATCTTATCATGGGAGACTAATAGAATTGCACTTGAAGTGTATGCAAGGAAGTTTTCTAACCATTGTATAGATTCTATGTCTAAATGGTTTGTTGGTTCATCTAATAATATTACATCAGGGCATTGTAGAAGTATTTTTGCTAATTCAACTCTCATTCTCCACCCTCCACTAAACTCAGAACATTGTCTATCAAAATCGCTCCTAAGGAATCCTAATCCCAATAAGGTTTTTTCCATCTCAGCTTGAAAGTTACCACTGTCAATTATTTGCATATGTTCGTAAGCACGACTTAGTTTATCAATAATCTCAGAGTATTCGTCGGATTCGTAATCTTCTCTTTCCGACATTTCTTTTGTTAAGCTGTCAATTTCTAATTGTAGTTGATTGATACGGTCGAATGCTTTCTGAGTTTCTTGCATTACTGTTGTACCTTCGTTATGAATCATGTGTTGAGGTAAATAACCCACAGTTAAGTCGGGAGAAAAAACAATTTTCCCACTTGTTGCTTGTTCGTGTCCTGCTATTAATTTTAAAAGAGTAGATTTCCCTGCTCCGTTTCTTCCTACTAATCCAATTTTATCTTTCTGATTTACAAGAAATGTTATATTATCTAATAATCTTCTGCTGTCAAACTCGACGGTAATTTGTTCTATTGAAATCATTTTTTCTTTTAAGTATCTATTATTTTTATCTTTTTTGAGTATTTCTTTGCTTTATCTTTTGAGATTATTTTTTCTTTTTTGTTTTTAAATTTTTGCTATAAATAGGGTTTAAGCTATTTACATTCCATAACTGAATGCTGTGATAGTTTCATGAACTATGCTTGCAATTTCTAATCCAATTATTCCAATAAGGCAAATTGCTAAACTTATTTTAGTATAGGTATCTGATTAATTGGGCTATCTTTTCTATTTATATACATCGCTTTTACAGCTAATCCTTCTTTAATTTCACTCAAGTGCTATATAAAAAAAACAAATCATAATTCAAATAAAGAATATTTAAATGAATTATGATTTGTAGTTGTTATAATAATTAAGTCCTATATTTCTATGTGAAGAAAGGGCTAATTTATTATATACAATTATTTTTTACTTTCGTCTTTGTAAGGGAAAAATTTATCAATTCCAACAATTACAAAGTAAAAAACTGCCATAAAGATAAATACAGTTGCTATTCCTATACCAGAAATCTGTAATGCTTTGTTTAAAATATCTATATTCATAGTATTAGTTTTTAAGGGTTAACCAAATAATGGCACTAACATTAATAATAAACCTCCAACAATTACAGAACCAATTTGACCTCCCACGTTAGTACTAATTGCTGGCATTAATAAATAATTAGTTGGATCTTCTTTTAGTCCCATTCCGTGAATAACACGTGCTGACATAGGGAATGCTGAAATTCCACAAGCTCCAACCATTGGATTAATCTTATTTTCAGTCTTCAAAAACTTATTCATAAGTTTAGCAAACAACACACCACCAGCGGTATCAAAAACGAAAGCAAAAATACCAAGTCCAAGAATCATTAATGTATCTAATTGAACAAAACGTTCTGCAGTCATTGTACTTGCAATTGTAATACCAAGCAAAATGGTTACTAAGTTTCCTAATTCTTTTTGAGCAGTTTGAGATAATGAATTTAAAACACCACACTCACGAATTAAATTACCAAACATCAAAAATCCAATTAATGCTAAAGATGAAGGAGCAATTAACCCTGCCATTACAGTAATTATTATAGGGAATAAAACAAGAGTAGTACGTGATACTTTCTTATTAGCATCAGTTTTCATTCTAATTTTTCTTTCACTTTTTGAAGTTAATAATTTAATTACTGGAGGTTGAATAATTGGAACAAGAGCCATATAAGAATAAGCTGCAACAGAAATTGCAGGGAGTAAGTCTTTCGCAAATTGATTAGCAACAATAATAGAAGTAGGGCCATCAGCAGCACCAATAATACCAATTGAAGCAGCTTCTTTTAAGCTAAATCCAAAGAAGGTTGCTAATACCATTGTCATGAAAATTCCAAATTGCGCCGCTGCTCCAAACAGTAATAAGCTTGGACGTTGAAACAATGGAGAAAAATCAATCATTGCACCGATTGCAATAAAAATCAACAATGGAAATAACTCTGTTGCAATACCCGCATCAAATAATACATTCAATGCTCCTACTACTGTTTCTCCTCCTTGTACTTGAGTAAGAACAGCAGAAAAAGGAAAGTTTACAAGTATCGCACCAAAGCCCATAGGTAATAATAGGGTTGGTTCATATTGCTTTTTAACTGCTAAATAAATTAGCGTACATCCCACAGCAATCATAACCAAATGCTGCCATGTCATTCCTGCAATAGCAGGCATTATTTCTTGAAATGTAAATCCCATATCTTAATTATTTTTTATCTGATTCGTCTAATTTTGCTTGTAAACATTCTTCTTCTTTAACTTCTTCAGAAATAACTTTTGAAAGTATGATTGAGAACAATAATGTACATACAATTACTGCCAAAGATACCCAAGAGTATTGGTGGAAGAAATGAGAAATAGGTTCATACCAACCTAAAAGCATTTTTGCTCCAATAAAGAATAAAATAATACATACTCCATGTTTTAAGAAACGGAACATTCCCATAATTCCTTTAAGTGCAAAGAATAGTGAAACCAATCCCATAACAGCAAAAACATTAGAGCTGATTGCCAAAAAGTTTTCTTCATCCACTGTCAATATACCTTTTGCTCCTTCATTAATAACTCCTATTATTGCAGGAATTGAATCAATTGCAAACAAAACGTCTGTTGAACCAATAACTAATAAACAAAGGAAAATAACAGTAATATGTCTCTTCCCATTTATTTTTGTGAAGAATTTTGAAGAATGAGTATCAGGGTCAACAGGGAATAGTTTTGAAGCAGTTTTATATAAGATATTTGAAGAAGGGTCAACATTATCTTCTCCATGAGAGAATAACATTTTGTATGCAGTCCAAACAAGGATAGCTCCAAAAATGTAAATTACCCATTCAAATCTTTGAACCAATGACATTCCCACTAAAATAAACAAAATACGAAGGATAATAGATATTAAAATCCCAAGTTTTAGAAGTTTAGGTTGATTATCTGAACTTATCGCCATCATAGAGAAAATCATAATAAATACAAAGAGATTATCAACTGAAAGAGAGTATTCAGTTAAATAACCTGCAATAAACTTCATCCCCATAATGGTTGATGTTTTAGCAACTTCAGGAGGAATTCCCTCATTTTGAGGGAAAAAGAAAAAAATAGCGACTCCAAAAAGCAATGCAATACTAATCCATAATCCAGTCCAACGCAAAGATGTTTTAACAGAGATTTCTCCATGACGATGTCCTGTTGCGTACATGTCAATAAAATAAACGATAAGGAAAATTACAATAAATGCAATCCACCAATAAGTCATAGCACTCATAATCATTATAATTTTAACCGATTACTACTAAGGCTGCACCTTCCAATACAGTCTCTCCCTTTGTAACTTTAATCTCTTTGATTACTCCATCACGGTCAGCATTAATAGCATTTTCCATTTTCATGGCTTCCAATACCATTATTTGCTGTCCTTTATTAACAGAATCTCCAACACCGCAAGTAATATCTAAAATTATTCCTGGAAGTGGAGATTTAACTGTTGAAGCAGCTCCACCTTGAGAAGATGCAGAAGCAGTTGCTTGAGTTGCTTGTGCTCCTCTTTTAACTGGTTTTGAAACTTGTTGTTCTGTCTGTTCAATTATAACATCATAAGCAATGCCATTAACTTCAACTTTGGCATTAGTGTCATCAATACTATCTATTGCAACTTCGTAAACGTTGCCATTAATTTTATATTTAAAATTTTTCATTTCTTATTTTCTTATAGGTAATTCTTTTAATGCGTATATTTTAGAATTCCAAGGCGAATATGTATTCGCTGTTCTTTGTATGGTTAAAATTCCACTTTCTTCATCATGATATTCAGTTGAAGAAAAAATAGCCATTGCTATTGCAGCATAGATTTCATCAGATACTTTTGTCTGAGATTGATTAGATGAATCAACCTCAACATTTTCTTTCTTTCTTTTCCAAAAACTCATAGCAATTATTTTATAGTGGAATATTATCGTGCTTTTTAGCAGGATTAGATAATTTCTTAGTTGATAGTTGTTGAAGAGCACGAATTACTCTAAAACGAGTATTTCTTGGTTCAATAATATCGTCTATATAACCATATTTTGCTGCATCATAAGGATTAGCAAACTTTTCAGTATATTCTTTTTCTTTTTCAGCAATGAATTTTGCTTTTGCTTCTGGATCTTCAATCTTCTTCAATTCAGAGCCATAAAGAATTGCTACAGCTCCACTTGCTCCCATAACTGCAATTTCTGCACTTGGCCAAGCATAGTTGATATCTCCACGTAATTGTTTACATGACATAACATCGTGAGCTCCACCATAACTCTTTCTTAAAGTAACAGTTACTTTTGGAACAGTTGCCTCACCATAAGCATATAAGAATTTAGCTCCGTGAATAATAATTCCGTTGTATTCTTGAGCAGTTCCAGGAAGGAATCCAGGTACGTCAACAAGAGTAACGATTGGAATATTGAAAGCATCGCAGAAACGAACAAAACGAGCTCCTTTTCTTGAAGCATTAATGTCTAAAACACCAGCCATACAATTAGGTTGGTTAGCAACAATACCAACAGAAGCTCCGTTGAAACGAGCAAAACCTACAACTAAATTTTTAGCAAAATGTTCGTGTACTTCCAAAAACTCTCCATTATCAACGATTCCGTTAATTACATCCTTAACATCATAAGGTTTGTTTGGATTTTCAGGGATTATTGTATTTAGATAGTCATCTAATCTATTGATTGGATCATTGCATGGAACTACCGGAGCATCTTCCATATTGTTTGCAGGAAGATATGCCATTAACTTACGAATCATAAGTAAGCCTTCAGTTTCATTATCAGCAACAAAATGAGTTACTCCTGATTTAGATGCGTGAACCATTGCACCACCCAAATCTCCATCTGTTACATCTTCACCAGTTACAGTTTTAACAACTTTTGGTCCAGTAACAAACATATAACTATTTTCTTTTGACATCATAATAAAGTCAGTAAGAGCTGGAGAATAAACTGCTCCACCTGCACAAGGTCCAAAAATAGCAGATATTTGAGGAATAACACCTGAAGCTAAAATATTACGTTGGAATATTTCTGCATATCCTGCTAATGAATTAACACCTTCTTGAATACGTGCTCCACCTGAATCATTAAGCCCAATAACTGGTGCTCCCACCTTCATTGCTTGATCCATAACTTTGCATATTTTCTTTGCAAAGTATTCAGAAAGTGAACCTCCAAATATTGTGAAATCTTGAGAAAATACATAAACTAAACGTCCATCAATTGTTCCATATCCTGTAACAACACCATCTGTCATAAATACGCTGTCTTGCATTCCGAAATCTGTGCAACGATGAGTTACGAACATATCAAATTCTTCAAAGGAACCTTCGTCTAATAGTATATCAATACGTTCACGAGCTGTTAATTTTCCTTTTGCATGTTGAGAATCAATTCTTTTTTGTCCTCCACCTAATTTTGCTTCTACTCTCTTATCGAGTAGTTGCTTTATTTGTTTTTCAAAAGTCATTTGTTTTATATGTTTTTGTGTAAATAGATTTTCTATTCTGAACAGAATTCTGTTAAAATTCCCATAGTTGATTTTGGATGTAAAAATCCAATTTTCAAACATTCAGCTCCCTGACGTGCTTGTTTGTCAATTAATTTTACTCCAGCTTTTTCAACCTCTTCCAATGCTTGGTCTGTATTGTCAACGGCGAAAGCAATATGATGAACCCCTTGACCTTTTTTCTCGATGAAAGATGCTATTGAACTTTCTTCAGAAGTTGCTTCCAACAATTCAATTTTAACATCTCCTATTTTAAAGAAAGCTGTTTTTACTTTTTGATCAACAACTTCTTCAACGTTATAGCATTTTAATCCCATAACCTCTTCCCAATATTTTATTGCTTCTTCAAGATTTGAAACAGCAATACCAATATGTTCAATCTTTTTAAGTTTCATATTCTATAAATATTTTATGATTAATTATTCTAAATTCAACAAGTTTGCAAAGATAGAACAGTTTTTTTGTTTAAAGAAATAAATCTTAATTAATCTAATTTCAAACTATATACAATTGACTCCAACTGCATAAGTTCATCTCTCTTTGTTTGGTTTGGAGCATATAAAAAACAATCTATCATAACAAACTGATTAGTCTTTTCATCATGAAAGCAATAGTTTACAAATGGACCACCCATAAAATCATTATACAAACGCCACAATCCCCTTGTTTCAACAGCTGGTTTTCCATTGAGACTTATAGTATTTCTATAGAATGGGAATCTTTCTTCTGTACCCATATATGAACCCCTTGTTGGTCCAGGAATATTTGCCTTAGAAATCTTATTTCTTAACTCGATAATCTTTTCCTCATTAAACATTCCATTTCCTAAAAAAGGAGTTTTATAAATCATTATATTTAATGTTTTTTGCTCATTGTTTACCTTAAAATCCTTTCTAAACCATGCAAAATCATCTTCAAATTTTGAAATCAAATATTCTTTTGAAAACGCTAATGAAAACTTGAATGTAGTTTTAAGTTTTTTTGTTATATCTATATTTTCATAATTTCTGAATGCTGCAGCAACTCTTCTGTGCTCATTATTATAGAACTGATGAATTATGCTTGGAGAATATTTAGTAATTAGAGAATATAAACTATCTCTATTGTTAGCTATAATTTGGAAATAAGCTTGAGGATAAGACTTATAATCAATTTTCTGAAAAATAGTATTTTCTTTATTTGTTGATTTAAAATCTATAATAAAAACATTTCTGTGTTTTTGAAACATCTCTGATTTAAAGAAAGCATTTGGATTCATTTGAACAACATCAAACAAAGGCTCTGGTTGAGAAAGTCCTTCACAGGCTTTCATAAAATATTCTCCAATAGAATCTTTTAACTCTCCTTTATATATTTCGTCAGGAATAACCAATATCATTTCCAGAGTTTTCCCTCCTGAAGAAGGTAAATTCTTAGGATTTTCTGCTGTTGAGGTTTTAATCTCTCCATTTTTATTATCATTTTTTGAGCAACCAAGCACAAAAATAACTGATAATATCATGAAAAATAACGATATAATAAAATTTCTTCTTTTCATAAACACGAAAAATTAATTTGCAAATATCCAAAATTTTATTGAGAAAAGACCTATAAAAGTTCTAAAAACAAAGATTTATTGTATTTTTGCACCTCAAAAATATGATATGTTAGATAAATTAGAAGCAATTTATTCAAAATTTTTAGCAATTGAAGAGCAAATGAGTCAGCCAGATGTTATGTCTGACATGAAACGCTTTGTTAAATTGAATAAAGACCATAAAGACCTTGAGCCTATTATTGCTGCTTACAAGGAATATAAAAACACAATTGAAAACATCAACAATGCCAAACAAGTTCTTAATACCGAAAAAGATGAGGACTTCAGAGAAATGGCAAAAGAAGAATTAAACATCCTTTCAGATAAGAAAGAAAAAATGGAAGATGATATTCGTTTGATGTTAGTGCCTTCCGATCCACAAGATAGTAAGAATGCCGTTTTTGAAATTAGAGCAGGAACTGGAGGTGATGAAGCAAGTATTTTTGCTGGAGACCTTTACAGGATGTATCTTAAATTCTTTGAAAAGAAAGGCTGGAAAGTTGAATTGGTGGATTCTACTGAAGGAACAGTTGGAGGATTTAAGGAAATTGTGTTGAATATTAGTGGAGACGGTGTTTATGGACAAATGAAATACGAATCGGGAGTTCATAGAGTTCAAAGAGTTCCTCAAACTGAAACCCAAGGGAGAGTTCATACTTCTGCAGCATCTGTTGTTGTTCTTCCAGAAGCAGAGGAATTTGATGTTGACCTAAAACAATCTGATATTAGAAAAGATACTTTTTGTTCTTCTGGACCAGGGGGACAATCAGTAAACACAACATATTCTGCAATTCGTTTAACTCACATACCAACAGGAATTGTTGTTTCATGCCAAGATCAAAAATCTCAAATCAAAAATCTTGAAAAAGCAATGGTTGTTTTAAGAACAAGACTTTTTGAATTGGAATATAACAAATACTTAGAAGAAATTTCCTCTAAGAGAAAAACAATGGTTTCTACCGGAGATAGAAGTGCAAAGATTAGAACTTATAATTATCCTCAATCGAGAGTAACTGACCATAGAATAAATTACACTATGTATAATTTACCTGTTTTTATGGATGGTGATCTTCAAGATATTTTGGATGCACTTCAATTGGCTGAAAACGCAGAAAGACTTAAAGAAGCAGTAAGCTAAATAAATCCTTATATTATACTGTAAATATAGAATAGCGCTATTGACAACAATAGAGTTATAATTGTGGTAAGTATTCCTATTTTAAAGAATTCCCAAAAGCTTATTTTTACATTTTCTTTTTCGGAGGATTCTATAACTATTAAATTTGCCATAGCTCCAATAATTGTTGCATTTCCAGCAAGAGTTGCAGAAGAAGCAAGGGCTAACCA
>DHDW01000022.1:0-4251 GCA_002399565.1 Bacteroidales bacterium UBA4866 | reverse complement strand
ATAGAGGAAACAAGTATAAAAAGACAAGCAAAGAAAAGCAATAATACCCAATCTACATCCTTAATAACTGATGAAGGTTTTGCTTTTCCAAAAAGAAGAATTAAACTTGCTCCCATTAGTGCGATAATAGGTATGGATAATGAAAGGATTTTCCCTAAAAAGAAACCAATAATTACTAAAAGAAAAATAAGAACAGATATTCTCATCTTTTTAAAGTCATATTTATAGTCGGTTTGAAATTCAAGTTTATTTTTATCTTGAAAATGTTTTCTGTAAAAAAGTTTTACAACGAATACAATTATTATCATTCCTATTATTGAAATAGGAAGTAGTTTTATAAGAAAATCCAAATAAGTAATATTTGAACTAATGCCTATAAGCATATTTTGAGGATTGCCAGTAATGGTCATTGTTGAACCAATATTGGAGGAAAGGATTTCAGCGATTAAATAAGGTATTGGATTAAGGTTAGTTTTACGACAAATTGATATAATTATTGGAGTAAATAATAAAACAACAGCATCATTTACCAAGAATGCTGAGGCTATTCCAGTAATAAAAACAATTATTATTAATAACTTATTTCTGGAGTGAGAATAAGAAATTGTTTTAGATGCAATTAGTGAAAAGAAACCTTCTATCTTTAAAGTTGAAACTATTATCATCATTCCCAATAATAAGGTAATGGTATTAAAGTCAATTGATTTAATTGCATCTTCAAAACTTATTACTCCAAATACTATCATTGCAACAGCTCCAGTGAAAGCTGCTGAAGGACGGTCAATATTTACCTTTGGCAATCGAGTAAATATTATTCCTATATAAGTGATAATAAATATTATTAATCCAAGAGTTTCAATACTCATAATAATACGTTTGTAGTATTAGATTTTCTTATTATGTAAAGCGATAATTTATATTCTTTACTTCGAAAAAATATCTATTTGCAATTCCCAAAGTAAATATCATTCAAATATTAATCTTTAATAAAGTATCTGCTTTTTATTTGAATGGGATATATGCTCCGATTGAATATAATAACATAGCAGATGGTAGTTCATAATCTTTAGGCATTGCTGGACCTTTTTGTAATGGGATTCCTAATCCAAGTTGACATGTAAACCATCTTTTGCCTCTATAAACAAGAGTAGCCCCTAATGCATTTTGTGCAAAAGATCTTCCAATACCTTGATTCCAATATTGAAATGATACAAAAGAACTTCTTATTGATGGTTTGAAATGATAATTTATACCTGCACCAAATCCGACAAAACCTGCTCCAAGTTGAACTCCTAAATTGTCTGTAAGTAGAAATTCAAAATCAGCACCAATTATAGATCCTCCACCTTGCAAGAAACCTATTGTTATACTTTTTCTTTCAACAACTTCTTCTTTAACAAGTTCAGTTTGTGAGAATAGATTTGTTGATATGCAAATCATAATTAAAATCAGAAACTTTTTCATCTTTTATGCTTTTATAAGTTAATATTCTTATAGATTTTCTTAGTGTCTTATTTCTCTTTAGCCCTCAATTCTCCTGTAGACTCAACAAAATTACAAAATTATATCAATACACAAAGATTATCCTATTATTATCTCTCATATATTATGATTTATATCTTTTTTATTAAGATAAGAAATAAATTCAAACAACATAAAATCACTTAGATAACTCCAAATTGGAAAATCTAATAATGATTAAAGATATTTGATTTTTTTAAGATTTTAGAGCAATAATTCTTTAACCCTGGGGTTGAATCAACATTAAGTCTTTGAATAATTGGAGGGAGTTCCTCTTTAAGCCAAGGAAAATCATCAACATAATTTAATAGTATATCTATTGACCAAACAAGAGTTGCTACAGGACATCTTGGAGTAAGTATCCACTTAAAGCATCCTTCGATAATTATTTCAGGATTTGATTTCTTCAAAATAATCTTTAATTCCTCTGGTAAAGCGTTCTTTCTTCTTAAGTAAAAAACTTGAAGGAGTATTTTATTATAATGCCGTGCTAAAGATGGATTATGTATTTTATTGAAGCGATTTAACATATCCGCAAATACTGGAGTAATGTAATTTATATCCTTAAAAGCGATCTTCTCCAAAACCCATGCACTCCTAAAGCTAATCCTCCTTTCCTTATGAAAATTTAACTCTATTAATTCACTCAAAGGTAAATTCTCACTAATTATCATATCCGATATCTCATCCAAACTGAGAGAATCTAATGGAGAGGTAAACTCATTGATTAAATAATCCTTAGAAAGCATTTAGGAAGGAATTTAAAGATAACATTACTTATTTTCATGATTCAAAGATAGTAAAATTATAACATTGCATCTTATCAACAAAGATAAAAACAAAGGTTATTTCTCAACATTTAGTTTTATTTCCTCTGCAAGATAATTAACATCATCCCAAGAAGGATAATTATTTTCGTCCTTATCTCCATAATAAACTATCTTTCTTTCTTCTGTCTCAAATACACTATTACTTTTTGATAAAGATTTCTTTTCTATCCAATTAAATTTATTATCATATTTGTATTGATAAGTTCTTATATCTTTTAAATCTCCATTGGATTTAAAGATTTTTTCTTCAGTTAGATTTTCTTGTTTATCATATTTATAAGAAGTTCTTTCATCCAAAATACCATCCTTACTAAAATAATTTTTCTCAATCTTATTACCATTATCATCATATTTATACTCAGAATAAGAATTCAATTCATTATAAGGACCAAAAGAATTTTCTCTAATCACATTCCCTTTTGTGTCATATTCATAAGTTTTTCTATAAAGCAATTTGCCATCTTCATAAAAACTACTCATTTCTATTTGATTTCCTTTTGCATCATATTTATAATAATCGTATTGCCCAGGACTATTATCTTTATAGAAAGAAGTTTCTTTAATCAAATTGCCTTGCTCATCATAGATATATTTATAATTTATATCAAAAACATCTTTAAACGAATACATCTTTTCAAACAAAGCTCCCTTTTCGTCATACTTATAAACATATTGCTGTGTTCTAACTTTAGAGCCATTTATAAAGAATATATCTTTAATTATAGCATGGTCAATATTACCATCCTTATTAAATTTTATAAGAAAATACGTCCTATATGGAGGTTTATAATAAACACTATCCTGTGTTATTACTTTTGATTGTGGATAATAAGTACTCTCTTCAATGTATTTCACATTGCCTCTTAAATTCATTATTGCTAAATCACTTTCCTTATTTACTTGAGCAAAACCTATTATTGCAAAAGAAACGAAGAACAATAAAGCCGCAAATTTTCTCATAGCTTTTTGTATTGAAGGTTAATATAATTTGTTTATATTTGATTTAACGCCATAAAATAACTAAAAAGTATATTCCAATTACTACTTTTTGCTATATTTTCATAACTCTTAGATACAAATTCCGCAAGAAGGAAACATATTCAGCCGTTTTTACGTAGGAAAATAAAATAAATAATATGAATATTGCCATAATCGGAGGTGGTGCGGCAGGTTTTTTCTTGGCAATAAACCTAAAGCAATTATCTCCAAATATAACTGTAACTATATTTGAAAAAAACACAACCGTCTTATCTAAGGTATTGGTATCTGGAGGAGGAAGATGTAATCTTACAAATTCTTTTGACAGTATCGATTCCTTGCATCAGGCATATCCTCGTGGTGATAAATTACTAAAAAGAGCTTTTAGAATCTTCAATCATTTAGATACATACAAGTGGTTTGAAGATATGGGGATAAAATTAGTTACACAGGAGGATGATTGTGTATTTCCTCTCTCTCAGGACTCAAACGAAATAATCGAATGTTTTCAAAGGCTATCCAAAGAGTTAGGGATAATCGTCAAGACCTCTTATAACCTAAGCTCAATTACGTTTAATGATAAATACGCCCTTACCTTTAATCAAGATAATACAAGGGTTCAATACTTTGATGCAGTAGCAATAACCACAGGTGGAAGTCCAAAGGCGGAAGGGTTAAACTATTTAGAGACTTTAGGGCATAAGATTGTTGCACCTGTTCCATCATTATTTACCTTCAATATACCCGAAGACCCAATAAGAGAGCTAATGGGAATTGTGGCAGAGAATACTATTGTGTCTCTACAAGGAACAAATATTAAAGCCTCTGGAGCTCTTCTTATTACGCATTGGGGAATGAGTGGACCAGCAATATTGAAATTATCATCCTATGGTGCAAGGATAGTAAACGATAAGCAGTATCG
>DHDW01000047.1:19202-23149 GCA_002399565.1 Bacteroidales bacterium UBA4866 | reverse complement strand
AGAGCATTGCAGGAAAACAAGATAACAAGAGTTGGTGGAGAAAAAGATATTTCAATAGATGTTAGAATTATTGCAGCCACCAACAAGAATCTTAAAGAAGAAATTGAAAAAGGTAATTTCAGAGAAGACTTATATCATCGCCTTTCAGTAATTGTTATTAAAGTTCCTGATTTAAAAGATAGATTAGATGATATTCCATTGCTTGTGGATAGTTTCTTGGATAACTATGCAGAGCAAATGCAGATTCAAAAACCAAAGATAAGCCCTCAAGCCATTAAGAAACTTCAATCTATGAATTGGAGTGGGAATGTTCGAGAACTAAAGAACGTAACCGAACGCTTGGCAATTCTTTGTGATGGAGAGATTACTGAGAAGGATATTGAGAAATACAGTTAAGATTAAAAAAGCCCAATGATACATTACAATTTCCATACATTAAAGAACGGATTAAGAATAATACTTCATAAAGACATTTCCACTGCATTAGTTTCAGTTAATATGCTCTACTGTGTTGGAGCAAAGGATGAAGACCCTCAAAAGACTGGATTTGCTCATTTGTTTGAACATCTAATGTTTTCGGGGAGTAAGAACTTCAAAGACTTTGATGCAATTGTTGAAGAAAGTGCTGGAGAAAGCAATGCATTCACAAATAATGACTACACAGATTACTACATAACTCTTCCTTCAACTCATTTGGAAACAGCTCTAATGCTTGAAAGCGACAGAATGCACAACTTAAATATATCGCAAAAAAGCCTTGATGTTCAAAAGAATGTGGTTATTGAAGAATTTAAACAAAGGTATCTAAATCAACCTTATGGAGATGTTTGGATGTTAATTAGGGAACTATCATACAAAACTCATCCATATCAATGGAGTACAATTGGAAAAGACATTTCACATATTGAAAATGCAAGTTTGGAAGATGTAAAGTCTTTCTACAATAAATACTACTCTCCCAATAATGCAATTTTATGTATTGCAGGAAACTTTGACGAGAAAGAAGTTTTAACTCTTTGCGAGAAACATTTTGGAGGAATTGAAAAAGGCAATGAAATAATTAGAGAAAGTATTAAAGAGCCTATTCAAACACAAAAAAGAGAACTTAGAGTGAAGAGAAATGTTCCTCAATCAGCAATATATATTTCTTTTCCAATGGCTTCAAGACTTGAAAAAGATTACTATGCTTTTGACTTACTTTCCGATATTCTTTCTAATGGACGCTCTTCTCGACTCTATAATAGATTGGTTAAGGAAGAAAAACTCTTTACAGAAGTTAATGCTTTTATAACTGGAGATGTTGAAGAAGGATTATTTGTTCTGACTGGCAAATATGCAGACAACGTAGAGCTTGAAGCAGGCAAAGAAGCATTGCTAAAAGAATTATATAAAATATCTAATGATGAAATTGACCATCAAGAGTTCCAAAAAGTTAAGAATAAGTTTGAATCAACAATGGCATTTTCTCAAATCAAGAATATAGACATAGCAATGAATCTTTGCTATTTTGAGCATTTAGGCAATATTGAACAAATAAATAATGAGGTTAATTCATATCAAAATCTAACAGTTGAATATGTTCAACAGGTTGCAAAGAAATCATTTAAAGAAGAAAAATCAAATATATTATACTATGAAGCAGAATAAAGGCCAGTCAACTAACCTAATCCCAATGATATCTATTACGATATTATTCTTTATGTGGGGATTTATCACTTCTTTAAATGACATTCTAATCCCATACTTTAAGGGGGTTTACAATCTCTCCCATTTTGAAGCAAATATAGTTCAGCTTGCATTCTTTATAGCCTATTTTGTTGGCTCCTTAGGATTGTTTTTCTTAGCCAAGAAAGGCAAAGACCCCATTCATAAATATGGTTATAAGACTACTTTAGAAATTGGGTTATATATTGCAGGTACTGCATGTATGGTATTTGCCACAACTGCAACTCTAAACTTAGGATTTGGAGTATTTCTAATAGCTTTATTTATGTTGGGCATTGGACTAACCTTTCTTCAAGTGGCTGCAAATCCCTTTGTGGCAATGCTTGGCAAAGCTGAAACAGCTTCCAGCAGACTAAACCTATCACAAGCCTTTAACTCTCTTGGAACAACTCTCGGACCAGCACTTGGAGGATACTTTATATTTAAGATCTTCTTAGAAAACTCCGTTGGAGCCAGTGCTGTAAGGACACCATACTTAATATTAGGTATTTTGCTTGGAGCAATTGCTTTTTTTCTCAATATAATGAAGATTGATGAACCAGTTATAGAAAAAACAGATACAAATAAAAAAGACTCTATTTTCAGATATACATACGTGTGGCTTGGAGCAATTGGTATTTTCTTCTATGTTGGAGCAGAGGTTGCAATTGGAAGCAATTTGGTTGCTTATCTAACATCTGTAAGTGATGGAAAAATAACTGAAAGCCTTGCCTCAAGCTATCTCTCCTACTATTGGGGGGGAGCAATGATTGGAAGATTTTTGGGAGCTGTTTCCTTAAGTAAAATCAAAACCAATCTAAAGGTTTTATATATGGGGATATTGGCAATACTTAGCTTTTTACTTATCTACACCATTAATTTCTATCTTCATTCATTAAGCATTGAAACCGTTTGGTATTTCCTAATCTTTATGTTGCTTAACTTCTTTTTCTTCTATATTGGTAAGTCTAAACCTGCAAGAATGTTAGCAATTTTTGCAATGGTAAATAGTGCATTGTTGATTATTGGAATGAATGCATTTGGATTTGGTGGCATTTGGTGGATATGGGCAATTTTGGCAATCGGACTTTTCAACTCCATTATGTGGTCTAACATATTCACATTGGCAATTGATAAGCTTGGTGACAAAACCTCACAAGCCTCTTCCATATTAATTATGATGATTCTTGGAGGAGCAATTCTTCCTCCATTGCAAGGACTAATTGCCGATTTAAGTCAAAACATAAGCATTTCATTTATTGTTCCCCTAATAGGTTATCTTTACCTTATATTCTACGGATTAAAAGGCTATTCAATAAATAAGAAGTAATAAATCTTAATTACAAAATGGAAAGACCAATTAAGAAAGAGATAATTTACAAGAAAACTATCCCTACTCCACTTGGAGAGATGATTGCTTGCACAACAAAGAAAGGATTATGCTTTTTAGATTTTTCGGATAGAAAAGATTTCACAAAACTTTTCCACAAAATGCAAGAAACATTGAATGGTATTATAACTGAAAAGGATATTGAGAAGGAAGAGAAAGAGATTATGGATTCTGTGGAGAGCGAACTAAAAGAATACTACTTAGGCAAAAGAAAAGAGTTTACAATTCCTTTAATACTTATTGGAACAGACTTTCAAAAAAAAGTATGGAAAGAACTCTTGCAAATACCTTATGGCAAAACAATATCCTACCTTCAAGAAGCAAATAACATAAACCAACCTAAAGCCTTTAGAGCAGTTGCAAATGCCAATGGTAAAAATAAAATCTCCATAATAATCCCATGCCATAGAGTTATAGCCAATAATGGCACATTAGGAGGATATGGCGGAGGATTAGATAAAAAACAATTCCTGCTAAATTTAGAAAGTTCAAACTAATTTTCCTTTTATAAGTTTATCTTAAAATCTATACAAGAAAGGTGAAAAAGTGGAAAAATAAACCCTATTTTCAAAACTTTTTTATATACTGTTACAGAAATACTTTTTAAATCAAGCTCTATTTTTCCACTTTTTCACCTTTTTCTAATTCATTTGACTTTATTTTTCCTCAACCCTTTTTTAGGGGATAACTTAAAGAGAAAAATAAAACGCTGTTTCAGTAAAATAAAACAAAGAAAAAATCTATTGAAATAACGATTTATTCTACTAACTCCTTATAAAAAACTTTTTAAACAAGGAGTTTTTGGTGCAAAGATGCGCATCTTTTGGGGTAAACGATGTGCATCTTTCACTAT
>DHDW01000047.1:0-19004 GCA_002399565.1 Bacteroidales bacterium UBA4866 | reverse complement strand
TTTTCATTTGCAAATATACTAAATTATATTGAATTGGGAAGTGTATTTTTTATTTAATTAAAGAGTTTAAAGACATTAAAGAGCTTAAGGTGTTTAGTATAATTGAGTTTATTTTCTTTGATAGGTCTTACTCCTTAAACTTTTGAAACTAATAAATCACAAAAAAACATCTAAAAACTCTAACGACTAAAATTTTTTCCTATTTTTGCATCTAGAAAATGTTATTTTTCTGAAAATAAATGTAAGGTTTAGAAAGATTATATGTCTTAACAAAGACTTAAAGTTAATTATTAATACAAAACAAAAAGAAAATGAAAAAAGTAATTTTATTAGCATTTGCTTTCGCTCTTGTTGCAGTTACAACTGTTAATGCTCAAGAACCTCAAAAGAAAGAAGTTAAGAAAGAATGTTGTTCAAAAGACAGCAAGAAAGACGCTTCAAAAGCTTGTTGTGATAAGGATGGCAAGAAAGTTGCTAACCACGAATGCACAAGCAAAGACGGTAAAAAACACGAATGCACAAGCAATAAAGATGGTAAGAAACATGAGTGCACAAGCAACAAAGACGGAAAAAAACACGAATGTTGCAAAGATAAAGCTAAAGCAGAAGTAAAAAAATAAAATTTTCTTTTAATCTGTTGATGTAAAGCAGGGTGAGATTTTTCTAATCCTGCTTTATCTTTATTTATATGGACGATTTACAAATAGCACAAGAAATTTCAAAGGGGAATCAAAAGGTTTTTGAAGACTTTTTCAACGCTCATAAGTTGAAGGTTATGAATTTGTGTTATGGTATGGTTCATGATAGGGAGGTTGCTGAGGATTTAGTTCAGGATATTTTTGTAGAGATTTTCTCTTCAGCACATAAGTTTCAAGGGAAATCTAAACTCTCCACTTGGCTCTACAGAATATCAATAAACAAGACTATTAATTACTTAAGGAAAGAAAAGATAAGAAAGTTTTTTGTTAATGCTGATGATGCCAAACATTCAATTATGTCTGACGATAGAGCAGATTGGAATATGGAGGAAAAAGAAAAAATGAATCATCTGCATAAGATTATTGACAAATTGCCGTCTAAACAAAAGCAAGCATTAGTTATGTTTATCTATGACGAAATTCCACAAAAAGACATTGCAGAAATTATGAATTGTTCTGTTGCTTCTGTTGAGGTTTTGGTGCATAGAGCAAAGAAAACTATAAAAAATAAAACAAGTAATATTTATGGAAACATTATTTAACAAAGATAGAATTACAGAGGTTAATCCTTATCTTTTTCAAAAAATTCAAAACAAGATAAACGATAAAAGTGTTTATGTTGTACCTTCATGGAGTTTGAATGTTTTGAAGTTGAGCATTATTGGGTTAGTTCTTTTGATTGGATTTAATATTTTTTCAACTTTCAATCCTGAATCAAATCAACCAATGCAAAATATTTCAGAAAACAACTCCTATAATGAATTTGTTAAGGATTATCATTTTGATGCCCTTTCAAGCCTTTATCCAGTTGAACTCTTAAAAGAAGAATAATAGAAAAATGAAAAAGCAATATTTCATCATTTTATCAATAATAGTAATAGCTCTTTTGGCAGCTAATATCTTCTTCCTTGTCAATAAAAGAAGTTGTAATTGTAATCATATTGAGGAAAGCGTTGATAAGAGAGAGAAAAATGTGAATTCAAATTGTTTTGTTGCTAAAAGTCTTTCATTGGATGATGAGCAAGCAAAAAAATATGACAAGATTAAGAAAAGTCATCAGGCATTAGCCCTTAATGCAATTGATAGTCTTCATGTTAGTCAAGAGATGTTAATGGATTATTTGGCCTCAAATGAAAACAATTCACAAAAAATTGAAGAGTTGGAGAATAGAATTATAAAATTCCAAAAAGAACTCCTTAATCAACATGTTGGACAATATCAAGATTTAAAGGCAATCTTAAAGCCTGAACAAATTGAGCCAATGAACAAACTATTTAAGAGCCTGTTTGTTTGCCAGCCAAGTTGTAATCACAATCACGAAGGGTGCGTTACTGATTAAAAATTAGGTTCTATTCTTTAAACTTATACAATCTAAACTTAGGATTTAGCTTGAGGTATATTCCAAAAGAGAAGAACATTACATCATTTCTTACAACTTTCTCATATCCTGGCCTATCACCAGTAAAAGGCAAATAATAAATTATATTTCCCTCAAAGCCCATAGACACATCCTTATATAAAGGAAGTGAGTAGTCAAATTGTGTAAGTATCATTTGCATCTTATCAAAAGTAAGATTAGGAGTATTGGTGGAGACATTCCCAAAATGAGGAGAGCCATAAATTGAAACAAAATCTTCACTAACCCAATGGGAAATATTTATATTGAAATCCTTAATCCCAAGAGCTAGTTTATTATAAAGACCATACCCTTTATTAAATGGTATTGAAATACCTCCATTATTAATAAATCCTGAATAAGTTGATTCAAAATTGATATACTTCACAAGTTTATTAAATCTATAACTAATTCCAACACCTGCACAATAGTTTATTAAAGTATGCATATTAAAATTATTCATAGTATCTAACTCCCCTCCTCTATGTTGACCAATTAGTTGAAGAGGTATATAAACTTGAAGTTTTCTATCTGTTTTTAATAAGTTTGTTTTTGTTGAAGCTCCAAATGTAAACACTTCTTGATGATTGTCATCCCTAAAGACAAAACTTTGCCAATTAACCCAAACATCTGAAGAGAATTGTTTTGAATCATAAATTAGTTGAACGCCTGTTTCTGGGTCGGAAGATAAGTTAAGCTCAGTGTTGTAGAGAGGTAGGATTAAATTATGATTATTGTTTACATATAAATTTCCAAAAACCAAGTGAAAATTATCTTTTAGTGAAACCTGAGCTCTAAACAATGGAAGGAAATGAACTCCTTTTTGATATTGTTCTCCCTGCCATGATGAAATATCTAAATAGGAATAGCATGGATATTTGTTTGCTCCCCAATAATGAAGCATATAAACTCCTGCTTCCAAAAGAATGTTTTTATGTAAGGCAAGTGATAACTTAGGACTTAAACGAAAACCAGGGAGAGTATACCCACTGACTTTTTCTGCCTTAAATTCGTTATCTTTAAAGAAGTTAAGATTATCTACCTTCAAATAAAGTATATTTAAATCATTAGTGTCAATTTTTGGATTTTGAGAGAATAAACTATTATTTTGTCCTTTAAGGGAAGTGACAAAACAAAAAATTATAAAGTTTAGAATAAGTATTGGTTTTATTCTTTTTATCATGGATGCAAAAGTAATAAATAAATATTTTATTTCTTCGTTTTTAATTATATCTTTGCAGAACAAAATCAAAACTTTTAATGAAACTTTCAATTGTAATAGTCAATTATAATGTCGCTTACTTTCTTGAGCATTGTCTGTACTCAGTAAGAAATGCCCTCAAGGGAATTGAAGCAGAAATATTTGTTGTTGATAATAACTCTGTTGACAATTCTATTGCAATGCTCAAAGAAAAGTTTCCAGAAGTAATACTTATTGCCAACAAAGATAATGTTGGATTTTCAAGAGCAAACAATCAAGCTATTAGAATTTCAAAGGGTGAATATGTTTTAATTCTTAATCCAGATACTGTTGTTGAAGAAGACACTTTTGCAAAATGTATTTCTTTTATGGATTCACATAAAGATTGTGGAGCATTGGGAGTTAAGATGATTGACGGAAGTGGAAAGTTTTTGAAAGAAAGCAAAAGAGGATTTCCTTCTCCATGGACTTCTTTTTGTAAGATGAGTGGACTAACAAGTCTTTTCCCTCACTCAAAGAAATACGCCAACTATTATATGGGACACCTTTCAGAGGATGAAGTAAATGAAGTGGATATTCTTGCTGGAGCCTATATGATGATGAGAAAGGAATGTCTGGATAAGGTTGGGCTATTGGATGAAGATTATTTTATGTATGGCGAAGATATTGATTTGTCATACCGCATAACAAAAGGAGGCTATAAGAACTATTATTTTCCTAAGGCAAGAATTATTCACTATAAAGGCGAAAGTACCAAGAAGGCATCGATGAATTATGTTTACACTTTCTATAATGCTATGGTTATTTTTGCTCAAAAGCATTTGACTAAGAAACAAACTAAACTTTTCTCAACATTAATTAAGCTGGCAATATGGCTTAGAGCTGGTTTTGCTTTTTGTTCTCGCATCTTCAAAAATTCACTCCTACCTCTTTTAGATTTTGTTCTGGTTTACTTAGCCTACTATCTTTTAGTATCGTGGTGGAGTGTGAATATATGGGAAGACGCCAACTACTATCCTTTGCAATATATTTACATTGTTGTCCCTATTTATATTTTCATCTGGCTTCTCTCTATTTATCTTTCAGGAGGATACTCAAAGCCTATTCGTATTCCAAAAATTATTTCAGGTGTTTTCTTTGGAATGATTACTATATTGGTGTTTTACTCCCTTCTTCCTGAACAATTGAGATATTCAAGAGCCTTAGTTCTTTTGGGAGCAGTGGTTTCATTATTTATTATTATCTCCATAAGATTAGTTTATAGATATTTTTCAACAGGCTCTTGGTTACCAAAGGATGAAAGAAGGAAACGCTACATTATTATTGGTGATGAAACGGAAGCTGTTAGAGTTGCAGACCTTTTGAGAACAACAGATGCTCAGGCAGAATTTATTGGACTAACAAAGGAAGACGATAAGGAAACAGATAATCCTAATTTTGTTGGCAACATTTCGCAGATTAAGGAGATAATTAAGATATATCAGATTAATGAAGTAATATTTTGTGCTAAATCAATCTCTCAACAAAGAATTATCAGCACAATGGCAGAGTTGAAAGCCAATAATCTTCATTTTATTATTGCTCCCCCTGAAACAGATTTCATCATTGGCAGCAACACCATAAACACCCCTACTGACCTTTATGTAATTTCCGTTAATTCTATTTCTGATGACGATAACAAAAGGAAGAAAAGACTTCTTGATATAACTCTTGCCTTATTTACTTTGCTATTTTCTCCAATTCTTTGCTTTACAATAAAAAGACCTATTGGATTATGGAAGAATACTTTTTCTGTTCTTTTTGGAAGCAAGACTTGGATTGGATATTCAAATACAAGTACAATTTCCAATAATTCTCTTCCTAAAATAAAGAAAGGTATTCTAACAACTCAAGACTCATTAGACAAAAAAGATGTTGACTTAAGTACCTTAAATCGTTTGAACCTTCTTTATGCAAGAAATTACAGATTACAATCCGATTTCAACACGTTCATTAAAGCTTTTAGAGAAATAGGAAGAAATTAAACAAATCTCTTTGCAACAAAAACAAATAAGCATATATTTGCACATTAAATTATTTAAAAATTATTTATCATGACAAAATCTGAAGAGTTTATTGAAATGGAGCACCATTACGGAGCTCACAACTATCATCCACTTCCAGTGGTATTATCAAAAGGAGAAGGTGCCTTTGTATGGGATGTTGAAGGAAAGAAATACTTTGATTTTCTATCAGCTTACTCAGCAGTTAATCAAGGACACTGCCATCCAAAGATTGTTAAGGCTCTGTGCGACCAAGCTCAAACTCTAACCCTAACTTCAAGAGCATTCTACAATGATTGCTTAGGACCATACGAAAAATACATTACTGAATACTTTAAATATGATAAAGTATTACCAATGAACACTGGTGCTGAAGCTGACGAAACAGCTATGAAACTTGCACGTCGTTGGGGTTATAGAGTAAAAGGAATTGAAGAAGATAAAGCAATTATTATTTGCTGCGAAGGAAACTTCCATGGAAGAACAATATCTATTATTTCCATGTCAACTGACCCAGATTCTTATGGTCAATTTGGACCATTCACTCCTGGTTTTATCAAAATACCTTATAATGATTCAAAAGCATTAGAAGAAGTATTGGAAATACATGGAAAGAATGTTGCAGGATTTTTAGTTGAACCTATTCAAGGGGAAGCTGGTGTTTTTGTTCCAGACGATAACTACCTAAAGAATTGCTACAACCTTTGTAAAAAACATAACGTTCTTTTCATTGCAGACGAAGTACAAACAGGTATTGCAAGAACAGGAAAATTACTTGCCGTAGAGCATGAAGGAGTTAGACCAGACATAGTTATTTTAGGAAAAGCTCTTTCAGGTGGAGTTATCCCTGTTTCAGCTGTTTTGGCTGATGATGAAGTAATGCTTACAATTGGACCTGGAGAACATGGCTCTACTTTTGGTGGTTTTTGTTTGGCTGGAAAAGTTGCTGTTGCTGCTTTAGAAGTTGTTAAGGAAGAAAAACTTGCTGAAAGAGCAGAATATTTAGGGAATATATTCCGTCAAGAGATGAATAACGTTAAGAGCGAAATGATTGAATTAGTAAGAGGTAAAGGCTTATTGAATGCAATTGTTATTCGTCCTAAAAACGGTAAAGAAGCATGGGATGTATGCATAAAGATGAGAGATATGGGAGTTTTGGCAAAACCAACTCATGGACATATAATTCGTTTTGCTCCACCGTTGGTAATTACCGAAGAACAACTAAGAGAAGCTATTGAAATTATTAAAGAAGCAATCCTTTCTTTTGAATAATAGTTAAGACTTAAAATAAAAACAAAAGCACCTTTAACTTAATTTTAAAGGTGCTTTTTTATTTAATAAACTTTGTTGTTTCTATTGAGGGATTACAACTTTTGGTTGTTTTTTGTCATGGAATAAGTAACCTATTTTCAAACTTGAAGAGTAAGTGAAATGAGTTCCTGCACCATAAATTAAGCCTAATTCATAATAATCATAAGCATCTTCTTTAAGATTTGAGAAGCTATATCCAAATCCTACATTAAAATCTATAAGAAAACGATTTGCAAACACCCATTGTTTTCCTCCAGTAATCATTAAATTTAAAGTTGCAATATTTTTATCTTCACGAACAGGAGATCCATAATAATAGTATCCTAAATAGTCGGAATATTCTAATTCAGCATTTATTAATGAGAACTTTATCTTAGGCATAACATAGCTTCCTTTTAAAATATGAGCATATCTCATTTTTCTAACATAATAATCTGGAGAACGATAAAAACGATAACCTCCAGAAAGAGAAATGCCAATTGCATCTATATTAGTAGTATTAAAGCCTAATCCTACAATTCCCATAGCCGCAGTCCAACTCTGTCCAGGCTTTATACTTCTTTCGTATTCAAATTCAGAAAAACCCATAATTGGTGCGAAAAAGTTAAACTTTATCGCATTTTTAGTATTATCTTGATAGTGATTTTGTCCAAACATTGAATCTTCCATCTTCAACACTTCACCATTAGCAAACTTAATATATACAATATTATTTTTGTCAATACTAAAACGTCTTTCTTCTCCTCCTAAATTAGCTGAATAATAAACTAAATCTTCTCCTATTTCAACAATTTTACAAGTAATTTCTGCTTTTGGGTTTTTTCGAACTATTAAATCTTGAGCCGACAAACTCAAACAAGCGAACATGATTAATGATAGAAACAATAATTTTTTCATAGTGCTTTTTTATTAGAATTATTCGGCAAAGATATAAATTAATTCCAAAAATCATAATATTCTGCAAATAAATCAACTCAAACTATTAAAACAATATAAATATTTAATCGAGAAATTAATTATTTTTCTAACTTTGATGCTTGAAATAAATTATATATTAACCTATAATAAATAATTACAATGTTATTAAAAGGCAAAAATACATTTACTCAAATAGAAATAGATCAAATTTTTGAGTTAATAAAACGTCGAGTTAAAGCATCCGCTTCAGAACAAAAAAAGATTAGAAATGAAATTAGAAAGATTGGTTTTTATGGAAAAGACGATTGGGGAATTGTAAATTTACAAATAGAAGACCTTGAATTACTAATAAATGTAGGAAAAATTGAAATAATTAAAGACGAAAAAACAAATTTAACCCAATCTAAGGTAAATAAAAATTGGCCTCTAATTGTTGACTCAAAGTCACAAATAAATACAGAAAGAACAAGTTTTTCAAATGTTAACTTTTCAGTAGAGCAAAATTGCAATAATATTTTTAAATCTTTTGACCCTTTATGCAATAATGATAGAGAGATTGATAATAAAGCAGGAAACTATATAATATGCTTAAGAAAGGGTTCAAAATTACCTAAAGTTGATATTAATCCAATATTTAAAACATTTAAAGGGCTTGAAGTTATTTATACTGGTATTGCATCTAAAAGTTTGAGAAATCGTGACTACAAACAACATTTCACTGGAAATAATGCTGGAAGTTCAACATTAAGAAAAAGTTTAGGCTCTTTATTTGGATATAATAAGATATTAAGAGATTCAAAGACTAAAAAAAGAACAAAATTTAATCCTGAAGATGAACAAAAATTATCTGAGTGGATGAAAGCAAATCTAATTCTGTATTATTCTACATCCAAAGATTATTTAAAAATTGAAGAAGAACTTATTAAAAGCTTAAATCCCCCCTTAAATATTAAAGATAATTACAATATTGAAAATAAAGAATTTCGAAATTTACTTTCAAAATTAAGAAAATTGTCAGTCGTTAATTAAACATCCAAAACAAATAGAACAAATATGAAAAAAGATGTCACACTTAAAGCAAAACCAAAATGCCCTCAATGTAGTATTGAAGGAGTTGAGTATATATCTTCAATTGATAGTGCTGAAAAAAGCAATAGTGATGAGCCATGGTTTAACATAGCTTATTGTAATCAATGTGGACATATATATGGAGTATTTAATAAAATTCAATTACAACCTATTGTTCAATATCACAATCTAAAAGAACAATAATTTATTTGTTCTTTTTAAATTCGTTAAGTCACTATTTTAAAAAATCGAAGAAAGAGTATACTTAAATCAAGAAAAAACTTAATTTAAATAAGGAATAAATTCAGTAAGGTGGCACCATACTATAAGTAAGGTGGCATGTTACTTTAGTAAGGTCGTACGTTACTATCAGTATGGTCGTACCTTATTTAATTAAGGTCGTACCATAACAGTGTTATGGTCGTACCATAGTGATGTTATGGTACGACCATACGAAATTTAAACCTTATCTTATTCAATTATAATAAGGCTTTGATGCATTTATATCAAATAAAGACAAATTATTGAGAGATTTTCTCAGAAAAACAAAAGGGATCTAATCCTTTTAGTCATCTTCTTGTTTTATTAAATTCTCAACGCTAAATATGAAAGGGGTTGTACATGGCTCTTTCCTAATTGGACAGTTTTTCATTGTACATTGATAACAGTATTTCTCATCACATGAATCTGAATGAACTGTAAAATAGAGGTCGTCTGATTGGCTTTGAAGTGCTTGTTTTAATTTTTCTGTTGCTTGATGACCTTCATTTATTGTATAGTAGCATGGAAGAGTTAAGTCGCAATCAATATGTAAGGAATTTCCATAATTTACAACCCTAAGATTGTGAATATCTATCCAATCCTCAGCTTTGTGCTTATTAATTACTTCAGTAATTGCCTTAAGTTCTTCCATATTATTTTCATCTAAAAGGTTTGCAACAGTCTTGCGAAGTATTTTTACTCCAGCTACAATTATTATTGCACCATAGACTAAAGCTAAAAGACTATCCAATATTATTAGGCCTGTTATTGAAATTAAAGCCAAGCCTAAAATTAAACCTATTGAGGAATAAGTATCGGATTGAAGGTGTTTTCCTGATGCAATAAGAGCCATTGAAGAGGTTTTCTTTCCTTTTCTAATACTCCAATAGCCAAGCAAATAATTTAGTATACCTGCAAGAGCAACAATAACTATACCTATTTCAAGTCGAGGAAGTTCTTCTGGTGGAGAGAATATTCTTGAAATTGCTTCATAGATTATTAATCCTCCAGCAAGCATAATAAGTATTCCTTCAATAGAAGCAGAAATAAGTTCCATTTTCCCATGTCCAAAAGGGTGTTTATTATCGGCTGGTTTGGAAGCCCATCGTAATGACATTAGACTTATTACTCCTGCAACAACATTAACAATACTTTCCATTGCATCAGAATAGACTCCAGCAGAATTGGTAATAAAGTATGCCGCAAATTTACATATCAATATAAGTGAAGATATTATTACTATTATTCTTTGAAACTTCCACTTTTCCATATATTTTGATTTTTAAGGTTAAAAAAAAGAGTCTTCTTTTTCAAGAGACTCTTTGTTAAAAAAGATACTAAAAAATATCTTATAAATTTTCTAATCTTGTTATATACTTGTCAATTTCTCTTGCTTCCATTGATGCTGGAAATTCTGTTTTAATTCTCTTATAGCTTTCCAATGCTTTTTTGTTATCCTTATTGATTTCGTGTGCCAAACCTAATTTCATAAGAACAAAAGGAGTTGTCATATCGTTTACATCAACAATTGCTTTTTCATAATATTTAATTGCATCAGTTGTTTTATTTAGTTCCATATAGCAATCTCCAATTAAAGCCTTAGCTTGAGACGAAAGGAAAACGTCTTTTGCATTAAAGTCTTCAAGATAACCTATAGCCTTTTGATATTCTCCTTTTGTAAGATAAGCACTTCCTGCATAGAAATTAGCCAATTTACCACTCTTTGTGCTACCATATTTATCAATAATTGCTAAAAAGCCCATATGTTTTCCATCTCCATTTAGAGCTTTATCCATATCTTCGTTCTTATAGTATTGTTCTGCTGCAAACATTTCTGATGCTGCAGTTTCTTGACGAGGCTCTGCGTAAAGCTTCTTATAACCAAAATAACCACCAACTAAAATTAATATCGCTGCAATAACAATCAATATTATTTTTTGGTTTTTCTCAATAAATTGTTCTGACTTTGAAATTACTTCAACTACAGCAAGATTCTTAGGTTTTTGTTCTGTACTCATAAATATTAAAAGGTATGTATTATTTTTCTACTTTTTTATTTTTTAGATTGCAAAGATACATTTTTCTTTAAACTTAAAAAGAAATATGACGCTTTTTTTACTTTCATAATAAATAATATTTCTTTTTTTATTTGCAAAATAGAATATTTGTTTGTAGTTTTGTGCTCTAATTACAAATTAATACCATGAGTATAAGTACTAAGTTTATGGGCTTTGACATAAAAAGTCCAATAGTTATAGGAAGTTGCGGCTTGACAGCGAATATTGAAAACTTGAAGAAAATGGAAGCTGCTGGCGCAGGTGCTGTAATACTAAAATCTCTATTTGAGGAACAAATTACTCAAGAAATGAATGTTAACGTTAAAGTTTATAGTGCAAACTTTAGTGGTTATCCAGAAGCATATAATTATATTCAAGAACATACCAAAGGTCAAGCTATTGAAAAGTACATACAACTAATTAAGGATGCAAAAGCTAATTTAACAATTCCTGTTATTGCAAGTATTAATTGTATTACCGCTTCTGAATGGTTACCTTTTGTTAAAACTGTTGAAGAGGCAGGTGCTGATGGGATTGAATTAAATATGTTTATTCTACCTTCTGACATTAACATATCTCATGAAGATATTGAAAGACTTTATGAAGATGTTATACATATTATAAAAAGAGCTACTTCTCTCCCAATATCTTTAAAGATTAGCTCCTATTTTTCTTCACTTACTCGTTTTGCTCAAAAAATATCTTGGATGGGAATAACAAATTTGAATATATTCAATCGTTTTTACCAATCTGATATTAATATAGATACTCTTGAAACCACACCTGTTGACATAAAAAGTAGTCATCACGAATTATACAACACCATACGCTGGACAGCTATCTTATCAGAAGCAATCAGATGCGATTTAACTGCAGGAAATGGAGTACATAAACCTGAAGACGTAATTAAACTTTTGCTTGCAGGTGCTGACACTGTTCAGATTGTATCTGTTTTATATGACGAAGGAGTGAATTTTATTATTAATGCAAATAATAGGTTAGCAGAATGGATGAATGAAAAGGGTTATAGTTCCATAAGTCAGTTTAAAGGAAAGCTTGCAACTAAAGAAAATAAGAATGCATCTGCATTCCATAGAGTTCAATTCATGAAATATTATTCTGGTATTGAATAATCAGAAGAAACTAAAACTATATTTTAAAAATATATACTAAAAAGCAAACCAATTTACTTATTAAAAAACAACTGAATTTATGGAAAATCAAAACAGACCTGTAAGTTTCTTTCGTTTTGAAGATTTGAGAGTTTATCACAAATCTTTAGATTATTTTAACTGGATTATTGAGCAAGTAAAGTCTAATAATCCTTATGAGCATAAGCTTATTCTTGAACCTTTAGCTAATGCAGCAAGCAAAATTTCAGTTAATATTGCAGAAGGTTCTTCAAGACACAAACTACAATTTGTCAACTTCTTAAAAGATGCAAAAACTGCTGTTAGAGAATGTGTTGTTTTATCATCAATGGCATTTAAAAGTGGTGCATTTACTGATCAACAGTATGAGCAATCTAAAGAAACTCTTGTAGAAATGACAAAGATGCTTGGAGCAATGATTGTTTCTTTACAAAGAAGCACAAATCGCGAAGAAGCAGATATTGAACAAAAACAAGACTTCAATAATGTAGGTGAAGTTGATTTTGAATATTAGAAAAACTCTATTTTCATTAAATTTGATGCTTATTTGAGGGAATTGTTGTACATTTGTCTTCCTAATAGGATAGATTTATATTTATGCAATTCTCTCAACTTATTGAGCAACACGAATTAATTAATTCTCTAATACGAATAGCAGACAACAAAAGAGTTAGTCATGCTCAATTGCTTTTTGGAGAAGAGTCTTCAAAAGCTTTTGCTTTAGCATTGGCTTATGCTCAATATTTGAATTGTACAAATAAGGTTAGATTTTCTGCTGATAGTAATAGTTTAATTATTGCTGACTCTTGTGGAGAATGTCTTTCGTGCAAGAAGACTTCAAAATTATCTCACCCTGACTTACATTTAATTTTTCCTAATACGACCACAAAGAAAATTGATTCTAAAAATTCATCAGAACTTCTTCTTAATGAGTTTAGGGAATTTGTTTTGAATAATAAAGGAGTTATTAAATTGAATGACTGGTATGATTTTTTGGATGTAGGGAATAAACAGGGATTAATTAACGTAAGGGATGCTAATAATATAATAAAATCTTTAAGCATTAAGTCTTATGAAGCAGAATATAAGATTGTGATTATTTGGTGCGTTGATAAATTGCATTATGAAGCAGCTCCTAAACTACTTAAAACTTTAGAAGAGCCCTTCGAAAACACATTATTTTTGCTAATAACAGATGATAGAGAAAACATTTTACCAACTATTATTTCGAGAACTCAATTAATTAAAGTACCAAAGATAAATCAAAAAAACATCTCCGATAATAAGTACATGTTATTATTCATTCAATGGATTAGGAGTTGCTTTTATTATCGTTCAAACATTGCAGATATAATAAAAATCATTGAAACAGATATTGTTAAATTAGGACGAGAAGAACAAAAGCAGTTTTTAAGCTTTTCTATTGAAGTGTTTCAAAATAGCTTCTTATTAAAAACAGGATTAAAAAATAATAATTTATTAGAAGATACAGATCCAACTTTCAGGAACAACTTCCCAAACTATATTACAGAAAACAACATAGAAAAAATATACAAAGAAATAGATAAATCAATTTTACATATAGAAAGAAATGGTAATGCCAAGATAGTATTTTTGGACTTATCAATTCAATTAGGCTTTTTATTAATGAATAATTAAAATGAATATAGAAGAAATAGAAAATAATGAAGCAGAAAACACTGATGATAATGAACAAAACGACATTATCAGTGAAGAGGAAATAAAAGAATATATTGACAGTTCAAAAGATAGTGTTGGTTGCAAAAAAACTGAGAATTTTAAAGCTGATGAAGAAAAGGAAATTGTTTTTGGAGAACAGCTTACACATCCTTATTATGATGAAGATCCTGATGTAGGTAGAAACAAATTCACTCCTTCCATTATGCTGACTCGAGGTTGCATTAATGTTCCTCAATCTTACGTCCCAGTCAATAAACTTGAACTGGATAGAAATTCAAAGCTTTCCATTCACGATTGGATGAGTAATATTAAACCTCCTTTTGTTGAAAATAACTTTGATTGTGTAGAAGTAAGGTTCAAAAACTCTAAAAAGGACTTCTTTCGTTTGCCTGAAGGATTAGAAATTACTGAAGGAGATGTTGTTGCTGTTGAAGGTTATCCTGGACATGATATTGGTATTGTTACTCTTATTGGGGAGCTTTGCAGAGTTCAAATGAAAAGGAAAAAAGTTAATCCTGAAGCTGACACAATAAAGAAACTTTACAGAAGAGCAAAAGCTGCTGATATTGAGAAATGGGTTCAAGCAATTGAAAGAGAAGATAAAACCCTTTTCAAGACCAGAGAAATTATCAATAACCTTAATATTGATATGAAAATAAATGATGTAGAATATCAAGGAGATAATACTAAGGCAATTTTTTATTATACTGCTGACGATAGGGTGGACTTCAGACAGCTTATCAGACTTCTTGCAGATGAATTTAGAGTTAGAATTGAAATGAAACAAATTGGGGCTCGTCAAGAAGCCTCACGTCTTGGTGGCATTGGAACATGTGGAAGAGAGCTTTGTTGTAGCTGTTGGTTAAACACTTTCAACTCTGTTTCAACTCAAGTTGCAAGAGTTCAACAAATCTTTTCCAATCCTCAAAAATTAGCTGGACAATGTGGAAAACTTAAATGTTGTTTGAATTTTGAATACGATGTTTATTTAGACGAACTAAAATCATTTCCAGAAATTGGAGTACCTATTTTTACAAAAAAAGGGAAAGCAAATTATATAAAAACAAATGTTTTTCGCAGAGTGATGTGGTATGTTTATGAAGGAACTTCCGATTTCATAATGCTTTCTGTTGATGATGTTAAGAAACTAATCAATATGAATAGAAAACGTCAACCAATTGATAACCTTGAAGCATTTCAAATTAAAGTTGAACCAAAACCAAATCCTAATATTTAATTATATGAAAAAGGTATTATTCGGATTTATTCTTTTTTCAATAACTTTGTTTTTCACAAGTTGCAACCCTGATGTGGTGTTTGATAAAAACAAAAAAGTGAGTGAAAAGGGTTGGAATATGAATGAGAGAATAGAATTTGAGGTGGATATTAAAGACACTATGAGGCTTTATGATTTTGCTATCAATCTTAGAAATACAACCGACTACCCAAATTCCAATATATTCTTTTTCATCAAAACAATATATCCTGATGGCTCTATAACCAAATGCGATACTGTTGAATGCTACTTGGCATATTTGGATGGCACTTGGACAGGAAAAGGAAGTGGAAGAATAAAAGATAATAGATTCTGGTTTACTCAAAAGGTTATATTTCCAATGAAAGGAGTTTATAGATTTGAAGTACAGCAAGCCACAAGAGACACTAACTTAGTTGGAATATCTGATGTTGGTTTGCATATTGAATATCATAATCAAAACAGAAAATAATGGCTCAAAATAAAGCAGAAAAAAGAAAAAAAGATAGCAATAATTTTTCAATCTATGTAAGGAGAATGTGGAAGATTTTTGGAGCTTTCATGGTTTTTCTTTTCCTGTTTTTCTTCTTTTTGTCATTAGGATGGTTGGGATTTATGCCTTCCTTTGAACAATTGGAAAACCCTAATTCCAACTTAGCATCGGAAGTTTATTCTGCTGATGGAGAGATATTGGGATATATTGGAGTTCAAAATCGCTCTAATGTTCAATTTTCTGAACTCCCAAAGAATATAATTGATGCTCTAATTGCCACAGAAGATGTTAGATTTTACAAACATTCAGGAATTGATTTCAGAAGTTTGTTTAGAGTTTTGGGTAAAACTGTTTTGGGTGGAGATAGAGGCTCAGGTGGAGGAAGTACAATTTCTCAACAATTGGCAAAAAACCTTTTTCCAAGAGAGCAAAAAACTAAGATAGGAGTTATTTACTCTAAACTAAAAGAATGGGTTGTTGCTATCAAACTTGAAAGAAACTATACTAAGGATGAAATTCTTACAATGTATTTGAATACTGTTGACTTTGGAAGTAATGCTTTTGGGATTAAAACAGCATCAAGAACATTCTTTGACAAACTCCCTTCAGAACTAAAGACTGAGGAAGCTGCAACATTAATTGGACTCTTAAGAGCTCCCACTGCATATAATCCCGTTAGGAGAAATGAACGTTCAAAAGAAAGGAGAAATACTGTATTGTCTCAAATGGCAAAATATGATTTCTTAGACAAGGATAAAGCAGAAAAGCTTATGCAAACTCCTTTGGACATTAGCCGTTATAATCCACAATCTCACGACGAAGGAATTGCAACATATTTTAGAGAATATGTAAGAAACTATCTGAAAGAATGGGGGAAAACTCATAAAAAACAAAATGGAGAGCCTTATGATGTTCATAGAGATGGACTAAGGATTTATACAACCATTGATTCCAGAATGCAACGCTATGCCGAAGAGGCAGTAAAGGAACATTTCAAAACACTTCAAAAACAATTTTTTGCTCACACAAAAGGATATGCCTCAGCTCCATTTACAGGAATTTCAAAAGAAGAAATAGAAAAAGCCTACACTCAATCTATGCGTAATTCCGAACGCTATCAAACAATGAAACTTGAAGGCTACTCAGAAAAAGAAATTAGACAAGTCTTTAATGAAAAGATTGAAATGAGAGTTTTTTCATGGGAAGGTTCAAAAGATACTATAATGAGTCCATGGGATTCGCTAAAATATTATAAGTATTTCCTCAATACAGGCATGGTTTCAATTGAGCCTCAAACAGGATATGTTAAAGTATATGTTGGAGGAATAGACTATAAATATTTTAAATTTGATAATGCTGTTCAAGGACAAAGACAAGTAGGGTCAACATTTAAACCATTTGTTTATGCTGCAGCAATGAGAGACAATGAACTTTCTCCTTGTTTTGCTCTTCCAAATATTCCAGTAACATTTGAAGATTATGACAATTGGACTCCAAGAAACTCCAATGACACAAGAGAAGGAGAAATGATAACCCTGAAATGGGCTTTAGCAAATTCTGTAAACTATATTTCTGCTAATTTAATTAAGAATTACACAACGCCTAACTCAGTTATTTCTTTAGTAAGAAAGATGGGTATTAAATCAGCCATTCCTGCTGTTCCTTCAATAAGTTTGGGAACATGCGATTTGTCGGTAATTGAAATGGCACAAGCAATGGCTACATTAGCTAATAAAGGAACTCATATTGAACCAATCTTCATTACAAAGATAACCGATAATAAAGGAGTTGTTTTAGATGCAGTAAAATCAAAATCAAATGTTGCACTTGACCAACAAACCTCCTATTTGGTTTTAGACCTTATGAAAGGAGTTGTTGAAAGTGGAACTGGTAGAAGGTTGAGATATATTTATAATTTAAGAAGTACTATTGCTGGAAAAACTGGAACAACAGATAATAATTCCGATGGTTGGTTTATTGGTATCAATCCAAAATTGGCAACAGCTGTTTGGGTTGGAGGTGAACTGCGTTCAATACATTTTCGTTCCACAGCCTTAGGACAAGGAGCTGCAATGGCTTTACCTGTTTATGGTTTGTTTATGAAACGATGTGAAAGAGATAACTCATTGAAATTCTACCAAGGAGATTTTACTCCTCCTGAGAGCATAAGCATTGAAATGGATTGCAGTAAATACTTAGAAGAAATCAACACCGATTACTCAACCTCAACTCAAACAACAACCCAATCGGAATATAAAAAGAACTGGTAGTAATACCAATAACTTATTTCTTCTTCTTATTCTAATATTTATATCCCTAAGAAAGTAATATTCAAAATTGAAATATTTATAAGAGATTTGATTTTAATTCTTAATCAATTTCTTTCGAATATATCCCCTATCAGTATTTACTCCTATTATATAAACTCCTTTTGAAAAAGAATTAATATCAAGAGTTTTTTCCTTTTGCTTTACATTAGTTTGATAAACCTTTTGCCCAAGAGAATTAAATACTTCAATAGAATTAATAATACTTTCCGAACTTATATTTACTTCTTTTCTTGCTGGATTGGGATAAAGAGTTATTGAATTATCTTCCTGTATTATATCCCTAAGTCCATAGAGTGGAGTAATGCAATCTTGAGAAGGATTGTCATGATAAAGCAATTCTCCATTATGCTCATAGCAACGATTCCTACCTTGAGGTTGACATAGAGTAAAATTCAAATACATATCAAACATTAAACCTTGAGTATTCCCAATTCCTTCTATCAATTGAGCTACAATATAAGGAGATGAAGATGTGTCAGACAATTCCCCTATTTCAAATTCCCTTCTTTGAGCTTCAGCATAATATACTGTATCTATATTTTTAACTTCAAGAACCAATGGAAAACCAATAATATTAGTATAAAAATCATTAGAGAATGTATCTCCAACACTTAATGAAAAATCATAGATTAAACCTGGCTTTACCATTCCTCCCAATATATCTCCACCTTTATAATAAACTTGTTTTTGTTCATTTTCTCTCAATCCACCAACACACTCTGCTGTTAAAGGATTAAAAATAGAACTTGTAAAGAAATAAAGTTTTTTATAAGTATCACCATCAATTGAAGTGTCTTCATCAGTAAGAGCAAAACGTCTAAAAAGATAATGCTCCCAGCAGTCAATATAATCACAAGTCCAAATCTGAACACCTGGCTTAACCATTGGTATATATTCATAATCTTGTGCATTAAGATTTAATGCAAATAGAGTTATTAAAAACCCTAATACTAATTTATAAACATTTGTTTTCATTACAATTATTTATTTCAAATTCAAAGTATCACGACTAATTTGTTTAAAGTAAAATGTGCCTATTGTGTCATTGAAATTTGTATCAGAGGAGTAAATTCCAATAAAATCATAACTTGAAATAGGTGAAATATAATTATATCTATACTT
>DHDW01000007.1:19552-19682 GCA_002399565.1 Bacteroidales bacterium UBA4866 | reverse complement strand
CGTAAGTCTTCATCACTGAATCCTTACGCTCTTCGCTAACTTCTTTGGTTTCCTTAATGTCAATGAACTCTATTTTCCCCCGCTCCTGCCCTCTGTCTCTCTTCTCTTATCGTTACGTCGAATTGGGAGT
>DHDW01000007.1:11419-19331 GCA_002399565.1 Bacteroidales bacterium UBA4866 | reverse complement strand
CAATCTTTTTTTTACTTTTTTTTTACACCAAACATTCAAAGCTCTTGTAAAGAAAGTTTTATAACGCCTTTTTTTTTATTCTTTTTTGAAGCTATTTTTTATTTTTTTTGAGAAAATCAGGATTCGAAGGGAGTATTTTCATAATATGGAATCATTATTCCCTATTTTGAGATTATATATTAAAAGATATAGAGTCTAAAAAAGGCAAAAATGAACAAATGTTGCTTCATTCTTATTATTTATTGTGTGAGTATTTTTGTTTATCGATACTCCAATATAAATTTGTCTTGTTCTACATATATTAAATACCATCTTTTTCAATCTAAATGGTAGATATATCTACAAAATTGAAGAGTCAAAATGATTTAAATAGTCTTTAATCTAAAAACAATGCGGTTGTTTTACCAAAACAATGCCATTGTTTACCAAAAACAATGCGGTTGTTTCTACAAAACAATGCCATTGTTTTGAGTTTTAAAGGAAGTTTAGTGAGATTGAAAGCTTAATAAACTGGTTTTTTAGCTTATTTTTCTACTTTATAGTCTTGAATAAATGAGATTTATATATAGTAATATTCTCATACAATAAAGTAATGATAAAATATTCTTATTATATTTTCATAGAACAAAATTGATTTATTTATTGAAACATTCTTGCAAAAAATAACTCCTTATTCTACTAAATTAGAATAAGGAGTTAGTATATTGAAATAAGGTTTTATTTTTCTAAAACAAGGAGTTGATAAACTATTACTGTTTAATTAAACATATTCTTCATTTTTTCGAAGAAACTCTTTTCTTTTGCAGATGGTTTTGGTTTGAAATTTTCTGATTTTTGAAGACTCTCAAGTATTTTCTTTTCTTCTTTACTATAAGATTTAGGTATCCATACATCAACTCTTACCAACATATCTCCTTTTCCATATCCATTAACATCTGGCAATCCTTTTCCTCTTAAACGGTAAACTTTACCTGATGTCATTCCTTGTTCAATTTTAAACTTAGCTTGTCCTCCTAAGGTTGGTACTTCTAATGTGGTTCCTAATATTGCTTCAGAGACAGTGACATACGTTTGAAGACATATATTATTGCCATCTCTTTCAAAGTTTTCATGAGGAATTTCTTCTATAGAAACTATCAAATCTCCATTTACACCATTTCTTACACCTGCATTTCCTAATCCAGGGAAAGAAATTTGCATTCCATCTGCCACTCCTGCAGGTATGTTGATTGTCAAAACTTCTTCTGACTTAACAATTCCATCACCATGACATACAGTACATTTATCTTTAATTATTTTCCCCTCACCCTGACAAGTTGGACAGGTTGTTTGGGTTTGCATATTTCCTAAAATAGTTCGTTGAACTTGTGTAACATAACCTGCACCATGACAAGTAGAACATGTTGTTGTTTCTGAACCTTTCTTTGCACCAGAACCATGGCATTCATTACAAGTTACATATTTATTAACTTTAATTTTCTTCTCAATGCCCTTTTCTATGTCTTCTAAAGTAAGTTTTATCTTTATTCTTAAAGAACTTCCTTTATTAACTCTTGATCCTGCACGTGTACGTTCTGAACCAAAACCTCCAAATCCACTAAAGCCTCCAAAACCACCTCTACCTCCAAAGATATCTCCGAACATACTAAATATATCATCCATGTTCATTCCTGCTCCAGATGATCCAAATCCCTGACCATCTACTCCTGCATGTCCAAACTGGTCATATCTTGCGCGTTTTTCTTTATTGGAAAGAATTTCATAAGCTTCAGCAGCTTCTTTAAATTTTTCCTCAGCATCCTTATCGTTTGGATTTCTGTCTGGATGAAACTTTAAGGCAAGTTTTCTATAAGATTTCTTTAGCTCCTCGTCAGTAGCTGCCTTACTTACACCCAAAATTTCATAATAATCTCTTTTTGTCGCCATTATCTTAATAATATTATATAGCTACTACAACTTTTGAAAATCTTATTACTTTATCGAACATTGTGTATCCTTTAAGTAATTCTTCAATAACTAATCCTTTTTGGCTTCCATTTTCTGCAGGAAACTGAGAAACAGCTTCATGAAGGTTTTCATCAAACATTTCTCCTTTAGCATTAATTTTCTTAACTCCTTTTTGAGTTAAGAAATTCATCAATTTGTTATACACTAAAAGGATTCCTTCTTTTGAAGTTTGAGGAACATTTTCTTGACTATTTAAATCTTCAATAGCTCTTTCATAATCATCAACAATTGTCAAAAGACCTTTTATGGTTTCTTCAGAAGCATATTGAATCATTTCTATTCTCTCTTTTGACGTTCTCTTTCTAAAATTTTCAAAATCGGAATATAATCTTAGATATTTATCATTTATTTCTTCCAATTTCTTTCCCATTTCTTCTAATTTATTTATTTCTGAATTAGAATCATTTTCTGGAACATTAATTTCTTCATTTAGATTTGTTTCTGCTGTAGCTGTATCTTCTTTGAGATTATCCATAGTTTCATTGTTAATTTTGTCCATTTTCTTTTTCCTTTTAATCATTTTCTTCCTCCTATTCAAGTTTTATTCCTAAATATCAAAAATGACAAATTGTCATCTTTTAATAAATATATCTTCTGGTTTTAATGGTCTTTCTTTTATTCTCCATTCAAAACCTTTTAATTTCTTATCTTCTTCTTTAACATTTTCTTCATCATCAGTAAAAAAGACAGGATTGGTTATAGTTGTTATTTTTCTAATCTTATTTTTTGAAACATAAATTTTCATTTCAGAACCACTTCCCACATTAATACCTAAAAGCTTTGGTGCTTTGTTTTTTTCTTCTTCCCAAATATAATAGATTGATTGAGCATTTCCATAAACTTCAACAAGATATAGCTTATTCTTATTAAAAAAAGCTTTCATTCTTTTACCATAAATTTGATTATAACGCTCCTCTGATAATGAATCTGCATCTTGAATAACAAAAGCTTTTGGGAACATTTCAGCGCTATAGATATACTTTTTGCCAATATTCATAATGATAGTATCGGCAGTTATTTGATTCTCTTCCGACCACATTATTGGTCTGTCTAACATATATAATAATGAATCATTCATATAAAAATACATTCTTTCTGCAGCAGCCTGAACATCTTCCCTATATACTTTAGCACCATAATATGCATAAATATTCTTAACATTCATTAATGTGTCGTGATTAACCCATATTGTATCTGCGTGCATAAAAAGAGTATCTTTATCATTGATTTGACGCATTAAAGCTTGCTCTGTTAAAAAAGTGTATGAATTTGTATCTAAACTATTATTTATATATGCTTTGTGAGATGTAAGAATTATGTGTTGTGCTGTATCTTCAATATAAACATTTTTCAATCCTTCTCCAAGCTTAGTTTGGGAATTATAAAAGAGGGTATCTGCCTGAAGAATCCTATTTTCATTCAACATTTGAGATTGTTTATATGACATGGATTCTTCTGTTTTGGTATTAAACCAACCTAATTCTGTATAAATAAAAGTGCTATCCTTTGTAATAATGTTTGTAGGGCCATAAAATGTTGCTATGTCGGTATTAGTATTATATACCATTGTGTCTGAATAGACTTTTGTTTTTTCAGAATTGATTTCAACTTTTCTTACAAAATAAATATCTTTTGTGGTCATATCATAAGTTGCTTGACGACTTCTCAAAGTTGATTTATTATCGTAAATATCAGCCCATCTTGTATAACTAACTGTATTTGGAATTCTTTCTAAGATAAGATAAGTTGTATTTAAAGTTATATTATTATCTTTCATAACAACTTTTTCTCCAAACATTTCTGCTACTTTTGTTTCTCCTTCATAATACAACTCATCACCCCAAACGTGCAATGAATCATGTTGAACAATATGTATATTCCCAAAAGATCTAAAACGATTCTCTTTTTCATTGAAAATCGCTGAATCACAATACATCCTCATTCCTTCATGTTCAAACTCTACCTCCTTTGTCATAATGATTTCATCAGGAAAAGAAGGACGAGTTTCGCTCCAAGAAGCTTTATAATTTATTTTCTTTTGGCTAAAAACATTTGGGGTAAAGATTATAAGACATAAAAAAATGAATATAATCTTTAATTTCATATTAAATTTATCTTCTTTATATTACTCCTCATCATATTCATAATCATCAGCAGCACCAGCTAAACCTTGGAATTTAAATGATTTATCATAAAGAAGTTTAATAGTTTTTACGTCTTTTCTTCCTTTAATTTTTTCAGTTAGCTCAACGTAAAAATATTGTTCAAGTTTTCTGTCTGTAACAGTTCGTTTATATTTTGTGTCGTAATCAACCTTTTGAATAAAAGATAGTTTTGCATTAGGATAACGTTGATCAAGATCTTTAAGAATTATACGAGGATAACGACTTGGTGCAACACTTGTAGTTGTTGACATTACCATACCATCAGGCATAAATAAAGTTTCAAGTTCTGTACCTTGACGATTTTTAAAATATGCTTTATAGTTTTCTCCATCTTTTTTCCATTCATCAACTTCAATTCTTGGATATTTTTTTGCAAAAGCTTTGGTTACAGTCTCAGGAATTTTTGGAGTTTCATTTATTTCTGGAGTTTCAATATCTACCTTTCTACCTTTTTTACCACTACTTTTAGGATCTTTATTTGCAGCAACATAATTTTCATCTCCAATTTCAAGTCCAGTTCCTGGTAGAGCAGTTCTTTCAGCCATTTTCTTTTGTTGACGTTCAATATCTTCAGGGTTTAAACGAGCTATATAATCCTTTTTAACAAAATCAGGGTCAGGAGCGTTGGTTTTAATCATCTTACCTCTTGTGTCAAAAATCATTTCATACTCAGTTTGACCAACTCCTTTCATTGAAATAATTAATCTATAATAATTATCTCCACCATAATCTTCAACATATTCAGATTTTTTAATTCTATAGCCAGGATAGTTATTAATAAAATAATTTGCAACCAAAGTAGGAAGTTCCTGTTCCGGCACATTAAATATTGTAAACTGCCAATTTCCATTTGCAGTAAGAAATACTCTTCCAGCTCTATTATCTATATCAATTTCTGCAACATACTGACCTGTTTCAAAATACCAACCTATTAATTTATAATCGGTATATGTATTTTGCAACCCCATTCTAACCTCTTGTGGAATGTCAGAAAGTCTAAGTTTTTGAGCTTGCATTGAAAGAGCACAAGCAAATAGAATTATTATTAATAAAATCTTTCTCATATCTTTTCTTAGATTATATTTTAACTTTAAATATTGTATCCTCTCTATCAGGACTTGTTGATATTATTGCAACATTAACTCCTGTTATCTTTTCTATATTTGCAATATAACACTTTAATTCTTCAGGCAAATCATTATACGACTTAATGCCATGAAGGTTACTATTCCATCCTTTATGTTCATCAAGAACGACTTCTATTTTTTCTCCGATGTCATATGGTACTTGAATGGATACTTCATTATTAATCTTATAATTTGTACACATTTTAACAACATCAAAATCATTTAATACGTCCACTTTTGTAACTACTAAATCAGTAACTCCACTTAGCATACAAGCGTAATTTAGAGCAGGAATATCTATCCATCCACATCTACGAGGACGACCTGTTGTTGAACCAAATTCATTTCCCGTAACTCTAAGTTTCTCTCCTGTTTCATCAAATAACTCTGTTGGGAAAGGTCCACTTCCAACTCTTGTGCAATATGCTTTACATAAACCAAATACTCTTCCAATATTTGAAGGAGCAATGCCTAATCCAGAACAAACTCCTGCAGTTATTGTATTGGATGAAGTAACAAAAGGATAAGATCCAAAATCAATATCCAACATTGAGCCCTGAGCTCCTTCTGCCAAAATCTTCTTCCCTTCTTTTAATGCATCGTTAAGGAAGTATTCACTATTGATAAAACAAAATGATTTAAGTGTTTCTAATGAATTAAGCCATCTTGTTTCATACTCTTCAAATGATATATTATCTATTGTGAATGAAGACATATCATGTCCTAAAGATTTTAGTTGCCTTAAATGTGTTTCTTTTAAATCATTATATCTCGCCATCCAATCATCTCTCAGAATATCTCCAACCCTTAGTCCTATACGTGCTATTTTGTCAGTGTAAGTAGGTCCAATACCTTTTAATGTTGAACCTATTTTTTCTTTACCCTTAAATAATTCATTAGCAATATCCAACATTCTATGTGAAGGAGTAATCAGGTGAGCTTTTTTTGAAATAAATAGATTTGTTGTTGGTTTCATTCCCTTTGCTTCCAAATCCCTAATTTCTCTTTCAAAAATAAGAGGCTCTATTAAAACTCCATTTCCAATAATATTTTGTTTTTCTGAATGAAATATTCCAGAAGGTATAATATTTAATACATGCTTAATACCATTAAACTCTAAGGTATGTCCTGCATTTGGACCACCTTGAAAACGAGCAATAATATCATATTTTGGAGTAAGAACATCAACTATTTTTCCTTTTCCTTCATCCCCCCACTGTAAACCAAGTAAAACATCTACTTTATTCATTATATAAATTCAATTTTTGAAATTAACATTTATCGTTATTAAACGTGCAAACTATCTGCGAAAATACAATTTTTTTATCAATTATTATCTTTTAGGTCTAAATAAAAATGAAAATCCACTAAATCTTTAAGTGGAGCTTGAATAAACTTTCCTATATCTAAGCCATATTCCAACGCAACTTCTTTGAAAACATCCTGACATAAAAAGCCAACACTCCCGACAATATTTATCTTATATTCAGAATAGTTAGTATAAAGCAATATTTGGTTATCAAAGAAAGAACGAAAACTCTCCTTTATCAAATTGCGACAATATTCATTTTGCTTCCTATCTACAACAAATTTTGCAAAAGATGCCAAATAATAATTGGGAACACTTCCTTTATATAATCTATTTAGAAAATCAGATTCTTCTCCTGGAAATTGAATAGAAAACTCTTTTTCTAAATCCTTTGGAAGGAGATGGCGGAGATAATTTCTAAGAATTAATTTTCCTATATTTGTTCCTGCTCCCTCATCACAAAGAACATATCCTAAAGAGGGAACATTTTCAAGGATATTTTCCCCATCATATAGACATGAATTTGAACCAGTACCTAAAATAGCACAAAGCCCTTTTTCATTATTGCACAAAGCTCTTGCAGCTCCAAGCAAATCGTGTTCTATTTCTATATTAGCATTAGTAAAATACTGAGAAAAAATCTCTTTCAACTCATTCTTCTTAACCTCAGCACTGCAACCAGCTCCATAAAATTTCATGACACCAACATCTTTTGGATTAATGGATGAAATTAATACAGATTCTATTTCCTGACAAATTGCTTCCTGAGATATGTTATAAGGATTCATTCCGCATGTTGCGATGAATTTCCTATTATTTTCCTTGTCCACCAAACACCAATCAGCTTTAGTAGAACCACTATCACAAACTAATAACATTTCAAAAAATTATTTTTGCAAAATTAATACATTACTTGAGAAAGACAATATTTTAATTGTGAAATTCCCTTCCCTTATTTCCGACAATTTCCGCAAACATGTGAACAAGAATAATTAATTTATGATTATTAATAAGTCTTAACTGCAAAATATTAGAAATAACTTCATGTAGATAAAAAAGTCAATCATAATTTAAAATATAAGGGACATATTTAAAAATATAAGGGACATATTCAAAAATATAAGGGACATATTTTTAATTATAAGGGAGATATTTTTAGTTATGATTGAGTTTTTTTGAGAGTTTAGTTTTTTAGGTGATTTTTCGTTTTAGGAGATTAAGGAGTCTAAAGTCTTTAAAAAGCTTAAACTCTTATTTCATTTTATTGAAATCAAGTAATATTTTACTGAAATCAAGTAATAATT
>DHDW01000007.1:0-11314 GCA_002399565.1 Bacteroidales bacterium UBA4866 | reverse complement strand
TCTTCGTTTTAATTTACTGAAACGAAGTTTCATTTTACTCTCTCTTTTTCTACCATAATAAGATTGAAAAAGAAAAAGCTTAAAACATATACCTTATTTCTAAAGATACATATTTTAAGCTTTTTTACTTAGATTACTATTACTACTGCAATAATAACCTTAAGAAATTATATATTAAATATATTTCAATTCTCTTAGAGAAGCTTCAATTACTTTAAATGTAGCTTCCATATCATTGTCAAGACCTACAGAATAACGAACCAAACCTTCACTCATTCCCATTTCTTTTTGTATTTCATCTGGCAATTCGGAAGATGTTGACTTGCCTGAACAAGAGAATAATGTACGGAAATATCCTAATGATACAGCAAGATAACCAACTCCTTTTTCTTGCATTTTTTCCATAAATTTATTTGCTTTTTCTGCAGTTTCAAGGTCTATTGCAATCATACCGCCATATCCAAAGCCTGCATTCATTTGCTGATTCATCAATTGATGGTCTCTATGTTCTGGTAAACCTGGATAGTTTGCTTTAATGCCAATATCATTAAATCTCTTAGCTAAATACAATGCGTTGCGACTGTGTTGTTGCATACGAATGTGTAAAGTATATAGATTTTTAAGGATAGATGTAGAACGGAAACTATCTAAAACTGGTCCTAAAAGCATTGCTGTTCCATCGTTAACATCAATCAATGAATTAATAAATTCACCATCAGCACAAATTGCTCCTGCAACGCAGTCATTCTTACCATTTACAAACTTAGTCATTGAATAAACAACAACATGAGCTCCCAAAACATAAGGAGAGAAAATCATTGGAGTAAATGTATTGTCAACAATAAGCCTTGCACCTACAGTATCAGATAGTTTTCTTAGCTCTCCAATATTTGAAATTCTGAGAAGAGGATTAGACATTGTTTCTGTATAAACCACCTTTGTATTTGGTTTGATTGCAGCTTTTACTTGTTCTAGATTAGTTGTATCAACAAATGTTACTTCTATTCCGAATTTCTTTACATAATTATTTAAGAACGCAAATGTTCCTCCATAAACTGTCATTGAAGCAACAATATGATCTCCCTTTTGAACGCATTGTAACAATGCAGATGTTATTGCTCCCATTCCAGATCCAGTAACCCATGCAGCTTCTGTTCCTTCCATTGCTGCTAATGCTTTACATAATGAAAGATTTGAAGGATTCCAATGGCGAGAATAAAGGAAATAACCTTCAGTTTCTCCATGGAAAGTGTCTGTCATTGTTTGTCCGTAAGGGAAACAAAATGTTGCAGAATCATTAATATTTGGATTTATACCTCTTTCTGCAGAAATTTCAGCAACAGAATTAATTGCCATTGCTGGATCAAATTTTTTATTTAACATGATATTATATTTTTAACAATTCATTGCACCACAAACGTTAATAACTTGTCCACTTACATAACTAGATAAGTCACTTCCCAAGAATACGCAAACTTTTGCAACTTCCTCAGGCAATCCACCTCTACGAAGAGGTATTTTCTTTTCCCAATCTTTACGCACTTCTTCTGGCAATTGAGCAGTCATATCAGTAATGATAAATCCTGGAGCCACAGCATTGGAACGAATATTTCTTGAACCAAGCTCTTGAGCTATACTCTTAGTGAAACCAATAATTCCTGCCTTTGATGCTGAATAATTACTTTGACCAGCATTTCCACTTACGCCAACAACGGAACTCATATTTATAATTGAACCGCTCTTTTGCTTAAGCATAATCTTCTGACAAGCATGTGTTAGATTGAAGACACTCTTTAGATTAATATTCATAACCAAATCCCAATCCTTTTCCTGCATTCTCATAAGCAAATTATCACGAGTAATTCCAGCATTATTAACTAAAATATCTATTCTTCCAAACTCTTGTGCAACTGCTTCAACCAACTGAGCACTTTCTTCAAAAGATGCTGCGTTGGATGCATAACCTATTGCCTTAACTCCAAAAGCTAATAATTCTTTTTCACATTGCTCCATGTTTTCATCTCTTCTAAGATCAGTAAATGCGATATTACATCCTTGACTTGCATAACTAATTGCAATTGCTTTCCCTATACCACGAGAAGCACCCGTAATAAGAGCTACTTTATTTTCAAGTAATTTCATATTCTACTATTATTATAAATTATTTTTTGCAAAGGTAAGCAAAAAATACAAATCATAAGCCAATTTATATGAATTAAGGATAGGAAATCGCCTTTGAGAATGGATTAAATTCGCCTCAACTTAGCAACTGTAAAAAGAAATCGGAATATCATTAGGAAATTAAACCAGATTGTAGGAATTAGTCCATAATATTTTTTCATAATAAGGAATCTTTCTTTGTTAGCCTTCAAAATATTCTTCCTTGAAAGCCCTCCTTCCAAATAACAAGTTATCTTATATTTGGTGCCCAAAATATATTTTGCCCTTTTGAAAGACTCCAACACCCATTCATAATCAGCAGTTATTTTATATTTGAGATTATACTCAGGAGCTATCTCTCTTTTAACCAAAACTGATTGATGACAAACAAGCATTCCCATTCGAAAGTCTTTCCAGGTTAAATTATTCTTTGTTTTCAATCTTCTGTCTCCTATCTGTTTTCCATTTTCATCAACAATCACTGTCTCTCCATAGTAAACATCTCTCATAAAAGACTCTTTAGAGAAAAAATAATTAAGGACATCAGACTTGCAAATTGTGTCTCCAGCATTTAAAAACCATACATAATCTCCTGTTGCCATACTTAATCCCTTGTTCATAGCATCATAGAGTCCATTGTCCTTTTCAGAAATCCATTTTGTTACAACATCGGAATACTTCTCAACAATTTTTAATGTCCCATCGGTTGATTCTCCATCAATAATTATTGATTCAATATTATTATAATCCTGCTTTTTAATACTCCTTAGAGTTCTTTCCAAAACCTTCTCAGCATTGAAGGTTACTGTAATAATGGATACTTTTGGATTAATCATTGAATGTATGTATTTAAATTAAAGAAAACATCTTAATATAGTTGATAGCTTCACCCATATCAACATAAGCCATAAACTCCTCACATGGTTTTGCTCCAACTGTGATTTTAAGTTTCTTTATACTAAAATTCATATTTGAAAAAATATTAAACTAATAAATTAAATTGTATCTTGCTTTTTGCAGAACTTATTATTTTCTCTTATATTTCACATACCTAACCTTGTTGTCCATAAGCACAAAACCAATATTTTTCAACAATTTCTTCAAACAAATATATAAAAAAGGACAATATATCTAATTCTATTTCACTAATAAACAGGGCAAAGATAAAAATTTATTTGATACAAGCAAATAAAATCATTAAAATCCCCATCCACTTAATTAGGTTTCATTAATTATCTTGAGGTAATATTTTATTTATCTTTTATATTCTTGCATTAGTCTTATATAATATAAATCAGAAGAATAATTATCTTCAACCTTTTTCCTACAATTGTAGCATATTTGAGAATATTTTTCATCACTTACAAACAATTCACCAATTCTTTTCTCAACCAAATCCAAATCTCCAATCTCAACTACAAATCCTTCCTTTCCATCTTCTATTATTTGAGACATTGCCCCAATATCATTTACAATAACTGGGGTATTACTAAATAAAGATTCTAATATAACCATTCCGAAAGGTTCATACCACTTACTTAGGACTAATAAAACCCTGCATGAATTATAAAATTTATCTAAAGAATTATCATCCAAAAAACCAACAAATTCTAAATTCTTTGGAATTTCAATGCTTTCAATTAAGCAATTTACTTGACCTGCAACTCTAAATTCAAATTCTGGCATATTTCTTGCAATTTGTATAAAATCAAGTATTCCTTTTTCAATCGTCAATCTTCCAACAAAACCAATGAATTTTTTATTCTTAATCTCTATTTCATTATCTTTCCCTTTACTATCAATATATGCATTTGATAATGTGATAACTTTTTCTTCAGAAAATCCATTATTTATTAAGATATTTCTTAGAAAATCTGATATAGTTAAAAACAAATCTACCGAATTATAGTATTTTAGCTTTCTAACAAGGAAGCCTCGTAAAGAAAATGAAAAACTTGCAAAATAGTTTTGAGTACAATTATTTATTAAACAGTTCCATTCCCTCAAACCTTTTGTACATTTTTCACAAATATTCCCTTTTGAGAAGAAAATTCCAGTTGGACAAAGCAAACGATAGTTATGAACAATTTGATAAATTATAACCCTTTTTGATTTGAGCAAATTTATTATTGCAGGAGATATAATCGGAAAAAGATTATGAAGGATTGAAATATGAGGATTGAAATCTTTTATAATTTTTTTCACATCTTTAATTGAGCGAGAATTGAAAATTGAGGTAAAAAGCCCACCAATTTTTCCAAAGAGCCAAGAATTCATTTCATTATAATTACGATAATAAACTATAACATTATGACCTTTTGATTCCAAGAGTTGTTTTTGAAACTCAACAACTTTTTCTTCTCCCCCAATCTTACTATATATATTATGTATTATTAATATATTCATTTTCTATAATTATTTCCTATTTGAATAAATCTATTTACATGATTAGAAAGTTTTTATTATTTTTCTCAAGAAAAAATAAACTTCTAATTAATCTACGTATAAATCTAATTGATGATATGTAATTATATTTTTTAGATTATATTTAAAACAGATGTTAGCATTTCTCCATTTCTAAGTTTTTGAGAAAATAACTTAACATTAGTTTTCATAGCCTCTTTTTCTTCTTCTGATACAGAAAGTATCTTTTTTTCTAATTCGTATAATGAGTCGATTAATATTCCCAAATGATTTTCTTCAACAAATTTAGCAATTCCTGACTCTTTCCATACAATTAGAGGTAAATGAGCAGAAATATACAATACTGCCTTAGAGGGTATAGTAATTCTCAAATATTGTCCGTGTTCGTTTTTAACGTCATTGTTTTCTAAGCTATTTCCATCCCAAACAAGCCCCCAATCTCCATGAACCTCACTAATTTTTTTTGGAGCAAATCTATTTCTGCATTCAACCCAATCGGGCATAGATGAATTATTATTGACAAACCCATAAAGTAAAAATTTAATTTTTTGATAGTTTAATTTTTCCAATTGATTAATAAATGTAGCTTTGTTATAATTACCCGCAAAAGCAACTCTATTATTTCCTTTTCCATTAGTTAAAGGAGGTATATCCTCAGTAAGAAAATCAAAAAAATGAATCAATTCTGCAGGAGTCTTTACACCCACTTCTCTAGATCTTTTTAACATATTAGATGTTTGCAATATAAGTTTATCTGCGGAATTTAGATTATTAAGATCTTTAAGCAAAGACTTATTCACTCCTCTAAAATAATCTATATCTATACATAACAAAGTAATAGAACATTTCTTTTTATGCAAAAAAAAGAAAAACAGAGGTAATAAAACTCCAAATGGGTGTGGATAAATAAATAGCAGTTTAGAGTTATTTGGTATTTGGACTAATGATTTTATAAAGACAGGTATTTTCGTAAGATTATAATGCAGTTTAGCAATTAAGTTATCCTTATCTTTACAAAAAAAATCATATGTATCCAAATGCTGTAAATACAATCTATATCCACAACTCTCTGCTATCCTTACAGTATCTTCATATAATGGAAGTATGTATTTCCCTCTCTGTAAGTAATTAACTATTATTTTCTTCATATTCATAACATCCTTCTAAAATGAGCAAATTGAATTGCTTTACCTATTCTTTAAGATATACCTTTTTTTCTAAACTTCTTATTTGGAAACATTAGAGAATAAAAAAAATAAGATATATCTTCCAAAATCAACTTAATAAATAGGAAAAAAGCTGGTCTTCTCATCATTTTTTTTGTTGAAACACTTACTTCTTTACGTTTCCAACTTGTATAAAATTGATAACTAAAAGCATCTTTACGGATTATCACAAAGGGTGCAATTAAAGGGTGTTTGATCATAAATTTTTTAAATTCAGTACAAGCAGGAGCTTTGAATTTCACATAACGTTCAACTAATTTCATATTAAGATCTGATAGCATTTTATCAAATGTCTTCCATGTAAAAAAATGAATGTGTGTATCATCAAGCAGCCCCCAGTCGTTGTAGGTAAAATCTCCGTCATAAAGACTAAATATCACTGCACTATGGGATATATTAGGAATAGCCAAGAGTAATTCACCTTCATGTTTCAAAAATTTAATAGCCTTTCTTAAGGTGTTTTCTGGGTTTCTAAGATGCTCCAATACATCAATTAAAATAATGTAATCAAATAAACCATCAACCTCATTACACCATAAATCCTTATCTAAATCAGCAACAATTGTTTTTTCTGAGAATTCAATAGTCAAATTAGCCATTTCTGGATTTAATTCAACACAAGTTATAGAGCAATTTAAATCATTTTTTAAATACTTAGTAATATAGCCTGTTGCAGCTCCAAGCTCCAAAATTCTTGTATTTGGTTTAATCCATCTCAACATCTTACGTTGATCCTTATTTATAATTCCAAAATTCTCTCCCCTATAATCTTTATAATCGCCCATATCTTAGTAATTAATAGTTTATTTATATCTCTCTCAAAGTAGCATCAAAATACTGAATTGTCTTAGTTAATCCTTCATTAAGCTGAATAGTAGGTTGCCAAGATAGTTTTTCCTTTGCTAAACTAATATCAGGTTTTCTTTGACTTGGATCGTCTGATGGTAGTGGTATGAATTTAATCTTAGACTTAGAACCAGTCAATTCAATTACTTTATTTGCAAGCTCCAAGATAGTAAATTCTTTTGGATTACCAATATTAACTGGACCTGTAAAACTTTTATCTGTTTGCATCATTCTAATCATTCCTTCCAAAAGATCATCAACATATTGAAAACTTCTTGTTTGAGAGCCATCTCCAGCAACGGTTATATCTTCTCCTTTAAGTGCTTGAACAATAAAATTACTTACAACCCTTCCATCATTAGGATGCATCTTAGGTCCATAAGTATTAAATATTCTTATAATCTTTATATCAACATTATTTTGTTTATGATAATCAAAGAAAAGGGTTTCTGCACAACGTTTACCTTCATCATAACAACTTCTTTCTCCAATTGGATTTACATTTCCCCAATATGTTTCAATTTGTGGATGAACCATGGGATCTCCATAAACTTCAGAAGTAGAGGCTTGAAGAATTCTTGCATGTATTCTCTTTGCTAAGCCAAGCATATTTAAAGCTCCCATAACAGAAGTTTTAATAGTCTTTATTGGATTATATTGATAGTGAATTGGAGATGCGGGACAAGCCAAGTTGTATATTTGATCAACTTCAATAAAATAAGGAGTGCAAACATCATGACGTACAAGTTCAAAATATGGATTATCTAATAAGTGAATAATATTTTTTTTATTCCCTGTAAAATAATTATCCAAACAAATTATCTCATTACCTTCTCTTAGCAATCTTTCGCAAAGATGAGAACCAATAAATCCTGCACCTCCTGTTATAAGAATTTTCTTCATCAAAGTTTGATTTGTTAAGTTGCAAATTTAGTAAAAATATCCTTCAATTATCAAAAACTAAGCTTTTAATCTATTATTAATATAGTATTGCGAACGAAAATAATAAAAAATAAACATAAGAATATTAAGAAACATTATTCCAATAGATATACCTATAACTCCAAACCTTTCTCCCATAAAATCATAAAGATAATATCCAATTAAACTCAAACCTATACCAACAAATGCTTGAATATATGTTTTCTCAAAATATGTCATATAATTAATCATAAGCAAAGCCATAGCTGAAATTAGTTGTGAAATAATTAAGAAAGGCAGTATTTGCAGTATTTGATTATAGTCTTGTGGAATTATATTTATTTTGAGTCCAACAAAAGCACCTATCCATATTAACACACCTATAGAACCAAGTCCCAAGGCAATTATCCACAAATACCTATTTGTTTTTCTTCTTAAAACAACCAAATCTTTTTCTTTCATAAATAGAGGATTCCAAACAAAATTAAAAGATTGATAAATAACTAAAATAATGGTTGCAAGTAGAAAACCAAGATAATAAATAGCCATGCCTTTCTCTCCAGAATATTTTGCAACAAAGAACTTATCTCCAAAGTTTACAACTGCAAAAGTTATTGAAGAGGCAGTAATTGGAAGTCCTATTTTTAAAGTTTTCATCAGAAAGAATTTACTAAACTTAAAGGTGAAATTCTTGTAAATAATTATTGAGTAAAAAAGGGTTAAGATAAGTTCCATAGAGTAAGTTACTGCAAGTCTTTGGAAAACAGCATCCCCATCTGAAAAGTAAATAACTAAAATAGCCATTAGATTAGTTAAAACAAGCCTTAGTATATTAAAGGTTTGTAAACCTCTAATTCTTTCGGAAGAAACCAAAAAGAAAGTAAGGTAACCTGAAAGTACCATTGAAGCTGCTGCAACAAAAACAAAATTCCTATATGCAAGGTATTGGTTGGAGCCTACTGAGTTAGTCTTATTTAAAAATGAAAAAAAATCAATATCTATTCCCCAAATATAAACAATTATAATAGATAATATAAGTAATGCAAACTGAGAAATAGTTAGTGTAAAAAGCATCGAACCTTGAACCTTCTTGTCCGATACGGTGTCTGCATAAAGCTTTATCAAGGCAACAAATACTCCAAAACAAAGAATACCTGCAATAGTATATGAAAAAGAATATAAATATCCGTAAATCCCATATTCTTCTGGAGTCATTAGTCTAAGAAAAACAGGAATTAGAAAAAAGTTTGCTCCTCTAACCAATACATCTACAGAGAATACCTTAATAAAACGAGAAAAAATTTCGTTTCCCTTTATATATTTATTTGTAATTTCTCTGATTGATTTCATCTAATATATTTTTTAATTAAATTTCATGGGAGTAAGCAATACGCCGCTACGATATGTATATATTTTTCAAATTACATTTTGGTATTTTGGCTTTAATTTTTTCCAATATAGAAGTTCTTACCATCATAAGTTCATGTTTCAATGCAGAAGAATTTACTTTAACATATAAGCAGTTGTTTTGCACATATATTTTTGTTGTGAGTTTATTTATTAATTCTCCAGTAATTTCTCTCCAAGCCAAAATTATGTCCTCCTGATTTAGATTTGCATCAATGTGGTAGTATGAAAAGAATTCTTGCATAACATCTTTAATATTACCTTCTTTGGTATTTCTAACATTATGTTTAATCTTGTCAACGTAATTCTTATTTCTCATTTTCAATCCCCTTCTCTGAAATTGTATATATCTTGTGTTCCATATCTGTATTTTCAAATATAGACTCTACCCTTCCTAACTGAGTGTCAGTAACAAATACTTGTCCAAACCTATCGCTTCCAACCAAATGCAAAAGTTGATTTATTCTTTTAAGGTCTAATTTATCAAAAACATCATCCAACAAAAGGATTGGCTTAATCTTCGTTCTATTAAAAATATATTCAAATTGTGCCAATTTCAATGCCAAAAGAAAGGATTTCTGTTGTCCTTGAGAGGCAAATTTCTTTACCCCATTTCCATTCATACTTAACTCCAAATCATCTTTATGAATTCCAACAGATGTGTATTTTAAGACCCTATCTCTTTCAAGTGAATCAACCAAAAGTCTTTCGTAATTTTCCTCCAACTCATCAGAAACATAAGATATTTCAACTTTTTCTTTCTCGGAAGAAATGAAATTGTAGTAGTATTGGAAAATGGGAGAAAACTCATTTATGAAAGATTTTCTGCGATTGTGAATTATTGTTCCAAAACTAATCATTTGTTCATCCCAAATTTGAAGAGACTGCAAATTGAAAGTATGGGTTTGATAGAAATGTTTTAATAAGGCATTTCTTTGCATTAATGCTTTGTTGTACTTAATCAAATTATCTAAGTAAAGTGTATCAACCTGCGAAATAACTAAGTCTAAAAACTTCCTTCTCAATTCACTCCCTCCAATAATCAATTCCTGGTCTGAGGGAGTAATCATCACTAATGGAATCTTCCCAATGTGTTCTGAAAAACGATTATATTCTTTATCTTCACATTTAAAGAGTTTTCTCTCACCCTTCTTTAAAACACAAGAAAACTTGTCAATAGAGTTTTCTTTACCAGAATAAAATCCATGAATTGAAAAGAAATCTTCATCATATTTTATATTATTAGCATCAATTAGATTAAAATAGCTCTTACAGAATGACAAATAGTGAATGGCATCAAGAATATTTGTTTTACCCACACCATTCTCTCCTACCAAGCAATTGACATTAGCACAAAAGGTTAATTCTGCTTGAGAAATGTTCTTAAAGTTATTTAGTTTTAGTTTATTGAGATACATGAATCCATTATTTCTTCCATTAACCACCTTGGCGTTGAAGTTGCTCCAGAAATACCAACACTTTTACAACCTTCAAACCATTCTTTTTTAATATCTTCCTTCTTAGAAATCAAATATGTTGCTTCTTTATGAGCCTTACATAAATTGTAAAGATACATTCCATTTGAACTGCTTTTGCCACTTACAAACAAAACCACATCAACTGTATCAGAGAAATCAATCAATTCCTTTGAACGAGAAGAAACCTTTCCGCAAATAGAATTTGTAATAATTACATCATGAGCCTGATTATTATTTTGATTATGCAATTTATGTCTTAATTCAATTTCATCGCAAATTGCTTTATACTCTTCCTTGCTCATGGTAGTTTGAGAGAACAAATGAATTGGCTTTTCAAAGTTGATTAAATCCAAATCCTCCTTTGAACTAACAACAATTGCCTCATTATTAGTTTGTCCAACCAACCCAACTACTTCTGCATGACCTTTCTTTCCATAAATAACCACTTGCCCACCAATTTCTTTCATTCTCAAATATCCTTTTCTAACATTTTGCTGAAGCTTTAGAACAATTGGACAAGTTGCATCAATGATCTCAATATTATTTTCTTGAGCCAATTTGTATGTTGAAGGAGGTTCTCCATGAGCTCTAATCATTACATTTGTGTCTTTCAAAGCTTTCATCCTTTCAATATCAATCACCTCCAAACCCAACTTTGACAATCTTTCAACCTCCATATTATTATGCACAATGTCTCCAAGGCAATAAAGATTATCATTATCCCTAAGCTCTTTCTCAACCAAATTAATTGCAGAAACCACTCCAAAACAAAATCCTGCCAAAGGCTCTATCTTAACTATCATTCTCAATAATCTATATAATATTCTCCGAAAATCGACTCATCAATTAACA
>DHDW01000006.1:39054-42262 GCA_002399565.1 Bacteroidales bacterium UBA4866 | reverse complement strand
CTTTTTTATTACTACCAAATATTCCCCAATCTTTTTTTTACTTTTTTTTATCTATTACCCCCCAAAAACCTTGTAAAGAAAGTTTTATAACTGTATTTTTTTTTGCATTCTTTTTATCTCTTTTTCTTCTATTTCGCCTTTTATCGCCTTTTTGGGGGAATCGTTGGTTTCTTTTCTCGCATTTATTCTTTGATTTTGGCAAAAAAATAGGACTTGAGGGAAATTAATCGGGATCTTTTCCAGAAAAGTCGGGACTTAATGTTATAAAGTCACCGGATAAATTTATAAAGTCGCCGACTTTTTTTTGATAGATACTACTTAATCTTTCAAACAATGTATATATAGGCTTAAATACTTTATAATTAAACAACAAGAAGAGTTTATTGAAAATAAATGAATAATTATTTACATTATATAGTAAACATAATTGGGTTTTATAGTGTTAAAAGAAAAAGAAAATATTAATTTTGCACTTAAAATAGGAAATTATATGAAAAAGACGTTATTATTAGTTATTTCGACAATTATATTTGCAACAAATTCTTTTAGTCAATCGTGTCCTAATTCCACTGTTAGAGATATAACCAATAATATAGATTGTTCTGGAGATACAATTCAATTAACTTGTGATATGCCATTTGTAACATTAGCTCCAAAAGTTTTTGCTCCTGGTGCATCAAATAATTATATTTTTGAATCAATTCCTTACAATCCCCCTTTTGCATATAATTCTGGGGTTTTATATACATTACCCACAGACGACTGTTGGGGAGAATTAATGTCGCTAGGATTTGGACCAACTAACCTTCCAGGAGTCCCTACTTTTACATTTGATTTTTATGGGACTACATATGAACATTGCGTGATAGGTTCAAATGGACTAATTTCTTTTGACCTTACTGTTAAATCAATTCCTCCTCTTACTTCAACAAATTACTCATATTGCAACTATAATTATGGTTCTGCACTTCCTTCTTCTAATCATTATACAAATTCCATTATGGGACCTTATCATGACATTGACTTTAGGTATGGTGGGCAAATGTATTTTCAATCAATAGGTACCTTTCCTTGCAGAAAACTTGTACTTAGTTTTTATCAAGTACCATTGTATGGGAAAAATGATAGTTTAGCAACACACATGATAGTTTTGTATGAAACAACAAAAATATAATAGAGTTCTATATACAAAAAAAACCTTGTTGCCCTACTACAAATGGTGGAAAGGCATTATTAGGAATACAAAATTCAACAGGTAATAGTGCCGTTGTAATTACAAACAGTTCCGGAGAATCATATAATTCTACTCAATGGTCTGCAACAAATGAAGCATGGAGAATTCGTCCTGTTGGGAATTTGGAAGCAGCTACAGAATGGTATAGAAAACCTGCTTCTGGAGGGGCAAGAGTTCCCGTTGGAGCTAACGATAACTTTGAAGCAATAGCAAATCCAAGTTCTGCAGAAGGAGCTCAATGGTATTTTATGGAGACAACTATTTATAGGCTTGATGGAACTCCTCTTACTTATATAGATTCAGTTTTGGTTAAACCAATCGATTTACCTACATTTACAATTACTCATAACGATAATACTGAAAAATACGACACAATCTGTATGGGGTCTAATGTTAATATTCAACTTAGCGGTGGTAGTACTTATAGATTAACTTCTCCTTATTTACAAGATAATATTAATCCAAATTCTTTTATTGTAACTCCTACTGTAAATACTACTTATATTTTTGAAGTTGATAATAATGATGAATTTGGAAATAGAATTTGTACAAGAGTGGATTCTTTTAATGTTCAACCTATATTATTTAATGTAGAAATTGGAAATCCACTTACAATTTGCCAAAATGATACTGTTACTTTAATGAATTTGACAAATGAAGCAGTAGGCAGTTCGCAATGGAGCTTTGCTAATAATCCAATTTCTTCTCTTGATACATTAATATTTACTCCTCAATCTTCTGGTTTTATATCATATACTTTAACTGATAATCACTCTTGTTTTGCAAAAGATTCATTATACATTACTGTAGATCAAGCTCCAAATGTTAGTATAAGCGGTACTACAAGAATATGTTTGGGAACTCAGACTTCTTTAACAGCCAATTCATCATTAGCTAACTGTACTTATGAATGGAATACAGGAGAGACTACTGAATCGATAGTTGTTAATCCAACAAATCCTGAAACAACATACGAAGTTAGCGTAAAACTTCAACCAGCAAATTGCGAAACTAAGGCTCAAGTTACAGTTTATGCTCTAAACAAACCAACTGTTAATGCAAGTAGTGATGTTAATATATGTCTAACAGAGTCTGCTCAAATTTATGTAACTGGTAGTGCTGATAGTTATTATTGGACTACATTCCCTGTGGATGAAAATGTACAAAATAACACCTCAACCAATCTAACTGTTGAACCTATTGTTTCTACAATGTATATAGCACATGGAGCAAATGACATCAATTGTCAAAATTCAGACACTGTGTTGGTTTATGTTTCTCCTTTGCCAGAGGCTCAAATGACTTTCAATCCATCAATAATTGATGATTTAGACCCAACGGTTATTATGAACGATATTACCGATGGAAGCGTTTTAAGACTTTGGACAGTTAGTGATGGAGCTACTTCAAGCGAAGAAATATTTGTTCACTTGTTTGATATTTCAGATACTACTCAAACCTTTAATATAAACCTTTACGTGGAGAATGCAGCAGGTTGTCAAGATTCAATTTCAAACATAATAAGGATTGCAAAAACACATTATTTGTGGGCACCATCAGCAGTTTATGTTTATGACTCCGACCCTAACAACACTCAATTTAGAGTTTATGTAGATAACCCTGTTGAGTTTGAATTGAAAGTCTTTAACCGTTGGGGAGAAATGGTTTTCCAAACAAACAATCCTGAAAAGGCTTGGGATTGCACATATAAAGGAAGTCTCGTTCCTCAAGGAGCCTATGTTTGGATGGCTAAGTATAGTTATGCAGACAAGAGGAAAAAGGTATTTACAGATACAGGTACAGTGAATATTTACAAATAAAAACTTATCTGAGAAAGAGCTGATAGCCAACTACAGACACAACTTTCACCATTAATTTATATTAGTATCGCCGATTTGCTAAAACCATATCGGCGATATTTCATTTTCACTTCTACTGATTTGCAACATGCATTATAACTATAATGCGATATGC
>DHDW01000006.1:30421-38825 GCA_002399565.1 Bacteroidales bacterium UBA4866 | reverse complement strand
CATATCGCCGATTCACTACCACCAAATCAATTATAGGGCACAAAAAAATACCTAATTTAAACATTAGATTTAAATTAGGTACTATGTAAAAATAGAAGTTATTGACTATTGAACTAAAATTTGTATGTTATTGCTGGAGCATTCCAAAACCCCACTGTTTATTGGGAATAATAATTCCTTTTCTTTTGTAACAACTCTAATATTGCCTTTTCCCAAGACAGAAATAATTGGAGCATGATTATTCAATATCTCAAACGACCCATCAATTCCTGGAATTTGCATTAGAGAGGTTTCTCCTTCATACACCACTTTTTCGGGGGAAATTATCTTAACTTTCATAGGCAAATTACTCTTGAATAGTTTCTGCAAGTATCTTCTTGCCCTTTTCTATTGCATCTTCAATTGTTCCAACCATAGAGAAAGCTGCTTCAGGATATTGGTCAACTTCCCCATCAAGAATCATATTGAATCCTTTAATTGTATCTTCCAAGTTAACAAACACACCTTTCATACCGGTAAACTGTTCAGCAACATGGAAAGGTTGAGAAAGGAAACGTTGAACTCTTCTTGCACGAGAAACAACCAATTTGTCATCATCAGAAAGCTCTTCCATACCTAAGATTGCAATAATATCTTGAAGTTCTTTATATCTTTGAAGAATATTCTTAACCCTTTGTGCAGTTTGGTAATGTTCTTCTCCAACAACATTTGGAGAAAGAATTCTTGAATTAGAATCCAAAGGATCAACAGCAGGATAAATACCAAGTTCGGATATTTTTCTACTAAGTACTGTTTGAGCATCTAAGTGAGCAAAGGTTGTTGCTGGAGCTGGGTCAGTTAAGTCATCAGCAGGAACGTAAACAGCCTGAACAGAAGTAATGGAACCTCTTTTTGTTGAAGTAATTCTTTCTTGCATAATTCCCATTTCGGAAGCAAGTGTTGGTTGGTAGCCAACGGCTGAAGGCATACGTCCCAAAAGAGCAGAAACCTCAGAACCAGCTTGAGTAAAACGGAATATATTATCTATAAACAAAAGAATATCTCTTCCACCTGTTTTTTCATCACCATCACGATAGTATTCTGCAAGCGTAAGTCCTGAAAGGGCAACTCTTGCTCTTGCTCCAGGAGGTTCGTTCATTTGTCCAAACACCAAAGTACATTTTGAATCGGCTAAATCTTCTTGCCTAACCTTGCTAATATCCCATCCTCCTTCTTCCATACTTTTTAGAAAATCTTCACCATAGCGAATAACACCTGATTCCAACATTTCTCTAAGAAGGTCATTTCCTTCACGTGTTCTTTCTCCTACACCTGCAAAAACAGATTGACCAGAATATTTTTTAGCAATATTATTAATCATTTCCATAATCAATACCGTCTTGCCTACACCTGCTCCTCCGAAAAGACCAATCTTTCCTCCCTTTGCATAAGGCTCAACCAAATCAATTACTTTAATCCCTGTTAAAAGCACCTCTTGTGAAGTAGAAAGATCTTCAAATTTTGGTGGGTCTCTATGTATTGGATAAGACTTTTCCGATTTAACTTCTTCAATTCCGTCAATAGTTTTACCAATAACATTAAATAATCTACCATTGATGTTTTCCCCAACAGGCATAGAAATAGGCTCTCCCAAGTTTTCAACATCAAGTCCTCTTTGCAAACCATCAGTAGAATCCATTGCAATTGTTCTAACCGTATTGTCTCCTATACCTTGTTGGCATTCTAATATAATAGGTAGTCCATTTGGATTTACAACCCTTAAAGCATCATAAATATTAGGGAGTTTTTCTCCTTCTTCAAAGCTAACATCTATAACAGCACCAATAATTTGAGATATTTTACCTCTACTTACTACATTCATAAATCATATATTAAAATCAAATGTATCTTTTTTCAACCTGCGAATTTACATCATTTCTTTGAGAAACTAAAAACTTTTAAGAAAATAAAGTCTGCATTTACTCTAAAATCATCCTCCTCTTACTAATATAAAACATTAAAACAAAAGAAAATAAGATCAAAGGAGTCAATTAAGATTTACACTATCCAAATAATTATTTATCATCAGATGACGTTATAATTGACAAACAGCAAAAAAACATTCTAAAATTATAACCACAGAGTATTTTTAGTATTTTTGCAAGCCGAAACAAAAAACACAAAGAAAATTGAATATAATACCTTTTGAAAAAGAATTTGAGCAAAGGAATCGTCCAGTTATAACAATTGGAATGTTTGATGGTGTTCATATTGGACATCAAAGCTTGATTTCCGACTTAAAAGAAAAAGCTAAAGAACTTCATACTAATCCCATTATCATAACCTTTGATAACCATCCTCAACTTGCTCTAAAACCAAAAAACTTAAGTAAGATTAGTCTTCTGCAAACAAATGAAGAAAGATTTTCAAAGCTCCAAACATTAGGAATAAATGACATTATAACAATACATTTTACCAAAGAATTTGCTCAAATCAAGGCAGAAGAATTTATTGATTTACTTCTAAAGAAATACAATCCACAATATTTACTTTCAGGCTACGATAACCATTTTGGGAACAAATCTTCTCAAGATTTTGACATATTAGTTATTGCCTCAAAAGAAAAAGGACTTATTTTAGAAAGAAGCAAGAATTGTGTATTTTATGATGATATTGAAGTAAGTTCTACTCAAATACGTAAGGCTTTAGCTAATGGAAATATTAAGTTGGCAAATGCAATGCTTAATGAAGATTACTTAATAAGCGGTGAAGTTGAACATGGGAATAAGATAGGAACAAAAATAGGCTATCCAACAGCGAACATAAAAATTGACCGTCATAAATTACTTCCTCTATATGGAGTTTATATTACCGAAGTTGAAGTTGATGAGAAAAAATATCAAGGAGTTGTAAGTATTGGCGTTCGCCCAACTATTAATAAAGATATAGCTTTAGAAGAAATTGCTCCGAGTGTGGAAGTAAATATTTTTGAGTTTTATGGAGATCTTTATGGGAAGAAAATAAAATTAAGGCTTAAGGATTTTATTAGAGAAGAGATAAAGTTTGATGATTTAGACTCTCTAAAAGCCAAAATCAATGAAGATGTTGAAAAGGCAAAACTCTATTTCAAAACAAATGAATAAGCTAATAATTATTTTGTTTCTTGCTTTTAGCTGCTTCTGTCAAGGACAAACAAATGGATATTTCAATAATTTGGATTCAGCACTTGCCTATCCAACCAAAGTTATTACCTTAGACTTAGAAAAAAAGAAACTTAAAGAGATTCCAATAAAAATTCTTGAGTTTAAGAATATAGAAAAACTCATTTTGAAAAGAAATAGGATTAAAGATGTTCCTAAAGAAATTGCCGACTTAAAAAAACTTCACTATTTAGACCTTGCATCCAACAACATTGAATCATTACCAAAAGAATTAAGTGTTTTAAACTTGGATACATTAATATTGTGGGACAACAGGATTAGAGATTTTGATATGGAATTTATGAATATGAGCTCAAAACTAAAATATTTAGACCTTAGAGCCATTCAAATGAATAAAGAAGAACAAAAAAATATCAAAGAAATCTTCCCTCAAACTCACATTAGGCTTGCCTACCCTTGCAACTGCAATAGATAAAGCACGTTAATTTGGCACGTATTTTAAATATTCCTAACTTTGCATCCTGAAAACAACTTTTAATAAACATGAAAATAGCAATATTTCAAGCCAATACGGTTGACAACCAAGCAGACTCAAATTTAAAAAGGTACGATTCCTTTCTTGAAAATTTAGATAAAGACACGGAACTATTAGTTTTTCCTGAAATGTTTACAACAGGATTTAAAATTGACACAACGCATGCCGAAACAATGCAAGGCAAAAGCCTTAATTGGATGAAGACTAAAGCAATTGAAAAAGGCATAGCTATTGCAGGCACACTTCTTATTGAAGAAGACAATAAATTTGTGAATAGGCATTTCTTTGTCTTTCCAAATGGAGAGTTTGAATATTACGACAAGAAACATTTGTTTTGCTTAAGCAAAGAGCCAAGAATAATTACTCCAGGAGATGAAAAAAAGATAGTTAACTATAAGGGCTGGAAGATTGCACTATTTACTTGCTACGATATTCGTTTCCCTGCTTGGTGCAGAAATGCTTACAATAATGGAGAATATGATTATGATATTGCCATTTTCTGTGCTTCTTGGGACTCAGCAAGAAATCATGCTTGGACTTCACTTTATGTTGCAAGAGCAATTGAAAACGTTTCTTATGTTATTGCAGTGAACAGGGTTGGTATTGATTTCTTCAATATTGAATACTTTGGAAGCTCAACAATACTAAACTATAAAGGTGAAAAACTTGTTGAAACAGAACAAAAAAAAGAAGAAATTGCCTATTATACAATAGACAGAAATCTTCTTTATTCTTTTAGAAACTCATTCCCAGTTGCTAAAGATTGGGATAAAATTTCTCTTATTTAGAAATTCTTTCTGACTTAAAAGCTCCATTTAAATCAAATTCCAAATTCTTTATTTCTTTCTTTTTGGTGATGATTGAAGCATTGTAAGTTTTTACATTTCTTGAGTCAACAATTGAAACCTCACTTATTTTTGAATTAGGATAATTAGTATTTATGTATTCAGTAATTTGAGTAGGCACATATTCAGCAGGAACAATCCAACAAGTTTCAGTACTTGACTTTGTGTATTTAACTCTCATTTGATTGCCATTATCAACAAAATTGGCATTGTAAGAATTTGAATCCACCATTTCCCAAGTTCTCTTTTCAATGTTAGGTCTTTGTTTCTTTAAATCATTTACATAACGTTCAGGAACATCACGTTCATTAACCAATTTATTTCCTTTCTTAGTAGCGCAAGAAAAAAGCACTGCTGAACACAAAACTAATAGAAAAATCTTTTTCATTTTATAAGTATTTATTTTGTTAAAAAACTCTTTACGATTGGCAAAGATACAAAATAAGAAAATAGAACGGCTTTGTTTTTCCCTAAAATTTAATCTCTTTTTGCTTTTTTTGAAATCAAATAATCAATTGAGAACTTTCCAGCACCCATATAAAGAATAAATGTAAACAATCCAAGATACAAAACAGCCATTTCCTTTACAGCAAAAGGATCATTTGCATGAGCAATAAAGGCTGCAATTATCATAGAAAATATTACAGGAATTGAAGAAAGACGAGTGAAGAGTCCTAAAATAATTAGTATAGAACAACCAAACTCTGCCATAATAAGCAAAATTAAATTCCACTTACCCCCTATTCCCAATATATCGGGGAATTGAGAAGAAAGAGTTTCAAAACTATTTAGCTTTGCAAAACCATGAGTTAACATCAACACACTAATGAAAACTCTAAATAATAAAAGACCGATACCAATTTTATTATCGTCAGATATGTTGCCAATTAAGGCTTTAATAAATTTCATATTCATTTATTTTTTAAGTTATTAATTATATTAATTTCCATTAAGCACAAAAGCACAATAGAAAAGTAAATCTATTTATCTATAAATTATCTAACAATAACGAACTATACTAAACTTTTATTTCCTAACAATAATATTTTCAATAATTATTTTACTTCAAAGCCTTTTAAAAACAAAATCAATCAAAAGCAAATACAAAAACTCTATCTAATAACCAATTTCTTTTTTATCTTTCCTTTGTCGGTTATTAAGTTTACAACATAATTACCCTTAGCGAGAGAACTTATATCTATTATCGCTTCTTTTTTGTTTAGGGTTATTGCCTTTGCTTTCTTTCCTAAAGCATCGTAAAACTCTATTTCTTTTATTATATCTTGACTTTCTATATTTAAAGTATTTTCAGCTGGATTTGGATAAAGCTTTATTGTATTATCATTACTTATTTCTTCTGGTAAACTCAGCCTTTGGACTTTAAGGATTGGAAGAAACTCTATATAGGTCTTTTGGAATATGTAATAAACAGAATCATCAGCAAAACGTATCCATTTATCATCTTTCTTTAACCAGGGGCTTTCTTCAAACCTACAAGCAATTAATGTATCTGTTACTGTTGCCCAAGGGTCTGGATTATGATAGTCTATCCCTACAAAAATTGTATCATAAGGTAATCCTCTTGATGTAAGTTCGTGTTCCAAACAACCTGTAGAATCATATAAACTCCAAGTACAAGGGTAAACAATAGAAAAATCTGCTTGCGTTGAAGGAAGATCTGCAGACAGATAAAAATCATTGACATTAATATTCGTTCCAAACCAATATCTTCGATATCCATTTGAATCAATATTATTCCCCCATGTATGTAATGCCGCTTGTCCTAAGTCATTAAACCCCAAATCCATTATTCTAAGAAACAAACTCCCATAAAGAGAAGCATTCATTGTTCCTGTAAACCTTACTGCTATTCCAATTACCGTAACAGTTGAATCAAAATGATAAGGTTGTGCAACTGCCTGCACTCCATATTGATTGCTCCCTGTAACTGGACCATTCAACCTGCATGGAATTGTTGTTCCTGGAATATATGTCATTATAAGAGCGCAACTATCACAAGTGAATGCTTTCCATACATGAGATGCTAAACTCAAACCCATTGGACATTCACTTATATCATAAGGATGATAAACCATTGTATCATATTGTGTTTGTGCATTTACTTTCAATAAAGCAAAAACTAAAACTATTGTCAAGATTAACTTTTTCATATCTCTTATTTATTCTTTAATTATCTGATTTCTTTAAACATTTAACTTCTATTTCTTCTACTCTTGGTACTATTAAATCCATTTTATGAATTATTGTTGTATTGCCATAATAGTAAAATCCTGGAGCATAAGGATACATTAGAGCAAAGGAACATTGATACAAATTATCAAATTGTGTGAAAATATTTATTTCTCTTTGATGAATCGTTTTTATATCATATTTTCTGCATTGATTAAGTGAGAAATTATTTGTTTCATTATCCAACAATCCTAATTTAGTCCCAATATTTCCAATAAGAGCAAAATTGGTTCTATTGTATCTTAAAATATTATTCCATCTTTGATAAGGGAAAATTTCTTGTGGCACATATAAATAATTTGCTGTATAGTTACCAAAAATTGTATTACCATAAATATTTTCATACATATCTACATAGTATAAGATATTATTAATACCATTAATACTTTTTTCTTTTAAAAGTAGTAGATTATCTATCTCTGGGATATATTCAATATCTTGTATATTTATTTGACCTAAGTCAACATCAACCAATGACGAATGAATAAACTGAAATGGCTCTTCATTTAGATTAACCTTTGTAACAATTGCTCTTGTTTCGCTTCCTAAGGGATATTCGCAAGAAATATGTGCAACAGCAACATTATCTCCGTCTAATGCTTCCAAATAAAAACCATAATTACCATGGATGTTATCATAAATAGGAGAAATGATTGAATTAGATACATGATTATTAAAATCATTCTTATCAAACTTTCTTAAAACAATATCTCTATTATGAGTTATATGTCCTGTCGCAGAAGGATCAAAAAAATATGTTGAGGCCAAACAAATATAGTTATTCGTTATTGCTATATCCTGAAATTCTTCATACTCGTATGGAAGAGTATCATTATCTTGAGAATATTTATTTCTATATAAACTGAACGGATTAACATAAGGAAATGCAGGATTTAATACTGTCTCGATTATTTTATATCCAATAAAACAATCATATTGATTTGTATCTGGATAAACCCAGCAATCAGGATCTGGATTGAGATATATTTTCATACGATTGGTATCATAAGCAACAGGGCACTCATAAGGCGGTGCAGAATATAATTGTTCCCCTAACCCAACAGCCATTCTTTCTCCTCTACTATTATGATATGTCTTTATCTTCTTTACAATAGTTGTAGTAGGTATACGAGAATAGCTATATTTTATATTTCCAGAATTATCAAATAAATCTGCTATACTTACATAGGCTATAAATCCTTGAGTAGAACCTTTAAAATATTCATCTACTTTATTCATATATCCACAAAAATATATTGAATCGCCCATTATTGAGAAGTCTTTTACTCTTAATTTATCTGATATGTCTGCAAAAACAGGTAAATATTTATCTTGCTCAATTAAATAAAATCTACTTCTGTCTCTTCCTTCTAATTCAGTTAGAGCTATATGATATCGATCCTTATATTTTAAAATCTTTTGAGTGTAATCAACTACTGACTCACTGGCATCAATTTCATAGTCTCCACTAATAATATTAAATGGAGAGATAATTTGTGATTTTGAAGGTTTGCATACTATTATTAAACTTACAGTCAATAATAGAATAACTAATGATTTCTTTTTCATTCGATTTTTGATTTTGGTTAATATTAGTTGAGATTTGAATACAAAAAGGAACTTAGTTAGGATGT
>DHDW01000006.1:4078-30336 GCA_002399565.1 Bacteroidales bacterium UBA4866 | reverse complement strand
ACATAGGAAAGGTAATGTTATAAGAATAACATAAAGAAGGAATAGGAAATTATAATTTAAAACTATCATAAAAATATGATTTATAATTTGCAACAAATATATAGTTTTTTTCTTTTACAGCCAAAAAAATTAGAAATATTTTTTATCAAAGGAAGGATGAAATTAGTAAAACAAGGAATAAATTTGCTAAAAGGAGGAATAAATTTTGCAAGGTGGCAGGATGTATAGTGCAAGGTGGCAGGATGTAAAATTTAATCCTCGTTTTAGTAAATTATAATAAAAGACCGTTGCGAGGTAAGATTCAGTATTAAAAGCTAATAAACAGAATATTAAGTCATATATTTTGCTTATCTTTGCACTATGAATAAGATAGAACTCACAAGTTTTGCAGACCTTGCAGCAGATAAAAGAAAAGTCAAAGAAGTATTCTTCAATCAAATTAATTCAATAATAGATTGGGAGAAGATAGATAAACTTATCAAAAGACATTATAATAAAGGTGTTAGTGCAGTAAACAGACCATCCTACAGTGGATTATTATTATTCAAAATAACATAAGACCGTTGCAAGACAAAAGCTCATATTAAAACAGGACTTACCGGCTTTTAAGGTTGTGTCCAATTATCAAGAAAATGATAGAAGATAAGAAAAAGGAGCAAGAATAAGAAGCTTCAGCAAAACAGAACTTCGTTTGAGTAAATTATAACTTCGTTTGAGTAAAATAAATCCTTGTTTTGTTCTCTTAAAACAAAGTTTTAATGTGGTCATGGTATGGAGTGGAGGAATGCTATGGTATATACCATAGGGCAATTGGGGTATACACCGTAGGAGTGCTTGGGTATATACCACAGATATTTCTATAAAAAAGGGAGATTTTTTAAGGTATTTTTATTTCTCTTTAATTCGAGAATAAAGAATTTGACTGTGGCTTCTTTACTTTTGCAAAGGTACGAAAATTTCTTTGTTTTGTCAACCTTAATTAAAATATTTCATCTGCAACATTATTAATTGCGAATTTGCTAATTACACTCATAAAATCGAGTTTCTCAAAGTCCGTCGTGCAGCATTTACAATCACACACTATATTATTATAAGAATTTGTAATTCCAGCCTTATGATAAGGCATCTAAATGTTATTTTGCACTAAGAATTTGATTGAAGAATGGTTTTGGGTCTATTATTCCAAAGAGGTTGAGGGCGGTTAGGATGATGACTACTATTATTACCCAACGAACAAAATTTGCTCCTTTTTTGAGGGCGAATTTGGTTGCAATCCACGAGCCTACAACTCCTCCTAAGGAATGCAGAAGTCCATAGGTCCAATATATTTTGCTATCAAGCATAAAAATACAAATTGCAACAATGGTATAGAGGAACATTACTGAGACTTTGAGGGCAGAGGTTTTGATTAGGTCGTAGCCAAGCATCATTGATGAGGCTAAGATTAAGAAATAGCCTGTACCTACTTGAATAAATCCTCCATAAACTCCAATTGCAAAAAAAGCTAAATAGTTTATAAGGGTTAATGGCTTATCTGCCTTTTGGGGATTATCTTCAAACAATAGTTTTGGCTTGTAGAACATAAGAACAATCATTATTAGAAGGATTGTTCCCATAAAATAGGGGAAAAGGTTTTGTTCTATAAGGCTTGCAAAAACAGATCCTACAATTGCTCCAATCATTGTTGGTATTGCCAATTGCATTATTCTTCTGCTTTCTATTAGTTTCTTCTGCTTAAAAAGAAGACTTGCACTAAAAGATTGAATTAAAACCTGTACTCTATTTGTTGCATTTGCAGCATTTGCAGGCATTCCCAAAGCTAAAAAGAGAGCTATTGAGATTACTGTTCCTCCTGCTGAAAGGGTATTGATAAACCCAACAAAGAGTCCTGATATTACGAGAATTAGTATTAATGTTATGCTCATTATGTAATCTATATGCAAAAATACATCTTAATTCTCAATTAGAGGTTAATATTTTTAATGTTAATAGTCCAAAAAGTAAATAAAATTTTCCTTTTAGGCAAAAAATAAATCCTTATTCGTTTTTATTGAATAAGGATTTAATGATTTAAACCTGTGATTTAAAAGTGTGATTAAGTTATCTCCTTCTACCCCTTTTGTCTTTATCCCTAAAGTTCTTTCCAATCACCTCAGTAAGGAAACGCTTCTCAACATGGAAAAGCATATTTACTTTTTGCACTGGAATTGCTTTTTTCATCTCATTGAAGTATTTTTCTTCTAAAGCCAAAACTTCTTTTTGTACTTTGAAATGATTAGTAAACATTTCTTCTGCTTGAGAATTACTCATATTTAGAAAATCTGGTCTTTGAGGGAAGCCATCTTGGGTTGTGTCTTTTGGTCTATGCTTATCCCTAATTGCCATAAGTTCTTGTTCATACTTGTCGTAAATTGGCCAAAAATCCTTTGCCTCTTGTTCTGTTAGCTGAAGTTCTTGGGTTATGTAACCAACTTTCTTTGGCTTTAGCTTGTTATGCAAGTTTCTTGCACCATGAAATTGACAGACTGAGTCTGGAGCTCTTCTTTCTCTATGGCTGTCATTACGGTGATTTTGTGCATTTAATGTTGGTACCAACATAAGCATTCCTAATAGTAGTAAGGTGCTTTTTCTGATTTTTGTTTTCATAATTTTACATCATTATAAGTTAAGTAATCTGTAAGAACATCATCATTCAAATAATATTCTAAGTATTCTAATTCATTCTCGTTTAATTCTAATTTGTTTTCTTTTAATTCTTTTTCTTGTTTTTTAACTTCTGTGGGATTAGCGATAGTTTTTTCTTTTGTTTCATTTTGTGCAATTTCCTCTATTTTGGAGAGAATACCTATTGAATCTGATTTTGGATTCATTAAAGTCTTGTCCAATTTCGCTTGAGGGTCATTTGCTTTATTAGGAATATTCCACCATAGAGCACCACCAATTGCTAAGAAAAGCAGGATTACGGCTGCATATCGAAGCATTTGCTTTGGCTCAAAGAAAATATATTTCTTCTTTGGAGCTGAATTAACTTTTGAAAGTATATCCTTTTCCAAACTATCAAAATAGTTTTCCGGCACCTTAAATGGGTTATTCCTTGTTTTCATTAATTATTGAGTTTGATTATTAGACTGCTTTTTATGTAAAAGGTTTAATTGGGAAATGAAAATTTATCTTTTTCATCATCCAAAAGCATATCTTGAACTTTTTTTACAGCAAAGTGATAGGTTGATTTCAAAGTGCTTTGAGTTGTATTTAAAACTTCTTCCATTTCCTTGAATGGCATATCATCATAATAGCGAAGATTAAAAACTATTCTTTGTTTTTCGGGAAGGGATAGAATTGCTTTTTGGAGTTTTAATTCAATATCACTACTATCAAAATACTTATCTGACTTAAGATTATCCAACATTGAATCTTCAAGAGATTTAATGTTGGATTTATATCTTTGACTTTTTGATTGAAGAAAATTAAGCGTGTGGTTGAGTGATATTCTATATATCCAAGTTGAAAGAGAAGATTCCTTATTGAAACTATCTATATTTTGGAATATCTTAATGAAAATCTCTTGAGTTAGGTCGTTTGCATCCTCGTGGGAAAGCACCATATGACGAACCTGCCAATAGATTCTTTCTTTATAATTTTTCACTAAAAGAGAAAAGCCTTTTTCTCGAGTTTTATCCTTTAGCAGAAGTGAGAGCAATTCATTATCTGTCATCAGCCTTTTCTTTTTTAATTTTTACTTAGACAGATTATCTAAATAAAAGTTTAATGATTATACATATCTGTATTATAGAAATTGAGAATTTCAATACACATATCTCTTGCATCTTTTGCTGGTGAAGAAGGGTTTATTTCAATTGCTAGGGAATAGTTATTAATTGCGTTTTGCCAGTCTTGCTGTTTTCTAAAAATGTTACCTTTTAAATAGAATGCAGTATCTTGATTTGCGTCTTGTGCAATTATTTCATCTATTTCCTTAATAGCTTGCTCCAATTTTTCTTCACTAATCAAAGTTCTTATATTGTTATATCTTGCTTCCATATCTATTTTCAATTGTTTTATTAAATTAGCTCTCCAATTAAATCAAACTCTAAGGCATCAACAATTTTAATTCTATAGTATTTTCCTTGTTCTACCTTAAATTTATCGGAAATCAGTACTTCATTATCAACATCAGGAGAATCATACTCTGTTCTTGCTATCCAAAAGTCTTGCTCTCTTCTGTCAATTATAACATTGTATTCTCTTCCAACCTTTTCTTGATTTTTTTCTAAAGAAATCTCTTGTTGTATTTCTAAAATCTCTTCCATTCGTTCTTGCTTCAACTCTTCGGAAATATCATCTTCAAGTTCATAGGCAGGAGTTCCTTCTTCAGCAGAAAACATAAAACATCCTAATCTATCAAAACGAGCTTTTCTAACAAATTCTTTCAACTCTTCAAAAGCTTCCTCTGTTTCTCCAGGATATCCAACAATTAGAGTTGTTCTTAAAGCAATATCAGGTATTTTAGTTCTGATATCACTAATCAAATTCATAATTTCATCGGAAGTGATATTTCTATTCATTGATGAAAGGATTGAATTATTGATATGCTGTACTGGAAGGTCAATATAATTACATATTCTCTTTTCCTCTTTCATTAAATCAATTAACTCCATAGGGAAATGATTTGGATATGTATATTGCAATCTTATCCATTCCAATCCCTCAATCTTTAGCAACTCTTTTAGAAGTGGAACAATCTTTCTTTCATTATAAAGGTCTACTCCATAATATGTAGTATTTTGAGCAACAAGTATAAGTTCTTTGACTCCATTTGCAACAAGTTGTTTAGCTTCTGGAATTAGTTCTTCAATTGGACGTGAAATATGTCTGCCTTTAATAAGTGGAATAGCACAATAGGAACATAAGCTATCACATCCTTCAGATATTTTAAAATATGCATAATGCTTAGGAGTTGCAAGATGTCTGTCTTGTTGGAAAGATCCTTTTAAATCAACATCCAAATATTCTAATAATAGTTCCCACTCTTGAACACCAAAGAATTTATCTACAAGAGGAAGTTCGTCTTTTAAATCTTCCAAATATCTCTCTGCAAGACATCCACAAACAATTATTTTATCTACTTTATGCATTTCTTTTAATGCACAAACATATAAAATTGTATCTATTGATTCCTCCTTTGCATCTCCAATAAATCCACATGTATTTATTATTACTACATCATTTCTTTTTTGAGAATTTCCATAACTTACGTTATAACCTTTATTGATAAGGTGCCCTGCCAAAAATTCTGAATCAACAGTATTCTTTGAACAACCAAGCGATAGTATATTTATATTTAAACTCATATTATAGTTTTATTCTTACTCCAATTGTAAAATCTAAACGATTAAGATTTTCTTTTTGATTTAAATCAAATTCATCTTCTCCAACTTTGAGTGTTGATATTTGACCACCAAAGAAACCAACATTACATCCAACAGAAAGAAAACTGTTAATTGTGTAGTCCAAACCTAAATCCAAACCATATACTAAAGTACTTCCATTATAAGTCATGCTTACAGGTGCTTTAGCTCCCATTTGATTTACCTTAGCTACTTGAGAAGAGTTTCTAAAAGATAAATATCCAACAGTCGCTCTTACATACCAATTATATTTTTCATCGAATTGTGGTAATATATATTTTACTGAAGGACCAGCATAAAACATATATTCATCATCTTTCAAATCCAGTGTATCTTGAGTGGAGTATGTAGTTTGAGCTGAATTGAATGCTGAAGCAACAAAACCAACTTCTATATTAGGCTTAATCATATAATCATAAGCAAAATTTAGATTTAATCCATGTCTTAAAGATTTATAATGGTCTGTAAACAGATTTTGATTAACAAATAATTCATTTGGCTTTGAAGACAAACGATAAGAATAACCAATATTCAATGCAAAATTATGTTTACTGGTTTTAGACTCTGGCAATGCCTTTTCTTGTGCATTTAGAAACAAAGTGCTTAATAGCAAAATAGCAAAAAATACTCTATTGATTTTCATAGTTTTTATAATTTAATTGTTATTCAAATAAGCTATCAACAAATGTTTTACGATTGAAAAGCTGTAAGTCTTCCATCTTTTCTCCAAGTCCAATATAACGAACAGGAATTTTAAATTGATCAGATATTCCTATTACAACTCCTCCTTTTGCTGTACCATCAAGTTTTGTTAATGCTAATGAATTTACATTTGTTGCTGCAGTGAATTGCTTTGCTTGTTCAATTGCATTTTGACCAGTTGAAGCATCCAAAACTAATAGTACTTCATGAGGTGCATCAGGAACTACTTTCTTCATTACATTGTATATTTTTGAAAGTTCATTCATTAATCCTATTTTATTATGTAATCTTCCTGCAGTATCGATAATTGCAACATCAGCTTTCTTTGAAATTGCCGACTTTAGAGTATCGAAAGCTACAGACGCAGGATCGGCATTCATTCCTTGAGAAATCATTTCAACCCCTGTCCTTTCAGCCCATATTGTTAATTGATCAACTGCTGCTGCTCTAAAAGTATCTCCTGCTCCAAGGATAACCTTTTTGCCTGCTTGCTTAAACTGATAAGCTAACTTACCTATGGTTGTAGTTTTACCAACTCCATTTACTCCAACAACCATAATAACATATGGTAGGTCACCTTTTGGAAATGCAAAACTATCTCTTTCCTCAAGTTCATTTTCTTGAAGTAAGTTAACAATTTCTTCTTTTAGGATTTGGTTTAATTCAGAAGCGCCAAGATATTTATCTCTTGAAACACGATCTTCTATTCTTTTAATTATTTTTAAAGTTGTTTCTACCCCAACATCTGATTCAATGAGTATTTGCTCAAGATTATCAAGAACATCTTCATCTACTTTCGATTTTCCTACTATTGCTTTAGAAAGTTTAGAAAACAAGCTTTCTTTTGTTTTCTCTAAACCCTTATCTAAACTTTCTTTCTTCTCTTTTGTGAAAAATGAAAAAATCCCCATACTTTTTATTTCAATAAATAATCGGCTAAATTAATAATATTATTTGAATTTATTCTTTCTATACAAATAAAAAAGTTGCCTCTCTTAATTATTTAAGAAAGACAACTTCTATAGTTATAAATAAATTCTATTAACTATTTCTTAGCTAAATAATCTTTAACATTATCAGAGATAACAATTTCCTCCTTAAAAGTGTATGCTCCTGTTTTAGGAGAACGACTCATGCTAATAACTTTTGCATAATTCTTTCCTGATGATGTCTTTAATGTTGCAACTACTTTCTTTGCCATATCTTATTTCTCCTACTATTTAATTTCTTTATGAACAGTAACACGTTTTAAAATTGGATTGTATTTCTTTAACTCCAATCTTTCAGGTGTATTCTTTTTTGATTTTGTTGTTATATAGCGTGATGTACCTGGCATTCCTGATGCTTTATGTTCTGTACATTCCATAATAACTTGTATCCTTGCGTCTTTTGATTTCTTTGCCATTTCTCTTATGATTTTGGGAGTGCAAAAATATAAACAATTTTTATATTGACCTAATTTTCTTCCAAAAAAATTATTATTATTATTATTTAACTATTATTATTCAACCTCATTTGTTGAAGTTTGAGTATCTTTTTTTTGTGCTTTTTCAATGATAAAATCTAATTTTTCATTAGATAGATTACCTATGAAAAATGCTTTATTATATGTATTTTTAGAATAATCACGATAAAATCCAAATGTTGATGTATCTCCTTGTTCAAAACTATGAGATATCTTTCCTGAGTATCCATCTCTACAATCTACTTCCATTGATATAAATTGTATATCCCCTTCTTCTTTCTTGTTTGTAGGATTAGCTCTAATTACATCAAATTCTGTAAATCTAATCGTTGTAAATTTCAAAAGTTTTGTTCTTATTTCCAACAACTCATCATCTGTTGTTTTGGCATTCACTCCAACCATAACTACATCTCCTTCAATATAAATTGGGCTATCTTTCAATATCTCTGTTTGTGAAAATGAAACAAATGAAAGAGAAATCAAACCCAACAATAAAATAAATTTCTTCATATTACACCTTTTATTTTGTGCAAAAATAACAAACTTTCTTTAATTAATAATTCTCTGGCAAAAAAAAAGTTCATTATAATGGAAACAAAATAGTCTTGCACCATTATTTATTTACTCTTTTGAATCAAGCTAATAATTTCAAACATCTACAGAAAAATTGGAAATATTAATACTGACTTTTTCCATATTATGAACATTAAATCAAAGTTTTTTACTACTTTTGCAAATTGAATAACTATGGAGCATCAAAACACAATAAAATCTAAATTTACCGTTAGTGGAAAAGGGTTACATTACGGCAATAATATTAATGTAACTTTACTTCCTGCAGAACCTAATACTGGAATTGTATTCCGTAGAGTTGACTTAGAGAATAGCCCATCTATTCCTGCATCCATTGAATATGTAACGGATACTTCTAGAGGAACTACTCTTGAAAAAAATGGAGTTAAGGTTAGTACAATTGAACATCTAATGGCTACTTTACATTATTTTGGTATAAATAATGTAATCATTGAAATAGATTCTAACGAAATTCCTATTTTGGACGGAAGTGCTAAAATATGGGTAGAAAATATTAAAAAGGTAGGTATCCAACCTCAACTTTATAATAAATACTATTATTCAATTAAAAGTCCTATAACCTATAAAGACGAGAAGAACAATATTGAAATAACAGCTCTTCCTTACGATGGGTTTAAAGTTGATTTGACTATTGATTATAATTCCTCTGTTTTGGGCGTTCAAACTATGAGTATTGACTCTTTAAATAGTTTTGAAAAAGAAATTGCACCATGTAGGACATTCGTATTTCTTCATGAAATTGAACAACTCCTTAAACTTAATTTGATTAAAGGAGGTGATTTAGATAATGCCCTAATTTTTGTTGAAAACGCCTTAAAGCAAGAACAAATAGATCATTTAGCTAAAGTATTTAACAAAAACCCTCAACATATAAAAGTTGAAAAGGGTACTCTTAATAACATTGAAAAAAGATTTGATAATGAACCTGCAAGGCATAAACTTTTAGACTTTATTGGAGATATAAATCTATTAGGGATTAACCTAAGAGGACATTTTATTTTAAAACGTCCAGGTCATTATGCTAATACAGAATTTGCAAAATTAATTAAACAAGTGATTATGGAAAAAATGACAGGGGCTCCTCATTATGACCCTAACAGTGAACCCGTTTTTACAATAAACGATATTAAAACATTTTTACCTCATCGTTTTCCAATGCTTTTAGTCGATAAAGTTATTGAAGTTGGAGATGATTATGTTATAGGTGTTAAGAATGTTACTGGGAATGAAGATTTCTTCAATGGACATTTCCCCAATGAACCTATTATGCCAGGAGTTTTAATTGTTGAAGCAATGGGACAAACTGGTGGAATTTTAGTATTGAAGGATTATCCAGATCCAGAAAACTATACTACTTATTTTCTAAGAATTGATGGAGTTCGTTTTCGAGGCAAGGTAGTTCCTGGAGACACATTAATCTTTAGATTATTCTTAACTGAACCTGTAAGAAGAGGTCTTGTTAAAATGAAAGGAGAGGCTTACGTTGGCAATAAATTGGTAATGGAAGCTGAACTTATGGCACAAGTAGCTAAAACTAAATAATTTTTACTATGAATCAACCACTCTCTTATATCCATCCAAATGCAATAATTGGCAAGGATGTAGTTATTGAACCTTTTACTGCTATTTACGATGATGTAGAAATTGGTGATAATTGTTGGATAGGACCAAATGTTACAATTTTCTCTGGGGCAAGAATTGGAAAAAACAATAAGATATTTCCCAACGCCTCGATAAGTGCTGTTCCTCAAGATTTAAAATATGCTGGAGAAAAGACAACTACAATTATTGGAGACAATAATATTATTAGAGAAAGTGTAACTATTAATAGAGGTACATCTGCACTTGGATATACTAAAATTGGAAACAATAATTTAGTGATGGCATACGCTCACGTTGCTCACGATTGTATTGTTGGAGACAATTGTATTTTAGCAAACGGAGCAACATTAGCAGGACATATTGAAGTTGGCGATTTTGCAATAATTGGAGGCTTAAGTGCAATCCATCAATTTACTAAGATAGGTTCTCATGTAATTCTTATGGGAGGTTCTTTAGTTGATAAAGATGTTCCTCCTTTTGTTAAGGGGGCTAAATTTCCCCTATCCTACTGCGGGATAAACTCTGTTGGATTATCTCGAAGAGGATTTAGTCAGGAAACCATCAATTCAATTAAAGAATATTATAAAATAGTCTTTCAATCTGGTTTAACCTACTCTAATGCATTTGAAGAGTTAAAGAAACTTCCTTCAACTCCAGAGCTACAAGAAATAATAAACTTTATTTCAAAAGCCGAAAGAGGTTTAATGAAAGGCTATGTTAATAGCTCTTCAGAAGATATTTAAACTATTATATTTAGAATAGAGATTAGAAATTCTAATCTTAGAATGAAAAGAGGCTGTATTGAAATATTATATTCAAGACAGCTTCTTTCCATATTTTGATTATTTTGCTTCTTATTTTATTAAGAAAGTAAATTTATCGTAGTTCTTTAAAGCAATACCTGTTCCTCTTGCAACTGCTCTCAATGGGTCTTCAGCAACATGAACTGCAAGTTTTGTTTTTGCGGATATTCTCCTATCCAATCCTCTTAATAAAGAGCCTCCTCCAGCTAAATAAATACCTGTGTGGAATATGTCGGATGCCAATTCTGGTGGAGTTAGAGCCAATGCTTCCAATACAGCACTTTCTATTTTTGCAATTGATTTATCTAATGCGTGAGCAATTTCTTTATAATTAACCAATATTTCTTTAGGAATTCCTGTCAAAACATCTCTTCCTTGAACAGCAAAATCTTCTGGTGGAACATCTAAATCAGGGATGGCTGCACCAACACTTATCTTTATTTGCTCTGCCATTCTTTCTCCAATATTAATATTATGCTGTTTACGCATATATTCAATTATATCTTGATTAAACTCGTCTCCTGCAATGCGTATTGACTTATTACATACAATTCCTCCAAGAGCAATTACAGCAATTTCAGAAGTTCCTCCACCTATATCAACAATCATATTCCCAACAGGTTCCAAAACATCAATTCCAATTCCAATTGCAGCAGCCATTGGTTCGTGGATTAACTTAACTTCCTTTGCTCCTGCTTGTTCTGCAGAGTCTCTAACTGCTCTTTCTTCAACATTTGTTATACCTGAAGGAATACAAATAACCATCTTTAATGAAGGTGGTATAAGAGATTTTCTAACATTAATCATCTTGATTAATTCTCTTATCAATTGGTTAGCAGTTTCGAAGTCTGCAATAACACCATCTCTCAAAGGTCTAATTGTTTCAATGTTTTGATGTGTTCTTCCATGCATCTGCATAGCCTTCTTTCCGATAGCAATTATCTTATTTGTACGTCTGTCCTTAGCAACTATTGAAGGCTCGTCAACAACAACTTTATCATTAAATATTATAATTGAATTGGCTGTTCCTAAGTCTATCGCAACTTCTCTTGTTAAAAATGAAAATAAACCCATATTTTTCTTTGTCCTATATTTTTCTTTTAATTAATATTTGCGTTTATTACGAAAACCATAGTAAACGGTTACATTATTACTTGTTATTATGCTTTATTATATTTTGTCCACTTTTTTATGATTAATGTTTGAAATGACGATAGCCAGTAAGAACCATTGCCATATTATTTTCCTTGCAAAAATCTATTGATTTGTCATCATTAATACTTCCTCCTGGATGTACAACAGCAACTATACCTTCTTTATAAGCAATTTCAACACAATCCGGGAAAGGGAAAAATGCATCAGAAGCCATAACTCCTCCATTTAAATCAAATCCAAAATTTTTGGCTTTTGCTATAGCTTGATTTAAAGCATCTACTCTTGAAGTTTGTCCTGTTCCAGAAGCTAATAGTTGACAATTCTTTGCCAAAACTATTGCATTAGACTTTGTATGTTTAACCAATTTATTTGCAAAAGAAAGATCCTTTTGTTGCTCTATAGTAAGAGAAGTATTGGTTATGCTATTCATAACTTCAGATTTTTCAACAACTTTATCTTTTTCTTGAACCAAAACACCATTTAGAGCAGAACGGAACTGATATTTTGGAGAAGAAGAGTTCTTACGCTTAAGAAGAATTCTATTCTTTTTTGATTTCAACAATTCTAAAGCCTCTTGAGAAAAGTCAGGAGCAATACAAATTTCCATAAACAATTTATTCATCTCTTGAGCAGTTTCCAAATCAATAGGTCTGTTAGAAATCAAAACTCCTCCAAAAGCAGAAACTGGGTCAGCAGATAAAGCATCAATATATGCTTGTTTTAATGTATCTCTACTTGATAGGCCACAAGCATTATTATGTTTGATTATGGCAAAAGTAGTATCTTCAAAATCATCAATCAAATCACAAGCGGCATCAATATCTCCAATATTATTATATGAAATTTCTTTCCCATGCAATTGTTCAAAATAAGAATTCAAATCACCATAAAACATTCCTTTTTGATGAGGATTTTCTCCATAGCGAAGAATTTTTGGATTATTGTAACTTTGTCTAAAAGCAGGGATATCTGTTTCTTTATTAAAATAATTGAATATTGCAGTGTCATAATTGGAAGAAACTTGAAAAGCATAGGTTGCAAATCTTCTTCTTGTTTGTAAATTAGTATTTCCATTATCACTATTAAGAATATCCATTAGTTCAGAATAGTTATCAACAGAAGGAACAATTAAAACATCATTAAAGTTTTTTGCAGCAGAACGAATAAGACTAATTCCTCCAATATCTATTTTCTCAATTATGTCTTCCTCAGGTGCATTTGATTCAACAGTCTTTTCAAAAGGATATAAATCAACTATTACTAAATCAATTTCAGGAATTTCATATTCTTCAATCTGTTTTCTGTCTTCATTATTATCTCTTCTGCAAAGAATTCCTCCCATTACTTTAGGATGTAGAGTTTTCACTCTTCCTCCCAAAATTGAAGGATATCCAGTAAGTGATTCAACAGTTTGTGGCTTAACACCCAAGCTTTCAATAAAATTAAAAGTTCCTCCAGTTGAATAAATCGTAACTCCAAGCTGGTCTAACTTTTTAACAATATCATCCAATCCATCTTTATAGAAAACAGATATTAATGCACTCTTAATCTTCTTCATTTTTATTTTTCATTAAATTAATTTCCAAATTCAATACCCAAACCTTTTGCAGTTTGGACTAAACGTGATTTAGGTTCAACAAGATGAGGCTTGCTAATGGCTTTATCAAAACTCACACTAATGATTTCCGGATGTCGATAAGCAACCATTTCTCCAAACCTTTCTTCCATAACAAGTTCAAAAGCCTTAACTCCAAACTCTGAAGCCAAAATTCTATCATAAGCAATAGGCGAACCACCTCTTTGAATATGCCCCAAAACAGTAAGCCTAATGTCGTGCTCTACTCCAGCTTCAATAAGTTCTTGCATCAAAACATTACCAATTCCTCCAAGTTTAGCATTATTGCTACCAATTTCAGAGGAAGACTCTTTTTGTTTTTTTCTATCAATAGAATAAGCTCCTTCTGCAACAACAATTATGCAAAAGCCTCTTCCTTTCTTATATCTTGAATCAATCTTTTCTTTAATTTTTTCAATCCTATAGGGCATTTCTGGAATAATGCAAACATCAGCTCCAGCAGCAACTGCCCCATAAAGAGCAATCCAACCTGCATCTCTTCCCATTACCTCCATTATAAATACTCTATTATGACTTGAAGCAGTTGTTACAAGTTTATCAATTGCTTCCGTTACAGTTTGAACAGCTGTTTGAAAACCAAAAGTAAAATCTGTTGCCGAAAGGTCGTTATCAATAGTTTTTGGAACTCCTATAATGTTAAGTCCTTTTTCATAAAGAGCTTTAGAAATTCTTTGAGAGCCATCTCCTCCAATATTAATTACAGCATCAACTCCCATTATTTTCAATTTCCTTATCATTTCATCAGAGCAATCAACAGCATCATAAGAACCATCACTATTTTTTATTGGCCAAGCAAAAGGGCCTCCTTTATTTGTAGTTCCCAATATTGTGCCTCCTTTCACTAAGATGCCCGAAACATTATCATTATCCAACACAACAATCTCTGTTGGTTCTTTCAAAACACCATTAAAAGAGTCTATTGAACCTATAACTTCCCAATCCTTTTCTTGTGATGCCCTCTTAACTATTGCTCTAATTACTGCATTTAAGCCAGGACAATCACCACCTCCAGTTACAACCATTACTCTTTTCATCTTACTATCTTAAATTAAATTTGTTCGAAATATGGTATTAAATGTTCTATCTCGTTAAGTATTTCATCTCTGCCTATTTTACTTATTGATGAGGAAAGGAAGTATTTTGGGAGTTCAACCCAATCTTTTTGTAAGGATTTTGTAAACTGCTCAACATTCTTATTTGTTACATTAACTCCTTGTTTATCTGTTTTTGTAAAAACCATAGAGAATGGAATTGCATTTTCTCCCAAGAAATTAATAAAATCCAAATCTATTTTCTGAGGTGGTATTCTTGAATCAATCAAGACAAAAACCGAAATTAAATTTTTTCTTTTTGTCAAATAGTTTGTAATCATCTTTCCCCAAGATGCTCTATTTGATTTTGAAGTTACTGCATAGCCATAACCAGGCAAATCGACCAAAAACCATTCATTATTTATTTCAAAATGATTAATCAGTTGTGTTTTTCCTGGCTTAGAACTTGTCTTTGCTAAATCCTTTTTACTTACAAGCATATTAATAAGCGAACTTTTACCAACGTTACTCCTGCCAATGAAAGCAAATTCTGCCTTATTTGGTTCAGGACACATTGTGTAATTAGAATTACTTATAACAAACTCCGCACTCTTAATCTGCATTATATTTTCTTTTTTTCTTCTCTTTAGAAGTTCATATATCGTTTTTGTTTTTCAGGATAAATATCAGCAATTGTTACTAATATTCCTGTTTCTTCAACATCACTAAAGTGTTTATTTACTGAAGTTCCAAATGAACGCATTGTTGAAGAAAGATTCATATAGGCATTGAAAAGTGGAGGAATATGTTCTCCCCTTTCCTTTACAGCCTTAGTTAATATTTGATAGTCTTCTTTGTAACTCAATCCACTAAAAAGCCTTACTAACTCATTGTAGTCTGTTTCTATTTCAACTGCTTCAATTGGATAAACCATTCCTTCATTGTCAGGGAAGTGCTTCTTAAAGAAGTAAAGTATATAGTCTCTTGCTTTTGTATCCATTGTAGGATACATGGTTATTTTGCCAAAGAAATACTTAAACTCTGGATGTGTTTTTGCAAGTGCTCCCAATCCATCCCAAAGATTATCCAATGAAAACATTCCTTTACGAAGATTGACAGTCGGCTGATATTCTGGGCTAACAAATGAACGTCCAAGCTCAAGGGTGTGATTTAAGAAATGTTGCCTAAAATAGTCGGTAAAATAGAAAAGACCAGCCGTTGCACTTAAAAGCTCTCCATTTGATTCTATGAAAATATCCTTACCCAATATATATCTATATCCTCCAATAATTTCTTCATCCACTGGGTCCCAAACGAAAAGTTGCTTATAACAATGTGGCTCTGGTGCAATGTCGAACTCATCAATGTCGCAATCCTTTCCACTCCCTCCACCTTCAGCACCAAAGCTTAACTCTCTCAATCGCCCAATCTCTCTCATAATATTTGGAGATTTATGTGCTGTTGTAATGTATATTTCTCTTGAACCGTTATTTGTTTTACGAAAAAAAATATCTTTATTAAGCTCTTGTTTAATCAAGCTCTTTTCAATAGGTGCTATAACGTAAGATGTATCCATAATCTTCTTTATTTTTTTATTTATAAATACTCAAACTCTTTGTTTGGGTCTTCCTTCAAACAATAAACATGCTCTCTAAGCTTGCTTGCCCATTGTATTGGAGTAAATCTATTGTCAAATACTTCATGATTTATAGGCTTTCCAAAAGTTATGTTTATGGTTTCTCCTTGTTTTCTAAACATCTCTGAAGGGAGAAGTATCATTTCTAAATCGAACTCTATTTTAAAGAAACGTCTTACAGCCGAGAAACGATAAAATCTCTTTGAATTTATACTATCTACATACACAGGAACAATATCTCTTTTATATTCTTGAGCCTTACGCAAGAAACTCTTCTTCCATTTAAAGTCTTGAATACGTCCATCTATCTTTTTGCTTTCAGTTCCTGCTGGGAAAAACATCATGCAATTATCAGAAGCAAAGGCAGAATTTAAGGTATCATGGTTTGAAGAATTGCCGCCATATTTGTTAATTGGTATAAATACATTCTTTAATCCTGGCAATTGACATAGGATATCATTTACTGGGAACAAAATATCTCTTCGATATTTTCCAACTTCCGAAATCAAAGCCATTCCATCAATTCCTCCAAGAGGATGATTGCTAACAACTAATGCCCTACCCTCTTTTGGTATGTTGTGAGGATTGATAACATTTATCTTAATGCCTATTTCTTTTAAAACACTATCTGCAAAATCAACTCCCTTTTGTTCACGATATTTATATATGATTTCATTCACCCTATCAAGGCAAATTAATCTCTTAAACCATTTTAGAAGAGGTTTAGGAATAACCTTAAGGAGATATTTGTTCTTACTTACTAATATCTTCTCTAAAGAAATAAATCGTTGAGTTATTTCTCCTTTAGATGTAGTAATATTTGAAACTGTAGTATCTTTATCCATTAAATCTCAATCAAATTATAAGTGGCAAAGTTACAAAATAAAACTAAGAAATAATTAAAAAAACAGGCTAATAGTATGAATTAATTGTTAAGATATTTCCAACAAGGAAGATTTGGACTTATAAAAGCTGAAAATCAATCAAACATTAACTACTAAAATAATAAGAATGATTAAAAAAGAAGAAAAACTTCGTATATATGAATTTAATGAAAAATAAGGTTGACAAAACAAGAAAATTTTCGTATCTTTGCAAAAGTAAATAAGCCACAGCTAAAGCCTCCCCTTTTTTATAGAAATATCTGTGGTATATACCCAAGCACTCCTACGGTATATACCCCAATTGTCCTATGGTATATACCATAGTATCCCTCCACTCTATACCATAAGCACATTAAAACTTTGTTTTAAGAGAACAAAACAAGGATTTATTTTACTGAAACGAAGTTATAATTTACTGAAACGAAGTTCTATTTTGCTGAAACTTCTTATTATTGCTCCTTTTTCTTATCTTCTATCATTTCCTTGATAATTGGACACAACCTTAAAAGNNGAACAAAACAAGGATTTATTTTAATGAAACGAAGTTATAATTTGCTGAAACGAAGTTTTATTTTACTGAAACTTCTTATTCTTGCTCCTTTTTCTTCTCTTCTATCATTTTCTTGGCAATTGAACACAACCTGAAAAGCCGGTAAGTTTTGTTCTTGGTTTTTACCCGACAACAATGAAAAGAAATAGTAAAAATAATTGATTTTTTTGTGGCTTAGAATAATTATTATTTACTTTGCATTCGGTATTTAAAATAAAAAATATAGAATATGAAAAGGCTGATTCTTTTAGTTGTTGTCTTCTTTTGCTCACTTACCATTCTTAATGCTCAAGAATTTAAGGCTGGAATTCTTTCTGGGCTTATAGCTTCTCAAGTTGATGGAGATTTTATGAGCGGATACTATAAGGCTGGTTTTGTTGGAGGATTATTTGTTTATAGGGAAGTTTCTCATGCCTCAAGAATTCAGGGTGAGCTTGTTTATGCAACAAAAGGAAGCAGATGTGCTCCAAAGAATACTAACCCCGACTTCCTTCAAGTTTCAACTTCAAGCATTGACTTAAGCTTAATATATATTTACAAGGTAAGTGAGAGTTTAAACTTTCGTATTGGATTAACTCCTTCCGCACTTTTAACCTCTAAAGAAGAGCGTCCAACAGGAGTTGTTCAAAATCCTGATGACGCACCTGCCTTTAGACGTTTTGGAATATTAGGACTTGCTGGAGTAAGTTATAATCTTAGTCAAAAGCTTAGCTTAACTTGGAGTTACAATTATTCATTACTAAGCATAAGAAGTGGATCCTCAGAAATTTATTATTTGAGTTATAAGGAACAAAATGCACAATACCACAACTACATGGCCTTTATGTTAAGCTATACTTTTTAATTGATAAAAGGATTATTTTCTTTCTCGTAGCCTATTTCTGTTGATGGTCCATGACCACAGATACATTTAGTATTCTCTGGAAGATTGAATAGATTATTTTTAATACTTGCCATAAGGGTTTCAAAATCTCCTGTTGGCAGGTCTGTTCTTCCAATTGAATCTCTAAACAATACATCTCCAGTTACAACAAAGGCTTCTTCTTGATTATAGAAACAAATACTACCAGCACAATGTCCAGGAGTTTCAAATATTTTCAAACATGAATTACCATATTCAATTGCATCCTCTTTTGTTATGTATTGCAAAGATATTTTTTCTATTCCATCAACATTAAATCCCATCATTTGAGCTTGAGCATCGGCAATTCTAATAAATCTTTCTCCATCCTTATGTAGTTTTAAAGGGAGATTGAATGTTTGAGTTGCCCAATAAGCATCACAAACATGGTCAATATGTGCGTGAGTTATTAGAATATGTTTTACTTTTAGGTCGTTTTGTTCAATAAAGTTGATTAGTTCTTGTCTTTCGGAATTGCTTTGACAACAAACATCAATCAAAACACATTCTTTTGTATTGTCAAATGCCACTGTGCAGTTCACTTCATAGTGATTAAATGCGAAAATCTTTATCATTATTCTTGAGTTTTAGCTTCATTCCAAATCTTATCCATCTCCTCTAAAGTCATATCCTTAAGACTTCTTCCTTGCAGGAGGGCTTTTTCTTCAATAAATTGGAATCTGTTAATAAACTTTTTATTTGTTCTTTCTAATGCTGTTTCAGGATTTACATCAATAAAACGAGCATAGTTAATTAGAGCAAAGAGTGTATCTCCAAACTCTTGTTCAATTTTTTCTTTATTATTATTTCTTACTTCTTCTTTTAGTTCTTCAATTTCTTCTTCAACCTTCTCCCATACCTGTTGACTATTATCCCAATCAAAACCTACTCCTCTTGCCTTATCTTGAATTCTATATGCTTTTACAAGTGCAGGTAAAGTTTTTGGAACACCTGAAAGAGTTGATTTTATTCCTTCCTTAAGCTTAATTTGCTCCCAATTCTCCTTTACTTGTTCAGAATTTTCAACCTTTTCATCTCCGTAAATATGGGGATGACGACGTATTAGTTTCTCATTTAAAGAATCAATAACACTTTTTATATCAAAAGCATTCTCTTCAGAACCAATTTTTGCATAAAAAACAATGTGAAGGAGTAAATCTCCAACCTCTTTTTTTATTTCGTCTGTATCGTTTTCAATTATTGCATCAGCAAGTTCATAAGTCTCTTCAATGGTTAGATGTCTAAGAGTTTCGAAGGTTTGCTTTCTATCCCAAGGACATTTCTCCCTTAACTCATCCATAATATCTAAAAGGCGTTCAAAACTTTCTATCGCCTGCTTATTTCTTTCTTTTTTCATCAAATAAATTTCTTTTTAACCTTCATTTATCTCTATCTTGCTCCCAATCATTTGCAATTGATATAATCTCGTCAAAGTCTATGCTCAACATACATTCAAAATGTTTCTTTGGACATTCTTTAAACCCTAATTTTGAACAAGGGCGACAAGCCAAACCTTTCTTTTCAAAAATATAAACCTTAGCTTTTGAGTCCTTAGGAAAGTATGGATACATACCAAATTGAGGAACGGTATTGCCCCAAACACTAATTGTATTCTTTTTTAGTGCTGCTGCAATATGCATTAAACCTGTATCGGGAGTAATAACACCAACTGAATTAGCAATTAATGAAGAAGTTTGATTTAGATTATAGGCCCCACAAGCATTGAAAACTCTTGCACCAACAGCATTTTCAACCTCTATGGCTTTTTGTCTATCGTTTTTATCTCCAAGAAGAACAATTGATTTTTTTATTCCTTGACATAATTGAATAAGCTTAGATGTTGGGATTTGCTTGGTTTGATGTTTACTTCCAACCACAACAGCAATATAACCATCTTGAAAACTTAAAGGCAAGGCATCAGGAGAAATGTAATCTTCATCTGCTAAAAAATAATCAAGTCCTTTTCCATCATTAACAATATTATAATCCAATCCTTTTGTAGCTTCAAAATATCTATCAACAATATGTTTCTCTGGCAATTTATCTAATTTCCACTTAACAAATAACCATTTTTTTATTCTCAAAGAATTGAAGGTTTTACTTGGTCTAAATAATCTTAACCTAATGATAAAAGACCTTATCTGCTTATGCAAATCAATCACATAAGTATAGTTTTCCTTTTTCAATAGTTTAATGGTTTCGGAAAGAGAACCATTAAATGTAATTATCCTATCAACATAAGGATTATTATTAAGTATGATTGCGTTATTTGCCTTGGTTAGATAGTGAACTTGAACTTTAGGTATTTGAGTTTTTATACAACGTATAATTGGAGTTGTAAGCACAATGTCACCAATTGAGCTTAGGCGAATTATTAAAATCTTGGGGTGAGCATCCATAATTATCCTACGCTTCCTTCTAAACTTATGCTTAATAATTTCTGAGCTTCAACAGCAAATTCCATCGGTAATTTGTTTAGAACTTCTTTTGCATACCCATTTACAATTAGTCCAATTGCTCCTTCTTGAGAAATTCCTCTTTGACGGCAATAGAAAAGTTGGTCTTCTGATATTTTTGAAGTTGTTGCTTCATGTTCAACAATTGAGCTATGATTATCTATTTTAATATATGGGAATGTGTGAGCTCCGCATTTACTACCTAAAAGCAAAGAGTCGCATTGAGAATAGTTTCTTGCATTTGTAGCTCCTTTAGTTACCTTAACCAATCCACGATAAGAGTTTTGACTTTCTCCTGCTGAAATACCTTTAGATATGATTGTACTTTTAGTATTTTGACCTAAGTGAATCATTTTTGTACCTGTATCTGCTTGCTGATGATTATTAGTTACTGCAACAGAATAGAACTCGCCAACAGAATTATCCCCTTTTAAAATACAACTTGGATATTTCCATGTTATTGCAGAACCAGTTTCAACCTGAGTCCAAGACAGTTTTGCATTATTCCCTTTACATATTCCTCTTTTGGTAACAAAATTATAAATTCCTCCTTTACCATCTTTATCTCCTGGATACCAATTCTGAACAGTTGAATATTTTACTTCAGCATCTTTCATCACAACAATTTCAACAATGGCTGCATGAAGTTGATTTTCGTCTCTTTTAGGAGCGGTACAACCTTCCATATAAGAAACATAAGCACCTTCATCTGCAACAATTAATGTTCTTTCAAACTGACCAGTATTTGCTGCATTTATTCTAAAGTAAGTAGAAAGTTCAATTGGACATTTCACTCCTTTGGGAATATAACAAAAAGAACCATCGCTAAATACTGCAGAGTTAAGAGCAGCAAAATAGTTATCAGTATAAGGAACAACTGAAGCTAAATATTGTTTAACTAAATCAGGATGATTTTTAACTGCTTCACTAAAAGAACAGAATATAATTCCTTCTTTTGAAAGAGTTTCTGAGAAAGTTGTTTTAACAGACACACTATCCATAACTGCATCAACAGCAACATTTCCAATATTTCCTGAGTCGTCTAATGATATTCCCAATCTATTAAATGTATCAATTAATTCTTCATGTACTTCTTCAGATTCAGATTCATTTTTAGTTTTAGGAGCAGCATAATAGATAATATCCTGAAAGTTAATTTCTGGAATTTTTATATGAGCCCATGAAGGCATAGTCATTGTAATCCATTTCCTATAAGCATTTAATCTAAATTCCAACAACCACTCAGGTTCATTTTTCATTTTAGAAATATGCCTAATAACATTTTCATTTAATCCCTTTTCAATAACCTCAGTGTCAATATCTGTAACAAAACCATATTTATATTCTCCACTTGTTATATCTTCAATTATATCATTTTCTTTATTTCTTCCAGTATCTTTTTCCATATAATTTCTATTTTCATGAGTTGCAAAAATACAATATAATTATTCTAAGAAGAAATATTTAATATAAATTTTCTCTGAACAATGAATTTACATCAAAAATATAAATATGCAAGTATCTATTTGATTAAATAAATAGATTCTAAATACAAAAAATTGAGATATTTCCTATATACATTAGTCGATTATGAGATAAATATCTATAATTTCACAAATGAAGCATAATTAACTATCAACACTTTAGACTACCATTACATGAAAAAAGTCTAAAAAAAATTGGTAATACAATATTTATTATTATTTTTGCTTCAAATACAAAATGGAGAAACTCGAAAATCCAAAATAGAGTAGAGGCAAAAATAAATAAAAATTATAGCTATGAAAAAAGTTTTATTTGTATTAGGAATTGCTGCTGCTTTTTCATTTGCAGCTTGCGATTCTGCTAAAGATTGTGCTTGCGATATTGTTAACGAAGGTGATGGTACAGTTGTTATGAGAGCATCAGAGGTAGAAGGTAATTTAGATGTTTTAGAATTTGACGGAGATTGTGCCGACATTACATGGTCAGATTACTCTGGAATTTACAAGACTGAAGTCATCATGGAAGGAAACAAACTTAAATGTGTTGAAAAATAAAAACAATTTTTCGCAAGTAAAGGGAATATTACATATTGTAGTATTCCCTTTTATTATTAATTAAAATTGAATATGAGAATAAATAAAAAATTGATTGGGACAATATGCCGAATTATTATTGGCTTAGTTTTTATCCTTTCTGCGGGTTTAAAATATTGGTCTATTGAAGCAGTTGATTTATTCTTTTTTGACCATAAATTATTCCCTTGGGTAATTACTACTTTCTTATCAAGATTATTAATATCTTTTGAAGCTATAATTGGGATAATGCTTGTTGTGGGAATTTATCCAAAGCTATCCAAGATACTTACCTTTTCAACTTTAATCGGCTTTACATTATATTTACTAATAAAGCCTCTATTATTCGACGTTAGCGATGAAAACTGTTTTTGTTTTGGAGATAAAATTCAACTTTCAGATATAGAAACAATAATTAAAAACATTATCCTTATTATTTTAGCTCTAACCTTAAAATGGGCTAAATGGTGGAAGACCAAATATGCAAAACTAATAATTATTATTTCTTCACTTCTAATAGTTGGAACTGCATTCACAATTAAACCTCCTGATTTTATTCAATCTAAAATCTATAAACATTCTGTTGACATTCGACCTGAAGTATTTGAAAAAGTTAAAGGTTATGACAATTTGCAAGCCTTAGATATTGATAAAGGAAGAAAAGTTGTGTGTTGGTACAGCACAAGCTGCAAATATTGTAAGAGAGCTGCAAAGAAAATTGATATTATTATTGATAGGCATAATTTGGATAGGAATGATTTTATTGAAGTTTTTGGAGGTAAAGAAAAACCTTTAACTCAATTTTATAATGAATCCAATACAAAACCCTTACAATATACTTTTATTGATGTAATTTCGTTTCTAAACACAACACATGGCACTATGCCAGTAATTTTTTTATTGGAAAATGGAAATGTTGTGAAACTTTATAAGTTAACTACAATTGATGAAGAATTCATTGTCGACTTTTTAAAAAACAAAAACAATAAATAATTATGAAAAAAGTATTCTTTTTAGCAGCAGTTCTTTTCTGCATTTCATTAGTTTCTTGCACTCAAAATGACTGTGTTTGCACAGCAAATCAAGAAAAATCAACTTCATCTGCCAATTCAAATGAATATCCTGTTTACGATTGGGGAGGAAATTGCAGCAGCATTACTCAAAATGATATTCCTGAACTAAGTAGCAGTAGTACGGAATATAATCTTGACTGCACCGATTTATAATATTATTCACTCTCCTTTTATTATTATTACAATAATATATTTTCAGTATTCTTCGTTTAGAAGAAATATTGTAATAATTTAATTTCACTGCTATGATTAATATTCTTTGGGTTGACGATGAGATTGACCTTTTAAAACCTCATATGCTTTTCTTGGCAACAAAAGGCTACGAAGTAATACCTTCTACTGATGGACAAGAAGCATTGGAACTCTTGGAACAAAACATCGTTGATATTGTTTTTTTAGATGAGAATATGCCAGGACTTTCTGGATTAGATACTCTAATGCTTATTAAAGACAAGTATCCTTCCCTCCCTATTATAATGATAACAAAAAGTGAGGAAGAGCACATAATGGAACAAGCCATTGGCTCTAAAATATCTGATTACTTAATAAAGCCTGTTAATCCTAACCAAATTCTTCTTGCTCTAAAGAAACATCTTGAAGCAAAAAAATTAGTAAGTGAAACCTCAACACTCAATTATCAACAGCAATTTAGAGAAATATCCATGCGTCTAATGGATAGATTGGACTCTAAGCAATGGACTGAAATATACAAGAAATTAATTTTTTGGGAATTGGAACTTGCCACTTCTCAAGACGAAAGTATTTTTGAAATCCTTCGCCAACAAAAAGATGAAGCAAATATTTTGTTTTGCCGTTTCTACGAAAAGAACTATGAAAGTTGGCTGAAAAACCAACAAGAAGACAAGCCCCTCCTTTCTCACACTGTATTGAAAGAAAAACTATTCCCCTTGCTTAAGGAAAATAAAACTCCTACTTTCTTAATTGTTATTGACAACTTCCGTTTTGATCAATGGAAAGCTATTCAAACAATGGTTGAAGAATATTATAGGGTAGATAATGAAGATATTTATTTTAGCATTATTCCAACAACAACTCAATATGCAAGAAATTCAATGTTTGCAGGACTTATGCCAGCAGAGATTGAAAAGAAATATCCTTCTCTATGGGTAAATGAAGACAAGGAAGGAAACAAAAATCAAAATGAGCACGAACTCTTGCAAGAAAACCTGAAGCGTTTTGGATTTAACCTCAAAACAACCTATCATAAAGTATTGAATGTTCAATATGGGAAAAGAATGATAGATATTCTTCCAAACATGCTCAATAATGATTTGAATGTTATTGTTTACAATTTCATTGATATGTTGTCTCATGCAAGAACGGAAAATGACTTGGTGAGAGAACTCGCTGAGGATGAAAAAGCCTATCGTTCTGTTACTCAAACTTGGTTTAGCCATTCAGCACTTATGGATGTTTTGAAGTATTTGAGCGACAAGAAAGTTAATATTATAATCACAACAGATCATGGTTCTGTAAGGGTTGACAGACCTGTGAAAGTAAAAGGGGACAAAGGTGTTTCAACCAATCTGCGTTACAAAGTTGGAAGACTACTTGACTATAACCCTAAAGAAGTGCTTGAAGTGAAAGATTGCACACAAATATTCCTACCAAAACTTGCCATAACCTCACCTTACATATTCACTCGTTCCAACGACTTCTTTGCCTATCCAAATAACTATAACCAATACGTACAATATTATATGAACACCTTCCAACACGGAGGCATCTCTATGGAAGAAATAATGATTCCTTTTATAACAATTAAAAACAGATAAATGCAATCTACTTTTATAGCAAATTCCATTTCTGCACTTCAAACAATTGCTCAACAAATCATAGACTCCTACAAAGATGATAGGATATTTATTCTTGAAGGAGAAATGGGAGCAGGCAAAACCACTCTTACAAAATCCATTTGCAAGCATTTAGGAGCAAATGATAATGTTTGCTCTCCAACCTTTGCAATTGTAAACCAATACTTTTCTGAAAAGGCAGGAGATATTTATCATTTTGATTTCTACAGAATAAACAAAGAGCAGGAAGCCTTTGACATTGGATTTGAAGAATATCTTTACAGTGGCAACTATTGTTTTATTGAATGGGCAGAAAAAGTCAGCAACCTGTTGCCCTTACATTATATTATTATCTCAATAAAAGAAACTCAAGACCAAAAAAGAGAGATAACCATTAAAGAAGTTTAGAAACACACCAACTAAAATTTAAGTTTTTAGATTAATTTTTTCACACGCCATATCTCAATTATTTAGACGCCGTATTTCACATC
>DHDW01000006.1:0-3927 GCA_002399565.1 Bacteroidales bacterium UBA4866 | reverse complement strand
GATGTGAAATACGGCGTCTAAATTTACAACAATTCTCATCCCAATATAAAATCCTGAGATACAATGTTTTTTTAAGCAATAAAAGCTTATCTTTTTTTTAAGAGAATACTATTTTTTATAGCCAACGTTTTTTCTTAAAATAGAATATAAATCCTACGACAACAATAAGCATTACAGCAATTATAACTCCAAATACCCATCCTTCTTGCATAAATGGAAGGTTTACATTCATTCCATAAATACCAGAAATCACCGACAAAGGGAGCATTATGGTTGAAATAAAAGTGAGGATTCTCATTATTTCGTTGGTTTTATTAGTCTGTAAGGAATCGAAAGTGTGAGAAAGACCTTCTATCAACTCTCCATAATCTTCAACCAAGTCAAACATCTTTTGATATTGGTCTAATATATTTCCCCAATAATCTTCCATATCTTCTTCATACCCTTTAATACCCCCTGATTCAAACTTATGGAATACTCTAACCTGAGGTTTAAAAGTTGTATTTAGAGATATGATGTTTTTTCTTGTTATTGATAATTGTTCAATAACTTTTTCGGATTTCTTTGAGAATATATCGTAGTTGATTCCGTCAACCTCTGTTCCAATTCTTAGGATTAGAGTGTAGGTTTCAACCATAAGTCTATCCAAAATATTGTAAAGCAAACTATCAGAGCTTTGAACAATGTCAGATAATTCCTCACTGCCAAGCTCATGTTTCTTTTGTAGATCTTTAAATAAGTTTTTAACTACCCAATGAGAGCGACCAATTGTTACAATATAGTCTTTACCCCAGAATATCTTAACTTCTTTTACTCTAACAAACTTATTAGCTTTGTCGAAAAAAGGAAAATGAAGAATAAGGAAATAGTAGTCGTCATATTCGTCAATCTTTGGACGTTGATTAACAGAACGACAGTCCTCAATATCTAAAGGGTGAAATTCATATTCTTTTAAAAGGAAATCAAAGTCGTCTTCGCTCGGGTTAAGGATATGCAACCACTTAACGTTTTCAAAATTTATTGTTTCAATCATGCTATATCCTCCTTTCTATAAAAAAATGCTATGCAAAGGTAGTAAATTTTGGTCAAATACAAAACTAAGCGTCTTAAAAATTTGAATTCTTGCATTTTTTCCTCTTTAGTTTTTTTGGTTATAATATATTTTATATCTTTGTACTTTCATAAAGTTTTAACAAAAACTATCCTAAAAGAACTCTGTCGCTACAATAATCTCTATTATAGAATTGCAAGCTAAATAAAGAAAACATTAAACTGACAAAATAAAAAAAGAATACAAAAAAAAACAATAATTAATACATAGAGTGCTATGAAATCAATAAAAGATATAAACTTTAAGGGCAAGAAAGTATTAGTAAGAGTTGACTTTAATGTCCCATTAGATGAAAGCAAGAACATTACTGACGATACACGTATGCGTGAGTCAATGCCAACAATAAATAAATTACTTAATGATGGAGCAGCTGTAATAATTATGGCTCATTTTGGAAGACCTAAAAAAGGAGGATTTGAAGCAGAATATTCTTTGAATCCTGTTGCAAAACATCTTTCAGAGATGCTAAATAAAAAAGTAATGTTCACTCAAGAAGTACTTGTTGATAAGGTCGCAGGACTTAGCTCAAACTTAGAAGATGGCGATGTAATGTTATTAGAAAACATACGTTTCTATCCAGAAGAAACAAAGGGTGATGTTGCTTTTGCAGAAAAGTTAGCAAAATTAGGAGATGCATATGTTAATGATGCATTTGGAGCTGCTCACCGTGAACATGCTTCAACAGCAACCATTGCACGTTTTTTCCCTAACGATAAATACTTTGGTTTCTTAATGGAAAATGAAGTTAGAAACCTTCAAAAACTTATGAACAATCCAAGCAAGCCATTCACTGCAATTGTTGGAGGTTCAAAAGTTAGTTCTAAAATAGATATTTTAAAAAATCTTGCTCCCATTGTTGACAATATTATTATTGGTGGAGGAATGACTTATACTTTTCTAAAAGCTATGGGAATAAATATTGGAACTTCCATTTGCGAAGAAGACAAGATTGATTTGGCTAAGGAATTGATTGAAGAGATGAAAAGACAAAACACAAAGTTAATTCTTCCAATTGATCATATTATTGCAGACAAGTTTGACAATGAAGCGAACAAAATGAACACTCAAGACCAATCAATTCCTGATGGATTTATGGGAATGGATATTGGAGAAAAATCAATTGAATTATTCAAAAATATTATATTAGAATCAAAAACAATTCTTTGGAATGGTCCAATGGGTGTTTTTGAAATGCCTTCTTTCGCAAAAGGAACATTTGCAGTTGCTGAATATATAGCAAAAGCAACTAAACAAGGAGGATTCTCAGCTGTTGGAGGAGGAGATTCTGTTGCAGCCATTAATCAATCTGGATTTGCAAAAGACGTTTCATACATATCAACAGGTGGAGGTGCAATGTTAGAATACTTAGAAGGAAAAACACTACCGGGAATTAAAGCAATTTTAGATTAAGACAAATGGGCAAAATAGCATGTATAACTGGAGCAACATCTGGAATAGGATATTACTCTGCAATTGAATTTGCAAAATTAGGATACAACTTAATTATCACAGGTCGTCGTAAAGAAAGATTTGAAAATATAGAGAAAGAACTTAAGGAGAATTATAACATAAAAGTTCTTTCTCTAAACTTCGATGTTAGAGAAAGAACAAGTGTTGAAGATAGTCTTAACTCTCTTCCTAAAGAATGGAAAGAAATTGATGTTTTATTAAACAACGCAGGACTTGCAGCAGGTAAAGAACCAATATTTGAAGGAGATTATAAAGATTGGGATCAAATGATTGACACAAATGTAAAAGGTTTATTATATGTTTCAAGAGTAATAATTCCTTGGATGAAAGAAAGAAAACAAGGACATATAATAAATATTTGTTCCATTGCTGGCAAGGAAGTTTATAAAGACGGAGCTGTTTATTGTGCAAGTAAAGCAGCTGTTAACTCCATTTCACAAGGAATGAGAATTGATTGTAATCCTTTTAATATAAAAGTTACAAACATTTGTCCAGGAGCAGTTGAAACAGAGTTTTCTATGGTTAGATTTAAGGGAGACAAAGAAAAAGTAGATGCAACCTATCATGGATATACACCTCTAACAGGAGAAGATATTGCTAAAACGATTATCTATTGTGCAACTCTTCCTTCACATGTTTGCATAAATGATTTAGTTATTACTCCAACTGCACAAGCAAATGCTACTACTTTCCATAGAGAATAGAAGAAATGAAAGAAAAGAACTCAGCATTAAAAGTTTTGGATGGTATTGAACAACCAAATCAAGTTAATAAGGAATTTCTGAAAAAATATAACAAAAAAAAGAATCTCTCAATTGAAGATTATGTTCAAGGGATTTTAAATAAAGACAGAACAATTCTTTCAAAAGCAATTACCTTGGTTGAAAGTTCACTATACGAACATCAAGAGAAAGCCCAACAGATTATTGAGAGATGTTTACCTTACGCTGGAAAGAGCATCCGTTTAGGAATTACTGGAGTTCCAGGAGTTGGAAAGAGTACAACAATTGATGTTTTGGGAAAGAATCTTACAAATAGTGGACATAAGGTTGCCGTTTTGGCAATTGACCCAAGCAGTCAAAGAAGCAAGGGTTCCATCTTAGGAGACAAAACAAGAATGGAAGAACTTTCCACTGACCCAAATGCCTTTATTCGTCCTTCTCCTTCAGCAGGAAGTTTGGGTGGAGTTGCTAGAAAAACAAGGGAAATAATAATATTGTGTGAAGCAGCAGGATTTGATGTAGTTATCGTAGAAACTGTAGGAGTTGGTCAATCGGAAACAGTTGCTCATTCAATGGTTGATTTGTTTTTACTCTTGCAATTAGCAAATGCAGGAGATGAGCTTC
>DHDW01000010.1:41512-52258 GCA_002399565.1 Bacteroidales bacterium UBA4866 | reverse complement strand
CTTTTTTATTACTACCAAATATTTTTTAATCTTTTTTGCTAAGAAATTGCTATTTTATCAATATTTATATCAAAAAAAGCTTGTTTTAGGTTGGTTTTCTTCTTTTTGAGAATGATTTATTAACGTAGTTTTTATTGCAAGAATTAATTATTTGAATAAACCTTAGTATTTTTATAATATAAGTCCAGCTTGTTCCAAAAATAAGTGTTGTTTTTTTACCAAAAAGCCGGTATTAGAAAAATCAAATAAGGAGTTATTCTATTGAAACGAGAATTTATTATGCTAACTCTTCATTTAAAACTTCTAAAACGAAGAGTTATTACCCTAAAGATGTACATCTTTCAACACAAAAGATGCACATCTTTCATGGTAAAAGATGTGCATCTTTTTTCTGCTAATTTTGAAGGGAGAAAGTTTATTTTAAGAAAAAGGGCTCTTATATAAATAGTCCTTAAATAAACTTACGTTTGTTTTTTCTTTGCAAATATACTAAAAATATTTGAATCATTATGTGTACTTTTATATTTTTAATGGAATAAAAAAAGAGAATAAGTTGGTGTTCTTATTCTCTTTATTGATTTATGTTTTATTTCTAATTCTTATATGTAGAAATCTTCATCCAAAGGACGTTCTGGCTTTTGTGGTCTTGGTCTTTCGGAGTTGTTTCTGTTGTTGCTTGGACGGTTATTGTTTGGACGCTCTGGTCTTTCTCTTTGTGGTCTTTCAACAAATCCTTCTGGTTTTGGAAGAAGTACTCTATGTGAAAGCTTATATTTACCAGTTTTCTTGTCAACTTCAATAAGTTTTACCTTAATTTTGTCTCCTACTTTCAAAACGTCTTCAACGTTGTTTACTCTTTCCCATGCTAATTCTGAAATATGCAATAAACCATCCTTTCCAGGAAGAAATTCAACAAAAGCTCCAAAAGTTTGAAGATTTTTAACTTCACCATCGTATTCTTGTCCTATTTCTGGAACTGTTGTTATGCCTTTTATTCTTGCTAAGGCTGCATCTATTCCTTCTTTATTTACAGACACAATGTCAATTACTCCAAATTCTCCCTTTTCCTCAATTACAATTGTGGTCTTGGTTTCTTTTTGCATTTCTTGAATTATCTTTCCTCCAGGTCCAATTACTGCTCCAATAAATTCTTTTGGTATTGTTAGCTTAACAACTCTTGGAACTTGTGGTTTGTAGTCTTCTCTTGGTGCTGGAAGTGTTTCATTTATTATGTTAAGTATATGCATTCTTCCTTCTTTAGCTTGTAATAGTGCTTGAGTAAGAATTTCGTATGACAATCCATCGCATTTGATATCCATTTGACAAGCTGTTGCTCCATCAACTGTTCCTGTTACCTTAAAGTCCATATCTCCCAAATGGTCTTCATCTCCTAATATATCGGAAAGTACTGCCCATTTCCCATCCTTTGCAATTAATCCCATTGCAATTCCAGATACTGGTTTTTTGATTTGAACTCCTGCATCCATAAGAGCTAAACATCCTGCACAAACAGTTGCCATTGATGAAGAGCCATTAGATTCTAAAATGTCGGATACAATTCTTATGGTGTAAGGACATTCTTCTGAAGTCGGAAGAACTTGTTTTAATGCTCTCATTGCAAGGTTACCATGTCCTACTTCTCTTCTTGACAATCCTCTATTTCCTTTAACTTCACCTGTTGCAAATCCAGGGAAATTATAGTGAAGGATGAAATTATTCTTTCCTTCAATCATAGCTCCATCAATAATTTGCTCATCAAGTTTTGTCCCAAGTGTACATGTTGTTAAAGATTGTGTTTCTCCACGAGTAAAAACTGCAGAACCGTGAGGAGTTGGAAGATAGTCAACCTCTGCCCATATTGGACGTATTTCATCTAAACGTCTTCCATCCAAACGAACTCTCTCGTTCAAAACCATATCTCTCATTGCTTCTTTTTCAGTTGCATGGAAGTATTTACTAATCAAAAACTCTTTTTCTGATGCTTCTTCTTCAGTTAGAGTATCAATGAAAGCTTGTTTTATTGCTGCAAAGCCTTCTGATCTTACTGATTTATTCGCTATTCCTTGTTTTGCAAAGTCATAGCATTCTTGATAAGTAGCATTATGTATTTTTTCTTGAAGTTCTTTATCGTTGGTTTCATGACAATATTCTCTTTTTTGAGTTTTATTTGCCATTTGTTCCAAATCTTTTATTGCTTGACAATGTGTTGTGATTGATTGGTGAGCAATTTTTAAAGCCTCTAACATCAACTCTTCAGAAACCTCTTTCATTTCTCCCTCAACCATCATTATATTATCTTCGGTTGCAGCAACAATTAGGTCTAATTCTGCTTTTTCCAAATCCTCAATTGAAGGGTTAATAACAAATTTACCATCAATATAAGTTATTCTAACCTCTGAAACTGGTCCATTGAAAGGGATATCTGATACCGCCAAAGCAGATGATGCTGCTAATGCTGCAAGTGCATCTGGAGGAGTTGTTTGATCTCCTGATATTAATGTAATTTGTACTTGTACTTCTGCGTGAAAATCCTCTGGGAATAGAGGCCTTAAAGCTCTATCTACTAAACGAGCAATTAGAATTTCATATTCTGAAGGTCGTGCTTCTCTTTTAAAAAACCCTCCAGGAAAACGTCCTACTGCCGCATATTTTTCTTGATATTCCACTGTTAGTGGCATAAAATCAACATTATCTCCTGCCTCTTTTTTAGCACAAACAGTTGCTAAGAGCATTGTATCGCCCATTCTTACTACTACCGAACCATCAGCTTGTTTTGCTAATTTACCTGTTTCAATTTCAATTTGTCTTCCGTCTTCAATTGTAAAGACTTTTTTGATTGCTTGCATCTTTTTCTTTCTATTATTTTACCTCTTTCTAATTGGAGCCTAATTAGATTACGTGTTTACTTCTTATCCTTTAATTAAGTTTGCTCCTTAAACTATTCTATACACAAAAAGGCAATTAGAAGCTAATTGCCTTTTTAATTTTTATATTAAGTACTTGAAATATTATTTTCTAATACCTAATTGCTTGATTAATTCACGATATTTTACAACGTCTTTATCTTTTAGATAATCTAACAAACGTCTTCTTTTACCAACTAATCTAACCAATGAACGTTCTGTAAACTTATCGTTTTTCATTCCACGAACGTGTTGAGTTAAATGTTGAATTCTGAAAGTGAATAATGCTATTTGCCCTTCAATGGAACCAGTATCTTTCTCTGATTTACCATATTGAGCAAAAAATTCTTTTTTCTTTTCGGCTTCTAAATACATATCCTAATACCTACTTGTTTATATTTTTCTTATTATTTCCACTAATTGAGTTTGCAAAGATAGAAATTAATTTTTTATTAGCAACACTTTTTTTACTTTTTTTATTTTCTACCTTTTCCAAACCTTATCTCTTTTCTTTCTTTTAACAATAAAAACGCATAATCCTATTGCCAAAACTATTCCAAAAATATCTGCAATAACATCCATAAATTCTAAAGACCTATGAATATATTCTCCAAGAAGAAATTGCATTATTTCTGTAAAAACAGCAAAACAAACAGAGATTAAAATTGTAATTTTGGAGGAATAAGCAATTGTTTTTGGAGGAAAGAATAGCCCAAATAATAAAAATGCAAAACCTCCGAACATTATGGCATGAACAAATTTATCGAAATGAGGTATAAAAGAAAAAAATCCAATACCTTTGGGCAATGATTCTGAAGGAGCTAAAATTGCAAAAAACATCAAAGCCACCCACAAAATAAAAAATATTAAATTAAATTTCTTACTCATTTAATTAGATAAAGCAGATGAATAAAAAAAGATGCAAGGAAGTTTATATCCAAGCATCTTTTTTTATCTTTCAGAATATTATTAAAGTCCGATAAATGCAGTATATGCAACTGAATCCATTAAATCATTTACTTCTGAAGGATTAGTAATTTTCATCTTAATTATCCAACCAGCATTATATGGGTCAGTATTTATAGCTGCAGCATTAGCTTCCAATTCAGCATTGAATTCTAAAACTTCTCCAGAAACAGGGAGTACTAAATCAGAAACAGTCTTAACTGCTTCAATTGAACCAAAGATTTCATCTTTATCTAAGGTTTCGCCTTCTGTATCAACATCAACAAAAACTATATCGCCTAATTCGTGTTGTGCAAAATCAGTTATACCTACATAAGCTTCATCGCCTTCTATTCTTAACCATTCATGGTCATTTGAATACTTTAAATTTTCTGGAAATTTCATATTTATATTTGTTTTTAATGTTAATTTTCTTCTCACCTATTTCAAGCTTCAAAATTACTATAATTTTTAATATTACCTAATAAGAAACCTATCTTTTTATTATTTTACGTTTTAAAACCTTGCCTTCTAAATCAATAGACACAATATATATACCTCTCTTTAACGAAGATATGTCTATTTGAATACTATTGCCTTTAATTGAAATTTGTTTTCTTCCTAATAAATCAAATATTTCTATTAGATTAATCTCTTTTGAAGTATATATATTTAAAACTTCTTTTGCTGGATTTGGGTAAACATCAAATATCAAATCTTCTTTTATCTCATCTAAACCTATCAAATCAACTGCTCTTTTAACAGCACTGTATGCAGAAACTTTTCCCCAACCCCAACTATTATTTGGAAGAGTTGAAGTAGTGTAATAATCACTACGAGCTGTTTCTTTCAAAATTTGTTTTATTTGCGATGGAGTTAAATATGGATTTGCTTCCAGCATAAGAGCAACAATTCCTGTAACCATTGGAGAAGACATTGATGTACCTGATAGTGCAGTAAAAGAATAAGTTTTATCATTAAAATATACATCTCTAATACTTGGATATGTTTCTGTTGAATAGGAAGAAATGGAAGAAATCACAGCAACTCCAGGAGCAGCAACTTCTGGCTTAATTGCTCCGTCTATTCTTGGTCCAATGCTTGAAAATCCAGCTCTTGCTCCCCCTGAAGAGGAACCTCTTAGCTGTGAATTATAAGCTGCAACAGATATCATTCCATCACCAACTGCTGGTTCTCCAACACCATATTGACTATCTCCTAAAATATGGCTTGCTTTATATTTTGCAAAATCTAATCCCCAATTCCCTACTCCAGTACTCAAACAAGCAACATTCCAGGCATGAACCAAACCTTGAGCAGATGTTGTTGAAAGCACTACAAAGTATTTCCCCAATGTGTAATTGGATAAACGAACCTCCCATTCTGCTATAGGTCTGTTTGAAATTAGGGTTGAAGCAGTTGTAGTTGTTCTAAAGATTAGGCTATCACCATTATTTATAACACAAGTGTCATTAATAAAATCATTTGTCAATGTATTTATCCAAGGTGTTGAATAAATTAATTCAAAAAACTCATTATAGAACTCAAGTCTTGAAGCAAAACTATTTGTACTGTCTCCAGCCATAGTGATTGTTTGCCCCCAATAATTATCACTATTGGACTGTAAATCAAAACCAACACCTGTAGATATTGTATCATTATTTGTAAATATCTTCTTTACATGAAACTTTTCAGTTCCATTATTCCCCCCACTTGTAACAAATACTACACTATCCAAATCGGCCATTTGCTTTACAGCTTGATCTAATAATGATGTTCCATCCATCATCCCAAAATGATACAAACCCCAGCTTCCATTTATCACCAAACGTTTATTTCTTTTCTTTGCTTCATTTCTCATCCAATAGTATGCATCCAAAATTGCAGCTTCATCAATAAGAAAAGTTGCCATAAGCAATTCGGAATCGTAAGCAACACCTCTATATTGAGTACCTGCTCCTGCTCCTGCAGCAATCCCACTAACATGAGTTCCATGTGTTCCTATATTATATATATTTAATGTATCACTCTGAGCTTGGAGTAAGGCTTGTTGCCCATAAAACACAGTTCCATAGAACATACTATCAGGTGCAGGTCCTTGATTACGAAACTGATCCCAAGCTGCCAATATTCTATAATTATTTATTGTAGTATCATAAAACATTGGATGAGTGTAATCAAAACCCCAATCAGTTACTCCAACAATTACTCCCTTGCCAGAATAGCCTTGAGGAAGTTCAAATCCTTGCCAAACTAAATCTGCACTCACATCATTGGTGGCTTTATCTAATAATGGACCATTAATCTTTCTTGAAGTTTCTATATCGATAATGTTATCTAAACGCAACACTTCATTTACTCTGCAAATTGGAATATAAACTGTATAGATATTCCCAAATTTTGCCCCTATCCTACAACCTATTTCAGTAATGCTTTTATCTTGAAAGTTGCAGTTAACCTTAGCAATTGCTGATAGATATTCAACTCCATCAATATTTCTTATTGGGTATTTCTCAGAAAAAATTGATTTAGACTTCTTCTGATAGTTATTAATAAATCCCTTCATCCCAATTCCAATGTTTTGAGAAAATAAAGAAAAGGTTATTAATAATGAAAGACAAAAAAGTAAAGATTTCTTCATAAATAATTTTTTTAAGGGTTAATTGTCAATGCAAATATAGAAAAAGAATTAATAGAAAAAGAAAAGCGTTCTGAAAAAATCAAAACGCTTCCAAGTTATTAACAAAAAATTTTAATATTCATCTTCATGAAAAAAGAAATCTTCCTTCGTAGGATAATCTGTCCAAATTTCCTCTATGCTATCATAAGTTTCTCCTTCATCTTCCATTTCGGTAAGATTTTCGATAACTTCAGGTGGTGCACCACTTCTTAAAGCATAATCCAATAATTCCTCCCTTGTTGCTGGCCAAGGAGCATCTTCCAATTTTGATGCCAATTCTAATGTCCAATACATTGTTCAATAATATTTTAAAAGTACAAAGGCTAATATAAGTATATACCTTAAATTTTTTGCAAAAGTAATATTATTTCATTAACAAACAAATTTTCGCCACTTTTTTTGCTGAAGAAATTTAATTTTAAGTGTTCTTCCCTCCATAAAACCTTCCTAAATTTTTAATTTTCAGACATTATTTTTAGGAAAAATCCATCTTCTCCCCATCCATTCATTAAATTAATCTAAAATAAGCTTTGAAAGAGGTTGAGCAAATAATATATGAAAACATAAATGAACAAAAGATGATATGAGAAATTACTACTTAATTTGTTTTTATCGGACATAAATGTATCAAACCCCTATTATAATTAAAAAAGATGAGGATTAAATTTTACATCCTGCCACCATACACATTACATCCTGCCACCTTGCATACTACATCCTGCCACCATGTAACCTACATCCTGCCACCTTGCAGAATTTATTCTTGATTTTAATAAATTTTTACTTGATGTAAGTAGATTATTACCTTATTTAGCAAAAAAGGGACTGTATATAAATTAGAATATTAAGCCTTAAAATATTATTAAGTCTAATATGTTAGAGGTAGAATATTAGATATCAAAAAAATAGGTCTCAATTATTAAAGAAGTAACTGAGACCTATCAGAAAAAAGTTAGCGATTATTTATAATTAAACGCCGTTTAGATTAATCATGAAAGTAAATTTCATCTTGCTTATACTCTTTCATCAAAAATCTTGAAAGGCAAAATAAATAATCTGAAAGACGATTTATGTAAATCAATGATATATCACAAACAAAACTTTCTCTATTTAGCTTTACAAGCAATCTTTCTGCTCTTCTGCATACTGTTCTTGCAATATGTGCTTGCGAAGAAATATAGTATCCTGTTGGAAGAATAAAGTTTTTAAATTTAGGCAACTTTTGTTCAATATTATCAATCTTATTCTCAAGCCACTCTATATCTAAAGAAGAATCTTTCCAAAATTGATCTGAAATTTTATCAGCATCTTCTTTACTTTCTGGCAAAGAAGCAATAATTGATTCAAGCTTAAACATAGAATTTATAATTCTAAGAAGGTCTTGTGTAAGTTTATTGTTTTGAGCTTCTAAATTAGTCTTTCCTCCTTTTTTCTCTCTTTTAATTATTAAGTCTCTAACCAGTCCAATGTGAGAATTTAGCTCATCGAGAGTTCCATAACATTCTACTCTAAGGTCAAACTTATCTACCCTCTTTCCTCCAATAAGTGAAGTTGTGCCCTTATCTCCTGTTTTGGTATAAATCATATTACATATACCTTTCTACAGCCTTGATTTCAGGCAATTCTTCTATAACGGCTTGCTCAACTCCTTGTTTAAGAGTCATCATTGCATGAGGACAAGATCCACAATGCCCTTGAAGCTCTACATAAACTACTTTATCGTCTGTCAATTCTACAAAACGAAGATCTCCTCCATCATTTTGAAGATAAGGTCTTATCTTGTTAAGCACTTCTTTAACTTTTATTTCTAAATCTTGTTTTTCTTGTGGTGTCATAAAATTTTATTTTTTGTTTTCTTATCTCAACTCTCTCACTTTACATTCAACATAAATAGTGTATTTAGAGTTCTGAAACAAAGAAAAGGGTTATTTATTTAATTTTTTATTTATTTTAGAAGCCAAACTCATAAAATGTTTTGTTTCTAACGCTTCATTATCCAAACTTATTGGATTTCCACTATCATTTGTTTGAGAAATACCTTCAGTTATTGGTATTTGCTCCAAAAGTTCAAGGTTTAATTCATCAATCAAATTTTTAGTTCCATTTTTACCAAAAATATAATATTTATTATCAGGTAATTCTTTTGGAGTAAAGTATGCCATATTTTCAACTAAACCCAATATTGGAACATTAATATCTTTATTATTGAACATATTAACTGCTCTTCTAACATCAGCAACAGCCAATTCTTGAGGAGTTGAAACAAAAATAGCTCCTGAAATTTTTAGATCTTTAGAAATAGTAAGTTGAATATCTCCTGTTCCTGGAGGCATATCGAAAATTAAATAATCCAACTCACCCCATAAAGTATCTGAAATCAATTGAATTATTGTATTAGATGCCATTGGTCCTCTCCAAATTAGAGCTTTATCGCCACCTACAAAAAAACCTATGGACATAAGTTTAATTCCAAACTTTTCAATAGGCTCAATATATACCTTACCATCAATTTCCCTACCAGCAACTTCTTGATTTTCTATATTAAATAGAGTTGGAATTGAGGGACCATAAATATCAACATCCGCTAAACCTACTTTAAAGCCAAGTTTAGAAAGAGATATTGCTAAATTGGCAGCAACTGTAGATTTCCCCACTCCTCCTTTACCACTTCCAACAGCAACTAAGTGTTTAACTTTAGATAACGCTTGATTTATCTTATCTTGAGTTTCTTTTTGTTTTTCAAAGATATTCATTTTCTCATTTATTTAATCTTCTTCGACTTCATCTTCATCATCCTCATCATCATCCTCTTCTTCTTTGTCAGAATAATCTCCATGAATTAGAACAAAAGTATCCTTAGATGGCTTTTCCTCCTCTTCTTCTTCCTCTGGGGTTTCTTCTACAAAATCAGGTGCTTTAGTTTGACTGAATATTTCCTTATCGTATTCTTCTTCTGTGAGTTTTTGATCAACTTTCACATCAATTTTAACCATATAGATAGCTTCTTCGGTATCAAAAGGAACAACATAAATTATTTCACCCGATGGCTTAGTAATTTTCTGTATATGCGACGCATAACCTTCTGGATATGCTTCGCTAAATTGAAGAATCTGCTCCGAACTGAGCTTATTAAAGCTAACTATTACTCTTTTTTTGTTTACTCTTGGATTCATAATATTTGCAAAAAATAATTTGCAATATTAGTAACTTTTTGTGTTACTCAATTAAAATTAAGAATATTTATATCTAAAAAATGGATAAAGGACTTGTTATTGCATGACAGTTATGCTTCCAGACTTACAGATTGTTTTTCCTAATTTGTTGTATTCAAACTTATAAAAATATGTACCAATAGGAAGGTTTATAGCCGAGAAATCATTTTTATAACCTTTGCGTCTGTAAACAATTTTACCTCTTGCATCAAAGATAACAATACTATTTTCTGGAAACTTCTCTACATGTTTAATAACAAAGTAATCATTTATTCCATCTCCATTTCGAGTTATTACATTAGAAGGTTTAAATTCAGGAATTTCATCCTCAATAGGAGCAATTTTATCCTCTTCAGTCTCCACAATTTCAATCTTATTATTTTTAATCAATTCTGAAGTATTAGTGTTATTATTTATGGGTTCAATTGTATAATTTTCATTTGACAATACTCTACGTGGATCATCATTAATATTATATTCTATTACAATATCATTATTTTGTTCTTTATTGATTTTTGATTTTGAATCAACAATAAGATTTTCTCTTAAGGAATTATTATTTATATTAGATGTATCTGACTGCTTGATTTGATTTGGATTTGAATTATTCGTGTTAAGATTATTTCCCAGATTAATTTCATTATTTACAGGAGTATCTTTCAAATTATTATTAACGATTAAATATGTTCCCACACCAACTACTGATGCAGCAGTTATAATTCCTATTGTCTTAATGGTAGTAGAAAGATTTAAAACTTTGTCAACAAATTCCTTCATCACTCCTTGTTTAGGAGCAATTTGATTAGTATTATTACTGATATTCTTTGTATTATTTAGTTCTAATTCTATCTTATTCCAAATATCAGGAGCCTCTTTTTCTGTACCTTTTAATTTACTAAAAATATTATCTATATTATTCATTTTTCTTCTTTTCTATTTTCTCTAACTTTTCTTTCAACAATTGTCTGGCTTTGTAAAGATTGCTCTTAACGCTATTTTGACTCAT
>DHDW01000010.1:41076-41422 GCA_002399565.1 Bacteroidales bacterium UBA4866 | reverse complement strand
ATCTTAACGCTATTTTGACTCATGTTTAATATCTCACTAATATCTTTATTGCTATATTGATCAATTGCACAAAGATTAAAAATAACTCTTAATGATTTGGGGAGTGTTTGAACACAATTTATCAACTCTTCTTCAGAAAAGACATAATCTGATTCATACAAATTAAAATCCTTATTCTCTACCACCTGCTCAAAATCATTTAAACTATTATACTTTTTATTTATTCTATATGTGTTAATAGCATTATTTATAATTACTCTTTGAAGCCAAGACTCAAAATGAGAAACTTTAAACTCATCGGTTATTTCAAAGTAATCAATTTTACTAAATACCCTTAACCATCCTT
>DHDW01000010.1:32793-40969 GCA_002399565.1 Bacteroidales bacterium UBA4866 | reverse complement strand
CTAAATACCCTTAACCATCCTTGCATCAACATATCCTCAGCCTCAGAACTACTCTTTGAATATCGCAAACATAAAGCAAACATTTGATTTTTGTAGCTATTAAATAGTTCTTTTTGGGCCCTTGAGTCATTACGTCTGCAAAGATTTATTAAGTCTAATAATTCCTTTTCGTCCTTTTTCATAAATCCTTTACTAATATAATAACAACCAATTCAGAAAAAAAGTAAACACTAAAAAGAATATTTTTTATTTAATGATGATAATCTTATCTCTAAGATGTGATGTTTTATCCTCAGAAACAAGTCTTAAGAGGTATAATCCCGAAGATAAATTATTTTTAATTTTTATTTGAGTTGTCCCTTTTTTAACTTTATCTGAATAAAGTACTTTTCCGCTATTGTCAGAAATAAACAAATCAAAATCTTGATTTAATTCTATAAAATTGACATTTATGCTTTCTTTTGCAGGGTTAGGATAAACTTTCATCTGAGGAGAATTTTGATTGACCGCTGCTAATCCAATTGTGTTCACATCTCCTACTCCCATTATGTAATCTCCTTTCCAAAGTGAATTTAAAGTCAAATAACCTTCTGTATTGGTAGGTCTTGAAGTTCTCACTGCAATCCAATTTGAATCTTGATTAGGCCTGTAAAGAAGAATAAGAGAATCTAAACCTGAATATTTATTTACAAGTTCATTATCAAAATTATTTGCTCCAGCTAATATCTTATAAAAGAAATTTCCTTCAATTTCACAATTTTCTATACCTTCTCCTTCTATTGTCCAATAATGTTTTTTACTTATTCTTTTTATACCATTTGGTAAAGGTTTTTCATCTTCATGACCTACCCAATGAAGTGTTGTCCTTATTAAAACTGAATCAGGATTATTTTTTACATTAGCATAAAAATATGTATTTGCAAAATCCTGTCTTCCAACTCCACTGATAGTTTTATAGTTATCTAATGTAGCATCAGCTATTTCTTCTTCCAAATCAACAAAACAGTTGATTGGATTAATATTTAGATTAATATTTTGAGTTGAAGTTGAACTATTAAACTCAATTATTCTTTTTTCTTTATTCCAATTTGCATCAATAAATGTTACAGGAACTCTACTTGTTTGACAACCTCCATTTAAATTAGCAACTGTTCTTTGATTTATTGTTATTGTTGCAATATTACCATTGAATATTTTATTTGAAATTGAATAATGATTATATCCGCTGTCTAAAACATAAAAATTAAAGAAATCATTTAAATCAATATTAGTTACTGAAGATAAATAATCTCTCATCTGGAAAGTATTTATTATTCCATATCCATAATTATTTAACATAGAGCAAACAGCTGGAAAGAAAATACTATCTCCTAAATATCCTCTTAGTGTATGAACAACTGCAGCCCCTTTTCTATATGTTGTTGTTGAATAAACATCAGCTCCAGTTACTCCATATAATATTCTATAGCCTTCATCAATTGGCATTTTATTTAAAACCATTTCCATATTATTTCTAAAATAATTTTTGGCATGTTCCTTTCCATAATGTCCTTCAAAAGATATATTCTCACTCCATGAAGTCCAACCTTCCTTAATCCACATATTTAATTCAGACTCTCCTCCCATGTAATTTCCAAACCAACTATGTCCTAACTCATGAACTATATTACTATTATTTCCATCACCTTGTCCAACTGCAGCACTATAAGCTAATGAAATATTATCAACATGTTCCATACTTCCCAAAGGGGTAACACAATATCCAACTCTATTGAACCTAAATTCTCCAAAATTATTTTCCAAAGCATGAAAAGCATCTTTAATTAAATCTATTTTCCCTCTAATAGTTGAGCTATCAGCAGGGAAACAATAAATTTGTAGCGGAAAATTCTTTGCAATTCCTTGAATAGTATCTTCAACTAAGCAATAATCTGCAATAGTTACAGCCACTAAATATGGAGCTATTGTTTGAGGAATTCTCCAATGCCATGATGAGGAAGAATCAGATACAACAGAAATACTATCTAATAGACCACCACAAATTGCTTTTCTTGTATTTTGAGTTGTAATGTTTAAATTAAAAGTTGCTTTGTCACTAAAATAATCCTGTGCAGGGAACCAGCTGCGTGCAAATGAATGCTGAGCATCCATTATTGCAACATTTAAAGAATATATTATTTCTGGATTATAGTGAATTCCTCCCCATCCATAAAGTTCAATTACCTGAGCTCCACTATACCAGACACAAACCTCAACCTCTTCATTATTCTGAACATATGCAGGGAGAGAAACATCCAAATTAGGAGAAAGGTAAGAGTAGATTGTAGGAGCGCCATTAAGATAAACAGAATCTACATTATGATTTAAAAGATTTAGCCTTATAATTCGACTTGTTGGATTTACAACTTTTGCTCTTACAATACAATACCCTTTGTGTTTACCTTTTATTAAATTATTTATATCTAAATTAATGTCGTAATGTTGAATATCTATTGAATCATTTTGGGCATTACTTTGGAGAACCAAGAAACAAATTATTAAAGATAAGAATATTTTTTTCATATCAACTTAGATTAATGATTATTAAAATTGTTTTGCAAATATAAGACTTAAAGTTTTAAAAACAGAAAAGTTATCAAATTAATCAGAAAAATAAAATATTTAATTGCAGAAAAAGCTTTGAGAAAATAAACAAAGTTTGAGAAAAAATATAAGGGACTTTTTTCAAAAAAATCGGTGATTAAAAAGAAAAAATCGGTGATTTTTTTGGATAAAAAAACGTCACCTGCTTTTCACAAAGAGAGTGACGTAAAAAAGTTATTATATCTTAGTGACTAAGCTGGGATTCGAACCCAGGACCCCATCCTTAAAAGGGATGTGCTCTACCGACTGAGCTACTTAGTCGTTTTGTTTTGGAAGTGCAAAGGTAGTTCTTTTTTTATTACTGGCAAATCTTTTCAAATAATTTTAATACACATTTCCTCTATATATCTTTATATCAGAAATATAATTTTATTTTTTATTTCCATGTTTACAAATAATGGCAGAAAAACTTGTTTTTTTTGTAAATATTCTTTATTATTGCAAAACTTATCTTATAGATTTTCATATGGAATTAGAAATAAAATTAAAAGAAGGCATTGGAGAATTAGCATTTAATTCCTCAATTGATCAAGCCATTAAGCTGTTCGGAAAACCAAATGATGTTGAAAATATTGGAGAGGATATTGATTATCCGACAACAATTCTTCATTATGATAACTTGGGATTAAGCTTATTTTTCGAAACAAATGAGACATGCAAATTAACCTGCATTGATATTGATAATCTTGATGCAACAATATTTGGACAAAAAATATTAGATTGCACTTCAAGAAAAATTGAAGAATTGATGATCAAGAATAACATCTTTAATGAGACAAAAGAAAAAGAAGATTGGGGAGAAATGCGTATTTCATTTGAAGATTATAGTATAGATTTTTATTTTATTGACGATAAACTAGTTTCAGTTACCTTTGGAAAATAACATTACACCCATATTCCCAGTCTTCTTCTTCCCTAATGTAGAGTACTTTATGAATTTAAGGAAGTTCGACACCATAAGTATTGAAACATGTGAAAACTTTCCAAAACAAACCTTTCGTAATAGGACATACATACTTTCAGCAAACGGAATTTTAAGCATAAATGTTCCTTTAATTAAAGCAACAAATATAAAACAAAAAACTTCAGAAATTAGAATTTCTTATACAGAGAATTGGAATATTAAAGCATGGAGAACAATTACTTCTGCATATAGCAAGAGTATATATTTTGAATATTTTGAAGACGACATAAAAAATTTCTTTACAAATAAATATGAAAAACTTATTGACCTGAACTTAGATATATTATACTACTTTATAAATAAGTTTGACATTAAAACAAAAATTGAATTTACTCAAAACTATAATATTATAAATCAAGATTACGATTTCAGGAACAAATTCTTTGCAAATAAGAGAGAAAACGATTCAAGTATTAAATTTACTCCATACATTCAATGTTTTTCTGATAAATTTCCATTTACAAGAAACCTTTCATGCATAGACTTACTAATGAATACTGGCAAAGAGAGCAATTTAATCATTAATTTCTAATTATATTTTTTTTTAATGATTCAAATATTTATCTTTGCACTTTAATTTAAAAGTAAATCTATGATATACATTTATTGTTTTCTTATTTCAGCATTATTAGTTCTATTTATTATGCCTTACTATATAAAACTAATGCTAAAATTTAAAGTTTTAGACCATTCAGGAGGACGCAAAATCCATAAAGGCCTCAAAGTAAATATTGGAGGATTAATTCTCTTTATTTCATTCTTAGCGTCATATATTGTATCCTTACCATATTTATCAAACAATGAGAATATTGATTCTACCATTACATTTATCCTCATTATTGGTTGTTTAATTGTGGTTGGAGTAAGAGACGACATGAATTCCCTTACGGCAAAAAGCAAATTAGTTCTTGAAATAATGGCAATTCTTTTCCTCTGCAGAATGGGAATACTTATTGATAATCTTTATGGATTTTTAGGTATTTATGAATTGCCACTTTGGGTTAGTTATGTAGTTACTATATTTTTCTTCGTTGTTATAATTAATACATACAACCTAATTGACGGAATTGACGGACAAGCAACAACTCAAGCTTTAATAATTTTCATCCCTCTATTCATTTTTTTCCTTTTTCTTGGGAATAACCATTCTGAAATAGCATTTCATAACCCTAATTTCTGGACTATAATCTGTATTAGTATAATAGGAGCTTTGGTTAGCTTTCTTTATTATAATTGGGAACCTTCAAGAATATTTATGGGAGATACAGGCTCAATTTTCATTGGGACTATTATTGCGTGTGCTATGGTTTCAGCAATAAACTTTAATGGTCATAATCATAATGATTTTAACTTATTAGGATTTGAAATAAAATCTAAAATTGGAGTTGTGGTTTCATTGTTTTATATTCCTTTAGCGGATACCTTAAGAGTTTTCTGTGCAAGAGTACTTAAGAAAAAATCCCCATTCTCTCCTGACAAATCTCACATTCATCACTTCCTTCTTAGAACTGGAGCCTCTCATAAGACAAGCACCTTAATAACACTTGCATTTTCAATTATCACATCTATACTTGGACTTATCTTTTCAGTAATATTTACAGACAATATTTTTATCCCTTTATTAGTTGTATTATTTATATTATATGTAATATCTGTTTCCTATATTACTAAAAGAAGGTTAGAATTAATGAAAAAGAAATTAAGATGTCAGAAGAAATTAACTCAGTAGAAGAAACAAATATCAATATTAATCCTCTAACACAAGAGCAAGAAACACAAGAAACAACGTTAGAAGAGAGATTAAGTCCAATTATTAAATTTTCAGATGCCACTCTATCACAAGGGAAAATGACATTAAGTAATGTCAATCTTACGATAGAGGAAGGTGAGTTTTTATATATTATTGGGAAAACAGGAACAGGCAAAAGCACTCTTTTAAAAACAATTTATGCAGACATCCCGCTAAAGGCTGGAGAGGGAGAAGTTTGTGGCTATAGTCTAAATAAATTAAAGAAGAAAAACATACCAATGCTAAGACGTAAGCTTGGAATTGTATTTCAAGACTTTCAACTTCTTCAAGACCGAAACATCTTTGAAAATATTGCTTTTGTTCTAAAATCAATTGGCATTAAAGACAAGGAAGAAATTAAGACAAGAGTCACCTCTGCTTTGGAAGAGGTTGGAATGGCATCAAGAGAAACAGAAATGCCATATAGCCTAAGCGAAGGAGAAATGCAAAGAGTTGCAATTGCAAGAGCAATTGTAAATCAACCTAAACTAATAATTGCAGATGAGCCCACAGGAAATCTTGACCCAATTACTTCTGAAGATATAGTTAAACTATTGATGAAAATCAACAAGGAATACAAAACAACCATTCTTATGGTAACACACGATTATCTTGTTATAGAAAAATTCCGTTCAAGAGTAATTTGCTGCGAAAACGGAAAAGTTATATAAGCCTAACTTTATTGGCTTGTTTTTCCTTTGAAAGCTGCGAAAAATATCCTAATTTATAGAAGTCCAAAAGATGTAAATTAGGATGTTTGCTCCTTAAGTTTACTTCAATAACATTTCTCAATAATTTATATGAAAATATAGTAATATTTCTAAGCTTATATTTATTCACTTGAAAGTAAGCTTTCACAAGCTTAATATCAAAGAAATCTTCCAAGTTATTATTTTTATCAATAATATCAACAAGGTTTCTTATAGAATTACGAGTATTGTTAACAAATTCGTTAGCATCATAAAGCCCAATATGAATAACAGGATTACTAATTATTTTAAACTTACATCCCCTTTTCTTTAAATCAACCCCAAAAGCAGTATCTTCATGTCCGTAACCCAACATAGTTGAATCAAATTGAGAAGTTTCAAAAATATCTTTTCTAATTAAGAAATTATTTGTCATAAAACTCTTGGCATTACATCTATTACATTTAGACTCTCGCTTTTTGCCATAAATCCAATGCAAATAAAACTTTTGTTTAATTTTTTCTCTCTCAGGATAAATTCTTCCTCCACAAATAACATCAGCTTCATCTTTAAATTTATGATATAAACAAAGATAATTTTTTGAAGCAATTTCACCATCGCAATCCAAGAACAAAAGGTGAGTCCCTTTAGCCTCTTTCGCCATAAGATTCCTAATTGCTGCACGGCCATAGTTTCTGGGTAACTCTTTATAAATAACATTAGATAAATTTGAAAGCTCTTTGTTCTGAGAATATTTCTTTGTAGAGAAATCATCATAAACCAGAATCTCAAATTCTTCTCCAATCTTTAAAGCCTGCTTATGAAGGTCTTGACATAGTTTTGAGCAGTCAAAATTATATGTAGGTATTAATATTGAAAACATTTTAGATGCTACTTAATAATTCTATTATCTTTTTTTGTTCTTCTTCCCAACAAAGTATGTGCTTAACTTTTCTACAGTTTTCAGAATACAAATCTCTTTTTTCTTTATCATTTAAAAGAGAATTTATCTGAGAAGCAATATTTAATGGGTTATGATTAACTAAAAAATCACATATATCTAACGTTTCAACAACTGTTTTTATTTCATTCAACGGTGTTATTATTATTGGCAACTCTGCATGAATATATTCAAAAAGCTTATTTGGAAGACTGATTGCATAATTTTGATTAGTATCTTTATCCAAAGAAAGCCCAATATCTGCATTAAAAGTATATTGCATCATATCTTCAAAAGGAATTCTTGGAACAAAAGATACTTTATTTCTCACTCCAAAGTTTGAAGCCAATTTTTTTAACTTATTATATACATCCCCATCTCCAATAATATACAAATAAGCATCAACCCACTGCATACTCTCAATCAATTCCTCCATCCCTCTTTCAATATTGCATCCTCCTCCTTGCCAAACCAAAATCGGCTTATCTGGCATATTCAAGTCTTGTTTTGACTTAAGCTTTTTAATACTATCTTTTCTTGGACAATTTCTGACAATAATTGAATTAACCCCATATTCCGTTTTAAAATAATCTGCAATAGGATTACAAACAGTTACTATATATTTTAAATAAGGAACTATTCTTTTTTCAACTCTTTTCCAAAACCATTTAGCAAACCTATTGTATTTTAATTCCGGAACTTCAGTAAAAAGTTCATGAGAATCAAAAATCAAGGGAATTTTCTTAATTCTGGACACTAAATAATTTGCCAATAAAGTGTCTAAATCATTAGACCAAAGAATATCTTGTTTGGAAAACAGAAGTTTGAAGAAAAGCCTGAGATTAAAATCAGCATAAAAAAAGAAACTTGTATAAAAGCAAAGATGCATTCTTGAATAAGAATAGTTTCTTTTATTCATTTGAGGACTATTTCTCTTTAATCTTCCAATTAAATGAACATCATAGCCAGCCTCAACAAGGGTAGAACAGGTCTTATCAACCCTATTATCTGTTATTAAATCGTTACTTACCGAAACAACTACTTTTTTCATTATTTACATATAAACAAAAAAGGCCTTTAAAATTAAAGGCCTTTTCAATTAACGTGGTCCCACTTGGGCTCGAACCAAGGACCCCCTGATTATGAGTCAG
>DHDW01000010.1:31507-32696 GCA_002399565.1 Bacteroidales bacterium UBA4866 | reverse complement strand
GCTCTAACCAACTGAGCTATGGGACCTATAAGTCATTAAGACATATCTTGATTTAAGGGTGCAAAGATACAATAATTACAACATCTACCAAACATTTTTGAAATTATTTTATCTTAATCTATCGGAAGAACGAACTATTCTTTCATCCTTTCTGATTGCTCTTTGTGCCAAAATAAATAGAAGTAGTTGAAGGATAGGAAAACTAACTGCTATTTTATTATAATTAACAATTGGGGCAGCATACAAATCCGTAATCCCTTTTTCTAATCCATCCACCTTTACAAATAAAAGAAATGCTATATAAATTGTCAAAAACAATAATCCTCCTGCAGCAAACTTAACCTGCAAAGGTCTGTTTTTATATAGAAAAATAGAAACAATTGCAATTAGAGCAACTCCAATTTGCATAAACACTAAACTCCAAGCTGGAGTAAGTTGAATAAATTGTTCGCTATCTTGAGTTGAAGGTTGTGGCAAAAGACCATAATATTGTGTAGTCTGCATTGATTTAAACTCAAAAGTAAAATCTACAATTGGGAAGAAAAATGCAGCAACTGATAATAAAACTATAAAGGCTAACCATAAGGTCTGAATTCTTTGTATCATACTATTTTTTGTTTATATTTTTAAAGTGCAAAGATATTATTTTTTCTCTTAAAAGCAAAAACCCCCTTTAGAGAAAAGGGGGCTAAAATTATTATTATGAAAAGTTATTATTAGTACATTCCTCCCATACCGCCCATTCCTGGAGCAGCAGGCATTTGAGGTGCATCTTCCTTAATTTCTGAAAGCACGCATTCTGTAGTAAGAATCATGCTTGCAATTGATGCAGCATTTTCAAGAGCAATTCTTGATACTTTTGTTGGATCAATAACTCCTGTTTTGTGAAGATCTTCATAAACTTCTGTTCTTGCATTGAAACCATTATCGCCTTTTAGTTCTTTAACTTTGTTAACAACAACACTTCCTTCCAAACCTGCATTTTCAACAATTTGACGAAGCGGTTCTTCTAATGCACGACGAATTATTTGAATCCCTGTTTCTTCATCATCATTATCGCCTTTTAATTTTTCTAAAGATTTTATTGCACGAATATATCCAACTCCACCTCCAGGAATAATTCCTTCTTCAATTGCAGCTCTTGTTGCATGAAGCGCATCATCAAAACGATCTTTCTTTTCTTTCATTT